>DASZHS010000034.1:0-2214 GCA_035937595.1 Acidimicrobiales bacterium
CACGACTTCGAGTCGCTCGGCGCGGTGCTCGCCCTCACGTGCGCCGCACTCTTTGCGGTGCGCGACAACCTCGTTCGCTTCGTGGCGCGAAGCCAGCAGCCGCCGCCCCTCGCTGCGGCGGCGACGTCACTGCTCGGCGCGGCGGCGCTGCTCGCGCTCTACGTCCTGCTCGTCAGGCGCCGCGGCCTGGCCGTGGGGCTGCGTGCTGCCGCTGTCCCGTTCGCGCCTGCGGGCGTCGCACTGGCCGGCGGCTATGTCTGCCTGCTCGAGGCGTTCTCGCACGGTCGCGTCAGCGTCGTTGCCCCGCTCAACGCGACCCAGTCGTTGTGGGCCGTCGCCTTCGCGGCCGTCGCGATCAGAAAGACGGAGGCGATCGGGTCGCGCCTCGTCGTCGCGAGCGTGCTGATCGTTGCGGGCGGCGCGCTGATCGGGGCGGTGCGCTGAGCGACGTCGTCAGACGTCGCGCACCGCAGCCCGCGCGGCGATCGCATCGCCGACCTCACGCGTCGTCGCCGTCCCGCCGACGTCGCGTGTCTTCGGTCCCTCGCGGCAGACGTCCTCGAGCGCCGCCATCAGCGCAGCGGAGGCCGCGCTCTCACCGAGGTGCTCGAGCAGCAGCGCCGCGCTCCAGATCGCCCCGGCGGGATTCGCGATGCCCTGACCGGCGATGTCGGGGGCAGAGCCGTGCACCGGCTCGAACAGGCCCGGGCCGTCGGTGCCGGGGGCGAGGTTGGCGCTCGCCGCCATCCCCATGCCGCCCTGGAGCGCGGCGGCGAGGTCGGTGAGGATGTCCGCGAAGAGGTTCGAGGCGACGACCACATCGAGGCTGTCGGGCGCGCGGACCATCCGGGCGCAGAGCGCGTCCACGAGCACCCGCTCGTAGCGGATGCCAGGATGCTCCGCGGCGACCTCCTCGGCGATCTCGTCCCAGAGCACGTAGCCGAAACGCGACGCGTTTGACTTCGTCGCGCTCGTCAGCAGACCACTCCGCGACTCGGCCTGCTGGAAAGCGTAGCGCAGCACGCGCTCGACGCCCATGCGCGTGAAGACGCTCGACTCGATCGCCACCTCGCTCGGGAGCGTCCGGTGGGCACGACCGCCGATACCCGAGTATTCGCCCTCGGTGTTCTCGCGGACGAAGAGCATGTCGACGTCGGCGGGCCCGCGTCCGGCGAGCGGGCAGGGAATGCCCTCGAGCAGGCGGGCGGGCCGGACGTTGGCCCAGAGGTCGAGCCGCTGGCGCAGGTCGAGGATCAGCCCCCAGAGCGAGACGGGGTCGGGAACGGAGGGGTCGCCGACGGCGCCCATCAGGATCGCGTCGTGCGCCCGCACCACCTCGAGTGCGTCCTCCGGCATCATCCGGCCGTGCTCGTGCCAGTAGGCCGAGCCCCACGGCAACTCGGTCCACTCGACCGTGACGCCGAGGGCGTCGACCGCCTTGCGGGCCTCGGCGGTCACCTCCGGGCCTACTCCGTCACCCGCGAGGAGGGCTACCCGGTGCGTCACGCGACGCCGAGACGGTCCGGGACGGTCTCCAGGTACCGGAGGGCATCCTCGAGGGCCACGACGTCCGCGTACTTGGCCTGGATGTCGAACAGGTTCGCCTCGTGTGGGGCGCGCGCCCGGTCGCCGACGCACTCGCGAGGCACGAGCGTCGGCCAGCCGTACTGGAGCAGGTCGACGGCCGTCGCCCGGATGCAGCCGCTCGTCGTCGCGCCGCACAGGAGCACCGAGTCCACCTGCTGCGAGACCAGGATCGAGGCGAGGTTCGTGCCGAAGAAGGCTGACGCGCCTTTCTTCAGCACGACGGTCTCGTCGTCGCGCCGCTCGAGCCGCGGGTCGATCTCGACCCACTGGCCGCCCAACTGCAGGTCGCCGAGCGCGGGCGCCTTCTGGAGCCACAGGCCGCCGTCCTTGAGGCTCGGCTCGAAGCCGATCGACGTGAAGATGACGGGCAGGCCCTTCGCGCGCGCGACGTCCAGCAGCCGCTTCGTTGCCTCGACCTCCGCGGTCAGCTCGGAGCCGAGCGCACAGGCCGGATCGGTGAAGCCGCAGCTGAAGTCGACGACCAGGACGGCAGGGCGCGAGCCGAGCGTGACGCTCTCGCCCAGCCGCGCCCGCGCATAGACCTCCTCGGCCTGCTCGTCGCTCATGCCGTGGCCGCGACCCTGCCCGAGGGCCGGAGCTCCTCGCCGGAGCGGGCGCGCTTGACGA
>DASZHS010000035.1:0-3391 GCA_035937595.1 Acidimicrobiales bacterium
GGCTGGGCGCTGTACGCCGTCGACGGGCGCCTCGTGTTCGCGTTCTCCCGCGGCGGCGAGCTCCTGCGCGTCGAGTCGCGCACGACCGTCCCCGTCGGTCGCCACCGGCTCGCCGCGCTCGGCGGCGGGCCCCGCTTCATCCTGCTGTGCGACGAGGAGGTCGTCGGAGAGCTGCAGTACGAGGGGCCGTTGCCGTTCGCGCTCCAGCACGGGGGAACGGGGCTGTGCCTCGGCTACGACCGGGGATTCCCCGTCGCCGACGAGTACACGCCGCCCGCGGTGTGGTCCGGCGAACTGCACGAGGTCGTCGTCGAGTCGGGGATGCCGACGCCCCCTCTCGACGTCCGCTCGGCGCTGCACGCCGACTGAGCGGCTCAGCTGGCGCGAAATTCGCGCCGCCTGGTCGCTCCGTCGCGCTGTCGCGCCGGAGGGCGCGACTGGAGAGCCACGCGGCGCGAAAATCGCGCCGTCGACTCAGTTGTTCCAGCGGAAGTCGACCCCGGGCTCGGCGACGACGCCCGCCGCGAGAAGCCCGTCGACGTCGCCGTCGCGCAACCCGAACTCGCGCAGCACCTCGCGCGTGTGCTGGCCGACGAGCGGTGGGGGCGTCGACGGCGTGAAGGGCGTGGCGGGAAAGTCGAAGAGTCGCCCGAACTGGCGGAGCCGGCCGAGCAGCGGGTGGTCGTACTCCACGACCAGTCCCAGCCGCTCGTTGTCGCCGTCGTGGAGGAACGCCGCGCCGTCGAGGCTCTCGAGGGGGATCTCGTTGGGCACGCCGGCCGCGTCGAGCACGCGGTGCCAGGCCAGCGCGGTGCGGGTGACGAAGCGCGTCTCCAAACCTGCCTCGACCGTGCCACGGTCGCCGTCGCGGCGGAGCGCTCCCACTCCTGCGACCGAGCACATCGCCTGCCACTGCGCGTCGGTCACCGCGGCCACGCAGATCCAGCTCTCGTCCTGGGTGCGGTAGATGCGGTATCCCGGACCGATGCCGTGCTGGCCGCGGTCGAGGTGGGGCCGGTCCCAGGCCTTGCCGTCCGGTCCGAGCCACACGTCGGACGAGAAGAAGATGCCGCCATCGTGCAGCGACGTCCACAGCTCCTGCCCGCGACCGGTGCGGTCGCGGTGCACGAGGGCGAGAAGGACGCCGACGACCGACAGCATGGCGTTCGACGCGTCGCACATCCCGAACCGGAGATACAGCGGCGGATTGCCCTCGTGCATGGCGCCCGCCTCGTATTCGAGTCCGGCGGACGCCTGATACAGCGGGTCGAGACCGCCCGAGTGGCCGAGCGGGTCGGGGAGCCCGTAGGCGTAGGTGTTGCAGTAGATGATGTCGTCGCGCAGCGCACGGCACGCCGCGTAGTCGATGCCGAGCCTCGTTGCGACGCCCCGCGTCATGTTGTGGTGGACGATGTCGGCCGTCGGGATGAGGCGGCGGGCGAGATCGAGCCCGAGCTGGTGCTTGAGGTCGATCGCCACCGATCGCTTGCCCCGCTGACAGCCGACGAACGGCGTGCCGGCGTGGCGCATGTTGTCCCCGGCGACGGGCTCGATCTTGATGACGTCCGCTCCGAGGTCGCCGATCACCATCGGACCGAACGGCCCGGCGAGGTACTGTCCGAAATCGAGGAGCCGGATCCCCCGGAGCGGGCCGCCCGGCACCGCGACGGGCTCGTCGGTGGGTCGGGCGGCAACCGTGACCGGCGGGAGGGCCGACAGGATCTCGTCGGTGTGGGCGCCGACCTGCGGCTGGGGTCCGACGATCGCGCCGGGAGTCCCGAGGAGGTGGATGGGCACGCCCATCTGCGTCGTGTGACCCAGTTGGGGGTCGACGACCGACGCGCGCGTCTCGTTGGCGATGGTCTGCGGATGGTGGAACACGTCGGCCGCCGGCGTCACCGGGTCGACGGCGTGGCCGTTGCGTCGCAGCTCGTCGACGAGCTGGTCGCGGTCGCGGGTCCGCATCCGCGCCCGGCGCTCGGCGTCGCCCGCGCCGGCGTCGAGGCCGAGCACCTCGTCCATCGATTGCACCGGCGTCAGACCGGACAGCACCGAATAGTGCAGCCACGCGCCACCGGCGCACTCGAAGAGCATCGTCTGGTGCACGCCCGGCGGATACGTGCGCGCCATCGTGTCGTGGTAGCCGGCCGGAGCGCGGGACGCCTCCTGCCACAGCTGGGTGGTGTACAACAGCACGCCCTGGTACAGCGAGGTCGAGGCGTGTTGGCCGTGACCGGTGCGCTCGCGCGCCGCCAGCGCGGCCAGCACGACCGTCGGGATGAGGAACGCGGTGCCCATGCTCGGCGCCGGGAAGTGCAGGAAGATCGGACCCATCCGCCATCCGGGCTGATCGGTCATCTCGCCGCTGCTCGCCTGGACGAGCGCGTCGTAGCCCGGTCGGGTCGCGAACCGGTGGCCGTCGGGATACGGCGGCGACGACGCGAGGATGATTCGAGGGTTGACCGCTCGGAGCGCGTCCCAGCCGACGCCGAGCCGGTCAAGCACCCCCGGGCGGAAGGTTTCGACCACGACGTCGGAGGTGGCGGCGAGGGCGAGGAACCGGTCGGCGTCCGCTGCCGTCTTCAGGTCGAGGACGACGGACCGGCGGCTCCGATTCCAGCACCGATAGCCCTCGTAGGCGCGGAACGGGTCGCCCCCGGGAGGTTCGACCTTGATCACGTCGGCGCCCTGTTCGGCGAGGAGCAGCACGCCGAGCGGCCCCGCGATGCCCCAGGAGAGATCGAGGATGCGGATGCCGTCGAGTGCCTGCGCCACGCCGGGACACTCTCACAGGGCGCGAAGCCCGTCAACGTCGTGCCAGACTGGCGCCGCGCCGCGCCGGACAGGGCACGGCCACCGATCAGTGGGACACGCGGATGCCGATGACATCGTGACGGGCCAGCGCTACTTCCAGCCGGAGCTGGAGACGATGCCGCGCGCGGACCTCGAGGAGCTCCAGCTCGAGAAGCTCCTCAGCCAGCTGCCCTACGCCTACGAGCACTCGGCCCTCGTGCGCGAGACCTGGGACGACGCGGGCGTGCACCCGCGCGACATCCGGTCGATGGCCGACTTCACCGAACGCGTCCCGTTCCTCGACAAGGACGCCATCCGGCGTTTCCGGGATCGTCACCGCGACCCGTACGGCGGGCTGCTCTGCGTACCGGAACGCGACCTGATCGCGATCTACTCGACTTCGGGCACGACCGGCGATCCGACGCCGACGCCGCAGGGCGAGAGCAGGGGTTCGCCCCTCGCGCGCGAGTTCTGGGAGGTCGGCGTGCGGCCGGGCGACCACATGGTGATGTTCCTCTTCACGTTCCGGGGAGTGTCCGTCTTCAAGGGCATGCACGAGGTCGGCGCGGTGCCGTTGTTCTTCGACCACACCCCGGTC
>DASZHS010000036.1:0-17153 GCA_035937595.1 Acidimicrobiales bacterium
TCCACCGGCGACTCGCGTCGCGGTGCGGCACCCGGCGAACCCGAGCAGAGCACGGCGCCCCCAGAGCCGTCGGGCGGGGTCGAGATCCAGTGCAGGCGGCCGTCGACGAAGGCGGGCTCGCCGACGCGGACCGCGGCGGACGCGACGTCGAGCGCGGAGGGCGCCGCCGACCGCTCGGCTGCCGCGGGGGCCACGGTCGCAGACTACGGCGGGCACAATGGCGCGGTGGACGTCTCCCGCTACGCGAGGCTCGAGGACGAGCGGCGGTTCCTCGTCGCGGCGCTCCCCGACGGCGCCGCCTCGCCGCGGCTCATCGAGGATCGCTACGTGACGGGCACCCGACTGCGCGTGCGCCGCGTCACCGACGGGCACGGCACGGTGCGCAAGCTCGGCCAGAAGGTCCGCGCCCACGCCGACCACCCGACCGCGGTGTGGCACACGACGATGTACCTGGACGAGGCCGAGTTCGCGGCGCTCGTACAGCTCGGAGGGTCCGCGCTCGCCAAGCGGCGCTGGTCGCTGCCGAGTGGCGGGTGCGCCGACGAGTTCCTCGGCACCCTCGCGGGGCTCGTGCTCGTCGAAGGCGAGCCGCCCTTCGACGCTCCGCCGCGCAGCCTCGAGGTCACCGACGACGAGCGCTACACCGGGGGTGCGCTCGCGGCCCTCGACGGCGCGGCCGCCGCGGCCCTCGTCGCCGACGCCGCGGCGCGCGCGACGTGAGGGCGTTCGTCGTCGAGCACCACGGCGACGAGGTCACCGCGGGCGTCCGCGACGTCGACGCCGACGCCTTCCTCGACGAGGGGGACGTACGGGTCGACGTCGCGTGGTCATGCCTCAACTTCAAAGACGCGATGGTCGCCCAGCCGAAGAGCCGCGTCGCTCGGCGCGACGTGCTGATCGGCGGCGTGGACGCCGTCGGCGTCGTCGCGGCCTCGCAGGGCACCCCGTGGCGCGTCGGCGACGCCGTCATCGCGCACGGCCACGGGTTCGGCACCTCGCACCACGGCGGGTTCGCGCCCAAGCTGCGCTGCGACCCGGCGTGGCTGACGCCGCTCCCCCGCGGCCTCGGCGCGAGGGACGCCATGGTGCTCGGGACGGCCGGCTACACCGCGATGGCGTCGATCCTCGCCCTCGAAGCGACGGGCCTCGCGAACGACGCGGGCCCGGTGCTCGTCACCGGGGCGACGGGCGGGGTGGGGTCCGTCGCCGTCGCCCTGCTCTCGGCGCGCGGCTTCGAGGTGACGGCGATGACGGGGAAGCCGACCGAGCACGGCTACCTCGCCGCGCTGGGTGCGACCGACGTCGTCGCGCGCGACGCGCTCGAGGACCGCCCCGAGCGCGTGCTCGGCGCGGCGCGCTTCGCCGGGGCCGTCGACTGCGTCGGCGGCGAGACCCTGGCCGGCATCCTGCGGGTCCTGCGCTGGGGCGGCGCCGTCGCGGCGACCGGCCTCGTCGGCGGCCCGCAGATCCACACGACCGTGTACCCGTTCATCACCCGCAACGTCGCGCTGCTCGGGATCGACTCGGTGGAGGCGCCCGCGAGGGTCCGCGAGGTGGTCTGGGACACCCTCGCCTGCGCGCTCCCCGCCACCACCGTCGAGGCGCTCGTCGCGCGCGAGGTGGGCCTCGACGGTGTCGGCGAGGGGTTGGCCGCCCTCGAGCGCGCCGCCGTGCGCGGGCGGATCCTGGTCGACCCGAGCCGGTAGGACCGGTGGGGTCAGCTCGTCACGTGGCGCCGTAGAACGGCGAGACGTTCACGGTCCCGTTGTTGCAGGGGCTGAGCTGCTCGACGACGTGGACCGGCACGGCGGAGGCCGGCACGTAGACGTTGATCGACGTGGCCGTCGGGCACGTCGTCTCGGTGCCCGTCGGCACGTCGGAGTACTGGAGCTGGAACGTCGCCGTGCCGCGCGGCGTCAGCCGCTGCAGGCTCGGCGGCGCGTCGGCGGCCGCCGTGGCGAACTGGGTCTGCCCGCGGATCGTCGAGGTGGGCAGCGGCGTCGAGCTCGCGCTCAGGAGCTGCAGGCCGGGGTACCCGCGCAGCGCGCACGGCACCGCGGCGGCGTTGGCGACCTGGAGCACGGCCGTGATCGTCCCGGCGGCGCCCGACGAGCTCACGAGGCGACCCGTGAGGACCGCGCCCGTGCAGAAGGAGAGCGGCCGGAGCGTCGTCGTCGTCGAGCTCGACGTCGAGCTCGTGGTCGGGGGCAGCGTCGTCGTGGTCGTCGTGGTCGTCGTGGTCGTCGCCCGCCGCACGGCGTACCCGGCGCCGAACCCCACGAGGAGCGCGACCACCGCCGTGACGGCTGCGCCGAGCATCGAGACCCTCCGGCGTCGAGCGGTCGGCACGGCGCTCCTTTCGTCCTCGCCGATGGTAGGCGCGAGGTCCGAGCGCGGCGCGGACCTCGGTGCGGTCGCCCGGCCGGCACGCCGGGCGCTGCGGGCGCAGGACTACGGCTGGAAGTCCTCGGGGTGCACCGTGTCGAGGAAGTCGCGGAACTGCTCGGCGAGCTCGTCCACGTCGCCGTCGACCTCGACGTCGTCGTCGTCCTCGTCGGCGAGCTCGATCAGGCGACCCTCCTCGTCCATGAGCGCGTCGTCCACGAAGAGCGGGCTCTCGGTGCGCAGCGCGAGCGCCACCGCGTCGCTCGGTCGCGCGGACACGATCGACGTGCCGCGCGCCACGTCCAGGTGGACCTCGGCGTAGTACGTGGCGTCACGCAGCTCGGTGATGACGACGCGCGCCACCGTCGCGCCGAGCTCGGTGATGACGTCCTTCAACAGGTCGTGGGTGAGCGGTCGCGGTGCGGGCACGTGTCGCACGGCGCACTCGATGGCGACGGCCTCGGCCTCACCGATGAAGATCGGGATGGAGCGACGCAGCGCGCCGGTCTCCTGCAGCACGAGCACCGGCGTGCGCGACTGCAGGTCCACTCTCACTGCACGGAGCGCCACCTCCACCATGACCCAAAGACTAGACCCGGCCCCCGCCGATGTTGGCTAACCGATGGTGCGTCGGAGCTCGCGCCGCAGCATCGCGGCACGCAGGGACTGGCCGAGCCGCGCGAACTGCGTCGCCTCCTCGCGCGCGCGCACCCGGGCCTCGGGCGTGCGCTGCTGCAGGAGCGGCCGCACCCGCGTCTCGATGATGTCCATCTCGCGCAGCACCCCGTGCTGGAGCACCTTGAGGTGGCGCGGCTCGATGCCCAGCGCCAGGAACCCGGCGGCGGCCTTGGCGACCGCGACGCCGTCCTCGTCGAAGCCGTCCACCCCACCCTGGCGCACCGTGACCACGAGCCCGTGCTCGACGAGCGCCTCGATGGCGGCGACCTCGAGGCCCGCGGCGGCCGCGACCTCCTCGGCGGTCACGACCGGCGCCGCCGGGCGCCCGGGAGCCGGGTCCTCGACGGGATCGGGCGCGGGCGCCTCCGGTCGCGCGGGCGATGCCGCCGCCGGTCGGGCGCCGGGTGCGGCGGCCTTGGCGGGCGGCGACTCCTGGAGCGCGGCCACGAGCTCGGAGACCGAGCGACGCCGCGCGCCCGGCGGCTTCGTCGGAGCGGCCGGCGCAAGTCCCGCCTCCTCCATGCGCTCGCGGATCACCTTGAGCGGGAGGAAGTGCTCGCGCTGGTGCCGCAGCACGAAGCGCAGCTGCTCGACGTCGGGGTCGTGGAACTTGCGGTAGCCCGACGACGTGCGCTCGGGGCTGACGAGGCCCTGTCCCTCCAAGAAGCGGATCTTCGAGATCGTGACGTCGGGGAAGTCGACGCGCAGCAGGCTCAGCACCTCGCCGATCGACAGGTACGTACGCGTCGACCTCGCGCTCATCGGTCCGCCGCCGCGACGAAGGTGAGCTTGAACTTGCCGATCTGCACCTCGTCGAACGTGCGCAGCGTCACCTCTTCGACGCGCGACCCGTTCACGTAGGTGCCGTTGAGCGAGTTGAGGTCACGCACCGTGACGCGGCCCGACGCCGTCACCGTGAACAGCGCGTGGTGCCGCGAGACCGTGACGTCGTCGAGCACGAGGTCGTTGCCCTTCTGGCGCCCGACCGTGGTCACCTCTGCGCTCAGCTCGAGCGTCTCGCCGGCGGCGGCGCCGCGCACCACGACGAGTGCGTCGGCGTGGCCGGGCGTGGCGTGCACGGTGCCGGTCGCGGGGGCCTCGGGGAGCGGTGCGTAGATCGTCGGCGTCGCCATCGTCTCGTGCGAGTCGTCGCGGTGCACGGGCGCGCCGCACTCCGGGCAGAAGTTCGGCGCGTCGGTGAGCTGCGTCCCGCAGCGGCTGCAACGCACCTCAGGATCCAATGAACGACACTGCGACGCCCGGCCTAGGCATCCGTCAGCTGGGCGTACGACGCGGCGTCGAGGAGGTCCTCGAGCTGCGAGGCGTCGGCGATCTCGAGCTTGCAGATCCAACCCTCCCCGTAGGGATCTGCGTTGAGCACCTCCGGGGCGTCGCGCAGCGACTCGTTCACGCTGCGCACGGTCCCCGACACCGGTGCGTAGACCTCGGACACGGACTTCGTCGACTCCACCTCGCCGACGGCGCCCCCCGCGTCGACGTGCGCGCCGACCTCGGGCAGCGAGACGAAGACGACGTCACCGAGGGCGTCCTGGGCGAAGTCGGTGATCCCGAGCGTCGCGGTGGTGCCCTCGATGCGCACCCACTCGTGGTCCTTGCTGAAGCGAAGGTCGCCCGGGATCTGCACGGCGCGACCCTAACCGAGGGCCCGCCCGGCGCGCCCGTTCGCGAGCGCCCTGCGTGCCGGTTGCACGTAGGCGATCGTCGCGGTCCACGCGAGGAGGAGCCCGATCCACCCCACCGGCCACGCGATGTCGTAGAGCACCGACTGCCACGTCGCCGGGCCGTGGGCCATGAGGAGCCACGGGTACGCCGTCATGAGCCCGAACGTGCCGGCCTTGCCGAGCCAGATCACGTCGATCCTCGCCGCGCCGAGCGAGGCGAGCAGGAGCACCGCGACGCTGACGACGACCTCCCGTGCGAGCGTCGCGATCGCGAACCACCACGGGACTGCCCCGTAGATCGCGACGGTGATGACCGCGGTGAAGACGAGGGCGCGGTCCGCGATGGGGTCGAGGATCTTGCCGAGCGTCGTCACCTGGTGCAGCCGGCGCGCGAGGTACCCGTCGATCCAGTCGGTGATCCCGAGCGCGCCGAGGAGCAGTCCTGCGGCCACCTGGTGGGGTGTCGAGAACAGGAGCCAGACGTAGACCGGGATCAGCGCGAGCCGGACGACCGTGATCGCATTCGGCCACGTGAGGATGCGGTTGAGGTCCGCGGCGTCCGCCGCGACCGGCGGTGCGGCGTCAGCCAATCGTCCAGGTGCCGTTGGAGCGGTAGAGCGACGCCAGGTCGCCGCGGCCCTTGGCCTCCTGGGCATCCACGATCTGGCCGGACATCGCCGAGCCGAGCTCGACCCGCTCGACGGCGCGGAAGACCCCGATCGGCGTCGGGGTGTGGGCGGAGTCGCCGAGCCGCGAGAGCGCGAACGCGACGCCGGGGTCCTCGCGCGCCTCGTCGTGGACCAAGAGGGCGCCCTCGCCGACGTCGGCCACGTCGACGATCTCGACACGGCCGTCGGAGCGCTGGATGACGCCGCGCTCGAGGTCCGCGCCGAAGCGGATGGGCTCGCCGTGGGCGAGCGAGATGAGCATGTCGGAGCGCCGGTCGCGACTCGTGAGCTCCTCGAACGTGCCGTCGTTGAACACGTTGCAGTTCTGGAAGACCTCGACGAAGCTCGCCCCACGGTGCTCGTGGGCGCGACGGAACGTCTCTTGCATGTGGGCGCGGTCCATGTCGTGGGTGCGCGCGACGAACGTCGCCTCGGCGCCGAGCGCGACCGAGATCGGGTTGAACGGCGCGTCGATGGACCCGAGCGGCGTCGACTTGGTGATCTTGCCCGGCTCGGACGTCGGCGAGTACTGCCCCTTGGTCAGTCCGTAGATCCGGTTGTTGAACATGAGGATCGTGAGGTTCACGTTGCGGCGCAGCACGTGGATCAGGTGGTTGCCCCCGATCGAGAGCATGTCGCCGTCCCCGCCGATGACCCACACGTCGAGGTCCGGTCGCGTCACGGCGAGCCCGGTCGCGAGCGCGGGCGCGCGGCCGTGGATCGAGTGGAGCCCGTAGGTGTTCATGTAGTAGGGGAACCGCGCGGCGCACCCGATGCCCGAGACGAAGACCGTCGACTCGCGCCGCACGCCGAGCTCGGGCATGAGCATCTGGAGCGCGGCCAGGATCGAGTAGTCCCCGCAGCCCGGGCACCAGCGGACCTCCTGGTCGCTCGTCCAGTCCTTGCGCGTCGTGGGGACGGCGACCTGGGTCACGTGGCACCCCCGAGCTCGGCGCGGATGGCGGCCTCGAGCTCGCTCGCGCGGAACGGCAACCCCTGGACCTTGGAGATCGGCGTGGCGTCGACCAGGAACTCCGCCCGGAGCAGCCGGGCCAGCTGGCCCAGGTTGAGCTCGGGGACCAAGACGCGGTCGTAGCGGGCGAGCACCGCAGCGAGGTTGGCCGCGAAGGGGTGGAGGTGGACGAGCTGAACGCGGGCCACGTCGAGGCCCGTCGCGCGCAGCCGCGACACGGCGGCGTCGATGGCGCCGTCGGTCGAGCCCCAGCCGACGACCAGGGTGCCCGCCGTGCCGCTCGGGTCGTCGACGACCACGTCCGGGATCGTCGCTTGGATCCTCGTGATGCGGTCGTGGCGCAGCCGCGTCATCCGCTCGTGGTTGGCCGCGTCGTAGGAGACCGAGCCCTGGTCCTCGGACTTCTCGAGGCCGCCGATGCGGTGCTCGAGGCCGGGCAGCCCCGGGGGCGCCCACGGGCGTGCGAGCGTCGCCTCGTCGCGCACGTAGGGCCAGAAGCTCTCCGTGCCGTCGGCGTCGGTGTGGTTCGGCGCGGCGGCGAAACCGGGGTCGCCGTGGGCGATGGCGTCGACGTCGGGGATCAGCCAGGGCTCCGAGCCGTTGGCGAGGTAGGCGTCGGAGAGCAGGATCACGGGCGTGCGGTACGTGACGGCGATGCGGACCGCCTCGAGGACCGCGTCGAAGCAGTGGCTCGGCGTCTTGGCCGCGACGATCGGCAGCGGCGGCTCGCCGTGCCGGCCGTACATGGCGAGCAACAGGTCGGACTGCTCGACCTTGGTGGGCAGCCCCGTCGACGGCCCGCCGCGCTGGACGTCGACGATGAGGAGCGGCAGCTCCAGGCTGATCGCGAGGCCGATCGCCTCGCTCTTGAGGTCGACGCCGGGGCCGCTCGTGGTCGTCACCCCGAGCGCGCCGCCGTAGGCCGCGCCGATCGCGGCGGTCACCGCCGCGATCTCGTCCTCGGCCTGGAACGTTCGCACGCCGAACTCCTTGCGCTTGGCGAGCTCGTGGAGGATGTCGGAGGCGGGCGTGATCGGGTAGCTGCCCAGGAACAGCGGGAGGCTCCACTTCTGCGCCGCGGTGATGAGCCCCCAGGACAGCGCCGTGTTGCCCGAGACGTTCGCGTACTCGCCCGGGGGGAACGGCGCCGCCTGGATCTCGTAGCGAGAGTCGAACAGCTCGGCCGTCTCGCCGAAGTCGTAGCCCGCGCGGAACGCGCGCAGGTTCGCCTCTCGCACCTGCGGCTGGGACGCGAAGCGCTGCTCGATCCAGGCGACGGTGCGCTCGAGGGGGCGCGTGTAGAGCCACGAGACGAGCCCGAGCGCGAAGAAGTTCTTCGAGCGCTCCGCGTCGCGCGGCTTGACGCCCGCCTCCTTGCAGACCTCCTGGGTGATCGAGGTCATCGGGACCTCGTAGACGGTGAAGCTGCCGAGCGTGCCGTCGGTCAGCGGGTTGGCGTCGTAGCCGGCCTTGGCGAGCGACCGCTCGTCGAAGGAGTCCGCGTTCACGATGATCGTGGCCCCCGGGTCGAGCACGACGAGGTTCGTCCGCAGCCCCGCGGGGTTCATCGCCACGAGGACGTTCGGGGTGTCGCCCGGGGTCGTGATGGCGTGGTCGGCGATCTGGACCTGGAAGCTCGACACCCCCGCCAGGGTCCCGGCGGGCGCGCGGATCTCCGCGGGGAAGTCGGGCAGCGTCTCCAGGTCGTTGCCGAACGCCGCGGACACCGACGTGAACCGCTCGCCGGCGAGCTGCATGCCGTCGCCGGAGTCGCCGGCGAAGCGAAGGACCACGCCGCCGACGACGCTGCGGTGCTCCACGGTGTCGGTCATCGGTCCTCGCCTCGCTCGACGACGTCCATGCTACCGGCGCGGTCGGCGGCCACTCGGCGCCGTCGCGTCACGCGATGGTGACCGAGCCGTCCAAGAAGACGTCCTGGACCGAGTGGACGAGGGCGGCGCCCTCGCCCATCGGCCGCTGGAAGGCCTTGCGGCCGACGATCAGCCCCTGGCCTCCTGCCCGCTTGTTGATGACGGCGGTCCGCACGGCCTGCGCGAGGTCCGAGTCGCCCTTGGACTCTCCGCCGGAGTTGATGAGCCCGATCCGGCCCGCGTAGCAGTTGACGACCTGCCAGCGCGTGAGGTCGACGGGGTGCGGCGTCGTGAGCTTGTCGTAGACCAGGTCGTCGGTCTTGCCGAAGTCGAGGACGCGGTACCCGTCGTTGGTCTCGGCCTGCTTCTGCTTGATCAGGTCGGCCTCGATGGTCACGCCGAGGTGGTTGGCCTGGCCCGTGAGGTCCGCCGACACGGCGTAGTCGACGCCGTCCTTCTTGAACGCGGGGTTCCGCAGGTAGGTCCAGAGCACCGTGAACAGCCCGTTGCGGTGCGCCTCCTCGAAGGCCTGCCCGACCTCGTGGAGCTGGCGGTCGGCCTCCGGGGAGCCGAAGTAGATGGTCGCGCCCACGCCGATCGCGCCGAGGTCGATCGCGCGGCGCACCGAGGCGAAGGGGACCTGGTCGTAGGTGTTCGGGAAGTGGAGGAAGTCGTTGTGGTTGAGCTTCACGATGAACGGGATCCGGTGGACGTAGCGGCGCGAGACGATGCCGAGGCCACCGAGCGTCGTCGCGATCGCGCTGCAGTCCGACGCGAGCGCCAGGTCGCACAGCCGCGCGGGGTCGAAGTACTCGGGGTTCCTCGCGAACGAGGCGGCCGCGGAGTGCTCGATCCCCTGGTCGACGGGCAGGATCGAGAGGTACCCGGTCCCGCCGAGGCGCCCGTGGCCGTACAGGGTGCCGAGGTTCCGCAGCACCGACGGCGAACGGTCCGTGTCGGTGAAGACGTCGTCGAGGAAGCCCGGGCCGGGCAGCGTGAGGAGCGCCTTCGGGAACGCGGTGCAGTCGTGCGAGAGCAGCGACTCCGCCTCCTCGCCCAGCAAGAAGTGCAGGTCCATGGCACGAGGCTACTCGTCGGCCTGCGCGTCCTCCCTGGCCTCGCGGAGCTGGAACGGCGAACGGTCCGTGCCGATCAGCGACACCATCCTCGCGACGAGCGTGACGAGGAAGATCTGCCCGATGAGCGCCTCGAGGATGATGACGGACCTCGCCACACCCGTGCCCGGCGTGAGGTCGCCGAAGCCGACGGTCGTGAGCGTGATGTAGCTCAGGTACGCGTAGTCCGACTGGCTGTGCTGTCCGGTCTGCGCGAAGAACGTCCCCATGATGTGCCCGATGCCCGAGTCGACGTAGGCGAAGAACAGCCCGAACATGACGTAGGAGGCGAGCACGGCCAGCACGGTGCGCACCGAGACGTGCGTGTGCGTCGCCATCCGCGCGAGCATCGCGACGATGCAGCAGCCGAGCGCGAGTCCCGTGAGCAGGAGCGAGACGCCGACCGGGTCGGGGCCGTGCCGCGCGACGTTGACGAAACCGAGCGCGACGCCGGCGAGGATCAGGAGGATCGGGGTGTAGCGGAGGGACGTGGGCGGCGACGACGCCCAGATGGTGAGCAGCACGGTGACCGCCACCGGCAGCGCGCCGGCGAGCGCGATCCACTTCGGCGAGTTGACGGTGATGAGGAAGGTGTAGGTGACGAGGCAGGACAAAAGGACGAGCCCGAACCGGTCGGTCACCGCTGCGCGGAGCGGCCTCGCGGCCTCTCCCGTCATGGCTACCTCGGACGACGCCGCGCGGTGCCGACGCGACCCCCGAGCTCCTCGAGCCGGTCGTCGACGTCGTAGGCGCCCGGGTCGGCGAGCGCGACGCGGGTGAACAGCTCCCGAGCCCTCGGCACGTCCCCGCTGCGCTCGTAGAGGTCGGCGAGCACGTACCACTGTCTCACGTGCCGCTCCGCGGGATTGCGGACCCGCTTGTCCGCACCGGACGCCACGAGCACCGCGATCGCCTCGTCGAGCTTGCCGCGGTCCGAGAGCGACGCGGCGAGCACGATCCTCGCCTCGCTCAGCACCTCGGTCGTCGGGGAGGCCGCACGCACCTCGTCGAAGATCCAGCCCACCTTGCGGGGATGGCCGAGCGCGCGCTCGCAGTCCATCGCCGCGGGCAGGTGGGTGACGTCGCCGGTGAGGTCGGCGTGCGCTCGGAGGTGCACGAGGGCCGCACGCCACTTGCCGGCGCGGTAGTTGGCGAGGCCGGCGACCTCGCGGATCGCCGCGACCGCCGGCGCCGCCTCGGCGACGGGTCGGATCCATCTCGCCGCGTCCTCGTACCGTCCCCGGTTGTACGCCTCCACCGCCTCGGCGGTCAGCGTGACGAGGTGCTCGCGGCCGCGATTGGTGAGCGAGGACCCCGCCGTGCGGACGGCCGCGACGACGTCGCCGGGGAGCTCGGCACGGGGGCGACCTCTCGGCGCGACCGACGGCGCTGCGGGCGTCGACGCCGGTCGCTCGTCGCGGACCCAGGTCGGCGGCAGCGGGGGCGCCGCGATCGATCGGTGGTCCTCGTAGGCGCCCACCGAGCTGGGCGCCGAGAGCTGGCGCGCACCGCGACGTGCGACCGCGCCCCAGGTCGACGGCATCGGCTGCTCGCGCCCCGAGGACGCGGCCGGTCGCCGGCCCCGTGGTGGGGATCCCGCGTCGCCTCGGCTCGAACCGCGGGTGCCCGTGGGCGCGTCCCCCCGGCGCCCGGCGGATCCCCTGCCCGCGGGACCAGCCCGCGAGCCGGTCGGTCGTGCGCTGCGGCCGCCGCCGTACGGCCGCGCCGCACCGGCCCTGGCGCCGGCGGCCCGGTCCTGGCGCCCGGCCGTGCGCCGGTCTTCGCCCGGCGTCGCGGTCGGACGCGGTGCGCGCGAGGCCGCGCGACCCGGCGCCGGCGTGCCGCGGGCCGTGCCTCGTGCGCGCCGGGGGGCACCGCCACCCCGGGGTCCTGCCGCCGGGTCCGGTGCCGCGCGGCGCGAGGCTCCCCCCGCCGGCGCCCCGCGAGGTCCGCCCGCCCGCACCGCTCGGGAGGTCGGCGAGCCGGCGGGGCCCCGTGGGCTCCCGGACGCGCTCGACCGCTTTCCCGGTGCGCTTCGGCCTCGCCCGGCCGGAGCACCGGCTCGCGGCGGGGGACCACCGGTTCGCGGCGGCGTGGTCGCCCCGCGGCCCGACGTGCCCGTCCGCGGGGACCGCGGCCGATGGTCGTCGGGACGGCCGCGGTCGCGTCCTTGCTTTCCGGGCATCCCGGGGATCCTAAGTGCGGGGCGTCGACCGCCGGCGGCCGGCGCGACGCGTCCGGGGCGTGTCGGTCAGGCCGCGGTTGCGTCGACGTCGGGCGCTCGCCCGCGACGACCCACCCGGTGTCGACGACGCCACACGATCGGGCCGACGCCGATCCCGACGAGCGTCGCGAGCGCGATCCCGAACAGCAACGCGTACGACCCGTAGCCCCGGTAGGTGAACACCACGGTGTGGGTGCCCGGTGCGACGGTGACGCCCAAGAGCGCGGGGGCGATCATCTCGGGCGAGACGCTCTCCCCGTCGATGGTGGCCGTCCACCCGGGGTCGAAGGACGCCTTGAGCAGGACCACCGACGTGCGGTTGGCCTCGACGACCGCCCTCGCGGTGCCCGCGGCGAGGTCCTCGCTCGAGGCGAGGACGCGCCCGGCCGGGCCCACCGGAGACTCACCGGGCCCGAGGGTGGGCGTCGCGGCCGGCTGGCCCGCGAACGCGATCGTCGGGTAGATCCCGCGGTCGGGCAGGTCGCTCGCGAGGAACCCGTTCGTCGTCTTGCCGAGGTCGCTCGCGTTCGCGGCGATCGGCGCGGTCGTGTCCACCACCTGGATCAGGCCGCCGGCGTTCACGGACCACAGCGCGAAGGGCCCCGCGACCTTGAGCAGCGTTGCGGGCACGCTGGGACGCAGGTCGGTGGGCCCGAGGATGTAGTGCACGCCAAACACCGAGTAGTCCCCGGGGTTGTCCTGGTCGAACCAGGCCTCGGGGTCGGTCATGAGCGAGAAGGTACGCAAGGTGAGGCCCATGGCGTCGGCGCTCGTGTCCTCGAGGAAGTTGTAGACCTGGACCCCGCCGACCATGAAGTGGTACCCCCAGTTGCTCGGGAGGCCCGCGTAGATCCGACCACCGCCGCGCCGCTCCGCCAGCCGGATGAGGCTGTGGAGCTCGACGCCCTGGGTCGTGCCGATGGCACGCTGGTAGCCGATCCAGTCGGCGTTCTGCTCGCCGTACGAGCTCAGCTGGGTCCAGGCCGGGGTGAGCACGCCGACGAGCACCGCGATGGCGACGACGCCACCCAGCGCGGCAGTGTGCGGGCGACGCGCGACCCGGCGCACCGTGTCGGGCCAGGCCTGGCGCACGCTGGCCACAGCGAGCCGGACGAGCCACACCGCGCCCACCGCGGCGAGGAAGATGCCGGCGAGCTGGACGCCCCCCAAGAAGCGCTGGAAGAGGAGGTCGCGGTTGCCGGGGAGCCGGTTGAGCACGAATCCCAGCGTCGGGCGACCGAAGTACAGGCAGAGGCTCAGGAAGAAGACCAAGACGAGGAGCCTCGCGCGCTCATCTCTGCGAAAGCGCGCGATGCACACGGCGAGCCCGACGGCGAGCAGGATCGAGACGACGGGCAGCCGGTTGTAGTCGAACAGCCGTCCCGCGACCAGCCACTTGAGGATCACCCGGGCGCCGTACGAGTCGTCGATCGTCGTCCCGACCTGGAACTCGTTGAGCGCGGTCCACTTCGCGACGCTGAGGAGCGGGACGGTGATCCAGAGCGTGGCGACGAGGGCACACCCGCCGACGATGCCCGCTCGCCCGAGGCGCCGGACCACGTCGCTCGGTTTGACGAGCACCATCACGACGAGGATGAGGGCGGCGAGGTACCCCATCAGGTAGTGGAAGGCGATGGTGAGCGACAGCGTGAGCACGGCGCCCAGCAGGTAGCGGCGCTGCGTCAGGTACCGCCAGGTGAAGCCGATCGCGAGGGGCAGGGTCCACATCGCCCAGAGCTGGGACCACAGGCCACTGCCGAGCCAGGCGTACGCCTGGTCCTCGAAGCCCCGCCCCGTGATGCTGAAGAGCAGCGGCGAGATCGCCGCCGCGGTGCCGCACTCCCATCGGCTCCAGCCGAGGAGCCGTCCGGTCCAGTAGATGCACACGGGCCAGAGCGCGAGGAGAAGGTAGAGGGACCACGCGAAGGCCTGCTTCGGACCGACCACCAGGCCCGCCGCGCCGGTGAGGATCGCCGAAGCGCTCTGGTACTGCACGAACAGCGGCGAGCCCAGGGACAGGTGGGGGAACCAGTGCGAGAGCGGCAGCTCGCCGTGGCTGAGCAGGCGCGTCGCGGTCCACACCATCTTCCTGTGAAAGGCCAGGTCGTTCGGGTAGGCGACGACCAGCCGCTGGGCGCGCAGGACCCACAGGTTGAACAGCACCGCCAGGGCGACGAGTGCCTCTGGTGCGAGCGTCTGCCAGCGGCTCACGCGTGACCTGCTGGTTGCGGCCGCTGCCGGCGGCTCGGGTGTCGCGGCGCCGTTGTCGTGGAGTGTCGCCATCTCGTCGGACACTGCGGATGTGGCCTCCGCCGCGCGGGTCATCGGCTCCTCACTAGGCGTGCTCGCACCGGTGGGGCGAATCGTTCCACGACGGCACGGGTCCGTCGGTGATGCCCGCCACTACGAATCCGTTCTAGTGGATGCCCTTCTCCCGGGCCTTGAGGCGCGGATCCAGCCGCACGGCAATCTTCAGCTGTGCCTTGCCCGCGGCCCTCTCGCCGAGGGAGATCAAGACATAGCCGAGGTTGAAGTGGGCGTCGGCATCTCGCGGTGAGAGTCGGATGATCTGGAGGTACATCGACTTGGCAACCGACGGATTCGAGGCGGCCTCCAGGGTCGCCAGGTTGTACAGGGCTGGCTCATAGTTGGGGTCGATCGCGAGGACGTGGAAGTAGTAGGAGCGGGCGGCGGTGTTCTTGCCCATGTACTGCGCGACGTCACCGAGGTTGAACAACGCGTAGATGTTCTTGGGTTGGATGGCGAGCACTGCGTTGTAGTCCTTGGACGCCGTCCCGTTGTCCCCGGAGTTCTGCGCGGCGATGCCCGCGTTCAGGAGTGAGGTCGCCGATTGCGCGGCAGACGGTCCGTTGCAGGCCGCCAAGCTGACCGTGCAGGCAGCCGCCGCGACGGCGACGCCGATGGCTCGACCTGGCCGCTGCCGGATCATGCCCACGTACCCTCGAAGTTGCTCTGGCATTGAGTTTGCACCTGGCATCGAAACCCCTATGTCTTGGTCGCGGAATGACAATGATTCCGGTCGAGTTGGCGAAGACGCTGGCTCGGTGATCACCAATGGCGACCGTTGCAATCAAGATAACTTCCGCCTGTTATCTGGCCAAGTGCTTTTCGTGTGTATTTATGGATTTGAGTCCCAACTTGTCGACAACAACACACCAACCGCTCGGTGTCTTCTGTACGTCACGTTGCCGATCACGCACGTGGCGCGCGACGCTGTGCCGAGTCCGCGGTCATCTGGCACTCGGCACCAGAGGCCGTCGCCGTGCCAACAGAAGCCGAGTGACACGCCAGCAACACGCGCCGCGCGCCGCGCGCCAGGCAAGCCGCGTCATCATCAATTGGACGGCGTCTCGTCGATACGGGCCAGCAGTCTGTGACGATGACGCTGGCCCAATGGTTGCAGGGTTGACGTCAAGTGCAGTACCGGGGCCATCAAGGCGACTCATGTGACGAGAGGCGTCCTGCCCGCACCGCACCTTGACCGACGACCATCGGAAGCATGGGGGTCGTCCGATCACGAGCGGAGCACTCATCTCTGACGCAGAGAGTGGACGCCCTGCTGTGCACCAAGGGACGTCCGCTTGATCGAGCGAGGCGCGTTCGCTCGGATCCCGGAGGAGAGGTCTCTCGACCTCCCCTCCGGTAATCCATTCCCCTTAGCCGGTGCTCCTCGCGCGAGACGGTCGACCTATGGCACCTGGACCAGGATCGAGCCGGTGGTGAACGTCGCGGTGCCCGAACCGCCCTGCACGGCGTACTCCGCCGTGAAGGTCGTCGTCCCGGCATTGGTGAGCGTCACCACGTAGGAGGCGCTTCCGATGAACGGAGCGGCGTCGACGCGCTGGCTTCCCACGGCGGTGGCGTTCGATGCCGCAACCGTGTTGGCACCCGTCTCCTCGTAGGCCATGTAGCAGCCGACGTTGCTCGAGTTGTTGGTGCAGTCGGTCGTCAGCGTCACCATGACCTGCTCCCCCGCGGTTCCCGTGACCGCCACCGTCGCACCGTGCAGCACGGTTCCGAACGTGGTGGACGAGGTCGAGAGGCTGGCAGTGTCGTTGCCCACGCTGAAGGTCGGCGTCGCTCCCGCTGGCCCCTTGATGCTGGACCCGCTGTCGACCCAAGCCGAAGCCGTGCAGCTGTAGACCTCGCCGTTGGCAAGGTCGATGTCGGTGTTGCCAGTTGTGCACGCGCCCGAGGGGACACCCGCACTCGTCACGACGCTCGACCCGTTGGTCCCGTTGGTCCCGTTGGTGCCGTTGGTGCCCGTGGCACCAGTGGCGCCGGCGGCTCCCGTGGGCCCCTTGATGCTGGATCCACTGTCGACCCAGGACGTAGAGGGGCAGTTGTAGACCTCGCCGTTGGCCAAGTCGATGTCGACGTTGCCGGTCGAGCACACACCTGACGGAACGCCAGCACTCGTCACAACACTTGCCCCGTTGGTCCCGTTGGTCCCGTTGGTCCCGTTGGTACCCGTTGGCCCCTTGATGTTGGATGCACTGTCAACCCAGGCCGAAGCCGTGCACGTGTAGATCTCTCCATTGGCACGGTCGATGTCGGAGTTACCCGTGGTGCACGAACCGCTCGGGACGCCGGCGCTCGTAACAACGCTCGATCCATTGGTCCCGTTGGTCCCGTTGGTCCCGTTGGTTCCAGCTGAGCCTTGGGGCCCGGTTGGACCGGTTGGGCCCGTCGCACCCTGGGGGCCCTGCGGTCCCGTCGCGCCCTGTGGTCCCGTCGCACCGGTTGATCCAGTGTTGCCCTTGGGGCCTTGCGCGCCCGTGGCACCAGTTGCGCCGGTCGAGCCGGTGTTGCCCTTGGGACCTTGCGCGCCAGTCGCACCTGTTGCACCGGTCGAGCCGGTGTTGCCCTTTGGACCCTGCGGGCCGGTCGGCCCCTGCGGACCCGTGGCACCAGTGGCACCAGTGGCACCAGTGGCACCAGTGTTGCCCTTAGGACCTTGGGCGCCAGTGGCACCCGTCGCGCCAGTGGCTCCCGTGTTGCCCTTGGGGCCCTGTGCACCCGTGGCGCCAGTGGCACCCGTGTTGCCCTTGGGGCCCTGTGAACCCGTGGCGCCAGTGGCACCCGTGGCGCCGGTGGCACCGGTGTTGCCCTTGGGACCTTGCGCGCCCGTTGCACCCGTGGCGCCGGCCGCTCCAGTGGCACCTGTGTTGCCGTTGGGACCTTGGGCGCCAGTAGCACCTGTAGCCCCGGTGTCGCCCTTCGGGCCCTGCGGTCCAGTCGGACCGGTGGGTCCAGTGTTCCCCTGGGAACCCTGCGGGCCTGTCGCACCCTGTGGGCCGGTCGCGCCAGCAGCTCCGGTGTTACCAGTGGCACCCGTTGCGCCAGTAGCTCCGGTGTTACCGGTGGCGCCCGTCGCGCCAGTTGCTCCCGTGGCGCCAGTGGCACCCGTCGCGCCAGTGGCTCCCGTGTTACCGGTGGCTCCCGTCGCGCCAGTGGCGCCGGTGGCGCCAGTGGCACCCGTGGCACCTGTCGCCCCGGTGTCGCCCTTCGGACCCTGCGGGCCAGTCGGACCCGT
>DASZHS010000037.1:0-61454 GCA_035937595.1 Acidimicrobiales bacterium
CGCAGCTGTGCGCGCCGGTGCGCTGGCGACAGTCCGTCGAGGCCCTGTTCGTCGAGGGCGTGCGCACCTTCGTCGAGTTCGGCGCCGGCGCGACGCTCGCGGAGGCCACCCGGTCGACGTTCCCGCCGCGGGCCGTGCAGACCCACTCGATCACCTCGCCCGAGGACCTCGAGGTGCTCGTCGAGCGGCTGATCGCGACGCCGACGGTGCGCCGCGCAGAGGTGCGTGACCACGACCAGCTCGGTGGTCGGCTCGTGGTCTCCTCGGCGGCGGGCCCGTTCCAGCCCGTCGACGCCGTCGCCCACGCCGCACCCCGCCTGGCCGGCATCCCGGTCGCGGGCGGCGACGTCGACACCGACGTCGTGATCGAGGTGGGCGATCTCGTCGGCTGGGTGGGCGACGTCGAGGTGCGCTCCGCGTTCTCGGGGACCCTCGGCGGGCTCCTCGTGATCGCCGGCGAGCGCGTGATGCCGAGCCAGCCCGTCGCGTGGCTGCACGCCGCGGCCGACGCGTGACGCCAGCGGCGACCACGCGGACCGCCGGGCCGGCCCCCGCCACGTAACGTTGGCGACCACGGGACGCCGCGGCGCCCGTCGCTCGACGCAGGGGGCGCGATGAAGGTCAACCCGGAGCTCGCCGGCATGGACGGCGCCCGACTCGCCCGCATCGACGAGCACCTGCGCACCCGCTACGTGGAGCCCGGCAAGATCGCCGGCTGTCAGGTGGCCGTCTCGCGCCACGGCCAGCTGGCCCACGTCGCCTCGATCGGGATGGCGGACCTCGCCGGCGGGACCGCGGTCGCGGACGACACCATCTGGCGGATCTTCTCGATGTCCAAGCCGATCACCGGCGTCGCGCTCATGACCCTCTACGAACGAGGGTGCTTCCAGCTCAACGACCCCGTCGCTCGGTTCATCCCCTCCTGGACGGCCCAGCAGGTCGCCGAGCGCACGCCCGACGGCGTCCTGCGCCTCGTCGCGCCCGAGCGACCCGTCACGGTCCGCGACGTGCTGATGCACACCTCGGGGCTCGGCTATGAGGCGCTGATCGACCCCGCCGAGCCAGGGGACCGTCCCACGCTGCCGGGCGCGCGCAACTTCACCCTGGAGGAGCTGTGCGAGCGGCTCGCCACGGTGCCGCTGCACTTCCACCCGGGACGCCACTGGCTGTACTCGGTCTCGACGGACGTCTGCGCCCGCCTCGTCGAGGTCCTCGCCGGCACACCGTTCGACGCGTTCCTCCGCGACGAGCTCTTCGGCCCGCTGGGCATGGAGGACACCGGCTTCGTCGTGCCCGACGACAAGGCCGCGAGGCTCGCCGCCAGCTACGGGAGGAACCGGGCCAAGGAGCTTCGCGAGGTCGAGGACCGCGCGACGAGCCCGTACCGCGCACGACCGCGTTTCCTCTCGGGCGGCGGGGGCCTCGTCTCCACGACGGCGGACTACCTGCGATTCGCCCAGATGCTCGCGAACGGCGGCGAGCTCGACGGCGTGCGGATACTCGGCCGGCCGACGGTCGCGCTCATGACCGAGAACCACCTCCCGGGCGGGGCGTCGTTGCGTGAGCTCGCGGTCCCCGGTGCCTACGGCGAGGTCGGCTTCGACGGCATGGGCTTCGGGCTCACGATGGCGGTGGCGAAGCGCCCCGCCGAGACCGGCGTCGTCGGCTCTCCGGGCGAGTTCATGTGGGGCGGGGCGGCGTCGACCATCTTCTGGGTCGACCCGGTGGAGGACCTCGTGGTGGTCTTCATGACCCAGCTCATGCCCTCTGGCACGTTCAACTTCCGGGGCCAGCTGAAGGCGATTGTCTACGGCGCGATCGTCGACTAGCAGTGACCGACTCGCACGACGGTGGGCGCTGCGGGACTCGAACCCACGACCTCAGCCGTGTGAAGGCTGCGCTCTAACCAGCTGAGCTAAGCGCCCGGGCGCACGATGCTACCCGGGCACCGATGGTCGACCGGGCCGCTGGGTAGCCTCGGTGGGTGACCGACGACGAGGAGGCGCCCGCGCCAGAGCGGCGCTCCCGGCTCACGTCGCTGTTCACACCGGACGCCGAGGCCGAGCTGTCGGACCCCAAGCTCCGCGAGCGCATGCGCACCCTGGACGCGACGGAGCGCAAGATCGGGTTCGGCGCCGCCGGCATCGTGCTCGCGGCGGTGCTCCTCATCATCCCCTTCGTGCTCCACGGCAGCAAGCAGACCGTGGCGAAGCCGCCGAAGGGCCACTGCTTCTTCCCGTTCCACGCGGTGGGCAGCTCGTGCGTGCAGAACTTCCCTCCCAGCCACTTCGTCCTTCCGTTCGCGCTGCTGCTCGCGATCGGCGCGGTGCTGGCGCTCGCCGTGTGGCGCTCGATGCGCGCCCTCACCATCTTCATGGGCCTCTTCGCCGGCATCGCGGGGTTCCGGTACTCACCGATCATCTTCATCTGCGGGATGGGCTACGCGGTGTGGCTGCTGGTGCGCTCCTGGCGCCTGCAGCGCTACGGCGTCAAGGACTCGAAGTCGGTGCGCAAGATCGCCGTCGAGCGCGCCGAGGTCCGCAAGGAGGAGCGGCGCACGGCTCGGCAGACGGGCGCCACGCCGCGGCCGACCGGGAAGCCCGCCCCCACCCCGTCCAAGCGCTACACCGCGCCCAAGTCCAAGCCGCGCCGCAAGTGACCGACGACGAGGACGCCACCGCTCCGGTCCGCCCCGGGCTCGACTTCTCGACGGACTGGGCGCGCTCGGCGCCGGCTCGCTGGCTGCGCGGCGTCCTCCAGGACTTCATGATCGTCCCGCTCGCGCGCCTCCTCGCGCCGCGTCGGCGCCGCGGCCTCTCGGCGCTCCGCCGTCTCGACGGACCCTTCGTCGTCGCGGCCAACCACCAGAGCCACGCCGACACCTCGATCATCATCGCGGCGCTCCCCCGCGCGGTCCGTCGCCGGCTCGTCGTCGCCGC
The DNA here is from genome assembly GCA_035937595.1 of Acidimicrobiales bacterium. Taxonomy (GTDB): domain Bacteria; phylum Actinomycetota; class Acidimicrobiia; order Acidimicrobiales; family RAAP-2; genus Palsa-459. The sequence continues at coordinate 2,940 of DASZHS010000037.1, forward strand.
GGCGTCGGACGTCTTCTTCTCCTCCTGGGTGCGTGCCACCCTGGCGGCGCTCGTCTACAACGCGATCCCGATCGAGCGCCACCGCATCGAGCGGCGCAGCGCGACGCTCGCGCGCGAGCTGCTGGGGCAGGGCTGGGGGCTGCTCATCTTTCCCGAGGGGCACCGCTCAGAAGACGGGCGGCTCTTGGAGTTCAAGGGTGGCGCCGCCTACCTCGCGGACCGCACCGGGGCCGTCATCGTGCCGTGCTACCTCGAGAACACCCGCTTCGTGCTCCCGAGGCTGTTCGCGAAGACCGCCGACGGCTCGCGGCGCCCGCGCGCGCACCTCCGCACCCCGGTGACCGTGACGTTCGGGCCGGCGATCCTGCCCCAGGAGGGCGAGACCACCCGGCGGCTGGGCAAGCGCATCGAGGCCGCGGTCGCGCACCTCGGCCGCGACGTCGCCGGCGACCCGCTCGCCGACGCCGTGGCCGCTCCGGACTGAGCTCAGCGCCGCGCGCGACGCGCGCTCGCGATGCGCTCGGCATGCAGCTCCTCGGCCGGTCCCGTCGCGATCGCGGCGAGCGCCGCCTCCCCGCTCGCGAGGGCGAGCAGCCAGTCGGCGAAGGCCGGGTTGCGCGCGAGCACCGGTCCGTGCAGGTACGTGGCGACGAGGCGCCCCTGGAGCGCGCCGTCGCTCCCGTCGCCGTTGCAGACGCCCGTGACGACGGCCCCGAGGGCGGCGACCCCCTCGTCGCGGATGGTCCGACCGGCGTGGTTCTCGAAGCCGCTCAGCATGCCGATCGGCGGCCCCGCCTCGACGACGGCCTCCCCGACCGCCCGGGCGGCGCCACCGACGGTGTCGACGCCGAGCAGCCCGAGCCCCTCGACCCGATCGCCGTTCGGTCCGGGGAAGCTCCGGCCGAGGATCTGGATGCCGGCGCAGACCGCGAGCACGGCCGCCCCGCCGTCGACGGCACGTCGCAGCGCACCGTCGGCGTCGAGCCGATGGACGGCCAGCTGCTGGGGGCCGTCCTCGCCGCCGCCAAGGCAGTACAGGTCGGCGACCGGCAGCGCGGCATCGCTCGGCACCTCGACGAGCTCCACGGGCATGCCCCGCAGCCGCGCGCGCCGCTCGAGCACGAGCCCGTTGCCCCGGTCGCCGTAGGTGCCGAGGAGGTCGGGGTAGACCGTCACGATCCGCAGCACTAGCGCGACCCGTTGAGCTCGGCGAACGCCGTGTAGTTCGCGATGACGTCCACGCGACTCGACCCTTGCGCCGCCGTGACGATCGCGTCTCGCGGGTCGGGTGCGCACTCGTGGGCGACGCCCGCGTAGAAGAGCCGCGTGGAGAGGTCGCGCCAGCGCTCGCCGGCGGCCACCACGCGTCGCGCCCCCAGTCGCTCGACGTCGACGTCGTAGAGCCACGACGGGTCCCGGCCGTCGGCGACCCTCGCGTTGATCGCGACCACCACGGGGGCGTCGCCTTCCCCGACGAGGTCGAGCAGTGCCCCCCAGCCCGCCGGGTTCTTCGCGAGCAGGAGCCTTGCTCGGACGCCGTCGACGTCGATGACTCGGAACCGCCCGGCCACCTCGGTCACCCCGGCGATCGCCGCCGCTGCCGCTGCGGGCTCGACCCCGAGCCGCACCGCGGCGAGGAGCGCGCCGACGCCGTTCGCGTGGTTGAAGCGGCCGGGCAGGCCCATCGTGTAGCGGAGCGCCGCGCCGTCCAGCAGCGCGCCGTCGTCCGTCGGCGACGCAGCCGGCGTCGGCCGGGCGAACCCGCAGGTGCAGCGCCAGCCGCCGTCCTCGAACGCGACGCGGCCCGCGCACCGCGGGCACGCGACGGCGTCGGCGCGGAAGGCGAGCCCCCCGGCGTACCAGGCGACGCCGCGCACGTCGAGGGCGGCGTGGACGACGAGCGGGTCGTCGGCGTTGGCCACGCACACGCCGTCGAAGCCCCCGAGGGCGGCACGCCACGCGTCGGCGACGTGGCGGACCTCCGCGGTGCGGTCCAGCTGGTCCCTCGAGAGGTTGAGCAGCAGGACGGCGCGCGGCCGCTCGACCTCGAGGACGCGCGGCAGCCACACCTCGTCGCACTCGAGCACGGCCCGTGCGGCTCGCCGCGCCGCGCCGAGCGCCGCGACGTGGCCAGGGAGCATGTTCGCCCCGGTCGCGTTCGTCGCGACGGGTCCCGCCGTGCGCAGCGCCGCGGCGAGGAATGCGGTCGTCGTCGTCTTGCCGTTGGTCGCGCTCACGAGGGCGATCTCTCGGTCCGCGGCGAGGTGTGCGGCCAGCCCGGGCGACATCCACAGCGCCACGCGGCCGCCGGCCACGGTCCCGTCGCCACGTCGCGCGCCCCGCGACGCGGCGTTCACCGCGCGCATGGCGGAGAGCGCCACGTGGTCCCGCACCCCGAGGCGCTCAGGCATCGGGCTCGTGCGCCGCCCCGGCCGGGATGGTGCGTGCCAGCTCGTCGGCGCTGGGTGCTCGGGGCGTGCGCGCCTGCTCGGGGAGGAGCGCCACGATGGCCGACATGAGCGCCGCGGTCGCCGCTGCCACGTCGGGCGAGGTGGGCTCGACGGGCGGACCGACCGTCACGGTGACGCGTCGCGGGTGGCGCACGCTCGTCACGTCGGGCAGTCGCTGGCGACGCGGCCAGACGTGCTCGGTCCCCCAGATCCCGACCGGTACCAGGGCGGCGCCGGTCTCGCGCGCCAGCCGGACCGCGCCCGTGCGCCCGACGAGCGTCGGGTCGAAGAACGCCGCGCCCCTCGGGATCGTGCCCTGCGGCAGCACGATGACGACCTCGCCACGCCGCAGCGACGCCGCCGCCTCGGCGAACGCCGCGGTCCCCGAGCGCCCGCGATCGACCGGCAACCCGCCGATCGCGCGCAGCAGCGTCGCGAGCACGGGCAGCTCGAAGAGCTCGCGCTTCGCGAGGGCGCGCACCGGACGGCCGATCCTCGCGGCGAGCAGCACGAGCGCCGCGACGTCGAAGTAGCTGCGGTGGTTCGCCGCGAGGACGACGGGGCCCTCGGTCGGCACGTGCTCGAGCCCTCGGAACTCGAAGCGCGCGTACGGGAAGAGCTGCGGCACGACGAGGTGGCGCAGGAGCCCGAACGGCTCGATGCCGAGGACCTTGGGCACGCCGCCGGCGGCGCTCCACTGGACGACCGGCCAGCGAAGGAGCCGGGCCGCGATCCGCAGGCGGGGGTCCGGGTTGACGACCAGGCGCTGGCCGACGGCGCACAGGAGCGGGAGGTCGAAGACCGAGTCGCTGACCGCCGTGCACGCGGCGAGGTCGAGCCCCTCTTTCTCGCAGTAGGCGCGCACGAGGTCGAGCTTGCCGGTGCCCCACGCGAAGCTGCCGTCCAGCGCACCGGTGAACGCGCCGTCGCGCACCTCGTAGCGGGTGGCAAGCACGCCGTCGACCCCGAGGGCCTCGGCGAGCGGGGTGACCAGGTGCTCGGGGGTCGTCGTCACGATGACGACGCGGCGACCCTCGGCGTGCCACGCCGCGATCGCCGCCGTCGCACCGGGCGCCACTCGCTCGAGGAGCGCCGGCACCGCGAGCTTCGCGGCGTCCCGCGCGCGATCGACCTCCCAGCCCCTCGTCGCCGCCACGGACGCCCGCGCGGCGGCCATCGCGAGGGCCGTCTCGCCGAATCGGTTGTAGTACGCCCACCACAGCGTGTCTCCAGGGAGGCGACGGCCCGCCCCGGGCAGACCCGCCTCGGCCAGCGCCTGGCCGAGGACCGGTCCGCTCCCCTCGCACAAGAGCGTCCTGTCGAGGTCCACGAAGACGGTGCGCACCTGCGGTGACGCTAGCGGTGGGGATTTTGGCCCTCGGACGAGACGAAGGGACTGCCCCGGGGGGTGGAACAGTCCCTTCATCGTCGCTGCCGATCTAGGAGGGGATCCCGAACGAGCGACTGCCATCAGTGTGCTCCTGGCGCTCACATCGTTCAAGTAGTTGGCAGAGATACTTTATATCTGTATTACAGATATGCTCGGACCGTGGACCTCCGCCAGCTCGAGGCGCTCGTCGAGATCGAGGAGCGGGGCTCGTTCTCGGCCGCAGCCGCCGCGCTCGGCACGGTCCAGTCCAACGTCTCGACCAGGATCGCCAGGCTCGAGCGCGAGCTCGACGCGCCCCTCGTGGATCGCGCGTCGGGCCGGCTGACCGAGGAGGGGACGACGGTGGCCGTCCGCGCGCGCCGCATCCTCGCCGAGGTGGACGCCGCGGCGGCCGACGTCGTCGCGCTCCGCTCCGAGGTGCGAGGGACGGTGGGGATCGGCGTGATCGGCACCGTCGGCCGCTGGCTCGTCCCCCAGCTGCTCGAGGTCGTGTCCGACCGGCACCCGCACGTCGCCCTGCGGATCGTCGAGGGCACCTCGAGCACGCTCGAGCCGCAGCTCGCCACCGGACAGCTCGACCTCGCCGTCGTCACCCTGCCGCTGCACGTGGACACGCTCAGCACCACCCATCTCTTCGACGAGGACCTCGTCCTCGTCGTGCCCGTCGGGCACCCGCTCACGCGGGGGCCGTCGCCGGTCGAGTTCGCCGCCCTCGGCGACCTCGAGCTGCTGCTGCCCCTCACGGGCACCGCCCTCCGCGACGAGCTCGACGAGGCTGCGGCGGCGGCCGGCGTCACGCTCCGCCCGCGCATCGAGCTCGACGGGCTCCGAACGCTTGCGTCGCTCGTCTTCGACGGCCACGGCCCGGCGCTCCTCCCGGCGACGGCGGTGCCGCGGCACCTGCGCGACCGTTTCGCCTCCCTCGCGGTGCGAGGGCTCGGCCGCCGCCACGTCGGCCTCGCCGTGCGGCGCCACGGGCTGCCCGCCGCGCCGTCGCGCGCCGTCCGCGGCCTGCTGGAGGAGCTGGTCAGCGCCGGCACGCTTCCCCACGGGCTGCACGCGGCGGGCTCGTGACGCGCCGAGTGGTGGCTAGGTGCAGCCCGCGAGCTTCTGGTACCACGGCGGGGTCGTCGTCGGGACCGCCCCATGGATCCAGCGTCCGCCGCCCGCCACGCGGTGCGAGTCCGCGAGGGCCCAGAGCCGTGGGAAGAGGTCGACCGCGACCACGACGCCCGCGTCCGGGGTGAGGTGCACCCCGTCCGCGCAGCGCAGCGGCAGCTGGTCGGCCGAGGCACGGTAGGTGAAGCCCGGGGTGAGCAGCTGGGACAGGTCGTAGACCGTCGCGACACCGCCGGGCGTCGCGGCCGCCGCCATGCGGAGCAGCGCGCCGTTCTCCGCGACGCGACGCGGGTTGTCCGCGGCGCGCGGGTTGATCGTCTGTTCGACCGAGACCGGCACGGTCATGAGCACGACGCGCGCACCGCGCGAGGAGAGCACGCCGATCCCCGCGCGGAGGCGGGCCGCGTACCAGGTGTTGAAGCGGGACCTGCCGACGTGGGTGAGGTGGCCGCCGATGAGCTGGTTGAGCAGGTCGGAGCGCGCAAGGTAGAGGACGACGTCGGGGCGGAAGGCGTCGACCCAGGACTGCCAGGCGGCGAGCAGGGCGCCGGGGTGGTTCTTGACGCAGGGCAGCCCGGGGCTCGTGTTCTCGAAGACGATCTGGATCGCTCCGTCCATCGACAGGGAGCACCCCGGGTGGCCGGCGTTGGCGAGCTGCACGTTGTAGGCGCTGGCGAGCGTCTCGAGGCCGACGCCGAGCGACCCTCCCATCGAGTCGCCCACGAGCAGCACCTTGAGCGGCGGCTGGTCGTGGCGCACGACCGAGAACGGGACAGGGTGCGGGAGCGTCAGCGCGCCGGCACCCGCGGTGCTCGGCTGGCCCACCACGACGAGGGCCACCGACAGCGCGCCCATGAGCACCGCGGCGGCGGCCAGGGTGCGGAGCACCGACGGCGCAGACCGTGGCACCGCCGAAGCCTACGTCCCACCTCTCCGGTAGGTTCCCGCGGGCATGGCGCGGACCGACCCCACCGTCGTCGCCGCACAGCTGCGGCGACGCGACCGCGCCTTCGCGGCCGTCATCAAGCGCAACGGGCCGCCGCCGTCACCACGGGCGACACCAGTGGCCAAGCGGTTCGGGAACCTCGCGACCGCGATCCTGCACCAGCAGCTCGCCGGTGCGGCCGCCGCCGCGATCCACGGCCGCGTCGTCGCCGTGACGGGCGAGCCGATCACCCCGGAGGGCCTCCTGCGCGCCGGGGACGACACCTTGGCGGCGTGCGGTGTGAGCGGACCGAAGCGCCGATCGCTGTTCGACCTCGTCGACAAGACGCTCGACGGGACGATCGACTTCGCGAGGCTCGGCCGCATGTCCGACGACGACGTCGAGGCGGCCCTCACCACGGTGCTCGGCATCGGCCAGTGGACCGCGCACATGTTCTGCATGTTCACCCTCGCGCGCCCGGACGTCTGGCCGGTCGGGGACTACGGCGTGCGCGCGGGCTGGTCGCTGCTGCACGGCGACGACGAGCTCATCGCGCCGCGCGCGCTCGCCGAGCTCGGCGAGCGGTTCCGACCGCACCGCAGCGCGGTGGCGTGGTACTGCTGGCGCGCCGTCGAGGACGCGCGCTCCTCGCCGCAACCACGCTGACCGGTAGGGTCGCGGCGTGCCGAGCCGCGTGAGCGAGGAGCTCTTCGTCGACGCCGCGCTCCCCACCCTCGAGCACTACGCCACGATCCCCTGCCTCTCGCCGAACTTCGACGCCGAGTGGGCGGCGAACGGGCACCTCGATCGAGCCGTCGAGCTGTTCGCGCGCTGGGCCGAGGATCGCGAGCTCCGTGGCGCGACGGTGTCGATCCGCCGCCTCGAGGGGCGCACCCCGATGCTCGTCGTCGACGTGCCCCCGACGTGCGACGCGGCCGGCACCGTCGTCATCTACGGACACCTCGACAAGCAGCCCGCCCTCGGCGAGTGGGGCGAGGGGCTGGCGCCGTTCACGCCCGTGCGGCGTGACGACCGCCTCTACGCCCGCGGCGTCGCCGACGACGGCTACGCGATGTTCACTGCGCTCCTCGGCATCGCCGCCCTCGAGCGCGACGGCGTCGGCCACGGCCGGGTCGTCGTGCTCATCGAGGCCTCCGAGGAGTCCTCGAGCGCCGACCTCGAGGCGCACCTCGACGCGCTCAGCGGCGAGCTCGGCGAGGTCGACCTCCTCGTGTGCCTCGACTCGGGGGCGCTCACCTACGACCGGCTGTGGGTCACGACGTCGCTGCGCGGGATGGTCATCGTCACGCTGACCATCGAGGTGCTCCAGCACGGCGTGCACTCGGGCACCGCGGGCGGGGTCGTGCCCTCGTCGTTCCGGATCCTCCGCGAGCTCCTCGACCGCCTGGAGCACCCCCGCACCGGCGAGGTCCTGCTCCGCGAGCTGCACGCGAAGATCCCGGACCGCCACCTCGCCGCGGCGGGGCTCGTCGCCAAGGACCTGGGCGACCCCGCGGCGAACGACCTCCCGGTCGTCGACGGCCTCGAGCTCCTCGGGAGAGACGGGGCGGACCGGCTGATCCGCCGCACCTGGGAGCCCGCGGTCTCGGTCATCGGCATGGGCGGGATCCCCGGGCCGGGTGACGCCGCCAACCTCCTGCGACCGGCCACGACCGCCGTGCTCGGCGTCCGACTCCCCCCGACCGTGGACGCCGAGCTCGCCGCGCGCCGCGTCGTCCAGACGCTGACCGAGCGCCCCCCGCACGGCGCCAGGGTGTCGGCGACGTCGATCCAGGCCGACGGGTGGGTGGCGCCGCCGCTCGAGCCGTGGCTCCGCGAGGCGATCCAGCACACCTCGATCGAGCGATTCGGCCGCGAGCCGGGGTTCGTGGGCGAGGGCGGCTCGATCCCCTTCCTCGCGTCGCTCGCCGCCCGGTTCCCTGCCGTGCAGTTCCTCGCGACGGGCGTGCTCGGCCCGGGCTCGAACGCCCACGGGCCTGACGAGTCCCTCCACGTCCCCACCGCCGCGCGGCTGTGCGACGTCGTCGCCGACGTCGTGGGTGCCCACGCGCGGTGGCGCCTCGCCCGCCCGTCCACCCGCCGACCCACGGAGGCCCCCGCGTGACGCTCACCCTTTCGACGCCCGACGGCGACATGCCCACCTACGCCGCCGGCGACGCGACGACCTCGCGTGCTGGCGTCGTCGTGATCCAGGAGGCGTTCGGGGTGACGTCGCACATCGAACGGTGCGCCGACCGGCTCGCCGCGGCGGGCTACTACGCGATCGCGCCCGCGCTCTTCCACCGCACGACGACCGAGGCCTTCGCCTACGACAGCTTCGAGAAGCTCGCGCCGCACATGCAGGCGCTCACGGCCGCGGGCATCGAGACCGACCTCTCGGTCGCCGGCGAGCACCTGGACGCGGCCGGCTTCGGCGCGCCGACGCGCGGCATCGTGGGGTTCTGCATGGGCGGGTCGGTCGCCCTCGTGGCCGCGACGCTCGGGACCTTCGGTGCCGCCGTCACCTTCTACGGCGGGGGCGTCACGTCGGGCCGGTTCGGGTTCCCGCCGCTCGTCGAGCTCGCCCCGACGATCCGCTGCCCGTGGCTCGGGTGCTACGGCGACCTCGACAAGGGCATCCCGCCCGAGGACGTCGAGGCACTCCGCACCGCGGCGGCCACGGCGAAGGTCACGACCGAGGTCGTGCGCTACGCCACCGCGGACCACGGGTTCAACTGCGAGGACCGCCCCGCGGTCTACAACCCCGAGGCCGCCGCGGACGCGTGGGGGCGGATGCTCGCGTTCTTCGCCCGCCACCTCTCCTCTCGCAACTGACGCCGTCACGCCGCTTGCGACCGGCGCTCAGCTGCGCGGGATGTCCTTCCAGGGGATGTTCTTGTCGACACGGACGTCGCCGGGGAGCCCGAGGACGCGCTCGCCGAGGATGTTGCGCATGACCTCCGAGGTGCCGCCCTCGATCGAGTTCGCCCGCGCGCGCAGGAACGCCTTGTGCAGGTCCGGCGTCCCGATGGCGGTGTGGGTCGGGCGCACGAGCTCGAAGTCGCCCGAGTACAGCATCCCGTCGGCGCCCATGAGGTCGACGCACAGGTCGTAGATGCGCTGGTTCTCCTCGGCGAAGGCGAGCTTGGCGACCGAGCCCTCCGGTCCGGGCGTCCCTCGCCGGCGCGCATCTGCGGCGCGCTCGTTCGTGAGCCGCAGGACCTCGGCGCGCACCCAGGCCTGGAGCACCTCGTCGCGGAGCACCTGGCTACGTGGGTCGTCGTCGCCCTTGTAGCGCTCCTTGAAGAGCCGGACCGCCTCGCCGATCGCCCCCGAGCCCCGCGCAGCCGAGTTGCCGCCGATCGAGACGCGCTCGTTCATGAGGGTGGTCGTGGCCACGTGCCAGCCCTCGCCGATCCCGCCGAGCCGGTCCGCCTCGGCGACGCGTGCGTCAGTGAAGAAGCACTCGTTGAACTCTGCCTCGCCGGTGATCTGGTACAAGGGCCGGACCTCGACGCCCGTGCCGTGCATGTCGACGAGGAACATCGTCATGCCCGCGTGCTTCGGGAGCGCGGGGTCCGTGCGCGCGAGCAGGAGACCGAACCGCGCGACGTGCGCGAGGGTGGTCCAGACCTTCTGGCCGTTCAGCACCCACTCGTCGCCGTCGCGCACGGCGCGCGTGCCGATGCCCGCGGCGTCCGAGCCCGCCCCGGGCTCGCTGAACAGCTGGCACCAGACCTCCTCGCCCGTGAACAGCGGGCGCAGGTAGCGCTGCTGCTGGCGCTCGGTTCCGTGGGTGACGAGCGTCGGGGCGACCATCCCGTAGCCGATGACGTTGCGCAGCATCGCGACCGGCGCGCCGCCCGCGATCAGGCGCCGCTGGGCGCGGACCTGGTCCGCCGGGCTGCCGCCGAGCCCACCGAGGCCCTCCGGGAAGTGGACGAAGGCCAGACCCCGGTCGAACTGCTCGCGAAGGAACGTGACGGGGTCCGTCGAGGCCGGCGGCAGCTCGGCGAGGAGCGCGTCGACGAGCCCGTCGACGTCGAGCTTCGTGATGGTCTCGTCGGTCAGCGTCATGTGCCCTCCCGGGGTCCTCGCCCATCATACGAACGCGCCCGCGGCGCGAACGGTGGCGCGGTCGCCACGGGCTACAGGTCGCGGTACATGTGGGTGGCGGCGACCACGTAGCCGAGCGAGTCGTACAGGGACCTCGCCACGTCGTTGCCGCCCCACACGTTGAGCGAGAGCCGCGTCGCGCCCTGCGTCACCGCCCACGCCTCGGCCGCCCGCATCGCTGCTCGGCCGTACCCGCGGCCGCGCTTGTCGGCGTCGATCTCGACGTTGAAGAGGTAGCGCCCGACGTCGTCGTGATCGGCGGTCGGCCCGAGCCACACCATGCCGACCCGCTCGCCGTCGACGACCACGCTGAACAGGTGGTGCCCCGGTGCGGGCACACCGCCGGGGAACACTTGGGCACGCTGCTCGGTCGCGATGCGCGTCGCGACCTCGCGCGTCTCGCCCGCCCCCATGCGGCCCTCGACGTACTCGGCCAAGGAGACGGGGAGCCAGGCCGCGAGCTCGTCGTCGCGGAAGGCGACGAGCGTCGCGGTGCGCGGTGTCGCACCCATCGTCAGCCCGACGCCGTCGTCAGCTCGCCTGCTTGCCGGCGGGGCTCTCGAGGGCGAGCGACACCTCGCCGTGCTCGGCCTCGTGCGCCTGGAGGGCGGCGACGAGTCGCGTCGCGTCGGCCTCCGAGGTGGGGGTCTCGCGGTTCGTGACCGAGCCGTACGACAGGGCGCCGAGGTCGCGCAGCATCCCGTCCGCCGCCTTCTTCGCCTGCATCTCGTCGAGCTTGGACTGACCCTTGGCCGCCGCCTCCTTCGTGGCGGCCGCCGCCGCCGTCGCCTGCTCCTTCACCTTGTCGAGGAATCCCATCGGACCTCCTGGTGCTCGCTCGTCGTGTCGTTCGGATCGAATGTGATCATGGCACCGGACCGACGGCCGGGTCCGTCCTCAGCCCCGCACCGCGTCGAGGATGCGCCCCCGTGTCGCTTCGCGCGGCCAGCCGCCGAGCACGAGCGACGTGAGGCAGCTGGAGCGCCAGGTGCGCTCGATCTCCTCGACGATCTTGTCGGCCGGGCCGACGAGGGCCACGTCCTCGACGAGGGCCGTCGGCACGAGCTCGGCGGCGCCGGCACGGTCCCCGGCGAGGTAGGCGGCCTGGACCGCCTCGCAGACCTCGCCCCAGCCCATCCGGACGAACACGTCGTGGTGGAAGTTCACGTCGCGCGCCCCCATGCCACCGATGTAGAGGGCGAGGACCGGCTTGAGGAGCGCCGCGGCGAGCTCCACGTCGTCGTGCTCGACCAGCATGACGGTGGCCGCGGCCTCGAACGCCTCGGGCGTGCACCGCGCCCCCGTCCGGGCGAACCCCTCGGCGAGCGCCGCGCGGTAGAAGGCGTCGGACTTGGGCGAGAACCACAGCGCGAGCCACCCGTCGGCGATCTCGGCGGCGAGCGCCACGTTCTTCGGGCCCTCCGCGCCGAGCAGGATCGGGATGGACTCGCGCAGGGGGTGCACCGTCGAGCGCAGCGGCTTGCCGAGCCCCGTGCCCCCTCGCGCGGGGAGCTGGTAGTGCACGCCGTCGTAGGTGACGGGCGCCTCCCTCGCCATCACGGCGCGCAGGATCTCGACGTACTCGCGCGTGCGCTCGAGCGGACGCGGGTACGGCTGGCCGTACCACCCCTCGACCACCTGGGGCCCCGAGGCGCCGATCCCGAGCAGGACCCTGCCGCCACAGAGGTGGTCGAGCGTCATCGCGGCCATCGCGAGCGCCGTCGGCGTCCGCGCCGACAGCTGGCAGATCGAGGTGCCGAGCTTGATTCTCGAGGTGCGGGACCCCCACCAGGCGAGGGGGGTGAGGGCGTCGGAACCGTAGGCCTCCGCCGTCCAGAAGCTGTCGACGCCGAGCGCCTCGGCCTCGGCGAGCTGCGCCTCGACGCCGGGGGGCGGCCCCGCGCTCCAGTACCCGGCCGAGAGACCGACCCTCACGACGGAGGTGCCGTCGCGACGTGGTACACCGGCGCCCCGCACGTCGCGCAGAACCGGTCCGTGGGGCCGGCGAGGTGGCCGTTCGCGCAGCGCGGGGCGACGCCGGGCGGCGCGCGCCGGCGCGAGCGACGGGTGAGCTGGACGATCATCATGACGAGCCCGAGCAGCCCGACGACGATGCCGAGGCCGGCGAGCCCCAGCCAGCCGACGCCCGAGCGCAGCGACGTCGTGATGCTCGGCGCGACGAAGATGGGCGCGCGGCCCACGCCACCTTCGGTCTCGACCGTCACGAGGTACCTCCCCGCGACGTCGATCGTGAACCCGACGACGCCCCGGTAGGCGTTGCCCCCCGAGGTGATCGTCTCGGTCGCCGCCGGCCGGAAAAGGGGCACCCGGCCACCGCCCACCGCGGACACCGTCACGGTCAGCGGCGTGGTCTGCGGCCCGTTGAAGGTCGCCGTCTCTGCCTCGAACACGTAGTAGGTCCCGGTGTCGAAGTGCGACACGTGCGTGTACGGCGTGGTGCTCACCGGGTGGTCCAGCAGCGCCACGATGGTCCGCCCGACGAAGACGCTGAAGCCGCCGACGGTCATCGCGACCCCCACGACGAGGATGACGACCCACGGCCAGACGCGCGGTCGCCGCTGCTCGACCGCTCCCGCCGGTGGCACCACGTGGCGATCCTTCCACGGCGCTGCACGCGACCGGCGCACGCCGTGGCCGCGTCGCGGTGCCAGGGGATCGGCCACAATTGGTCGATGCGACTCCGGATCTTCGTCGAACCGCAGCAAGGTGCGAGCTACCAGACCCTGAGAGACGCCGCGCGGTGCGCGGAGGCCGCCGGCTTCGACGGGTTCTTCCGCTCGGACCACTACCTCAAGATGGGCAGCACCGACGGGCTGCCCGGCCCGACCGACGCCTGGACGACGCTCGCCGGGCTCGCGTGCGACACCTCCGCGATCCGCCTGGGCACGCTCGTCACCTCGGCGACGTTCCGGCTGCCCGGTCCCCTCGCGATCACCGTCGCACAGGTCGACCAGATGAGCGGCGGCCGCGTCGAGCTCGGCCTCGGCGCCGGCTGGTACGACACCGAGCACACCGCCTACGGCATCCCGTTCCCCGCCCTCGACGAGCGCTTCGTCCGGCTCGAAGAGCAGCTGGGCGCGATCGTCGGGCTGTGGACGACGCCGGTCGGCGAGACGTTCACCGCGACGGGGACCTACTACGCGTTCGCGGACAGCCCCGCGCTCCCGAAGCCGCTCCAGCGCCCGCACCCGCCCGTCATCGTGGGCGGGAGCGGCGCGAAGCGGACCCCGCGACTGGCGGCGACCTTCGCCCAGGAGTACAACGCGCCCTTCCTCTCGCCGGCCGACGCGAAGGTGCAGTACGCGCGGGCGGACGAGGCCTGCGCGGCGATCGGCCGCGACCCCGCGACGCTGCGCCGCTCCTTCGCGATCACCACCTGCTGCGGCCGCGACGACGCGGAGCTCGCGCGTCGCGCCGAGGCGTCCGGCTGGAAGCTCGAGGACCTGCGCCACCACGGCGCGTGCGGGACGCCCGACGAGGTCGCCGAGCGGCTCGGCGAGTGGCGCGACGCCGGCGCCGAGCTCGCCTACCTCCAGCTCCTGGACCCGAGCGACCTCGACCACATCGAGCTTTTGGGCAGCGCGCTCCTGCCGCTCGTGTGAGCACCGCCTCGGGTCCGGCGTGCCGCGGGGCGGCCCCGCACCCCGTTACCATCAGCCCATGACCTCACTCAGCTCGATCGCGCACGCCCTCGAGGGGCGCCTGCTCCTCACGCACCCCTTCTACCGACGCTGGGAGGCCGGCGAGCTGCGTGACGGCGAGCTCGCCGCGTACGGCGCGCAGTACGAGCACTTCGAGCGCCAGCTCCCCCGCACCCTCGAGGCGATCGTCGAGGCGAGCCCGACCGGCCGGGTCCGCGACGACATCGCGGCCACCCTCGACGACGAGCTGCATCGCCCGCTCCCCCACGTCGAGCTGCTCGACGGGTTCCTCACCGCGGTCGGTTCCGTCCCGACGCCGCCCTCGCGAGCGACGGCGTCCCTCGTCGAGCTGTACGCGGCCGCCCCCGCGCGCAGCGTCGCGTACGGCGTCGGCGTGGTGGCCGCCTACGAGGTCCAGGCGGCGGCGATCGCCCGGACGAAGGCCGACGGCCTGCGCGCGCACTACGCGCTCACCGACGCCGCGACCCGCTTCTGGGACGTCCACGCCGCCCTCGAGTCCGAGCACGCGGACTGGACGACCGACGCCGCCGACGCGCTGCCGTCCGCCGAGGTCCTCGCGGGCGTCGCGGACTCCGCGGACGCGTGGTGGTCCTTCCTCGACGAGCGCGACGCCGAGGCCGCGGTCGCGCGATGAGCCGCGCGGCGCGGGTCGCCGTCGTCCTCGATCCGAGCGCGACCCCGCCTCCCGGCGCGACCCGGCTTGGCTGACGCCGTCGTCGTCGGCGCCGGGCCGAACGGCCTCGCCGCGGCCCTCGAGCTCGCCCGCGCCGGCGTGACCGTCGAGGTGCTGGAGGGCGCCCCGACGCCCGGGGGTGGCTGTCGGACCGAGGCGCTCACCTTGCCCGGCTATCGCCACGACGTCTGCTCGGCGGTCCACGCGCTCGCGAGCGCCTCGCCGTTCTTCTCGGGCGTCGACCTCGCCGCGCACGGCGTGCGGCTCCTCTCCCCCGAGGTCGCCTTCGCCCACCCCCTCGACGGCGGGCGCGCGGGCGCGGTCGTCGCGTCCGTCGACGACACCGCGCGATCGCTCGGCGCCGACGCCACGGCGTACCGACGCCTCCTCGGCCCACTCGTCGAGCGCGCCGACGAGATCCTGCCCGAGGTGCTCACGGTGCTGCGGCGACCGCCGCGCCACCCAGTCGCGATGGCGCGGTTCGGCGCGGTCGGCGTCCTGCCCATGTCACGGCTGGCGCGCCGCTTCGAGACCGACGAGGCCCGTGGCCTCCTCGCCGGCGTCGCCGCCCACGCCGTCCGTCCCGTCACCGCCCCGCTCACCGGCGCGTTCGGGCTGCTCCTCACCGTCGTCGCCCACACCCACGGCTGGCCCGTCGTCGAGGGCGGCAGCGAGCGGCTCGTCGACGCGCTCGTCGGCTCGCTCGAGGCCGTGGGAGGCAGCGTCGCGACAGGACGGTGGGTGACGGACCTCGCCGAGCTCGACCGACCCGACGCGACGATCCTCGACACCTCCCCGCGCACCCTGCTCGAGCTGGGCCACGATCGGCTGCCCTCCCGCTACCGCGCCGCGCTCGCCGCCTACCCCTACGGACCGGGGCTCTGCAAGGTGGACTGGGCCCTCCGCGGGCCGGTCCCCTGGGCCGCCGAGGCGTGCCGGCGCGCCGGCACCGTGCACGTGGGCGGGACCTTCGAGGAGGTGGCGGCGGCCGAGGCCGCCGTCGCCGACGGGCAGCACCCCGAGCGGCCCTTCTGCATCGTCGTGCAGCCGAGCGTCGTCGACCCCTGGCGCGCGCCGGCCGGCCACCACACGCTGTGGGGCTACTGCCACGTCCCGAACGGCTCGGACCTCGACGTGACCGACGCGATCGAGTCGCAGATCGAGCGCTTCGCTCCCGGCTTCCGCGACCTGGTCGAAGCGAGGGTGACGACCACCAACGCCGCGGCCGAGCGCACCAACCCCAACTACGTGGGCGGTGACTTCAGCGGCGGACCCTCGACGGTCCGCTACACGCTCTCGCGACCGACGATGCGGTGGAACCCCTACCGCACGCCGGCGAAGGGCCTCTACCTCTGCTCGTCGTACACCCCGCCGGGCGGCGGGGTCCACGGCATGTGCGGTGTCGGCGCGGCGCGCGCCGTGCTCGCGGACCTGCGTCGCTGAAGGCTCACTCCGCGCCCGCGGGCTCGTCGAGGCTCGCGGCGAGACGGCGGTCCGGGACGAGCCACATGACCGCCACGGCGACGTACATCGCGAAGGCGACCCACCGCGACACGACGCACACCGCGATCGCCGCGGCGTAGATGACCACCGAGGCGATCCCCTTCGGGTCGCGGCCGACCGCCGCGGCCAGCCGAGAGCCGCCCGGGGCGGCGGCGATGATCGCCCGCTCGAGCACGTAGTAGCTCACCCCCGCCAACAGCAGCACGCCGCCGTAGACGGCGACCGGAAGCGAGGCGAAGTGGTTCCTCGACATCCACGCGGTCGCGATCGGGAGCAGCGAGAGCCAGAAGAGCAGCCCGAGGTTCGCCCACAGCACCGCGCCGGTGACGCGCTCGACGGTCTTCAGCAGGTGGTGGTGGTTGTTCCAGTAGATGCCGACGTTCACGAAGCTGAGCACGTAGCAGAGGAGCCCCGGCCACACCGAGCGCAGCGCACCCGCCGAGCTCCCGGTCGGGATGCGCAGCTCGAGGACCATGATCGTGATCACGATCGCGAGCACCCCGTCGCTGAACGCCTCCATCCGCCCTGCGTTCACGCGCGCACTCTACGGAACGGCGTCGCCGCGGTGCGGAGCTCACCAGATGACGGAGGGCCGCCGGGGATACGATCGCGGCGCCGGGCACGGCCGGACCGAGAAGACCAAGGGGGCGCCATGGCCTACGTCGAGGGTCGCGTCGTCCACGACGCCGACGCCCACGTGATGGAGACGCCGACGTGGCTCCGTGACCACGCGGAGCCCTCGTACCGCGACGAGCTCCCGCTCCTGCGCTACGCGAGCGGCAACGAGCTTCGCCAGACGGGCGATCCCGACGCCCAGCAGCGCGACCTGCTCTCGTCGTTCGACCGGCTCCGGGACAAGCACGCGTCGGACGACTACCGCGCGACCGAGGCCGCCGAGATCATGCAGCGGAAGAACTTCGCGGCGACCGGCGGGTTCATCGCCGAGGACCGGCCGCGCGCGCTCGACCTGCTGGGCTTTGCGAGCCAGCTGATCTTCAACACGTTCCACAACAGCCGGCTCTACACCTTCGAGCACGGGGGCGACGTCGAGCTCGCCTACGCCGCGGCCCGCGCGCACAACCGCGGGATCCTCGAGTTCTGCAGCGTCGACGAGCGGCTGCTCGCGACCTGCTACGTGCCGCTCGTCGACCCCGAGCGCGCGCTCTCGGCCACGAGGGACGCGATCGCCGAGGGAGCAGCGGCCGTCCTCGTCGCCTCGGGCTGTCCGCCGCGGTTCTCCCCCAGCCACCTCGACCTGTTTCCCGTGTGGGCGGAGCTCGAGGCCGCCGACGTCCCGGTCGTCTTCCACGTCGGCGGCACCGGGGCGCTCATCGACCCGAACTACTTCGTGAACGGGCTGCCCATCCCGCACGACTTCCACGGCGGCGACGAGAACTTCCGCTCGGTGGACTACATGGGCATCCCGGTCCCGCCCGCCCAGACGCTCGCGACGATGATCTTCGACGGGGTGCTCGAGCGGTTCCCCGGCCTGCGCATCGGGGTCATGGAGCAGGGTGCGATCTGGGTGCCGTCGTGGATGCGCCAGATGGAGTCGGCGTTCGACGCGTTCTGCCGCCACGAAGAGCGGCTCCAGCAGCTGTCGCTGCGCCCGTCGGAGTACGTGCACCGGCAGGTCCGCTTCACGCCGTACCCGACGGAGGACGTGGGATGGATCGTCGCCCAAGGTGGCGCCGACCTCGTCCTGTTCTCCTCGGACTACCCCCACGTCGAGGGCGGCCGCCGGCCGATCGAGCGGTTCGAGGCGTCGCTCGGCGACGCGAGCGACGAGGTGCGCGCGCAGTTCTACTCGGAGAACTTCCGCTTCCTCATGGGACCCGCGCTGGCGCGCCTCGCCGCCTGAGCCGCGTCGCACGGCGCGCGGAAGGGTCGTGACCGGCGGCGTGTTGCGTTCGTGTTACAACCCCGCCCCGCGGGGCGTTTCGGCTCCCGGGCGCCAACGGCGCGGTGTTACCTTGCGGCACCGCCACCGGAGCTGAGCTCCCGGGGGCACGGCGGAGAGGTCCCACCAGGCGCGCATGCCGCAAGCGACCCCACACCGAGGCGACCGCCGCGCACCGCACCGCGACGGCCTCGCGGCCGACGCGGCGCACCACGACGCCTGCGGCGTGGGCTT
Organism: Acidimicrobiales bacterium; assembly: GCA_035937595.1. Lineage (GTDB taxonomy): Bacteria > Actinomycetota > Acidimicrobiia > Acidimicrobiales > RAAP-2 > Palsa-459. Next base: position 20,933 of record DASZHS010000037.1, read on the forward strand.
CGTCGCGTCGCTGCACCGCGAGCGGTCACGCGCGATCGTGGACGCGGGCCTCGACGCGCTCGAGCACCTCGCCCACCGCGGCGCGACGGGCGCGGACCCCGACTCCGGCGACGGCGCGGGCGTGCTCCTCCAGCTGCCCGATGCCCTCCTCCGCGAGGCGTGCGGGTTCCTCCTCCCGCCGCTCGGCGCCTACGGGGTCGGGACGCTGTTCACCGCCGATGACGACACCGTCGACGAGGCGGGGCGCGCCCTGTTCGCGGCGGCCTGCGCGGACGAGGGGCTCCGCGTGCTCGGCTGGCGCGACGTGCCGGTGGACGCGAGCCACATCGGCCCGCTCGCCCGCGCGGCGATGCCGCGGATCCGCCAGTGCGCCGTGGCCGCGGTCGGGCTCGCGGGGCTCGATCTCGAGCGGCGGCTCTACGTCCTGCGCCGGGTCTTCGAGGCCCACTGCGCCGCCGCCGGGTTGGGGCGTCACCTCGTCCACGTCCCGTCGCTGTCGAGCCGCACCCTCGTCTACAAGGGGATGCTGACCGCCACCCAGCTGCGCGGCTTCTACCCCGACCTCGCCGACGAACGCCTCGCGTCCACCTTCTGCATGTTCCACGCACGGTTCTCGACCAACGTCCTGCCGCGGTGGGACCTCGCCCAGCCGCTGCGCATGATCGCGCACAACGGTGAGATCAACACGCTGCGCGGCAACACGAACTGGATGCGCGCACGCGAGTCGAAGTGGCGGAGCCCCGTGTTCGGGGGCGACGTCGCCAAGCTGCGTGGCGTGCTCGACACGGACGGCTCCGACTCGAGCCAGTTCGACAACGCGCTCGAGCTGCTCACCATGGCGGGTCGCGGCGTCGAGCACGCCGTCCTCATGATGATCCCGGAGGCCTGGCACGCCGACACGGACATGGACCCCGACCTGCGCGCGTTCTACGAGTTCCACGCGTCGCTCCTCGAGCCCTGGGACGGGCCCGCGGCCATCACCTTCACCGACGGCGTGACCGTGGGCGCGACGCTCGACCGCAACGGGCTGCGGCCCGCCCGCTACGCGATCACCGAGGACGGGTGGGTCGTGCTCGCCTCCGAGGCCGGCGCGCTGCCGCTCGACGAGGGACGGATCGTCCGCAAGGGCCGGCTCTCCCCCGGGACGCTCCTCCTCGTCGACACCGAGGCCGGCACCCTGCTGGACGACGGCGCCGTCAAGCGCGCCCTCGCGGCCGCCCACCCCTACCGGACCTGGATCGACGCCGAGGCCGTCCACCTCGACGCGCTGCGGGGCGCCGCGGACGCCCCGGCCGTGCCCGACGAGCGCGAGCTCCGCGCCGCGCACACGCGCTTCGGCTGGACCGAGGAGGACCTGCGCGTCGTGCTCGCGCCGATGGCGACGACCGGCGCCGAGGCGGTCGGCTCGATGGGCAACGACACCGCGCCCGCCGTGCTGCGCGACCCGCCCCAGCTGCTCTTCACGTACTTCAAGCAGCTGTTCGCCCAGGTGACCAACCCGCCGATCGACCCGATCCGCGAGGCGCGGGTGATGACCCTGTCGGCCACGCTCGGCGCCGGTGGCAACCTCCTCGAGCAGGGTCCCGCCCAGGCGCACCGACTGCTGCTCCCCCACCCCGTCCTCACCAACGAGGACATGGCGACGCTCCGCCACGTCACCCAGCAGCAGTTCCCCACCGCGACGCTGTCGGCGACCTTCCCTCGCGCCGACGGGCCCGCCGGCCTCGCGCGCGCGCTCGAGCGTCTCTGCGCCGCGGCGTCGGTGCGGGTCGCGAGCGGCGCGACGGTGCTCATCGTGAGCGACCGTGACGCCGGGGGCGCCGACGTGGCGATCCCGTCGCTGCTCGCCGTGGCGGCGGTCCACCACCACCTCGTCCGCGCCCAGACCCGGACCGGCGTCGGCCTCGTCGTCGAGACCGGGGAGGCGCGCGAGGTGGCCCACGCCGCCCAGCTGCTCGCCTTCGGCGCCGAGGCGCTCAACCCCTACGTCGCGATCGACTCGATCGACGCGCTCGATCGACGCGGGCTCCTCGGCGCGCGCAGCATCGCCGAGTCGCGGGCGACCTACGTCGCGGCCCTGTGCGCCGGGCTCCTCAAGACGATCGCGAAGATGGGCATCTCCGCGCTCGAGTCCTACTGCGGCGCCCAGGCGTTCGAGGCCCTCGGGATCGCCGGCGACGTGATCGAGCGGTACTTCCCGGCGACCGCGTCGCGGATCGGTGGCGTCGGTCTCGAGGAGATCGCGGCGGACGCGATCGCCCGCCACGACGCCGCCGGCGCCACCGCGACGCACCCCGTGGCCCCCTCCTCTGGCGGCGAGTACACGTGGCGCGCGGGCGGCCCACACCACCTCTGGAATCCCGACGCGATCACGTCGCTGCGCCGAGCGGTGCTCGACGACGACGAGGTGGGGTTCGGCGCGTTCGTGGCGCTCGCCGACGCCGAGACGGCGGGCGGCGGCGCACTGCGCGGGGCGCTCGCGCTGCGGCCGCACGGTGCCCCGCTCGCGATCGGTGACGTCGAGCCCGTCGCGGCGGTGCTGGCGCGCTTCTCGACCGGGGGCATGTCGCTCGGCGCGCTCAGCCCCGAGGCGCACGAGACCCTCGCCGTCGCCATGAACCGCCTCGGCGCGCGCTCGAACAGCGGCGAGGGCGGAGAGGACGCCGAGCGCAACCGGCCCGATGCGCACGGCGACTCGCGCCGCAGCGCCATCCGTCAGGTGGCCTCGGCGCGGTTCGGCGTGACGGCGCACTACCTCGTCAACGCGGACGTCCTGCAGATCAAGATCGCCCAGGGCGCCAAGCCAGGCGAGGGCGGGCAGCTGCCGGGGGGCAAGGTCGACGTGCACATCGCCACGCTGCGCCACTCGACACCGGGCGTGAGCCTCATCTCCCCGCCCCCGCACCACGACGTCTACTCGATCGAGGACCTCGCCCAGCTGATCTACGACCTGCGCCGGGTGAGCCCGGGGGCGCGGATCTCGGTCAAGCTCGCCGCCGAGGTGGGCGTGGGTACCGTCGCCGCGGGCGTCGCCAAGGCCGGGGCTGACCACGTGGTCGTGAGCGGCTACGAGGGCGGGACCGGCGCCGCGCCCCTCACCTCGCTCAAGCACGTCGGGGTGCCGTGGGAGCTCGGGCTCGCCGAGGCCCATCAGGTCCTCGTCGCCAACGGACTGCGCGACCGCGTGCGCCTCGAGACCGACGGGCTGCTGCGCACCGGTCGCGACGTCGTCATCGCGGCGCTGCTCGGCGCCGACGAGTTCGCCTTCGCGACCGCACCGCTCGTGGCCCTCGGCTGCGTGCTCATGCGGGTCTGCCACCTCAACACGTGCCCGGTCGGGATCGCGACACAGGACCCACGGCTGCGGGCGCGCTTCCCGGGGCTCCCGGTGCACGTCGAGCGCTACTTCAGGTGGCTCGCGGCCGACGTGCGTCGCAACCTCGCCGTGCTCGGCGTGCCGACGCTCGGCGAGCTCGTGGGCGCGACGCACCTCCTCGCGGAGCGCGAGCTCGATCCGAGCCACCCGGCCGCGCCGCTCGATCTCTCCGGGCTGCTCGCGACCCCCACGCCACTGGTCGTCCCGCCCGGGTCGCGCGTGCACCGGGCCCCCACCGCGTCCGATGGCGGCCTGCTCGACGACCGCCTGCGCCTCGCCGGTGCCGATGCCCTCGAGCGCGGGACGCCGATCGTCATCAACGACGTGGCCACGACGAGGGACCGAGCGGTCGGTGCGGGGCTGGCCGGCGACGTCGCGCGTGCGCACGGTGCGACGGGGCTCCCTGACGACACGGTCCGCGCCGAGCTGCGCGGCAGCGCGGGCCAGTCGCTCGGCGCGTGGCTGCCGCGCGGCCTCACCCTGCGGCTCGCCGGCGAGGCCAACGACTACGTGGGCAAGGGCCTCAGCGGCGGGCGCGTCGTTTTGCGCCCCTCCCCGCTCGCGCGGTTCGAGGCGCACGACAACGTCATCGCCGGCAACGTCTGCCTCTACGGGGCGACCGGGGGCGAGCTGTTCGTGCGCGGCGTCGCCGGCGAGCGGTTCGCGGTGCGCAACAGCGGTGCCGACGCCGTGGTCGAGGGGGTGGGCGACCACGGCTGTGAGTACATGACGGGCGGCACCGTCGTGGTGCTCGGCTCGATCGGGCGGAACTTCGCCGCCGGGATGAGCGGCGGGACCGCCTACCTCTACGACCCCGCGGGCACGGCGGCCTCGAAGGTGAACACCGAGCTCGTCGACGTCGATGCCCTCGACGACGAGGACGTCGCGGTCCTGCGCCGCCTGCTCAGCGCGCACGTGCGCTGGACCGAGAGCGAGCGGGGCGCCGCGATGCTCCGCGACCTCGACGCCGCCGAGGCGCCCTTCGTGCGCGTGCTCCCCCGAGAGTTCGGCGAGGCCCGCCGTCGGCGGCGCGGGCTCGCCCTCACGACGGTCGCCTGATGACGACCACGGCGGTCTTCCTCGAGCTTCGCCGCCGCACCATGCCAAAGCGGGAGGTCGCCGAGCGCGTCGCCGACTACGACGAGGTTGCCCACCCCGTCACCACCGAGCACGCGAGCACCCAGGCAGGGCGGTGCATGGGCTGCGGCGTCGCGTTCTGCCACCGCTACTGCCCGCTGCACAACGTGATCCCCGAGTGGAACGAGCTCGTCGCCGCCGGGGACTGGGCCCGCGCGCACGAGCGCCTGGCGGCGACCAACAACTTCCCCGAGTTCACGGGGCGCCTCTGCCCCGCCCCGTGCGAGCCCGCCTGTGTCCTCGAGCTCGGCGACGAGGCCGTGACCATCAAAGAGATCGAGGTCGCGATCGCCGAGGAGGCGTTCGCGCGCGGTCGCGTCGTGCCACGACCGCCACCTCGCCGGACCGGTGGCGTCGTCGCCGTGGTCGGCAGCGGGCCGGCGGGGCTCGCCGCAGCCCAGCAGCTGTGCGCCGCCGGGCACGCCGTCACCGTCTACGAGCGCGCCGAGCGGCTCGGCGGGCTGCTGCGCTACGGGATCCCCGACTACAAGATGGACAAGGCGCTCATCGACCGTCGGCTGGGGATCCTCGCCGAGGAGGGCGTCGCCTTCGAGCCCGGCTGCGAGGTCGGCGTCGACCTCGCCGTCGGGGAGCTCCGTGCGCGCGCGGACGCCGTCGTGCTCGCGGTGGGCGCCGAGCAGCCCCGAGGGCTCGACGTCCCGGGGCGGTCCCTCCTCGGCGTCGAGTGGGCGATGGCCTACCTCGTCCAGCAGAACCGTCGGGTCGCCGGCGTGCCGGTCCACGGCCGGTCGATCTCGGCGCGCGACCGCCACGTCGTGATCATCGGCGGCGGCGACACGGCGACGGACTGCCTCGGCAACGCGCACCGCGAGGGCGCGGCGTCGGTGACCGAGCTGACCCTGTACCCGGCGCCCCCGGCCACGCCGCAGGGCCCCTCGGCGTGGCCGGACCCGCCGCTCGTGCTCTCGATGACCCCGGCGCACGAAGAGGGTGGCGCGAGGGAGTGGAGCGTGCTCGTCACCGGGTTCCGCGGGGCTGGATCCGTGGCGGCGATCGACGTCGTCCGCGTCGAGGTCCGCGGGACGGGGCCCGAGCGCCAGGTGACGGCGCAACCCGGGACCGAGGCGACGCTGCGCTGCGAGCTCGCGCTCCTCGCGATCGGGTTCGAGGGCGTCCGGCCCCAGCCGCTCCTCGACGGCCTCGGGGTGGTCCTCCGCGGGGACCACTCGCTCCCGATCGAGACGCCCACCTCCGATGGCCAAGGACCGATCGTCGTCGCCGGGGGTGACGCGGTGACCGGTGCGGCGCTCGTCGTCACCGCGATCGCCGACGGCCGCCGCGCGGCGCTCGAGTGCGACCGGCGCCTGCGTGCGCGCACGCTCGGCGAGCCCGCCCCGATCCCCGCCGACCGTGCGGCGTGGGACGCCCTCCAGCGCGGCGGAGGTGTGACGGAGTTGATGGAACGTTGATGCTGCCGGCAGGTGCCGGCCCTACCGTGGCGCCGGATCGTGCGAACGGAGTCTCGATGCGCCGCATTGCTGCAGGGCTCGGGGTGAGCCTGCTCGCCGCCGGCGCGCTCGCTGGCTGCGGCCCCTCGGCGGTCTCGTACCGCGACGGGTTCGCGGTCGGTCAGAGCGTCGCCGCCGCCCGGGTGAGCGGGTCGCTCCGCGGCCACGCGGTGCTCGTCACGTGCCGACAGCAGTGGCGCACGAGCGGACCGTCGAGCGACGACCGAGCGGTCTGGATCCGCGGGTGCGTCGCGGGCATCCACCGCCTCGAGGCGACCGTCGGCTCGTAGGCCGCCCCTAGCGCGTCACGGCGCGCTCGGCGTACGGCCAGGGCTCGCTGTTCGAGAACAACGTGCCCTGCCCGTGCGCGCGCCGCTCGGCGAACGCGTCGGACCACTGCACGTGCCACGCGGCCTGGGCGGCCTGCAGCTCGCCCAGCGAGCGCACGGCGAACCCCGGGAAGCGCCCGGCTTGGGCGAGCAGCACCCGGACCGCGGCCTCGGCGTCGCTCTCGGCGGTGTGCCGTGGCGGCCCCACGCCGTAGTGCTCGCACAGCGCGTCCAGCCGACGGACAGGCCGCGCGGTGAAGTCCGGATCGAGGCCACGATCGAGCACCAGGACGTCGAGCAGCGGGCCCTCCCAGCCGGCCGCACGCAGCGAGACGGGCGCCTCGAGACGCGACAGCACGCGATCCACGATCGTGAGGTCGTAGGAGAGGTTGCAGCCGACGACGGGGACACCGATCGAGCTCAGCTCCGCGAGTCGCTCGGCAATCCGTCGTGCGGCCGCCGCGACGTCCATCGCACCGAGCGCGACCAGTCGGTCGCGGGTGAGGCGGTGCACGGCGGCCGCCCCTCGCGAGATCGCCCGGGCCGGCAGCACGAACCCCGCCTCGACGGCCGTGCGCGTGGCGCCGCGGAACTCGACGAACGCGAAGGAGACCGGCTCGTCACGCTCGCAGTCGAGACCGGTCGTCTCGATGTCGAAGCCGACCAGCGGACCGCACGTCCACGCGCCGTCGGCCACGAAGCGCAGCCTGCCATGGGGTCGTCGCATCGCTGGTGGATGGTCCCCGACGCACCGCGCCGACCACCCCGGCAACGTCTCTCACCTCGGCTCGCCACTCGGTACCGCCGGAACCCACTGCGCCGTTGCGGCGATGCCTTGCCCCCAGGGTCGTTCCCGGTCCTGCCCAACGTCGTCGACGGCCGCACCCGACGCGACGGCCCGGGAGTTGCCACACCGGAAGGTAGGGTCGCGATCGTCACCCACGACAGGAGCGCGACCGTGAGACTCCGCACCATTGCCGTCGTCCTGGCGATCACGACCACCCTCGGGGTCGTGACCGCAACCGCTGCCCAAGCGAGCCGCCATCCGTCCGCGACCACGACAGTCGGGCCCGCCGCCCTGCGCGCCGCAGGCGGCCCGGGGTCGGTCCCGTGGGCCACGGTCGGGCCGGGCTGGCTCCTCGCCACGTGGTCGCCGCGGACCGCCCACCGATCGCTCGCCGCCGCAACGAGCCAGTACCTCGTCCTCATCGCCCCGACGGGCACGCGCTACCTCATCGCGGCGATCGCCACCCCCGACGTCCAGCTCCTGAGCTGGTCCGGCGACGGGCAGCGTGCCCTGCTCCAGGCGGGGGTGCGACGCACGACGCTCGAGGTGATGGACCTGCACACGGGCACGGTGGCGCACGCCTTCGACTTCCCGACGTCGAACAGCGTCTTCTTCAACACCGCGCGCTTCACTCGCCCCCAGGGCTTCGCGATCGACGTCTCGACGCAGACCAACAACCACCAGCTGCTCACGCGCTACTCGGTTGACGGGACCGCCCAGCAGACCTATCCGGCCTCGTTTTCTCGGATCGGCCGGTACTCCGGTGCGTTCCTCTCCTCACCGGACGGCACCCAGCTCGTCATGGGCGCCCAGCACGGCCTTGCGGTCGTGAGCAACGGCGCCACGGTCGTCGCACAGCTCCCCATCGGCGGCGCTGGGTACTGCCAGCCCCAGCGGTGGTGGTCCGCGACCGTGGTGCTCGCGTCCTGCGGGTCGCCCAGCCGCCTGTACGAGTTCTCCGTGACCGGCGGTGCACCGAAGGCGGTCACGCGCGTCCCCCGCCCGCCCGACAGCGGCGACCTCAGCGCCTGGCGCGTCGACCACGCCACGTACGTGCAGGTCGCGTCCGCCTGCGGCTACGAGTACCTCGCCCGACTCCACGGCGCGACGCCCGTGCGGATCATGGTCCCGGGTGTCCCCATCGGCAACACCGTCACGGTGATCGGCGCGTCGCCGCACGCGCTCGCGGTCGAAGCGACGATCGCCTGCATGGGCGGAGCGTCCCTGCTGTCGTACACGCCTTCGACCCGGTCCGCCCGCGTCGTCCTCGGCCACCCGGCGACGGGCGGCGAGGTCAACGGGGCGCTCGTCTACCCGCCACCGCTCGGCTGAGTTCCTCGGCGGTGGTCGCGGCGACACGCGGTGCGGGCGACGCGCGACCGGGCCGCCGCGCCCACGCCCGCGCGCAGCCGTGACGGGCGACCCCGCTCCCATCCGCGACGTCGTCCTCCGGGTCGCAGAGCACCGCTTCGTGATCGAACGAGACGGGCAGTTGGCCGAGCTCGTCTACGAGCGGGACGGCGATCGACTCGTCCTTGAGCACACAGGGGTGCCCACCGAGCTCGAGCGACGTGGCCTCGGCAGCGCGCTCGTGCAGGCGGCCGTGCGGTGGGCCGTCGCCGAGGGCCTCACCGTGGTGCCGCGATGTCCGTTCGCCCGCTGGTGGCTCCGCCGGCACCCCGACGTCGCCGCCTCGGCGCGCGTCGACTGGACGACCCGGACGCGCTGAGGCACGACCGCGGCCGGCTCGAGGGACGACCCCGCGGTAGCCCGCGCCGTCCCCGTGCCGGCCCGCCCGGGTCCGCGTAACCTGCGGGGCTCGATCCGTCGCGGTCCGGTGGGCCGCGACGACGGCGAAGGGAGTCAGCGTGGCCGACGAGGAGCTCCTCCGGCGCATCCAGGTGCTGCTCGACGAGGAGCACGCGATGCGCAGCGGTCACCAGGTCGACGAGGCGCGACTCGCCCACCTCGAAGAGACCCTCGACCAGTGCTGGGACCTGCTGCGACAGCGCCGGGCGCGCCGCGAGTTCGGTCAGGACCCCACGCTCGCCAAGACCCGTGACGCAGCGACCGTGGAGGACTACCTGCAGTAAGCCGTCGCGGGCCACCAGTCCGCTCGCGGCAGAGAGGAGCCAACGATGCCGGCCGGAGGCGACGTCGTCACCAAGCACGGCGCCCGCACGGTGGCCGAGACGGTCGCCTCGCTGGTCGAGCTCATCCGGGCCCGCGAGCTCCGGCTGTTCGCTCTCATCGACCAGCGCGAGGAGGCGAGGTCGGTCGGCCTCGAGCTCCGTGACACCGTCCTCGTCCTCTTCGGCAGCCCGGCGGCCGGAACCCCGATCATGTCGGCGGCCCCCCTCGCCGCGCTCGACCTGCCGCTCAAGGTCGCGATCTGGGACGACGGCGTGCGGACGTGCATCTCGTACGTCTCGCCGCACGCCATCGCAGAACGGCACCACCTGAGCCCTGACCTGGCGGGTCCGCTCGCTGGGCTCGACGCGATCACCGACGCGCTCCTGGTGGCGTAGCGGTCGGGGGCGCGAGCCCGGCGACCTCGGTCACGCGATCCCCTATCGGGCCTCCTCGTCGACCACGATGCGCGGACCGGACGTCCACCCGACGTAGCGCCACGACCAGTTGAGCAGCACGACGAGGCGGTTGCGGACGCCGATCAGGTACACGAGGTGCAGGCCCAGCCACGCGAGCCAGCCGGGGGTCCCCCGCAGCACCCGTCCCCGCAGCGGCCACGGCCCCGCCAGCTCTGCGACCGCGGCGCGGCGACCGATCGTCGCCATGATCCCCTTGTCCGAGTAGGCGAAGGCTCGCGTCGTCGTGCCGCCGAGCCTCGCCAGGATCTGGCGCGCCGCGTGTCGCCCCGACTGGATCGCCGTCTGGGCCACCTGCGGGGCCAGGTCCTCGCGGGCAGGACCCAGTGGGACCGCCGCGGCGTCGCCCACGACGAAGACCTCTGGATGGTCCTCGAGCGAGAGGTCGGCGGCGACCGGAACCCGCCCACCGCCGGCGCGCTCCCCCGGCAGCGACGACGCGAGCGTGCCGAGGACGGTCACGCCCGCCGCCCACACGATGAGGTCGGCGTCGAGCACGGCACCGTCGGCCAGGTGCACGCCGTCGTCGTCGATCGAGGCGACCGACGCGCCGAGGCGGACCTCGATCCGCCGGCGCAGGAGCTCTTGACGTGCGTACTCGCTGGACTGCTCGTGGAACGCGCCGAGCAGCCGATCGAGCGCGTCGACGAGCGTCACGGTGGTCCCGGACCGGTCGAACGGGACGCGGTCGTGCTTGACGCTGATGTCGAGCAGCTCGACGATCGCGCCGGCCACCTCGACACCCGTCGCCCCACCGCCGATCACGACGATGTGCAGCGCACGACCAGGGTTGCCCTCCGGGACGGCCACCGCCGACTCCAGCTGCTCCAAGAGCGCGTCGCGGAGCGACCTCGCGTCCGCGAGGGTGTAGAGCGGGTGCGAACGCTCGCGCGCCCCGGGGATGGAGAAGTACGAGGCGGTCACCCCCGTCGCGACGACTAGCGAGTCGTAGCTGACCGACTCACCGGTGTCGAGCACGACGGTCTGACGGGGCACCTCGACGTGGTCCACGCGCGCCCGGCGGAAGACGACGTTGTGCGCGTGCCCGAACATGGCGCGGACGGGGAAGGCGATGTCCGCGGGATCAAGGCCGGCCGTCGCGACCTCGTAGAGCAGGGGCTGGAACGTATGGAAGTTCCTCGCGTCGATGAGGGTCACCCGCACGTCACGACCGGCGAGCTCACGGACGGCGGCGAGGCCGGCGAAGCCCGCGCCGACCACGACGACGTGGTGTTGACCGGAGGAACTGCTCGCCACGCCCGAGATCCTTACCGCGCGGAGCTGGACGTCGAACCCGCACCGGCGGGTGGCGGCCTCACCTCCGTGGGCACCTCGTGCAGCTCGATGGCGTTCCCGTCCGGATCCCTCGTGAACGCCTGTCGCGCCGCGCCGACCGGGACGGGATCGCTCACGAGCACGTGCTTGGCTCGCAGCTCCTCGACCGCGCCGTCGAGGTCCGCGACACGGATCGCGAAGTGCTGCCCGTGGTTCGGCGGCACGGCCGCCTCGATGAGGTGCACCTGCTGAGGTCCGAAGTCGATCCAGGCACCGCCGAAGCCGAGGTCCGGTCGGTCGGTGCGCAGGACGCCGCCCAGCACGTCGGTGTAGAACCCGATGCCCTGCTCGACGCTCGCGACGTTGACGGACACGTGGTGGATCGCGAGAGGTTGCACCCGACGAGTCTCCTACGAGCGCCCGTCGCGCGCACGCGATCGATGCGAGCGTGCCCGGACCGGCGCCGGCGACGCCGATGTAGGGTCCGTGGGTGCCGCGCGGAGGGGACGTCTTCGACCCCGACGTGCTCCGCGCGGTCCGTGATGCCGGCCTCGCAGAGGCCCGCAGGCTGGGCGCGTCGGAGGCCTCGCTCCGCGTGGAGGACGTGCGCACCCAGCTGGTGGCACTGCGCGACGCGGCGCTCGAGACCGCCGTCGACGACACGGAGATCGGGATGGGGCTGCGCGTGCTGCACGACGGCTCGGTCGGCTTCGCCGCGACCGTCGAGGTCACCCCCGACGCGGCGGTGCGCCTCGCGCGCGACGCCGTCGGCACCGCGCAGGCGGTCGCGATCGCCCGCCGACGCGCCGTGGAGCTCGCGGCCGAGCCGAGCCACGGCGAGGTCACCTGGACCTCGACGCATACGACGGACCCGACGACGATCCCCTTCTCGGACAAGGTCGGCCTGCTCGAGGCGTGGAGCCGCCGGCTGCTCGACGCCGACGGCGTGGACCACGTGAGCGCGTCGGTCCACTGCGTCTCGGAGCACAAGCACTACGCCGACCTCGCGGGCACCGTCGCCACCCAGCACCGGGTCCGGCTGCACCCAGAGGTGACGGCCGTGGCGCTCGAGGCCGACGGCGCCGGGTTCGAGTCGATGCGGACCCTGGCACCGCCAGCGGGCCGCGGCTGGGAGTACCTCGAGGGCGACGGCTGGGACTTCGAGGGCGAGCTCGCGGCACTCCCCGAGCTCCTCGCCGCGAAGCTCGCGGCGCCCTCGGTCGAGCCCGGACGCTACGACCTCGTCGTCGACCCCACGAACCTGTGGCTCACCATCCACGAGTCGATCGGGCACGCGACCGAGCTCGACCGCGCGCTCGGGTACGAGGCGGCGTACGCCGGGACCTCCTTCGCCACGCCGGAGGGCCTCGGGTCCCTCCGCTACGGCTCGGGCGTCATGCACGTGACGGGTGACCGGACGGCCGAGCACGGCCTCGCGACCGTCGCGATCGACGACGAGGGCGTGGCCGCCCAGTCCTTCGACCTCGTGAAGGACGGCGTGCTGGTCGGCTTCCAGCTCGACCGCTCGATCGCCGCGGCCGCCGGCCGCGACCGCTCCAACGGGTGCGCCTTCGCCGACTCCGCGCTGCACGTCCCCATCCAGCGCATGGCGAACGTCTCGCTCCAGCCCGCCGCTGGCGACGGTCCGTCGACCGCCGAGCTCATCGCCGGCGTCGACCGAGGGCTCTACATCCTGGGCGACAAGAGCTGGTCGATCGACATGCAGCGGTACAACTTCCAGTTCACCGGCCAGCGGTTCTTCCGGATCGAGGACGGCCGGCTCGTCGGCCAGGTCCGCGACGTCGCCTACCAGGCCACCACGACCGACTTCTGGGGCTCGATGGAGGCCATCGGAGGTCGCTCGACCTACCTGCTCTGCGGCGCGTTCAACTGTGGCAAGGGACAGCCCGGACAGGTGGCCCCGGTGAGCCACGGCGCGCCGTCGGTGCTCGTCCGCAACGTGAACGTGCTCAACGCCCGCGCCGAGGGCGGCCGGTGAGCGAGCCCGCCGGGCTCCCTCCGGCGGACGCGGTCGTCGAGGCGGCCGTCGCCGCTGCCGGCGGTGCCGGCTGCGTGGCCCTGGTCGAGGAGCGCTCGGAGGCCGAGGTGCGCTTCGCCACGAACACCGTCACGACGAACGGTGTGCGACGCGCGCGGAGCGTCACGGTGATCGTCCTCGCCGAGCGTGACGGCGGCGTCACGGCCGGCGTCGCCTCGCGCGCCGGCGACGTCGACGTCGCCGAGCTCGCCCGCGCCGCGCTCGCGGACGCCCAGGGCTCACCCCCTGCCGAGGACGCCGCTCCGCTCCTCGAGGGCAGCGCCGAGGGCGGCTTCGGCGACCCGCCAGCGACCACGGACCTCGGCACCCTCGGCAGCGTGCTCGGCGCGCTCGGCGGTGCCTTCGAGCGCGCCGAGCGCGCGGGCACCGTCCTCGCGGGCTTCGCCGAGCACGCCCAGGTCACGACCTACCTCGGCACCTCGACGGGGCTCCGCCGCCGCCACGTCCAGCCGACCGGCTTGCTCCAGCTGGTCGGGCGCGCCGACGGCGGCGCGCGATCCGCGTGGGTCGGGCGCGGCACGGTCGACTTCACCGACGTCGCCATCGACGAGCTCGAGTCCGCGCTGCACCGGCGACTCGACTGGGCGACCACCCGCGTCGAGCTCGACGCCGGCCGCTACGAGGTGGTGCTGCCCCCGGGAGCGGTCGCGGACCTCATGACCTATCTCTACGTGAACGCCTCGGGCGCCGACGCCGAGGACGGCCGCAGCGTCTTCTCCGCCACGGGCGGGGGCACCCGGGTCGGCGAGCGCCTCGCGACGATGCCCTTCGAGCTGCACAGCGACCCCGGCGCTCCCGCGCTCGAGTGCGCGCCGTTCCTCGCGGTCGGCGCCTCCTCGTCGCGCGCCTCCGTGTTCGACAACGGGCTCGCCCTCGAGTCCACGGCGTGGCTCCACGACGGCGTCCTCCAGCAGCTCTTCTACCCGCGTGCGCGCGCAGCGCGATCGGGCTGCGCCCCGGCGGCGCCGATCGACAACCTCATCCTCGAGGTGCCCGGCGCCAAGGGATCGACGGACGACCTGGTCGCGAGCACCGAGCGCGGGCTCCTGCTCGAGTGCCTCTGGTACATCCGGGAGGTCGATCCGACGACGCTGCTCCTCACGGGCCTCACGCGTGACGGGGTCTACCTGGTCGAAGACGGCGAGGTGCGAGCCGCGGTCAACAACTTCCGGTTCAACGAGAGCCCCGTGGACCTCCTCGCCCGAGCGACCGAGACCGGAGCGACCGTGCGCACCATCGGACGTGAGTTCAACGAGTGGCTCCCGAGGGTGGCCATGCCAGCCCTGCGGATCCCGGACTTCAACATGAGCTCGGTGAGCCCCGCAAGCTGAGCCCTCCGGCGGCGCATGCCGCGAGGACCGGTCGGCCGCATCGAGTTCGTCACAGTCTGTGACGCACAGCAGGTACGTTTCGGCCAGCCGACGGGGAGGGTGCCATGGCGGATGAGAACCGCGTCGGTGTCGACGTGGACGCCGATGGCGTCGCCACGATCACCCTCCAGCGTCCCGGTCAGCTGAACGCCATGAGCGCCTCGATGGGCCAAGAGCTCATCAGGGCGCTGGACGACGTCGACGCGGACCCAGGCGTTCGAGCGGTGATCATCACGGGAGCGGGCCGGGCGTTCTGTGCCGGGGCCGACCTCTCGTCGGGCGCCGACGCCTTCACGCCCCGGTCGAGCACCGGCGACGATGCGACGCGAAGGGACTGGGGCGGCGTCCTCGTCCTGCGCCTCTTCGCGATGAACAAGCCGACGATCGCCGCGGTCAACGGCGCGGCGGTCGGCGTGGGAGCGACCCTCACGCTCCCCTGCGACGTTCGCCTCGCGTCGACGTCGGCACGGTTCGGCTTCGTCTTCGCCCGGAGAGGCATCGTCACCGACGGCTGCGCCTCTTGGTTCCTCCCGCGCGTCGTCGGCATCAGCTGCGCGCTCCAGTGGTGCCTGACGGGACGGTTGCTGGCGGCGGACGAGGCGCTCGCCGCGGGGCTCGTCTCCGAGCTCGTCGAGCCGGACGCGTTGCTCGATGCGGCACACGCGCTCGCTGTCGGCATCGCCCGCGAGTCGTCGCCGGTCTCCGTCTCGCTCACCCGTCGACTGCTGTGGCAGGGCCTCGTGGAACACCACCCCATGGACGCGCACCGGCTCGAGTCGCGATTGATCGACTTCACGAGGCGGTCGGACGACGCGCGTGAGGGCGTGACGAGCTTCCTCGAGAAGCGACCACCGTCGTTCTCGAGCCGGGTCCCCGATGACCTCCCGGCGCCCTGGCCGCCGTGGGAGGAGCCCTCCTTCTGACGGGCACCGACCGCCGACGCGCCGCGCGGTCGCACCTCCGCAGCGCCCGCTCGGCCGATCCCCCTCGCGCCGACCACGCGAGCGGTTTGGCCCGTCACGCTCGGCGAGGGCAGGGTCCGTGCGCCCACCGCGCGTCCTGGCGTCAGCCTCCGCCAAGCGCCCCCTCGTAGCAGCCGAGCACCCGTGTGAAGGTGGCGTGCTCGCTCAGCTCGGCGAGGGCGTCGATCATGCGGGGCGAGTCAGCGGGGCTCTCGATGTCGACGTAGAAGACGTACTCCCACGGCCGACCGACGCGGGGACGGGACTCGAGCTTCGCCAGGTTCAGGTGACGCTCGGCGAAGGCGCCGATGCAGCGGTAGAGGCATCCCGGGACGTGCCCCACGCCGAACACGAGCGAGGTCTTCGTGGGCCTTCCCAGTGGCTCCGCACGCTTCGAGATGACCCCGAACCGCGTGGAGTTGTCGGGATAGGTCTGGATCCGTTCCGCCAGCACCTCGAGTCCGTACAGCTCGGCCGCCCGCCGTGACGCGATCGCTGCGGTGCGCCGCAGCCCCTCGTCGGCGATCCGCTTGGCAGCGCCCGCGGTGTCGTAGTCAGCGCGCGGACGGACCCGCAGCGAGCTGAGGAACTCCTCGCACTGGGCGAGCGCCTGCGGATGCGAGATGACCTCCGTCAGCTCGTCGAGCGCCACGCCGGGGAGGCCCACGAGGCAGTGGTCGACGGGGAACACGACCTCGCCGACGAGGTGCAGGCCGTGCCGGAGGAACAGGTCGTAGGTCTCGTTGATGCTCCCCGCCTGGGAGTTGTCCATCGGGACGAGCCCGAGGCCGGTCTGGCCGATCTCGACGGACTCGAAGACCCGGCGGATCGAGACCGTCGGGCGCCGCTCTACGTCAGGGAGCAGCTCTGCACAGGCCTGCTCGGAGTAGGAGCCCGGTTCACCCTGGTAGGCGACGACCTGCATCGCGAGAACCTACAAGTGCGACGACGTCCTCGGGGTGGCAGCTGCGGGGACTCGGCGCCGCCCGCCCCGCAGCACCACACGGTCACGGGATGACCGTCACGGTCGTTCGCGGGTGCGCGGCGCCCGATCTGGCACGAGGTCGACCGAGCTCGCCGGTGCGAGCCGCCTCAGCTCCGAGCCTTCTTCCAGTTGAAGTGGACGACGACGCGCCCAAAGTTGTCCGCGTCCTTCTCCACCCGGTGGTAGAGCGCCTTGACGTCCTTCTGATCCAGGAACCGCAGGACGCGCTTCTTGAGCTGGCCGCTGCCCTTGCCGGGGATGATCTCCACGACCGACGCCTTGGTGCGCACGGCCTCCTCCATCACCGACCGCAGCGCACGTTCGATGTCGTCGTTGCGGTTGTAGATCTCGTGCAGGTCGAGCTTCAGTCTCGCGGGCATCTGCCACCCAGGTCTCGCCGTATGACGCGTCGGTGTCCTGCGGCTCGCAGTCCACCCCACCACGTGCGAGCCGGGACCATCGTCCCATGTTGCGCCGCGCACCGAGGGTGGCGCCCGATCCTGGATCGCCGGCCCCGCTCCCCGCGGACCCTCGGCGACCAGCCCTCGGGGCAGTCGTTACCTGGACGCCTCGTTTCGACCGCCAGCTTCCGCGCGCCCGAATGCAGCGCATCCATCGCTGGCAGGGCGGGGGCATCGCTGTTACGGTCCGCCCGACCGGACGCCAACAGATCCGCGGTGTGCGATCGCGACGCCGACGAGAAGGCACGTTCACGCTGCGTCGACGAGGGCGAGGAGAGGCGGGGTTCGATGGTTCGCATTGAAGCCGACGTGCTGATCCCTGGTCGCGGCGCACCGATCACCGAGGGCTGCGTTGTGCTCGACGGCGCCGCCATCCGATTCGTCGGGACCTCGGGTGACGCACCCGCCACCCCAGGTGCGGACGTGTACCGCGTCGCTGCGGCGATGCCCGGCATGTGGGACTGTCATGCGCACTTCCTCGGGCTCTTCACGCCGGATCTGGCGACGCTCGCCTCGGTGCCGTCGGCCGTACTGGCCATGCGCGTCGCCGCCGACGCCAAGGTCGCTCTCGAGGCCGGCTTCACCAGCGTCCGCGAGGTCGGCGGCCTCGGCGTGGCGGTGGCGAAGGCGATCGAGGAAGGCACCGTCGTCGGTCCGACCGTCTACGGCGCTGGCGCTGTGCTGAGCCCCACGGGCGGCCACGCGGACCTCCACATGTACCCGGTGCACTGGGTCTGCGACCTCGCGGACACCCTCGGGGTGCTGCGGCAGTGCGACGGTGTGCCCGAGTGCCTCCGGGCGGTGCGACTCCAGCTCCGCGTCGGTGCCCGGCTGATCAAGGTCTGCGCCTCTGGCGGGGTGATGAGCCAGCTCGACCATCCCGTCCACCAGCAGTTCAGCGACGACGAGCTCCGCTGCATCGTCGAGGAGGCCGGTCGTGCAGAGCGCGTCGTCGCCGCACACTGCCACGGCAAGCCGGGCATCATGGCGGCCCTCCGTGCCGGCGTCCGGACGATCGAGCACGGGAGCTACCTCGACGAGGAGGCGGCCGATGCGATGCGCGAGACCGACGCGGTGCTCGTCCCCACGCGCCTGATCGTCGAGGAGTACCTCGCGAGCGGGCGGGCCATGGGGATGCCCGACTACGCGTACCAGAAGCTGGTCGCCATCGCGGACTCACACGCCCAGGCGATGTCGATCGCCCATGCGCGCGGCGTGCGCATCGCGCTCGGCACCGACGTCGGCGGATCTGGCTCAAAGGTGCCCGCCCGCTGGGGGCAGAACGGCGCCGAGCTCGCCTATCTGGTCAAAGCAGGGCTCTCGCCGCTCGAGGCGATCGAGGCAGCGACGGCGACCGCCCCGACGACGCTCGGACCGCAGGCGCCGTCCTCGGGGATGCTCCACGCCGGGTACGACGCAGACGTCATCGCCGTCCGCGCCGATCCGACCACCGACGTCTCGATCCTCTCGGACCCCGCCAACATCACCCACGTCTGGAAGTCGGGCACGCTCGTCAAGTCTCCGACGTCGGTCTGACGCTTCGGTCCCGCGGGTGACGCGGAAGTCCCTGCAGGTCATGCGAGCACGCGTCGAGTGCGCGACGCGGCCACTGGCGCTTGACGACGTACGTCGGCGCTGCGACCATCCCTCGGTGCGCAGCTGGGGCGAGCTCGTCGAGCTCGAACCCGAGCTCTCGCGCTCGGGCGCCGCGATGCTGTACCAGTTCGGTGTCGGCCTCGCCTTCCTCGCCACGGTGCGCCTCGATGGCGGGCCGCGTCTGCACCCCATGTGCCCGCTCCTCACGCCGGGCGGGATCTTTGCCTTCATCATCCCGTCACCGAAGCAGCAGGATCTCCTGCGAGACCGGCGCTACGCGATGCACTCGTTCCCGGCACCCGACAACGAGGATGCGTTCTCGATGACCGGAGTGGCCTCCGTGGTCGAGGAACGGGATCGCCGTGCCGCCCTCGCCCAGCAGTTCGTTGATGAGCGCGCGTCGATCGGCGTCCCGAGCCCGGCACCTGATCACGTCCTGTTCGAGTTCCGTCTCTCGCGCGCCCTGCTGACGCGGACGTCCGGCCACGGTGACCATGCGCCCGTGCATCGGGTCTGGCGGAGCCCAGATTGACCTCGGCGCGCTCCCCGCGGACGGGTGACGACGAGGGCCCTGCTGGCGATCCGTCAGGCGCAACCACCTCCGACGTCGTGCGGCTCGCGGCTTCCACCGCGGGAAATGTGGCCGGTCGCGCGCGTGCCCGGCCGTGCGCCGAGCGGTGTCAGACTCGCCCCCGATGGCGAGCCTTCCCGAGCGCCTCGTCTCGAAGCCGGTGGAGCTGCAACGGTGGTCAGAGGATCACCTGGACGAGGCCATGTCGGCAGTCGCGACGAGCTTCCCCCAGCTGCACCAGTGGATGGAGTGGGCGGCGTCGTTGCCGACGCGCGAGGCGATCGGCGGCTACATCCAGTACTGCGTGACGACCTTCGACGCCGATGAGGACTGGCAGTACTGCCTCCGAGAGCATGAGGGCGGGGCGCTCGTCGGCGGCGCCGGTCTGAATCGCCGTGGCGGGCCGAACGAGGTGGAGATCGGCTACTGGGTTCGCTCGGATCGTTGCGGTCGCGGGTACGCCACCGCGGCCGCTCGCTCGCTCACCGGCGCTCGACGCGCCGCTCGGCGTCGAGAGCGTCCGGATCTGCATGGATCGTGAGAACGTGGCAAGCGCAGCCGTGCCACGCAAGCTCGGTTTCGCGCTCGTCGGCGAGGTCGAGCGTGAGATCGTGACGCCCGGCCACTCCGGCAGGGGGTGGATCTGGGCGGTCGACCGCCCGCGGTGGCTGGAGGTCGGATCCTGACGTCTCGCGACGTGTTCGCACTGACGAGGTCCCGGTGAGCCCGCACCGTGGGCGCTCGACCATCGGCGAGCCCGTGCACCCCTGATGCGCGAGCAGAGGGATCTCGTCATTCCGTGTGCCGGGGCCGGGCTCCCGGCGACGCTCACCCTTCCCTCGGGCGAGCTCGTAGGGCTGATCGTCACGTTGCACCCGGCCTCGGACGGATCTCGTGATCAGCCGCTGATGGCCCATCTCGCCTCGGTGGCCCCCTCCCTCGGCGTCGCCGTCTTGCGCTACGACCGCCGGTCCCAAGAGGAGGGGCGTGGCGTGCCGTTCGATCTGCAGCTCGATGATCTCCACCACGCCCTGGCGATCGCCGGATCGGAGTGCGGCGGCGTGCCGGTCGGCCTGTGGGGCTTCAGCCAAGGCGCCTGGATCGCCGTCATGGCAGCGTCCGAGCGGGCGTTCTTCGGCCTGGTGCTCATCGGCTTCAGCGCAGTGTCCCCCGCCGAGCAGATGCGCTTCGGCACGGCCGAGCAGCTGCGGCGGGCGGGGTACGGAGAGGACGTCGAGGCCGAGCTCGGACGGCTCCGCGGCGCTTGGGAGGCGTTCCAGCGCGGTCAGCTCGCGCGGGACGAGCTGCAGGCGAGCATCGATCGGGTCGCCGCCGAGCCGTGGTTCGAGCTCAGCTGGGTGCCCCGGGAGGCTCCGGATCAGGCGACCTGGCGTGACATGGACTTCGACGCCACGCCGTTCATGGAGCGGCTCGCCTGTCCCGTCCTCGCGCTCTACGGGGAGCGGGATGAGTGGGTGCCGGTCGAGGAGTGCGTCCGCCGATGGCACGCCCTTCCGGCCGCGGCGGCGCTCGTGGAGGTCGGCGTGTTCGCCGATGCTCCCCACGACCTGGCCAGCCCGAGCGACCCTGACCTGCCAGATCCGCGGTACGAGCGGGCGCTCATCGATTGGCTCATGCGTCGAGCGCCGGCCGCGCTCGACTGACCTCAGGGAGACGGCTCGGCGCGCGCACCGAGCGCTCCGCCGACGGCGACGCCGTGAGACGCACCTCTCTGCGAGGTGGGACCCGCCTCGGGGCGCCCTGCGCCCTCCTCAGAGCGTGATCCCCAGACGTCGCGCCGTGCCGACACATCGGACGCACAGCGCCCCGACGACGGTCGGCTCGATGTCCTGGATCGTGCCGCAGTTCAGGCAGTCGACGTGCACCAGGACCTCCGAGCGCTGCGGCTGATCGATCACCTGCTGCACGGATGGGCTCCCACTCGGTGTGTGGAATGTGAGCACTCGCGGCTGGTCGCTGCCCCCGGACGCACACCTCGTACTACTTGGTCGAAGCACAATTTGCTCACAACGGGTGTGTCGCGACCACGCACGGCCTGCGGCGGCCGGTTGGCCGTGGAGAGGGTGGAAGCCGAGCAGCTGGTCGTCGACCCGCCGGACGCATGGGACCGGCACCAGCGCAGAGCCTCGTCGTGCTTCGTCTCATCCGCCGGCGTGCCCGTCACGCCGTCAGCGGTCGACCTACACTGGCGACGCGTCAGCAACGTCGACGGAAAGAGGAGTCCGATGCGTCAAGCGCACATGACCATCCAGAAGGGCCAATTGACCTATTCGGAGGGTACGACGCTTGCTGCAACGAACACTCAATCTCGGGATCCTGGCGCACGTAGACGCCGGTAAGACCACGCTCACGGAGCGACTGCTCCACGCCGCCGGCGTCATCGACGAGGTTGGCTCTGTCGATGACGGCACGACCCAGACCGACACGCTCCTGCTCGAGCGGCAGCGTGGCATCACGATCAGGTCGGCGGTTGTCAGCTTCGCCATCGGCGATCTCACGGTCAACCTGATCGACACGCCCGGACACCCAGACTTCATCGCGGAGGTGGAGCGGGCACTGAGCGTGCTCGATGGCGCCGTCCTCGTCGTCTCGGCGGTCGAAGGCGTGCAGTCCCAGACCCGCATCCTGATGCGGGCGCTGCAGCGCCTCGTCATCCCGGCGCTCGTGTTCGTCAACAAGACGGACCGGACCGGCGCCGACGTCGAGGCGACGATCCAGGCCGTCGCCGAGCGACTCGGGGTGATCACGATCCCCACGTCCGTCGCCCACGGGGTCGGGACGCGCGAGACGTCGACGGTCCCCCATCGGATGGACGACGTCGGTTACCAGGCGCTCCTGCTCGAGACACTGACGGTCAGGAGCGACCAGCTCCTGTCCGCCTACGTCGAGGGCGGCGCCCGGGTCCCTGCGGGATCCCTTCATGGCGAGCTCGCGAAGCAGACGAGGGATGCGGCGGTGACGCCCGTCTTCGTCGGCTCCGCCATCACCGGTGCGGGCATCGACCTCCTGATGGCGGGGATCGCAGAGCTGCTCCCGGCGTCCTCGGGTGACCCAGATGGTCCCCTGGCGGCGAGGGTCTTCAAGGTCGAGCGGGCAGTCGGTACTCCCAAGCTGGCGTACCTCCGCGTGTTCTCGGGGACACTGCATGCACGGGACCGCGTGCGGTTCGGACAGGCGGGAGAGGGCAGGGTGACCGCGCTCTCCGTCGTCGCACCGCACGAATCGGCACCACGATCGATGGTCAGCGCCGGCGAGGTGGCGAAGATCGGCGGGCTCGACACGGTCCGGGTCGGTGACCTCATCAGCGATGTCGGCGGGCACGCCGGCGATGAGGCGCAGTTCGCTCCTCCGATGCTCGAGGCCATCGTCGCTCCGGCGGACGCCGCCGACCGATCCCAGCTGTGGATCGCCTTGAGAGAGCTCGAGGACCAGGATCCGCTGATCGCCGTCCGCCGCGACGAGGCACGGCACGCGATCTCTGTCTCCCTCTACGGGGAGGTGCAGAAGGAGGTCGTCGCGGCGACCCTCGAGAGCGAGTACTCGCTCCGGGTGACCTTTGAAGAGACCACCCCGATCTGCATCGAGCGTCCACTCGGCACCGGCGAGGCCGTCGAGTACCTCAACGCGACCACGAACCCGTTCGCGGCGACCCTGGGACTGCGCGTCGAGCCCACCACGATCGACTCGGGCGTCAGCCTCCGGCTCGACGTCGCACACGACGGCGTCCCGCTGCACCTCTTCCGAAGCGTCGAGGGCTTCGCCGTTGCGATGCACGGGTACGTCAACGAGGCAGCGCAGGAGGGACTCTTCGGATGGAGGGTCACGGACTGCGCCGTGACCGTGACGGCGTGCGGCTACGGCGGGAGTGACGGTCCACCGTCGAGGCGGGGACCTGCCCCCACCTTCAAGGACTTTCAGCGCCTCACCGCCGTCGTGCTCATGGGGGCCCTGGAGCGGGCGCGATCGATCGTCTGTCAGCCCATCGTTCGCTCGCGACTCGAGATCCCGGCGGGCTCGACCGGCGCACTCACCGCCGCGCTCTCTCGGGCGGGGGCCACGGTGCACACCTCGATCACCCTCGGTCGCTTCACGGTGATCGAGGCGACCTTGCCGGTCATCCACGCGAACGACCTGCAACGTCAGCTGCCCCGCCTGACGAGCGGCGAAGGCGTGCTCGAGTCGACGCCGGCCGGCTACACGCCCGTCACTGGCACGCCGCCGACCCGACCACGAACCTCGGCGAGCCCGCTCAACCTCAAGGAGTACCTCGCCAGCCTGTCCTGAGTCACCGCTGCCACCCCGCGTCACCGGCACGGCGCACGCTCGGCGCCGCCCCGCGGGAACAATGGGCACCGCGAGCTTCGTACGCCGGATCCAGTGCGGTGCCGCCCGTCGGCGGCTCGCAGGGACGCGCAGGTCCGCTGGCCGCCGCGTTGCCTACGCCCTCGCCAGACGAAGCCCACGGGCACGTCGACTTCCACGGCGTCGAGGTGCGCGCCGTGGTCTGCGCCGCGGTCCACCTGCGGCGGGGTGACGCCGATCGCGCTCTCGCGGTCCCGGGGCTCACGGTCGATCCGGCGGTCGCTCATAGGCGCACGTAGCCGACCTCGTCGTGGAGGCTCAGGTCGAGGCCGGCAGCCTCCTCCTCGCCGGACACGCGGAGGCCCACGCTCTTGTCGGTCACCCACAGGATGGCCCACGTCACGATGAACGGGTAGATCAGACCGAACCCCGCGAGCACGGACTGGCGGCCGAGCTGCGCCCACCCACCGGCCGGTCCGACCGCGTTCACCGCCACGCTCGCAAAGACGCCGGTCAGGACGACGCCGATCGCGCCGCCGACCATGTGGACGCCGACGACGTCGAGCGCGTCGTCATAGCGGAGGCGGTCCTTCAACTGCACGGCGGCGTAGCAGAGCAGTCCCGCCGCGGCACCGATCACCAGCGATGCCCACGTCGGCACGTAGCCCGACGCCGGCGTGATCGCCGCCAACCCGGCGACCGCTCCTGCGGCGATGCCGATCCCCGAGGGCTTCCGTCGGCGACGCCACTCGACGAACATCCAGGCGAGCATCCCTGCACAAGCGCCCAGCTGGGTGTTCACCAGCGCCTGCGTCGCGACGCTCCCAGCGGTGAAGGCACTGCCGGCGTTGAAGCCGAACCAGCCGAACCACAGCGTTCCGGCACCCAGGAGGACGAGCGGGATGTTGTGCGGACGATCGAGTCGTCCACGGCGTCCGAGGTAGAGCACGGTTGCGAGTGCCGACGCGCCTGCCAGCTCGTGGACGACGGATCCTCCCGCGAAGTCAACGGCGTGCAGGCCGCTCGCGCCCAGGAAGCCCCCGCCCCACACCCAGTGCGCGAACGGGCAGTAGACGAGGAGCGACCACAGGCCGATGAAGACCAGGTAGCCACGGAAGTGCATCCGCTCGGTGAAGGCCCCTGCGATGAGGGCCGGGGTGATCACCGCGAACATCATCTGGAAGGCCATGAACAGCAGCGGAGGGATGGTCGGCGCGAAGGACGACGGCGTCGTGCCGACACCACGGAGCATGAAGTACTGGAAGCCCCCGAGGACTCCCGCATGGTCCGGTCCGAAGGCGACGGAGTAGCCAACGACGATCCAGAGCACGGACACAACGCCGATCGCCACGAAGCTCTGTGCCATCGTGGCGATGACGTTCTTCTCTCCGACGAGGCCACCGTAGAAGAGGGCCAAGCCCGGCATCATGAAAAAGACGAGTGCGGTCGCTACCAACATCCACGCAGTGTCGCCGGCGCTCACGTGCATGTGACCCTCCCGAGTTGCCTGCGGACAAATCGGGTTACAGCATGCTCGATGAGACGAACGCAGCAGCGGATGACCGACACGCACTGAAAGGTTGGATGTCAGTGCGTCGCTTAGCCGAGAGTGTCGAGCGTCAGCATCTCCTCGTCCGTGAGGCAGAAGTCAAAGACCCTGGCGTTCGCCTCGATGCGCTCTTTGTCGCACGACTTCGGGATGACCACGAAGTCGTGCTGGAGGCTCCATCGGATGAGCACCTGCGCCGGGGTGCGGGAGTGCGCTCGCGCGATCGCCTGCAACGTCGGATCGTCGAGCTTCCTCCCGTGGGTGAGCGGGCTGTAGGCCTCCACCACCACGTCGTGCGTCTGGCACCACGCGACGACACCCTTCGAGAAGTGGTAGGGCGACACCTCGATTTGGTTCAACACCGGTGCGACGTCGGCATCCCGCAACGTCCGCTCGAGGTGCTCGATGCTGTAGTTGCTCACGCCCACCGATTTCGCGAGGCCGCTCTTCGCGATCTTCTCCATCGCTCTCCACGTCTGCAGCAACCTGCCCGGCAACGGAAAGTGCACGAGGTAGAGGTCGATGTAGTCGATGTCGAGTCGCTGCAGACTGTCGTGAAAGGCACGCTCGACCCAGAGGGCATCGAGCGGGAAGAGCTTCGTGGTCACCCAGATCTCCTCGCGCGCGACACCACTCGTGCGAATGGCCTCGCCGACGCCGCGCTCGTTCTTGTAGTACTTCGCCGTGTCGAAGTGGCGGATGCCCGCGTCCAGGGCCCAATGGACGGCATCTTGAACCTGCTCGCCGTCCGGTATCTGCCAGACCCCGAGGCCGAGCGCCGGGATGGATCTGCCGTCCCGCAGAGGGATGCGCAGGTCGGCATTCACACCTGTCCACCTCCGCTCGGGCTCCCGCTGCCTCGAAGTTACTTCCCTCGCTCACGCAACTGAAACGTGCCAGGACACCTCGGCAGCCACCCGCTCTGCAGGTTGGTCATAGGGTGCCGTCGTGGCCAGTCGAAGCTCCGGACAACGGAACAAAGACGCGCTCGAGAAGCTCGAGGACTGCGTCGATGTGCGCGCGACGACGTCGTCAACCGGCACGCATCCACGCCTCGTGCCGCTGTCCTTGGCTGGGATGGCCAGCAGGTCCTCGTGGCGAGCCCAGCGTCGACGGTGACGGCTCGGAACGCCGCGGCCCGTCCGGTGATCAGGGACCCCGCGACTTGGTGATGATCGATGCGAGCGTCACCTCTGCTCGCGTTGACGAGGCGGACGTGGACCCGGACGTTCGCCGGACGGCCTGGAACCCTCGCGTTCCGGACGGTCGCGGGGTGATGCTCCGCATGCGCCCCACCCGTGCTCGGACGTGGAGGGGCGAGGCGGCGACGGCCGGGCGCACCGTGCTGGCAACGGCGCATGGCTGACGTGACGTCCGATTCTTCGGGTCACTCCGCTGCGATCTACCCCGTCGCCGGATTGGGCTGAGGTGCTCGTTCGCCGGCGCCGCGCGATGGTTGGCGGTCCCCACGCTCGGCGGAGCCGTCCGGGGAGTCCAAGCCCCGAGGTGACGTGATGTCGGAGGTGCCCTACCGGGACGACCACGGACTCATCGGCGTGCTGGACCACTTTGGAATCGGTCCGACGTCCCTCCTGGGTCACGGCGGCGAGGCTTGGGTCTTCGCGTACGGCCAGGACCTGGTCCTCCGCGTGCTCCATCCGGGTGGACAGCGGTCGCACGTCGATCGCTCTCATGCACTCATCGCCGAGCTGAGCTGCGGGCCGCACGCCTACGACCTTCCCCAGCTGGTCGACGTCGGGGAGTTCGCCGGAAGAGTCTTCGCCCTCGAGCGACGGCTCCGAGGTCGGTCCGTCCTCGACGAGCTGACCTCGAGTTCGGCACGGCGACGGTCGGCCCTCATCGAGGCCTTCCTCGTGACGGCCGACGCCGTGGGAGACCTGCATCTCGAGCCGCGGGATGGTTTCGGCGATCTCCTCCGCGACGACGGTGTCACGGCGACGTCATGGCGCTCCTATCTCGCCGAGCGTGCGGCGCGCAACATGGCGCGCTCGACGCTCGACCTGGCTTCCATCGACCCCGGTGCGCTCGCCGCGGAACTCCCCGAGGCCGAGGGAGCGGCGTTCGTGCACCTGGACCTGTACCCCGGGAACGTGCTCACCGATGGAAGCTCCATCACGGCCGTCCTCGACTTTGGTGCCACGTGCGTCGTCGGAGACCGCCGCCTCGACCCACTCTCCGCGGTCGTGTACCTGGAGGCGCCGGAGATCTCTCCCTCCGTTCGCGCCGAGGACATCGAGGTGGCGAGGAGGTGGCTTCAATCGCGAGGCCTCCAACGGTGGCTCGAGCCCGCGCGCCGATGGCTCGCCGCCTACTGGTCGTTCGCCGTCGACGATCCCAAGGTGCTCAGCTGGAGCGCTCGGATCCTCGCTGCGTCGCGGTGACCACCCGATGGAGACGCCGTCCGGCGGGATCGCCCTCGGTGTCCCGTAACCGATCGACGAGACGTCCTGGGATCGGACGGGTGGTGCGTCATCGTCGGCGATCGGCTGCAATCCCGTGTCTCGTCGAGGAGCGAGGACCGCAACGACCGTTCCGGACGGGTCAATTCGCTATCTTCGGAGGTGCGCAGGAGTGGAGGTGGCGCTGATGGCCGGACACCGACGAGGGGCGGCGTAGTGGGGCGGAGCGGCTACTCCGCGGTCGTCGCGGCGGAGGACGGGACCGTCGAGGTCCAGCTCGAGGCCGACCACCCTGGCTTCCTCGATCCGGTGTACCGGGCGCGCCGAAACGACATCGCCAAGGCGTCCACCGACTACCGGACCGGCGACCCGATCCCGCTGATCTCGTACACGGATCAGGAGAACGAGATCTGGCGCATCGTCTCGGAGGAGCTCGCGCCCAAGCACGATAAGTATGCGTGCGCCGCCTTCCTCGACGCCAAGGACCGCGTGGGGCTGCCGACGGAGCGCATCCCGCAGCTCGCAGAGGTCACCGAGCGCCTCTCCCCACAGACGGGGTTCGGCTACGAGCCGGTCGCGGGTCTCGCGCCACTTCGCGAGTTCTACGGAGCGTTCGCGCGACAATCGTTCTACTCGACCCAGTACATCCGGCACCCATCGGTCCCGCAGTACACCCCGGAGCCCGACATCGTCCACGAGGTGATCGGACACGCAAACCAACTAGCGGACACTCGTTTCGCGGCCATCTGCGTCGAGGTGGGCCGTGCCGTGGAGCGCACGCAGTCACAGGAGGCGCTCGGCTTTCTGTCCAGGGTCTTCTGGTTCACCTTGGAGTTCGGGGTCGTGTGGGAGGACGGCGAGCTTCGCACCTACGGCGCAGGCTTGCTGTCGTCCATCGGTGAGCTGGACGAGTTCCGCAACGCCGAGATACGACCGATCAATTTCGCGGAGATGGGCACCGCGGTGTACGACATCACGCACTACCAGCCCGTGCTGTACTCGCTGTCCTCGATGAGCGAGCTCGAAGAGCGACTGACGACGTTCTACTCGAGCTACGACGACGCGACGTACGCGGACTTCGCCGACAGCGGCAAGTGAGAGCGACGACCGTCCTGACCGGCGAGTAGGAACGGTCGGCCGTGTCATCGTGGCGTCCTCCCAAGGACCGGACTGCACGAGCGCTCGATCGAGTGTGTCAGGTCGCCGCTACCGCACGCGCACCGTCGAGGGATAGCCTCCGACCGTGCGCGCCCAGCGCCAAGTTGTTCTGAGGTTGACGGCCGCGAGCGCGGTTGTGGGTGCGCTGAGCCTCTGCACGGTCGGCTTCGCCGGCGCCGAGCCCGGCTTCTCCCCCGTTCAGGCCATGCCGGTTCCCAACGGCAACCTGGGCAACGACTCCACCTACGGCTCGGTGTCGTGCCCGTCGACCACCTCGTGCACGGCCGTCGGTGTGACCGGGTCGGGCGTCCCGATCGTCGTCACGGAGGCATCGGGCGCATGGGGAGCGCCGCAGACGATCGCACTGCCGGTCGGCGGTGGCGGCGGCAGCCTCGGCGTCTCGTGCCCCTCGGTCGGTGACTGCCTCGCCGCAGGCGGGTACACGACGTCCGCCGGAGCGACGTCGCCGCTGCTCGTCGCAGAGTCGTCGGGGACGTGGGGTGCGGCCACGACCGCGACGCCCCCCGCCGACGCGCTGACCGGGGCGGCTGAGGACGCGACCTTCGCGACGCCTTGGTGCGCTTCAGCGGGCAACTGCGAAGCGGTCGGCGCCTACCGCGTCACCGCCACCACGGCGCGTCTGATGACCGCGGTCGAGACCGCCGGGACGTGGGGCACCGTCGCGGCGGTGCCGGGCGGCACCCAGACCTATGGCAACTTCCTTCCCTCGGTGAGGTTCGGGTGCACCGCCGTCGGCTCGTGCGTGGTGGTCACGGACCAGTCGGCGTGGGTCGAGACCGGCGGCACCTGGGGTGCGCGAACCGACCTCGCCCTGGGTCCCCACGAGGCCTTCGCACCCGGTGGCGTCGCCTGTCCGAGCACCGCCACCTGCGTCGCCGTGGGAACCCGGGTGGACTCGAGCTGTTACTGCCGTCCGTCCTTCTCCACCGCGTCGGTCACCGAGACGAGCGGCACCTGGAGTGCCCCCGAGGAGATACCACGTGGAGGGGGTGAGTCCGGCCTCAGCGGGATCGCGTGCGAGCCGACCGTGTGTCTGGCCGTCGGCAACGCCGGCTCGTACAACGACTTCGATACCTACACGGACCCGATCGCCTTCACCTGGTCGAACGGCACGTGGAGCTCGATCGGGACACAGCTGATCACACCCGGACCGCAAGAGACCGACGCGTCATGGTTCGACGACGTTGCGTGCGCCTCGGCGACCCAGTGCCTCGCGGTCGGCCGCGATGGCTACTTCGACGCCAGTGGAGGACCCAGTCTCCGGTTCCCCTACTCGTCAGTCCTCATCCCGGTCCGGTCGATCGTCGCGCCCGGTCCCCCGACGGCCCTCAGCGCGACGCCGATGCTGCACGGTGCGAACGTGTCGTTCGGCTACCCGCTTGACGACGGCGGCGCGCCGATCACGTCGTTCACCGCCACCGCGTCACCGGGTGGGAGCTCCTGCACGACCGCCGGTGATACCTGCGCAATCACGGGGCTCGTCGACGGACGTCAGTACGTCGTGTCGGCCACCGACAGCAACGGCACCGCCTCATCGCAGCCCACGCTCTCGAGCCATTTCTTCGCTGGTCAGCCACCCGACGTCCCCTCGCACGTCCGCGTCGAGGCGGGGGGCGGCAGGGCATCCATCAGCTGGCAAGCGTCCAGCTCCCCGAGCGGCGAGCCAGTGCTTCGCTACCTCGTCCGCCTGCAGGGACAGCAGCACCCGGTCTGCGTCACCAGGATGGACAGGTGCACCCTTCGAGGACTGGTGCACGGCTTCGTGTACGTCACGGCGATCACTGCGATCAATGTCACCGGCGCCTCAGGGCCGTTCGTGCTGCGATTCGTCGCGAAGTGAGGCGGGCGGTGAGCGCACGGCAGTGGCGAACCGGGACCGCGCTGTCTCACCGAGCGGCCGGCCGTCACTGAGCGGCTGGCCGTCACCGATCGGCGCTCGGGGAGCTCACTGCGCAGATCGCCTGGGCGCGGTACGCGTAGGCATCGCTGTCGAGAAGGTCCAGCCGATGCCGGACCTCTGCGAGCACCTCGAGCCGCCGCGACTCCTCGACGGTCTCCAGTCGAGCCCGATTGATGCCGAATCCGCTCCGGAACCGGAAGTACTCGTCGGGATCGAAGTCGTACTCGACCATCTCGATCCACGCATCGACCCGCGCAAGGCCTGCGTCTCGAAGCGTCGACGTCATGGCGTCGACGGAGTCGAGGCCCTCGTGATTGCTGCCGGCAGGAAGCGTCGGGATCGAGTGCACATCCAGCACCTCGCTCCAGACGTCTGCTGCTCGCAGTGGTTGCTCCTCGCCCCACGTCACGGTTCCGAGGAGGCCGTCGGATCGCAGGACTCGTCGAGCTTCCCGGAGTCCTCCACCTGGGTCCGGAAGGTGAAAGAGCACGTAGGAGAGAATCACTGCGTCTGCACACTCGGTGCCGAATGGCAGCGCCATGGCATCTCCTTGAACCGCGACCGAGATCTCACCAGCCGGGATGGATTGCAGCATCGCCAAGGAGGGATCCATCGAGACGATCCCAGCTTGCGGCGCCGCCGAACGGAGCAAGGGTGTCAGCGCCCCCACGCCGGCACCGACGTCGAGGACGACGGTCGCGCCTCGTAGATCGAGTCGAGAGATCAGACGCCGGGCAGGAGGGATGATGATGGGAGACCAGACGTCTCGGTAGGTCTCCGCTCCCGACTCATAGATCTCCGCGAGGGTGGTCCGATCGCAGCGCGCGCTCTCCATCGACCGCCTCCGTCGCTCGCAGTGACCGCGTGGAGCAACGTACATCGCCGCCGGCGATGGCAAGCGATGGGGTCCGCTCGAACCGTCACGCTGAGGGGTCATGCGAATCGCACCAGCGCGCACGGCCGCAAGCTGCTGGTCCTCATCGTGCCTCGGGCGCCGGTTGCGCCCTGCAGGAGCTAGGCGTCGAGGGGCGGGAGCGGCCCGAAGAATCCGGCGATCCGCTGGATCCGTCCGTCCGGCGCTAGTTCCGCGAAGTCGACACCCTCGAGCACAACGTCGCTGCCGTTGCGCATCTCCCATGCCCAGCGAAGCGTCACGCCGTTGCTGTCGATGCCGCTCGCAAACTCGATCGTGTGGCCGGGAAGCAGCTGGTGGAACCCACCGATGTGGGCAACAAGTTCGGCGCGACCATCCGCCGTGCCCTGCGGGTCTTGATAGGAGCCGTCATCTGCCCACGACTTCTCGAGCAACGCGCGGCGCTTCGCCTCGTCAAGTTCGTTCCATGCCGCGCCGTAGGTCGCAATGGTCTCGGTGTGTTCCACTTGGATGCCCCGATTCAGGTGGTCTCGACGGGGGTCATCATGGCATCGTGCAGCGCGGCCAGTGGTGCTCGCGCACCGGACTGCGTTGTGCGCACGCGTGCCCACGATTTCGTCGCCGCCTGAGCTTGGGGACCGCTGCTGCTTCCTCTGCGGGTGGATCAGAACTGATCCGGTGTGTCGAGCGCTTGGACGATCACAACCTCTGGGGGGCCGGTCACGCCGCTCGCCTCCATCAGCCCAGCGATCTCAGGATCGCCGAAGAACGCCTGGAAGGACTCCGCGCTGTTCCATTCGTCGACGATGATCACCGTTCCGTCATCTCCTAATCCGAAACGGTGATGGATGGCGCCGGCCGCCTTCCCGCGGGCGGCGGCGGCCCTTAGGTCGTCTCCTCGCTCGGCGACGAGCTTCTCGAACGCAGCCTTGTTGGCCCTGAGGGTCGCGACGACGAGCACTGACATGAGTTCCTCCTGATTCGTTCGACCGATCTCGTGGTCGAGAGTGATTCAAGCACGTAGGACGCCGCCAGTATCTCGCTGCTGTCCGCCTCGCGGTCCCTGGCTGCTGCCCCGGACCCCTCGACTCCCTGACGCCGGGCAATCGCTCGCTTGGCCCGACCCGTGCGATCGGCGGCCCGGCACCGCCGGGAGATTCCGTGACGCCAGCGTTGCGCCGGCGTCCCGTCCATCACGCCTCATTCGGTGCCCCGTCGAGAGTGATCGTGTGGTGAGCGCGCTCCACGGAGCCGGGCCTGCGTGCATCGTGGACGGCGGCGAGGATGTCATGATCTCCGAGCGGTTTGGCCGAGGAGGACTGATGCTGCCGTCGGACCCATCGCTGGCGGACCCGGGCATCGACGTCGCCGGCGTCGGTCAACGAGACCAGGTTCTGGCAACACTGGAGCTCGCGTTCGCCTCCGACCCGGTGATGCGTTGGTTCTGGCCCCAAGC
Organism: Acidimicrobiales bacterium; assembly: GCA_035937595.1. Classification (GTDB taxonomy): domain Bacteria; phylum Actinomycetota; class Acidimicrobiia; order Acidimicrobiales; family RAAP-2; genus Palsa-459. The sequence continues at coordinate 53,617 of DASZHS010000037.1, forward strand.
AAGCGTGTACCGCACCTACTTCGCTCGATTCGTCGAGGCTGTGGCAGGGACGGCGTTCGAGCGCGGGACCGCACTGTGCCTCGACGGCGTCCGTGCCGTCGCGCTCTGGCTGCCGCCGGGACCGCGGCCGGACGACGACGCGCTCGTCGAGCTCATGCTGGAGAGCGTCGACGCCGCCATCCTGGAGGACCTGTCGGCCTTCGCCGACACGGTGCGCGAGCTGCACCCGGAGACCGACCACTGGTACCTGCCCTTCACAGGGGTGGACCCGTCCGTCCAAGGCAGAGGACTCGGCTCCTCGCTCCTTCGGTTCGCGCTCGACATCTGCGATCGTCAGGGGTTGCCCGCCTACCTGGAGGCGTCGACCGCGAGGAGCCGCGCCCTCTACACGCGGCACGGCTTCGAGGAGATCGGCGAGATCCAGGAGGGCTCGTCACCACGGGTGTGGGCGATGTTGCGAGCGGCCAGCTGACGTCACCAATAGCAGCACACCCTCCAATGTCGAGCGAGGCAGCGATGGCCACTCCAGCACAGCGAGATCCCGATGGACCCATGACGGTTCACGTGCGCGGCATCTGCATGGCGCTCCCGCACGTCGTCGAGCGGGTCAGTCATGGCGAAGCCGCTTGGTTCATCGACGGAGGCAAGAACTTTGCCGTCATGTCCGACCACCACCACGACGACCGACTCGCGGTCCACTTCGCGGCCGAACCGGGCGTCCAGGACTCGCTCATTGCGAGCGATCCCGCCCGATTCTTTCGACCGCCGTACGTCGGTGGGCGCGGATGGGTCGGTGCTTATCTCGACTTGGCCGGCTCCAAGCGCTCGCCGAGCTGGGATCTGCTCGCCCAGCTCATCAGGGATGCCTGGCTCCACGTTGCGCCAGCTCGGCTCCGCAGCGACCTCTAGACCTCTCTCGTTGAGGACAGGGCGCCGTCGTCACAGCTCTCCGGAGCAGGGTCACGACAGCTCTCGAGACCGGCGATCCGGACGGGACCTGGCAGCGAGCAACCCATCGCCTCCAGGATCAGCTGGCGCCGAGCTCGCTACCTGACCTCGCCCTGGGACCAGGTGGCGACCGCGGCCGCTGCCTCTCGCTCTGCCTTGCGAAGGGAGTGGTCACCGTCGACGAACGTGATGCTGACCTCACCTGGGATGGCCGCGGTCTCTCGCTCCAGCTCTTCGGGCGAGGCGAACGGATCCCGACGGCCGGACACGAAGAGACAGGGGACGTGGAGGTCGGGGAAGTGCGACGTACGGAGGCGGTCGGGTTGCCGTGGAGGATGCAGCGGGTAGCTCACCAGCACCAGTCCTGCGACGTCCAGGCCTCCGGCGGCGGCCAGTGAGCACATCCGTCCCCCAAACGATCGGCCACCAATGGCCACGCGATCGGTCGACACGGACAGCTCTTGCGCCAGCGCGACGGTCGCGTCCCGTACCGTCTCCACGCAGACCGCCGGGGGATCTGGGCGGAACTTGCCTGCCGCTTGTCCGGGAAACTCCACCCTGCGAACCGTGATCCCAAGGTCGGAGAGGAGCTCGTCGATCACGACCAAGCCCGACTGGGTCCGCCGCGCGCCCGCCGCCGGGGTGAGAACGAGGCCGACGAATCTGGGTCCGTCCATCGTGGCCCATGTTGCTACAGAGACCGCTCCCCCACTCGCGCGGAAGGCGGCATGCAGCACGAGGCGCCGCTCCTCGACGTCAGTTACCCTGACCCGACGGCACTGCTCGGTGAGCACGACGACGGAGGTGACGCCCGATGCGGTTCAGCGGCGTGATGATGGGATCCAGCGACTCGCACAAGCTCGGGGGGTTCTATACGAAGGTCCTGGGCAAGCCATCGTTCCAGTCCGACGCGTGGTACGGGTGGTTCGACGGCGCGCAGCTCGTCATCGGGACGCACAGCGAGGTGAGCGGGAGCAGCAGCATGCCCCAGCGCATCATGCTCATGTTCGAGGTGGACGACGTCGCGAGTGAGGTCGACCGTATCTCCGGGCTCGGCGCAAACGTGATCTCGAAGCCCTACCAGCCCGATGGCGGCGACGGGGGCTGGCTCGCGACCCTCGAGGACCCTGATGGCAACTACCTCCAGCTGCACACGCCGATGAGCCAGTAGCGACGCCGTCAATCGCCGAGGCCGCGATTCGACGCGAGTCGAACCAGGGAGCCTTCGGAATCGTGCGGCGCCGCCCCGTGACTCGAGATTCTCGCGCTACTGCTGGACGAGATCCACAACCGGCATGATGACGGGCGGCTGCGCCAGCTCGATGCCGAGCTGCTCCATGACGGGCCCGAGGTACGTCAAGAAGGCGTCGAACGCCTCCTGGCTCTCCCAGACATCGAAGACCTGGAGCTTGCCGTCCTCACCGAAGCACGAGTGGAGTCTCATGCCGCCCTCCGGTGCCCCGGCCTCGAGGAGGCGGTCGCGGCCCTTGGTGTGCTGCTCAAGCGTCATGTTCTTGGTCACGATGTAGACGGCGATCATGGGAACCGAACTCCTCGCTCGTTGGGTTACGCAGCCACCCCGGGGGGCGCATCGGTCTCACTGTATGCCGATCGGCCTCACGCGGTCGTGCGAAGGCCAAGCCGATCATCAGCCGTGAGAAGACGCCTCACGATGCTCGCTCTCCCGGCGGTGCGTGGCGTGAAGCCGCCTCAGCTGGCGTGCGCGTTGTCAACCGGCTCGCGCTCGGCTACCCGGCGATCGTCCTCTTCGAGTCCACGAGCGAGCTCAGGTAGTCCTCCATCTTGTCCCAGCTGTCTTCCTGGCCGTCGGAGGTGGTCATGTGGTCTCGGCCAGCTTGGTCATGGAACGCCAGGTTCATCTTCACCGTTGTGACTCCGTCCGTCTCGTGCAGGTCGACGGTCTCGACCGCCTCCGCGTCCGGCCACCCTTCGAACAGCCACGTGTCGACGATCCGGACCGGTCGCTCGATCTCCAAGTAGGTTCCACGGAACGAGCACTCGGATCCGTCGGGGGTCACGAAGACCATGTGGTACTTCCCGCCGACGCGCAGATCGATCGAGCAGACCGTCATCTTGTCCTCAAATGGAGCGAACCAGTTGCGCACATGTTCCGGCCTCGTCAACACGTCGAAGACGAGTTCGATCGGTGCGTCGAACTGTCGAGTGGTGAGGATCTCGAGATCACTCGGATACTCGATGACTGCCGATCCGTGCCGATGAGGTGTCACTTCCGCTCTCCTTGCTCTTGCAGCTCTGTGAGGTAGTCGTCCATCCGATCCAGTCGGTCGTTGATCACCCGCTCGTACTTGGTCATCCAGTCGCGCAACGGCCCGAGGTGCTGCGCTTCGAGGCGGTACAGCCGCCGACGACCCACAGCCCGGCACCGGACGAGTCCCACCTCACTGAGCACGCGCAAGTGCTTTGAAACCTGCGGCTGCGATATCGAGAGGTCCTCCACGATCGCCCCGACTGCCTTCTCCCCTGTGATCAAGACGTCCAGGATCCCGCGGCGGTGAACGTCGCCAATCGCGTTGAACACGTCGGACGTGGTGGAGGAGCGGGCCACCCCTCCAATATATTCCATTATCGGCACGTGTCAAGCTTCTGGCATCACTACGCAGCCGCTGAATGCCCCTTCCCTCGCCACCAAAGCTCGCGGCCCGCCTCGGCGGTCCACGCGGCAATTGGTCAGACGGATGCGCCGCTGTCCGTGGCGCCGTCAGTCCGACCTCGATGATCGAGGCAAGTCGGTAGCTCGCGGACCCGCCTGCTCGAGGTAGTGCTAGCGACCAGACAACTCTGGCTCGTGGCAGCGCGGCAGCAGGTCATCCGGAGCGATCTGGCGCCGCAGCCCGAGGACTGGAGACGAGGTTGGTCGCCAGTCCTCGGGCCAGTCGTCAGCAGAGCACGGCGATGGCAAACGGGATCGTGCTCACAGAGCTATCCGAACTGTCAAACGTCTGGACGTTGAGCTGAGTCGGGCCCCCAGACCTGTGCACCACATTGATGTAGGACGAGTTGTTGTTCCCGTTAGTGCCCGTCGTGGCTCCGAACGGTGCGCACGCGGCAATTTACCTGTTGAAGGTGACCTCGTAGTAGTTGCTCTGCCACGTCACCGACGTCACCCCGTTGCCGTACAGCACCGTCGGAGTTGTTCCACCGGAGGTCTCGGCAAACAGAACGCTCGTAGGGCTCCTTTGCGATCTGATGAAGGAGAAGGTCGACAGCGAGAGCTTTTGCGGTGTCACGGCCCTATTCTGAAGTTGCTTCGTCCCTACGCTGTTCGGCGGCAGTTGCGACACCGCATAGCTCGTTCCTCCAAGAGCCACGACGAGGGCAATCGTGGCAACGACTAGTGCTGGACTCACGGATCGCAGATTCCTTGGTTTCACTTTGCATCCTCCGCATCGGTGTGTGGATCGATTCTCGACCCTAGCCACACGCATCCGGCAGACGAGGTATCTCTCGTCGCACGGATGACGATGGTTCGAAGTGACAGGGAGCGATCGTTCAGATGCGCCCCCGGCTGGCGGGGCAATGGCGTCAGAGGGTCGACCACCTTGTGCTGCCTTGGAGCGGCATGCTCGAAGGTGCTTTGGGATTGTTGGCTCATACCTCAAGCCTGAGGCACGCTCTTTCTTCAGGCACGAAGCCGGACGGCAGGCGTCACCCCGCTGAAATCCGAAGAGCCGCTGAAATCCGAAGAGCCGCCAAAAGAGGCGCGTCTGAATCGTGGGTTCAGGACTTGCAGATGTCTTGAGACATCACGCGGTGGGCCGTGCAGGACTTGAACCTGCGACCCCTTGCGTGTCATGGGCTCAGAGGCACTTCGCAGCTGTCCGGGCCAGTTCGAATTTGGCCGTTGATCAGGTACATCGGTTCGCACGAAGTCACTGCCGTCTGCCCCTATTCGTTCCGGTTGCTGAAGTCGTTGCTGAAGTCGCAACGGTGGGCATGACTGGCCGTTGCTTGCAACCCTTGCCTGTCCCCGACCGGCACTTTGGCCACACCCAATTCGCCGTCGGTCTCATCGAAGCGCGAACGAGCTCTGTCAGTCGTCAGGATCCGGCCTCGCCTCTTGTCTCTTTCCTCGATGCCAAGACACTGGAGTTGCTCCGACAGGTTCGAAGTACAGGTCAGCGTCGTCGCTCTGGAGAAGGCAGAGCATGCGATGGCCAACTAGCGAGCCAACTCGAGCGCAATCGGCAAAGATCTCCAGCACGATTCGAGCCGTCCTGGTCTCCCGAACTGCGAATCTGTCGTACCGTCGCAAGGCGAGCACCGTTCCAGTGTCGTTTGCGTTGGCCCCGAATTCATAGAGAGCGACGCTTCGCATCCAGTCGTTGAAACCGTCCAGGCTTTGGCCAGTCATCGGCAAGTCCAGCGCTTCACTAAGGGAATCGAGGCAGTCAGCCGTTGTCCGCCACGATGACGCGTCTCTCTCGATGACGTTGTAGCCAGACTCCACCAAGTAATCGATAGCCTCCCCGAAGACATCTGGACTCAGAATGAGGCGGACGAAGCCGTCCCTTATGAGAAACCAGTCACGTCCCCAATCGTCCGCTCCTGGATCGAACGACGGCATCAAGTGAGGGTAGCCATCCCTGCTCGCCTCAAGCTGATTCCCCTGACATCAGGAGTCGATGCGGCAATCGCCGAGAGATTGTCGCGGTCCAGCCCCTCATGGACCGTCACTTAACGCCGGGTGAGTGGCGCAGGGCGCTTGCCCCTGTTGCCTGCCTCGCATCGGCACTTATGCCAAGGTCAGCACCGAGGCAAAATCGAGGCAGACCACCGAGCACCCACCGCACGGCAGAATGCGGGCGTGAGGTCGGCCAGGTATCGCGCCACATTGCTGTTGCTCGCGGTCGGCGCACTGCTGTCAGCGTGTACCTCCTCTCAAGTTCCTAATACTGCGATGGTGCTCCCGGAACTGCCCATGAGTGCGGCTCCGACATTGGCCGGGTACTCCGAATGGGGAGCGACGTGTGGCTCTGATGAGTTCGGGCTGGATGCGCTCCCCTTCGCCGTGGTCACACTCGGAACGTCGGGCGAAGCCCTCTACTCTTCGAAGGGAACGGTCCGACATCTGCTTCGACGCGCTGGTCAGGTGCAGATCCTCGCTTGCAACCTCGAGCAAAAGCGGAGCCGTTGGATGGTCACGTCCTTCGGCGCCCAACAGCTCTTCGTGCCTCTGTCGCACCTGCGCCCAATTCACGGCGTTCAGGGATACACCCTCGGCGGGGGCCAGACGCCAATGCAGTTCCTGGCGGGCGAGGTTGCACCGTGGGTACACCGCGTGACCGTGACGTTCTCGACATTGAACGGTACGCAGCATCAGACTCGACAACTTCGACTCAACGGCGGGTACTACGCCGCTATTGCACCGGCGACCGCGCCGTACTATCTCGTCATCGTCAAGGCGTTTGGAGGCGACGGCACTCACCTTGGGCAGGTCAGGTGCAACCTCCACTCGAACATCGGCGCAGGCGGCGTGGGCCCCAACAACGGGATTGGTGGCCCAACCAATGGAAACGAATCTGAGGGCGCTCTCCTCTGTTAGGCAGGACATCATCAGGACTCGATCCCTTACTCCAGAGCCCGATCCCTCTCCGCTTGTTCTGCTCAGCCAGCGACACTCATGCGGCCACCCTGGATCGTCGGGTCGAGGGTGGTATTGCTCCGGGGCTCGATCCGCAACTCGGAGAATCGTTGGAGTCGGTCCTCAGACGGATTGTGAGCAACGACTTTCGGACACTTCAAGAGAGGACGGCATCATGTTCGTGGACGACCTGCAGGTTGAGGAGTTCAAAGAGGCAATACATCGGTTCGTTGCAGCCGGGAAGCCTCTCGAGGAGTTCAGGAATCGACCAGAGGAACTCACCGGCGAACGCTTTAAGCACGCGAATCGGGAATATACGAAGGCCGCGATGTCCGCGCTCGTGCTGGCTACGCGCATCCTCTATCCAGCGCATTCGATCGGTGACATGTCGTTCCTGAAGTAGTCATGTCCGCCCCTGCGTTTCGGAGCGAATTGGATATTCGTTGTGCTCCGGTGGCATCGTGACCTCATTCGACGCTGACGAACCTATCCTGACCGATCGGGCCGACCGTCCGTCCTTTCAGGCACCGTTGGCATCGTGCTTCGCCTCGCCACGGAGAACTCGACCCTGGGGCTATCGCGCGATCCATGGCCCAGCTGGCAACGATGGGAGTACGGCTCGCCCTCGTTGATCAGCCTTCATCTAGTTAGAACGCCTGGGTTCCTACAGTCGTTCTGGGTATCCCGGATCGCCGGGACTTGGCGCGCGCCACAGTCTGGAGGACGGTCGCTGTACGCGAGCCAAAGGGCGAGTTACGACAATGCCGATTCGTGCTGATGAAGTGTGGCGCCGCCGCTAAACGATCGACAGGCCACTACGTAGCTTGAGACAAGCGGAACCATCTCGGAGACTCGTCCCAACTGGGCACTGATGTCCGCCTCAGCTAGGCGATCTGCGGCTTGCATGAACTGCAGGAAGCCCAGTGGCGGGCCATGCCCAAGGAAGGCCCACCGTCCGGAGAGACCTCCCTCAGCCTCCCAAGCCTGCTGGCAGGCAGCCAGCTGCCGAGTTGAGACTCCTATTGTGTTGATGGTGATGTCAGCCGGGATGAGTGAGGTACCCCGTTGAGATCCGCTCGGCCAGGCAGCGAATAGTCCGACAATGAGTCCTCCGATGAGAACGATCGCAACGAGCCAGCGCCCCATCACGAGAGGGAATCGTAGGGCGGCCAGCTACTTACTTGCGGTGCGGTGACCGTTCGTGCATCGGAGTTCTCGACGTTCGATCCCCAGGGGCAGAGCGGTGCCACAAAACGCCGGGTCTGTG
>DASZHS010000038.1:0-61510 GCA_035937595.1 Acidimicrobiales bacterium
AGGGCCGTGACGAGCACTACGACCAGGTGAGCGCGCTCATCAAGTCCGTGCGCGGCTCGGACCCCGACGCCGCGCTGTACTGGCTCGCCCGGATGCTCGAGGCGGGGGAGTCGCCGCGGTTCATCGCACGGCGGCTCGTGATCCTCGCGAGCGAGGACGTCGGCATGGCCGACCCGGGCGCGCTCGTCGTCGCGACGGCCGCGGCCAGCGCCCTCGAGCTCGTAGGGCTGCCCGAGGCCCAGCTCGCGCTCGCCCAGGCGACGGTGCACCTCGCGCTCGCGCCCAAGTCCAACCGCGTGACGGTGGCCCTCGGCGCGGCCCAGCGCGACGTGCGCGACGGACCGCACACCGACGTGCCCGCGCACCTGCGCGGCACCGGGTACGCGGGCGCGGCGTCGCTCGGCCACGGCGACGGGTACCGCTACCCGCACGACGACCCGCGCGGCTGGGTCGACCAGCAGTACCTCCCCGACGAGCTCGCGTCGCACCGCTACTGGTCGCCCTCGTCGCACGGCGAGGAGCCGCTGCGCGACGCGTGGCGCCATGACGCGCGCGAGCCGAAGCCGGGGTCGAGCCCAGGGTGACAAATCGCTCCCGGTAGGCTCGCTCGGATGGACTCGAACGAGGTGCGGCACGCCTTCAAGCGCTTCTTCGAGGAGCGCGGCCACGCCGTCGTGCCCTCCGCGAGCCTGATCCCGCACGATCCCACGGTCCTGTTCACGATCGCCGGGATGGTCCCGTTCAAGCCGTACTTCCTCGGCGAGGAGGCCCCGCCGCACCCGCGGCTGGTGACCGTCCAGAAGTGCTTCCGGGCCAACGACATCGAGCTCGTGGGCACCACCTCGCGGCACTGCACGTTCTTCGAGATGCTCGGGAACTTCGGGTTCGGCGACTACTTCAAGGAGGGCGCCATCCGCTACGCCTGGGACCTCGTCACCGAGGTCTTCGGCCTCGACGGCGACCGGATCTGGGTGACGGTGCACGAGACCGACGACGACGCGGCGGCGGTCTGGGCCGACGTGATCGGGCTCCCGGGCGAGCGGATCCAGCGGCTCGGCGAGGAGAACGTGTGGGCGATGGGGGAGACCGGCCCCCGCGGGACCGACAGCGAGCTGCACCTGGACAAGGGGCCGTCCTACGGCCCCGACGGGGGGCCCGCCGGCGGGGCGGACGAGCGCTACATGGAGTTCTGGAACCTCGTCTTCATGGCGCAGAACGGCCTCGAGGACGGGTCCGTCGTGGACCTGCCGCGCAAGAACATCGACACCGGGGCGGGGCTCGACCGCTTCCTCGCCCTCCTCAACGACAAGGACTCGATCTTCGAGACTGACCTCTACGCCGCGATGCTCGGGGCCGCCCAGTCGCTCACCGGGCGCACCCTCGGCCGTGACGACGAGGTCGACGTGGCGCTACGCCGCATCGCCGACCACGGGCGCGCCATGACCATGCTGGTCGCCGACGGCGTCCTGCCCGGCAACGAGGGGCGCGGGTACGTGCTGCGGCGCGTCGTGCGGCGCGCGCTCCTCGCGGCCCGACGCCACGGGGCATCGCGCACGACCATCACCCCCGCGCTCGTCGACGCGGCCGTCTCGACCTTCGAGGTCGCCTACCCGTCGCTGCGCTCGGACCGCGACCTCATCGTCTCGGTCCTCGAACGCGAGGAGGCGCAGTTCGACCGCACCCTGCGGACCGGGCTCGGCCTCCTCGACGAGGCGCTGGCGTCCGAGGCGGTGCGGACCTCGCGCGTGCTCCCCGGTGAGCTGGCGTTCCGCCTCCACGACACCCACGGGTTCCCCGTCGAGCTCACCGAGGAGCTGTCCGCGGAGCGCGACGTGGCCGTCGACCGCGACGGCTTCGACGCCGAGATGCGCCGCCAGCGCGAGCGCGCGCGCGCGGCCACCCGCGCCGCGACGCCGGCCGACGAGACCGCGTACCGGTCGCTCCTCGACGCGGAGGGCCCGACGGTCTTCGTCGGTCGCGAGCCCTCGCACTACACGACGACCTCGCGCGTCGTCGGCGTGCTCGAGGCGCCTGACGGCACCGTCGAGCTGTTCTTGGAGCACACCCCCTTCTACGCCGAGGGCGGCGGGCAGGTCGGGGACACCGGCACCGTGGCGACCGAGACAGGGACCGCCGTGGTCCTCGACACGCTCGCGCCGCTGCCCGGCGTCGTCGCGCACCGCGCGCGCGTCCGCGGCGAGATCCATCCCGGCCAGGAGGCGGTCGCCACCATCGACGCCCCCCGCCGAGAGTCCGTGCGGCGCAACCACACCGCCACGCACCTGCTGCACGCCGCGTTGCGCGACGTGCTCGGCGACCACGTCCGCCAGCAGGGCTCGCTCGTCGCGCCCGACCGGCTGCGCTTCGACTTCTCGCACCATGCGGGGATCGCCGACGAGGAGCGCGTCGCCATCCTCGAGATGGTGAACCGCGACGTGCTCGGGGACGAGCCCGTCGAGACGACGGTGACGTCGCGGCAGGAGGCCGAGCGGATGGGGGCGGTCGCCTTCTTCGGTGACAAGTACGGCGACGAGGTCCGCGTCGTGCGAGCCGGGCCCCACTCGCTCGAGTTCTGTGGCGGCACCCACGTGCACGCCTTGGGTGCCATCGGCACGCTCCAGCTCGTGACCGAGTCCTCGATCGGCGCGAACACCCGGCGCATCGAGGCCGTGACGGGGCTCGGCGCGCTCCAGCGCGCGCTCGCCCGGGAGCGGCTGCTCGACGAGGCGAGCGCGCTGCTGCGCACGGACCCCGAGCACCTGCCCGAGGCGGTCGGCAAGCTCTCGGACCGCCTGCGCGCCGCGGAGCACGAGCTCGGCACCCTGAAGGAGCGCGCCCTGCACGCCGACGCCGCCACGCTCGCGGGCGCGGCGGCCAACGGCGTCGTGGTCGCGCGCACCGACGGCCGCAGCGGCGACGAGCTGCGCTCGCTCGCCGGGCTCGTCCGGCACCGCACGGGGGGCACGGTGGTCGTCCTCGGCGGCGCGACACCCGAGGGGACCGCGGCGATCGCCGCAGCGACCGACGGCGCGGTCGACGCCGTCGGCCTCGTCCGCGCGGGGGCACCTTTGATCGGCGGCGGCGGGGGCGGCAGCGCCGAGCTCGCGCTCGCGGGCGGGCGGACGCCCGCGGGTCTCGACGACGCCCTCGAGGCCATCCGGGCGCAGCTGGGCGGGGCGTGAGCGGCGCCGGCCGCGTGGTGGCGCTGGACCCGGGCAGCGCGCGCATCGGTGTGGCGGTGAGCGACTCGGATCGGCACCTCGCGTTCCCGAGGCCGCCGGTCGAGGCCGGGGACGACGAGGTTGGGCGCTGCGCCGCGGTCGTCCGTGAGGAGGGCGCGGCCCAGGTGGTCGTCGGCCACCCCCTCCGCCTCGACGGCACCGAGGGCCCGGCCGCGGACCGCGCCGAGGCCCTGGCCACGTCGCTGCGCGCCGCGCTGCTCGACGACGGCGTCGGGGTCGAGCTGTTCGACGAGCGGCTGACGACGGTCACCGCCACCTCGCGCCTCCGCGAGGCGGGCGTGGGCGCCCGCGACGCACGGCGTCGCGTCGACGGCGCGGCGGCCGTCGTCCTCCTCGAAGCGTGGCTGTCCGCGTGAGCCTGGACGAGCCGCGCGTCCTTCCCGAGCCCGAGGCGCACGGCACCCTCCCCGACGACGCGACGGGCCGCGGCTCGGACCGCCGCCGGCGGCGCCGACGCTGGCGGCTGGCCGGCCTCGCCGGCGGGCTCGCGCTGCTCGGCGCGGTCCTGTGGTTCCTCGCCGAGGCGTACCCGATCGGGGGCTCGGGCCCACCGGCGTTCTTCCAGGTGACCGCGGGCGAGTCGTTCTCCCAGGTCGCCGACGCCATGGCGGCCAAGGGCATCATCGGCTCGACGTTCGCGCTCCGGCTGGACCTCCTCGTCGCGGGGACGCCGACCGTCCAGCCCGGATGGTACGAGCTGCCGACCTCGTCGTCGTTCTCCGCGGTCCGCTCGGTGCTCGCGGGCGGGCCGAACGCCCTCGCCGTCGTCGTCACGACCGCGGAGTCCTCCCGAGAGGTGGCGCTCAACCTCGCGGGCGTCGAGGACGCCGCGTTCGCCGGGCAGTTCCTCAGCCTCGTCCGCAACGGCGCCGTGCGCTCGCCCTTCCAGCCGGCGCCGGGGGCGTCGCTCGAGGGGTTGCTCGCCCCGGGCACCTACGTGCTCGTGCCCCACGAGACGCCGCGGACGCTCGTCACCCAGATGGCCAGCGCGTTCGTCGCGCGCGCCGCCTCGGTCGGCCTCACGCCGACCACGCGGCTGCACGGGCTCGACGCCTACGAGCTCGTGACCGTCGCCTCGATCGTCGAGAAGGAGGGCTACCTCGCGCGCAACATGCCGAGGGTCGCGACGGTCGTCTACAACCGCCTGGCCAGGGGGATGCCGCTGCAGATGGACGCCACCGTCGAGTACGCGACGGGCCAGGACGGCGGTCCGGTGACGCACGCGACCGAGTCGATCCACTCCCCCTACAACACGTACCTGCACACCGGGCTCACGCCGACGGCGATCTGCATCCCCTCGACCGAGGCCCTCGGCGCGACGCTGCACGCACCCAGCGGGCCGTGGCTCTACTTCACCCTGGTCGACAAGACCGGCACGCTCGCGTTCGCGACGACGTTCGCCCAGCAGCTCGCCAACGAGGCGCTCGGCGCGCGCCGGGGCGTCTGAGGTGGTGCGACCCGCGACCTCGGGGGCGACGGCGCTCTTCGGGGTGGTCGGCGACCCCGTCGCGCACTCGCTCACCCCTGCGCTGCACGCCGCGGCCTTCGACGAGGTGGGCGTCGACGCCGTCTCGGTCGCGCTCCGCGCGGGCGTCGACGCCGCCGCGCTGGTCGTCGAGGCGGTGCGCCGCCTCGGGATCCGCGGGCTCAGCGTCACGATGCCGCTCAAAGACGCCGTGGTCGCGCACTGCGAGGAGCGCAGCGACGTCGTCGATCGGCTCGGCGCGGCCAACTGCCTGACCGCGACGGACGACGGCCGCGTGCGCGCGGACAGCACCGACGGCGACGGGCTGCTCGCGGCGATCGCGTGCGTGCGCACCGCACCGCTCCGCGCGCCGCGGTGCGTCGTCCTGGGCGCCGGGGGTGCGGCGCGCGCGGCGATCGAGGCGCTCGCGCGCGCGGGGGCGACGGACGTCGCCGTGGTCGCCCGTCGTCACGACGCCGCGGTGCGAGCCGCCGCGGTCGCCAGCGTCGGGCGGGCGGGCACCGCCGCCGACGTCGCGGCCGCCGACGTCGTCGTGCAGGCGACCCCGGTGGGCATGCGCGACACGCCGTCCGTCGACGCCGCACCGCTCGTCGACGGCGCCACGCTGGGCGCGGGCCAGGTCGCGGTCGACCTCGTCTACCATCCTCGCGTGACCCCCTGGCTCGCGAGGGCCGCGGCGCACGGCGCGACCACGGTCGAAGGCGGCGAGGTCCTCGTCCACCAGGCAGCCCTCGCGCTCGCGCGCTGGCTCGGCGCCGAGGTCCCGCTCGACGCGCTGCACGGGGTGCTCGCCGTCCCATGACCCTGACTCGGACCCGCTCCCCGGTGATCGGCACGCGACGCGTGCCGGGCTACGACGTCGTCCTCGCGATCCTCACCGTCGCCGTCTCGGCGTTCGGCGTCCTCATGGTCTACAGCGCCACGCGCGACCAGCTCCTCCGCAACCTGGAGAACCCCCACTACTACCTCGAGCGCCAGGCGCTGTTCGTCACGCTCGGCGCCGCCGTGATGCTGGTCGTCTCCAAGATCGACTACCGGCGCTTCGAGCACATCGCGACGCCTGCGTACCTCCTTTCGTGCGGCGCGCTCCTCCTCGTGAAGTCACCCCTCGGCTCGAACGCGCTGGGCTCGCAGCGCTGGTTCTCCTTCGGGCCGATCCAGTTCCAGCCCTCCGAGTTCACGGTGCTCGCCATGATCCTCGCGATCGCGACCTACTGCGAGCGCCGCCCCGACGGGCTGTCCATGCGCGACGTCGTGCGCATGCTGCTCATGGCGGCGCTGCCGATCGCCCTCGTGTTCCTCCAGCCGGACCTCGGCACGGCGATCATCATGGTCATCGTGCTCATCGTCATGCTGCTCATCGCGGGCGTGCCCCCGCGGTTCCTGTTCCTGTTGACCGTCGCCGGGGCGGGGATGGCGTTCCTCGCCGTCGTGGTCGGCGTCCTGCACCACTACCAGGTCGTCCGGCTCACGGGCCTCTTCGGCACGACGCCCTACCAGGTCGTGCAGGCCAAGGCGGCCATCGGGTCCGGCGGGCTCCTCGGCAAGGGGTTCTTCCACGGCGCCGCCGGCAACCTCGGCTTCATCCCCGAGCAGCAGACCGACTTCATCTTCACCGCCGTCGGCGAGCAGCTGGGGTTCGTGGGCGCGGTCGGGCTCCTCTGCGCCCTCGCGGGGATCGCCGGGCGCATGCTCCGAGCCTCGATCCTCGCCCCGGACCACCTCGGGCGCCTCCTCGCCGTCGGCGTCTTCACGTTCTTCGCCTTCAGCTGCTTCCAGAACGTGGGCATGATCATGGGCCTCATGCCCGTCACCGGCATCCCGCTGCCCTTCATGAGCTACGGGGGGTCGGCCGCGGTCTGCTTCTTCCTCGCCGTCGGCATCGTGCTCTCGGTCACCAACCGCCGTCCCGGCCTCGCCTCGACGTGACCGACGTCGGGCACGAACAGGACCCCGGGGCGACGGGCGTCGACGAGCCGACGATCGCCACGGCCGAACCTGGCGCGCCCCACGTGCCCGACGGGCAGGCCGCGCCCGGTGCGCAGACCGCGCCCGGCGAGGTCGCGAGCGCCGAGGAGACCCCGCCGGGCGAGGCGCCGACGCCCGCCCCCGAGCCCGCGCCGGCACCGACGTTCGTCGTCGTCGAGGTCGTAAACGTCTCCTACGAGCTGCCGAGCCCGCACCCGGTCATCCACCTGCTCGAGCAGGAGATGCCGTTCCGTGGCCTCGACTTCCCGCTCGGCCTGCCCGAGGCCCAGTCCATCGCCTACGCCCTCGAGCACGAGCAGCCGCCCCGGCCCACGACCCACGACCTCATGGTCTCGCTGATGGCCGCGGTCGGCTGCGAGGTGGTCGCGGTGCGCCTGACGGGCGAGCGCAACGGCACCATCCTCGGCGAGCTCGACGTCATGGGCCCGAAGGGCCACGAGGTGCTCGACTGCCGGCCCTCCGACGGGATCGCCGTCGCGCTGCGGCTCCGGGTGCCCGCGCCGATCCTCTGCGAGGCGGGCCTCCTCGACCGCTGAGCGGGAGCGTCAGGCGAGCACGGCCCTCCGCATCGGCGCCTCCGCGGCCGTCGGTCGGCTCTCGGCCTCCTCGGACAGCCGCATGAGCAGCGCGATGAGGACGTAGTTCGCGACGAGCGACGAGCCCCCGTAGGCCATGAACGGGAGCGTGATGCCGGTCAGCGGGAGCAGCCGCAGCACGCCCGCCATGATGTAGAACGCCTGGAACCCGATCACGACGGTGAGGCCCACCGCGCACAGGCGCGCGAAGTCCGTGCGGGAGCGCTGGGCGATCTGCAGCCCGGTGCCCACGAGGAGCGTGAACCCCGAGACCACCGCGGCCAGGCCCAGCAGCCCCAGCTCCTGGCCGATCGCGGCGGTCATCATGTCCGAGGTGAGGTTGGGCACGGCGAAGACCCCCGAGCCGAGCCCGACGCCCGTGCCGAGGATGCCGCCCTGCGCCATGGCGTACCACCCCTGGATGAGCTGGAACCCGTGGTTCTGCGGGTCGGCCCACGGGTTGAGCCAGATCGAGATCCGCTCGTGGACCTGGGGGAAGGAGTGGGCCGCCACGATGGCGCCGACGATGAACAGCACGAGCCCCGCCACCAGGTAGACGACCCGTCCGGTGCTCGTCCACAGGAGCGCCAAGAACAGCGTGAAGAGCAGCATCGCGAAGCCGATGTCGTTCTCGAAGCCGAGCACCGCGAGCGCGAACCCCCACGTGATCACGATCGGGATGAGCGGACGTGGGTCGACGAAGAGGTGGTTGCCGATCCGGCGCGACGGGATCGTGAGCAGCTCTTTGGTCGTCGCGAAGTAGGACGCGAAGAAGATGACGAGCAGGAGCTTCGCGATCTCGACGGGCTGGAACTGGATGCCACCCACGTGGACCCAGAGCCGCGCGCCGTTGATGCGGAGCCCGATATGGGGGATCACCGGCGCGACCAGGAGCAGGATCGCGCCGAGCAGCAGCAGGTAGCGGTAGCGGTCGAGGTCGCGGGAGCGCCGGATGAAGAACAGCGTGGCGACGTAGAGGCCCGCGCTGATCGCCGCCCACAGGGCCTGCTCCTGGGCCTCCGGGCCGTAGGGGTAGACGCGGCTCCAGCGGGCGATCTCGACGAACCCGATCCCGTTCAGCAGCGTGGCGATCGGGAGCAGCACGGACGTCGCGTTGGGCACCAGCCATCGGTTGACGAGGTGCGCGGCCATCGAGAGCCCGAGGACCGCGCCGAGGAACCCCCAGAGGTGCAGCGGCAGGCGCCCGTCCTGGCCGAGGGACGCGAGCGCGTAGAGCGCCGTCGTGACGCCGCACGCCATGAGCAGGAGCCAGAACTCTGCGCGGCGCCGTGGCTTCGGCCCCCGCTCGTAGGTCGGGAACGCGAAGCGCCACGTCCGCGCGGGGAACGTGCGCGCCGGGGCCGTGCCCGTCGCGACCATCCCGGGATCCTACCGGCGAAGGTACGATCGAGCGGAGCATCCATGTCGGACACCACCACGCACGCGCCGTCGCCCGCCGAGGCGTCGGCCGCGCCACGGCTCTCCGAGGAGCTCGACGCGATCGAGGGCTTCGGCCCCCAGCGCTTCGCGAACCGCGAGCTCTCGCGGCTCGACTTCGGCGCGCGGCTGCTCGACCTCGCCGAGGACGCGTCCTTGCCGCTCCTCGAGCGCGTGAAGTTCATGGCGATCTTCTCCGAGCTGCTCGACGAGTTCTTCCAGGTGCGCGTCGCGGGCCTCGAGGACCAGGTCGTCGGCGGGGTGACCACGCGCTCCGCCGACGGGCTCCGCCCCCGCGAGCAGCTCGTCGCGATCCGCCAGCGCACGACCGAGCTCGTCCGCCGCCAGGACCGGATCTTCTTGGAGCACCTCCAGGTCGAGCTCGCCGCCGCGGGCATCCGCATCGAGTCCTACGGCTCGCTCGGGGAGGCCGACCGCGCCGCGCTCCAGGCGTTCTTCGTGGCGGCGATCTACCCGATCCTCACGCCGCTCGCGGTGGACCCCGGGCACCCCTTCCCGATGATCTCCAATCTCTCGCTCAACCTGGCGGTCCAGGTCCGCGACCCGGCGACCGGCGAGGAGCGCATCGCGAGAGTGAAGGTCCCCCCGGTGCTGCCTCGGTTCCTGCCGATCGGCGAGGACGGCCGCTTCGTGCCCGTCGACCAGGTCATCGCGGCCCACCTCGACACGCTGTTCCCGGGGATGGTGCTCGGCGAGCCCGAGACCTTCCGGGTCACGCGCAACGCGGACCTCACCTTGGAAGAAGAGGAGGCAGAGGACCTCCTCATCGCCCTCGAGATGGAGCTGCGCCGGCGGCGCTTCGGCCGCGCCGTGCGGCTCGAGGCCCACCACAAGCTCTCCTCGGGGCTGCGAGAGCTGCTGCTGCGCGAGCTCGACCTCACCGAGGACGCCGCCTACACGGTGGACGCGCCGATCGGGCTCGCGGGGCTGTGGTCGATCTACGCCGTCGACCGCGCCGACCTCCACGCGGAGACCTGGACGCCCATCACCCCGCCGCGCCTCTTGGTGGGCGACAACGAGAGCGCGGACATCTTCTCGGTGCTGCGCGAGCGCGACGTGCTGCTGCACCACCCCTACGACTCGTTCTCCGACTCGGTCGAGGCGTTCGTCGCCCAGGCCGCCGACGACCCGGACGTGCTCGGCATCAAGCACACGCTGTACCGGACCTCGGGTGACAGCCCCATCGTCGCCTCGCTCATCCGCGCCGCGGAGTCCGGCAAGCAGGTGGCCGCGCTGGTCGAGCTCAAGGCGCGCTTCGACGAGGCGGCGAACATCGGGTGGGCCAAGGCCCTCGAGGACACGGGCGTCCACGTCGTCTACGGGATCATGGGCTACAAGACCCACTCGAAGACCGCGCTCGTGCTGCGTCGCGAGGCCGACGGGGTGCGGCGCTACTGCCACATAGGCACGGGCAACTACAACTCGAAGACCGCACGGATGTACGAGGACGTGGGGCTGCTCACCGCCGACGAGGAGATCACGAGCGACGTCGCCAAGCTCTTCAACTTCCTCACGGGGTTCAGCCGCCACGCCTCCTACGAGCGCCTCTTGGTCTCGCCGGTCTCGATGCGGCCCCGCATTATCGAGCTCATCAACGAGGAGCGCGAGGCGGGGCCCGAGGGCGCGATCGACATCAAGGTGAACGGGCTCACGGACCCCCAGGTGATCGACGAGCTCTACGCCGCCTCCCGCGCCGGCGTCCCCATCCGTCTCGTCGTCCGCGGGCTGTGCTGCCTGCGCCCGGGGATCCCGGAGCTCTCCGAGAACATCGCGGTGTGCTCGATCGTGGGCGAGTTCCTCGAGCACTCACGGATCTTCTCGTTCGGGCGACCCGGCGGTCCGAGCGGGCACCGCGTGCTGATCGGGTCGTCGGACCTCATGGAGCGGAACCTCGACCGGCGCATCGAGGCCACGACGCCGGTGACCGACCCGATCCTCGTCGAGCAGCTCGACGACGTGCTCGAGCGGAACTTCGCCGACGACCGGTTCAGCTGGGTGCTCGGCCCCGACCAGCGCTGGCGGCGACGCGAGAGCGTGGCGGGCCGCAGCGTCCAAGAGGAGCTGAAGCAGCTCGCCATCGAGCAGCACCGGCGCTGGCGCGAGCAGGAGGCTTGAGGCCCCGCACGGTCTCAGCACCCGTCACACCGCGCACGCTCACGCGGCGCGGCGACGTCGGAGCTTGAGCGAGAGGTAGCAGCCGCCCCCGATCGGGATCGGCAGCCAGAAGTTCACGAGTCGCCACGAGAGCACCCCCACGGTCGCGATCGCGCCCGGCACGCGGAACCCGACGAGCGTCGGGATGAGCACGCCCTCGATCACGCCGAGCCCTGACGGGGTGATCGGGATCACGGCCAGCACGTTCGCCAACCCGTAGGCGACGAGCAGGTCGATGGGGGAGACGAAGTGGCCGAACGCCCACAGGAACACCCAGAGGCTCGCCGCGTCGAGCAGCCAGTTGGCCGCCGCCCACCCGGTGACGCCCGAGAGCGCCCGACGGTTCGTCTGGAGCAGGGTGATGCGGTCCGCGACCTGCTGGAGCATGCGCGAGACCCCGTCGGGCGTCGTGAACGGGACGTGGGCCGCCACGCGGCGGAGCCAGGCGTCGGCGTGGCGCTGGCCGCGCGTCACGAGGACCACGGTCCCGAAGAAGGCGAGCAGGAGGAAGACGCCCGCGAGCGCCGCGAAGCCGTAGAGGCGGTTGTAGCCGCTCAGGGGGATCGAGATCACGAGCGAGGACCAGAAGATGAGGTTGAGCACGACGGCCGAGCCGATGCCCTGGGCGGCGAGCCCGAACGCCGCCACCGAGCCCGAGACGCCCTCGTCGGAGAGGAGCCGGTACGCGAGCGCCCCGCCGGGCGCGGTGCCGCCCGGGAGGACGTGGCTGAGGGCGAGGCTCGACATGTTGATGCGCAGCTGGACCCCGAGCGGCGGCGAGTCGGGCGCGAGCACCGTGCGCGAGAGCAGGGCGTAGGCGAGGAGGGCCGCGGCCTCGAGCAGGACGGCGACGATGAGCGCGATGCCGTTGACCTGGCCGAGCACGTGCACGTCGCGACGCGCCGAGGCGACCTCGGGGAGCACGAGGTACTCGAGCAGGAAGATGACGACGCCGAGCGAGACGGCGTAGCGCACCTGCGGAGGGATGCGTGCGCGGAACCTCGCGAGCGGTCGCACGCCTTCGTGCGGCACCTCGTTCAACACCTACAGAGCCTGTCACGATCGCGAGCGCACAGGTGCAATGCTGGACCCTCGTGGACGACGACGACGTGCCGTCCGGTCGTCCCGAGACGCTGACGGCGC
This sequence comes from Acidimicrobiales bacterium, assembly GCA_035937595.1. Lineage (GTDB taxonomy): Bacteria > Actinomycetota > Acidimicrobiia > Acidimicrobiales > RAAP-2 > Palsa-459. The sequence goes on from DASZHS010000038.1 coordinate 12,048, forward strand.
GTGTCCTCGAGGCAGCGGAGCACCACGAGGTCCCGCTCCGAACGATCGTCGTGGCCGTCGCGGTCGTGGTCGCCACCGGACTCCTGCTCGCGCTCGCCTGGGTGATCCGGACCGACCTCGTCCTGTTCGGCGTCGCGATCTTCCTGGCCGTGCTCCTCGCGGGCCCGGTGGGCTGGCTCGAGCGCTTCGGGATGCGCCGCTCGTTCGCGACGGCCATCGTGTTCTTCTCCGGGGTGGTCCTCTTCGGCGGCATCGCGTACCTCTTCGGCGCGCCGCTCGCGAGCCACCTGAAGGCGTTCGCGGACAACCTGCCGACCCTCGTCCAGCAGGCCAAGCACGGCCAGGGGTGGGTCGGACGCCTCGTCAACCAGCTGCACCTGCACAACTGGGTCGTGAAGAACGCACCGAAGCTCTCCCAGCTCGCGACCAGCCTCGCGAACCCCGCGCTCCGGTTCGGGGCCGCCGCCGCCGGCACGATCTTCAAGATCGTGACCATCGCGATGCTCACCTACTTCTTGCTCCTGGACCTCCCGAAGATCTGGCGCGCCGCACTCTCGCTGCTCCCCGCGGAGCGAGCGGGCCGCGTCGACCGCGTCATCCAGGAGGCCTCGCGCGGCGTGACGGGGTACATGGCCGGCAACATCGCGACGTCGGTCATCGCGGGCCTCGTCGTGTTCCTGAGCCTCTTGATCTTCGGCGTGCCCTACGCGGGGTTGCTCGGCCTGTGGGCCGCGATCGTCGACCTGCTCCCCATTGTCGGGGGTCTCCTCGCGTTCTTCCCGGCCGTACTCCTCGGGCTCCTGCACTCGCCGTCGGCGGGGATCGGCGTCGCCGTCGTCTGCGTCGTCTACTGGCAGGTCGAGAACCACGTGCTGAACCCCGTCATCATGTCGAGGACCGTACGGATGTCGAAGCTGTTGATCCTCATGGCCGTCGTGGTCGGCGCCACACTCGGCGGCCAGCTCGCCGGCGCCTTCGGCACGTTCGTCGGCGCGCTCATCGGCATCCCGGTCGGCAGCGCCATCCAGGTCATCGTTCGTGAGGTGCGGCGCCCCGAGACGATGAGCGACGACGCCGCGACCCAGCCGTAGGCTGACGGCGTGAAGACCCTCGTCGTCATCCCCACGTACAACGAGGCGGAGACGATCACCGCGCTCCTCGAGGCCGTCCGCGCGGCGGCACCCGCCGTCGACGTCCTCGTCGTCGACGACGGCAGCCCCGACGGCACGGGCAAGCTCGCCGAGGACGTGGCCGCGCGCCTCGGGCAGATCGAGGTGCTGCACCGCGAGCGCAAGTCCGGGCTCGGCACCGCCTACCGGGCGGGCTTCGCCAAGGGCCTCGCCCAGGGCTACGACGCCTTCGTCGAGATGGACGCGGACTTCTCCCATGACCCCGTCGCGCTGCCGGGGCTGCTCGAGGTCGCCGAGGAGTACGAGGTCGTCATCGGCTCTCGCTACGTGCCGGGGGCGGCGATCCCGAACTGGACCCTCGCGCGGCTCGCCCTGTCGCGCGGCGGGAACCTCTACGCGTCGATGCTGCTGTCCCTCAAGGTCGCCGACGCCACCGCCGGGTTCCGCGTGTACCGCCGCAGCGCGCTCGAGCGGATGGACTACGCGACGGTCCGCGCCGACGGGTACGGCTTCCAGATCGAGATGACCTACCGGGCCCGGCGCGCGGGCGCCTCGATCAGAGAGGTCCCGATCACGTTCATCGACCGCGTCCAGGGGTCGTCCAAGATGTCGAGCGCCATCGTCGTCGAGGCGCTGCTGCTGGTCACGCTCTGGGCGGCGCAGCGTCCGGTCCGTGCCCTGCGGGCGTGGGCCTCACGCCCCAAGGACGCGCAGGACTGAGGCGAGCTTCTCGCTGATCTCTGCGAGCTCGTCGTCCGGCTCGGAGGCCGCCACGATGCCCGCGCCGCCCCACACGGTGAAGCGGTCGCCCTGGGTGCGGACCGCGCGGAGCCCGAGCGTCCAGGTGGACGTCCCGTCCGCGTCCACCCAGCCGACCGGTCCCGCCCATGGGCCCCGGGAGGAGCCTTCGAGCGCGGCGATCGCCTCGAGCGCCGCGGCGCGCGGGAGCCCCCCGACCGCGGGCGTCGGGTGCAGGGCGACGAGCGCGCCGAACGCCGTCGACGCGTCGCGGGCGCCGGCCAGCTTGCCGTCGATCCAGGTGCCGAGCCGCGCGTTGGTGGACAGGCGGACGACCGAGGGGGACGTCGCCGCGTGCAGCGAGTCGCACAGCGGGCTCAGCCGCGCGACGATGTCGTCCACGACGACGCGGTGCTCGGCGCGATTCTTCTCCGAGCCGAGCAGCCAGGCGAGCTGTGACGCCACGTCCTCGCCGGCGTTGAGGCGGACGGTGCCCGCCAGGGGGTGCGCGCTGACCGCACCGTCGGCGGTCGCCACGATCAGCTCCGGGCTCGCCCCGACGAACCGCCCGCCGGCGCACGGGTACGCGTAGAGGTCGCACGTGGGATCGAAGCCGTGCAGGGCCGCGGCCAGCGCCGCGGGGTCGAGCGGCGCCGCGCAGCGACCCGAGACGTGCCGCGCGAGGACCACCTTGCCGAGCTCGCCGCGTCGCAGCCGTCCGAGGCAGCGCTCGAGCGCGTCGGCGAACGCGTCGTCGACGGGGTGCACCGCTCGGTCGAGCACCGCGGCGGGCGCGGCGGGCGGAGGGACCGCAGCGGCCAGTGCCCTCGCAGCGGTGAGGGGGTCGGCGGCGCGACCGTCGTCGTGGTGCTCGGTCAGCCAGGTCGTCGCTGCGCCCGGGTGCCAGACCGCGAGGAGGCGGGGGACGACGAGCGTCGCCAGGTCGTCCGGAGCGAACGGGATCGCACCCATGGCCACGACGCCCGAGCCGCCGGGCCCGGCGTCGCCGTCGAGCACCACGGCGTCGAGCGCGGCGCCGACGGTGCCGGCCACGTCGTGGCCCAGGAGGCCGCCGGGGAGCGTGACCGTGTGCGAGGCGCCGAGCCCCACGACGACGAGGTCCTCCGTCGCGTGGACCCACCCTTCGCGCGTCCCCCGTCGCTGCAGCGCGTCGCGGGCCGCCTCGTCGAGCGCGTCGACCTCGACGCGCACCGCGCGCCTGGCCGTCATCGCGGCCGTCCGGACCGCGTCGCGGTGTAGAGCTGGCTCAGCCCGCCGGAGAGCTGCCGGCGATTGACCCCCGAGAACCCGCTCGAGCGGATGAGCTCGCGCAGGGCGTCGGGGTCGGGCAGGTAGGCGACGGAGGCCGGGAGGTACCGGTAGGCGGCGCGGTCGGAGAGCGCGGCGCCGATGGCGGGGACGACGTGGTTGAACCAGAGCGCGAAGCCCGCCCTCGTCAGCCGCCCCGTCGGGGCGCCGACCTCGAGGAGCGCGAGACGGCCGCCCGGTCGCAGCACCCGTGCCATCTCCGCGAGCGCGCGGTCGAGGTCCGTGAAGTTCCGCAGCGCGAAACCGCAGACCACGCCGTCGGCGACGCCGGCGGCGATCGGCAGGGCGCCGGCGTCGCACTGGAGGGCGGGTGCGGTGCTGCTCGTGGCGGCCAGCATGCCGAACGACAGGTCGAGGGCGATCGGGTCGAGGCCGCGGCGGCGGGCGACCTCGCAGAGGTCGCCGGTCCCCGCGGCGACGTCCAGCACGACGCTCCCCGCCGGGAGCCCGAGCGCGTCGACCGTGCGTGCGCGCCACCTCGCGTCGAGCCCGACCGTCATGAGGCCGTTCACGAGCTCGTAGCGGAGCGCGATCGTGTCGAACATCTCGCGGACGCGCCGGGTCTTCTCGACCCCCGTCGGGAGGTCGCTCTCGCGAATGCGCGCGCTCACCGGGTCAGACGTAGTAGCGGAAGACGACCTGCGCGACGCAGGACGGCTTCTCGGCGCCCCGCTCCTCGATGGTCACGTCGACGACGGACTGGGCACCACCGCTGATCTCGGTGACCTCGGCGAGCGTGGCCCCCAGCCGGATCTCCGCGCCGACGTGGACCGGAGCGGGGAAGCGGATCCGGTTCGCCCCGTAGTTGACCCCCATGCGCACGCCGTCGACGTGCACCATGCCCGCCATGAGCATGGGGATCAGCGAGAGCGTCAGGTAGCCGTGGGCGATCGGTCCGCCGAAGGGGCCGGCCTTGGCGCGCTCGGGGTCGACGTGGATCCACTGGTGGTCGCCCGTCGCGTCGGCGAACTGGTTCACCTGCTCCTGGGTGACCGTCGTCCAGTCCGACCATCCGAGGTGCTCGCCCACGTGCGCTCGATACTCCTCGATGCTCGCGACGCTGATCGCCATAGGGATGCCTCCTGTGCGGTGGCATCGTACCGTGGTCGCCTCGCACCCCCGTTGGGTCGGGGACCCGCCGGTACGCTGCAGCCGTGCCGCACGAAGAGGAGCATCGCAACGTCACGAGCGGTGGCCCCCGCGCCGCAGTGTTCGGCATGTCCGACGGTCTCGTCACGAACACTTCGCTCATCTTGGGCTTCGCCGGTGCGCACCCGGCCGCCTCCGTCGTGCGGCTGGCGGGGCTCGCGGGGCTGGTCGCAGGCGCGTTCTCGATGGCGGCGGGGGAGTACGTCTCCATGAGCGCACAGCGCGAGCTCTTCGAGCGCGAGCTCGCCGTCGAGCGCCGCGCGCTCGAGGAGACCCCGGAGGGCGAGACCCAGGAGCTCATCGAGATCTTCAAGCGCAAGGGGCTCGCACCCGAGCTCGCGAACCGGCTCGCGAGCGAGGTCATGTCGGACCCGGACCTCGCGCTCGAGACGCACGCGCGCGAGGAGTTCGGCGTCGACCCCTCGTCGCTCGGCTCCCCGATCACGGCGACGATCTCTTCGTTCGTCGCCTTCACGGTGGGCGCGTTCATCCCGCTCCTCCCGTGGCTGTTCGGCGGCGGGACGGCGGCGGTCGCGTGGTCCATCTGCCTCAGCGCGATCGCTGCGCTGGCCCTCGGTGCCGTCCTCGGCAGCCTCACGGGCCGTTCCCGGGTGGGCTCCGCGCTGCGGCAGCTCGCGATCGCCGCCCTCGCGGCGGGTGTGACGTACCTCGTCGGTCATGCGGTGGGCGCGGGCTGAGCCGACGCGGGATCGAAGCGGAGCTCGACGACGCGCGCGACGGACCGAAAGCCGAGCTCCTCGTACAGCGCGATCGCGCGCACGTTGACCTCCTCGACGAACAGCTCGGCAGTCGTGATCCCGGCGTCGCGGAGGTGCTCGAGGCCGAGGAGGACGGCGAGGCGGCCGAGGCCACGCCCCTGGGCGCTCGGGGCGACCGAGATCACGTAGATCTCGCCCACCTCGCCCCGAGAGGTGTGGTGGACCTTCGTCCAGCACGACGCCACGAGCTCGTCGCCGTCCCACACCAAGAGGAACCCCTTCGGGTCGAACCAGGTGGCAGCCATGCGGCGACGCAGCTTGTCCACCGTCATGTGGGACTGGGTGGGGTGCGCGGCGAACGAGGCGTTGTTCTGGCGGACCCAGGCCTCGTCGTCCCTGCCGGGCTCGAAGGCGCGCACCTGGAGCGTCGTCGCCGGCGGGGGCGGTGCGGGGAGCTCGCGCCGCATGCGGCGAAGGGCGCGATCGGCGACCCAGCCGCGCGGGGCCAGCGCCTCCTGGAGGCTCTCCACGTCCTCTCGGATGAGCAGGGTGACCGGCGTCGAGAGGCCCTCGAGCGCGGCCGCCAGCCCGACGTCGAAGGAGCCGAGCGCCGCCTCCGCCGCCAGCCGTGCGCCGGGTGCCACGACGGCGTACCCGGTGAGCGCACCGGTGCCGTCACGGCGCAGCGCGTGCCGCACGGCGTCGCCGCGCTCGAGCCGCTCGCGCTGGTCCTCGGTCAGCGCCTCGTCGCCCGAGCGCCGCTCGGCGTCGTCGAGCAGGTCGGCGACGTCGCGCCGCGTGGCATCGTCGAGGACGTCGACGACCCGCCACGTCGAAGCCACGTCGTGAGCCTACCGAGCGGGTCGGTACCCTTCGATGGTGACGAGGCCACGCACCGCGCTGACGGCGACGCAGCGTGCCAACGAGGTCGACCTTCGTCTGGAGCGCTGCTTCCCCGGTACGGCGACGAGCCTGTGCGCCCTTCACCACACCAACGCCTTCGAGCTCCTCGTGGCTACCGTGCTCTCGGCGCAGTGCACCGACGAGCGCGTGAACATGGTGACGCCGTCGCTGTTCGCGTCGTACCCGACGCCCGCCGCGCTCGCCGCGGCCCCGACGCCCGAGCTGGAGGCGGCGATCCGCACGACGGGCTTCTTCCACGCGAAGGCCGCGCACCTGCAGGGCCTGTCCGCCGCGCTGGTGGAGCGCTTCGGCGGCGAGGTCCCGCGCGACATGGCGGCGCTGTGCAGCCTGCCCGGGGTCGGGCGCAAGACGGCGAACGTCGTGCGCAGCGTCGCCTTCCAGGAACCCGGCCTCCCCGTCGACACCCACGTGACGCGGCTCAGCCATCGCCTCGACCTGTCCCGCGGCAAGGACCCCGTCGCGATCGAGCGTTCGCTGTGTCGCGCCCTGCCGCCCGACCGCTGGGGGGCGTTCAGCGTCCGGCTCATCCTGCACGGGCGTCGTACGTGTGGCGCACGCCGACCGGACTGCGACGCCTGCGTGCTGGTCGACCTTTGCCCGAGGCGCGGGGTGCGTCCGTAGCCGCGGCGCGACGCTCTCAGCGCCCGGGTGTCAGGCCGGGGGACGCGACGTGAGCCGCTGGAGGCGGCGCAGCGTCGCGGCGAGACCCCGCTCGACGGCGACCAGCTCGAGCAGGTCGTCCCGCGACGACGCGCCCTCGGCGTGCTCGACGAGCGCCGTCACCCTCGTGAGCAGGACGCCGAGGCCGTCGCTGATCGCCTCGAGCTCCCCGCGTGCGTGCACGCGACGATGATGGCCGGGCCGCCGCGCGCGAGCAAGTGCCGTCGTACGACGGCGTTGCGACGTCCGGTACCGTCTAGTTCGTGACGACGACCGAGCCTGTCGAGCGCACGAGTGCGCACGAGGGGCTCAGCGTGCTCTTCGACCGGGTGCTGGTCCGTCCCGGCGACCCCGAAGGCGAGCGACGCTCGCGGGCCGGCATTCTCATCCCCGCGACCGCGCAGGTGTCGCGACGCCTGGCGTGGGCGACGGCGGTCGCCGTGGGGCCGCACGTGCGGACCATCAAGGTGGGCGACGAGGTGCTCTACAACCCCGAGGACCGCTTCGACGTGGAGCTGCGCGGCGAGGAGTTCGTCATCCTCCGCGAGCGCGACATCCACGCCGTGGCGACCCGCGACAACGGCGCGGGGACCGGCCTGTACCTGTGACGGCGTCGTCCGGCGTCACCGGACTGGCGGGCATCTTCCCCGCACGCGAGAGGTTCGCCGCGCTGGCGCGCGACCACGCGATCGTGCCGGTCGCCGTCGAGATCGTCGCCGACACCCTCACGCCGGTCGCGGCCTTCGCGTCCCTCGTGGGCGACGGCGAGGGCTTCCTGCTCGAGTCCGCGGAGGGCGACGAGCGCTGGGGGCGCTACAGCTTCGTCGGGGCGAACGTGCTGGGCACCTACACGAGGGGCGCGAGCGGCACCGCCTCGGCGCACGGCGCGCTGCCCGCGCCCGGGGCGGACGAGGGCGCGCTCGCGTACCTCGAGCGCGTGCTCGCCACGCACCGCACCCCGCTCATCGAGGGGCTGCCGCCCCTGCACTCCGGGCTCGTCGGCCTCCTCGCCTACGACGTCGTCCGCGAGGTGGAGCGCATCGACCCGCCGCTGGCCGACGACCTCGGCCACCCCGACGCGGCGTTCCACCTCATCGGCGAGCTGCTCGCGTTCGACCACTGGCGCCAGCGCCTCACCGTGCTGCTGAACGTGCCCGTCGCGGGGCTGGACGAGGCCGACGTCGCGCGAGAGTACGACCGCGCGTGCGCGAGGCTCGACGAGCTCGTCGTCTCGCTCGCGGCGACCCCGGTGCTCGCGCCCTTCGAGCTGCCCCGACGCATCGACCTCGAGCCGGTGGCCACGACCCAGAACCGATCCTCGGAGGACTACCGCAGCGCCGTGGCGGTCGCCAAGGAGCACATCGTCGCGGGGGACGTGTTCCAGGTCGTGCTGTCCCAGCGGTTCGACTGCACGCTCGACGTCGCCCCGCTCGCGGTGTACCGCGCGCTGCGCGTCCTCAACCCGAGCCCGTACCTGTACCTGCTGCGCTTCGCGTCGGTCACCGTGCTCGGCTCGTCGCCCGAGGCTCTCGTGCGCCTGCGTGACCGCGTCGCCACGATGCGACCGATCGCGGGCTCGCGCCCGCGGGGGAGGACCGACCTCGAAGACGAGCGGCTCGCCGGCGAGCTCGCCGAGGACCCGAAGGAGCGCGCCGAGCACGTCATGCTGGTGGACCTCGGTCGCAACGACCTCGGCCGTGTCGCCGCCTACGGCACGGTCGTGGTCGAAGAGCTGATGGTCGTCGAGCGCTTCAGCCACATCACCCACCTCACGAGCCAGGTCTCCGGTCGCCTCGCCGACGGCGTGACCCCGATCGACGTGCTGCGCGCGACCCTCCCGGCCGGCACGCTCTCGGGGGCGCCGAAGGTCCGCGCGATGCAGCTCATCAACGAGCTCGAGCCGACGCGCCGCGGGGTCTACGGCGGGGTCGTCGGGTACCTCGACCTCAACGGCAACCTGGACACGGCGATCGCGATCCGCACGCTCGTGATCGACGGAGACGGCCGCGCGTCCGTCCAAGCGGGGGCGGGCATCGTCTTCGACTCGGACCCCTCGCGCGAGGACGAGGAGTGCCACGCCAAGGCCGCCGCCCTCCTGGCCGCGATCGACGTCGCGAGGCGGTTCGCGCCGTGAGCGCCGCGGTCCCCGACGCCGAGACGATCGTCGTGGACGGCCCCGACGCCCACTCGTACCTCGACTCGCAGTGCACCCAGGACCTCTCGAGCCTCGCCGTCGGTGACACCGCGCCGACCCTGGTCCTGCAGCCCAGCGGCGTCCTCGTGACCGTGGCCTCGGTGACGAGGACCGACGCCGCGTCGTTGTCCGTGGCGGTGCCGTGGGGCGCCGGTGGCCCCACGGCCGCCCGACTGCGGCGCTTCGCGATCCGCGCCGAGCTGACCGTGCACGAGCCCGTGCCGGTCGGGCACTCCGAGACCTTCGGCGGGGTCGCGCGGCTCCGCGCGGGCATCCCGGGTCCCGCAGAGCTCGCCCGAGAGCTGGTGCCGCACGCGCTCGCCGCGGCGCTGCGCGAGCGGTGCGTGTCGTTCACGAAGGGGTGCTACCCCGGCCAGGAGCTCGTCGCGCGCATGCAGGCCCGCGGGGCGACACCGCCCTACGTGCTGCGCGGCCTCTCGGCCGACGCCCCGATCGCGGAGGGCGACCCGGTCGGCGACGCGGGCTTCGACGGCGCGGTCACCTCGGTGCTCCCCGACCCCGAGGACGGCGGGTGGCTCGCGCTGTGCGTGCTGCATCGCCGCGACGCCCAGGGCGCCACCGTCGAGGTCCGTTCGGGCGTCGACGTCGTCGTGGCACGGATTCGATAGGCGTCGTCGATACGCTCGAGGTGTGACGGGCCCGCTCGACGAGATCGTCGCATTCCATCGCGCCCGTGCGGCGGGCGACGAGCGCCCGACGGCCCGTCTGCTCGCCCGGGCCGGGCGGGCGCCCTCCCCGCCGTCGCTGCTCGACGCGCTGGTTCGCCCCGACGGCGAGCCGCTCCGTGTGATCGCCGAGGTCAAGCGCCGCTCGCCGAGCGCGGGCGAGCTGCGAGCGGACCTCGACGCCGGTGCCCTCGCCACCGCCTACGACGAGGGCGGCGCCGCGGCCATCTCGGTGCTCACCGACGGGCCGCACTTCGGGGGGTCGCCGAGCGACGTGGCGACGGTGCTCGAGGCCTCGGACCTGCCCGTCCTGCGCAAGGACTTCACCATGTCCGCCAACGACGTCGCCGACGCTCGGCTCATGGGCGCGAGCGGGGTCCTGCTCATCGTCGCGATCCTCGCGCGACGCGAGGTCCGTGCCCTGCTCGAGGTGGCCGGGCTGCTCGGGCTCACCGCCCTCGTCGAGGTCCACGACGCCGCCGAGCAGGAGCTGGCGCTCGGCCTGGGAGCGCTCGTCGTTGGGGTGAACCAGCGCGACCTGTCCACCTTCGAGGTCGACCCCGCGCGCGCGGCGGCGCTCGCCGGCGGGTTCCCCTCCGACGTGGTCACGGTCGCGGAGTCGGGGCTCGCCGACGCGGCCGCGGCGCGGCGCTGCGGCGCCCTCGGCTACGACGCCGTGCTCGTCGGCGAGGCGCTCGTGCGCTCGGGCGATCCCGCCGGTGCGATCGCCGCCATGCGCGCGGTCGACGACGCGGGGGTGGCGGCATGATGCCCGCGGACGCGGAGCGGTTCTTCGTCAAGATCTGCGGGGTCACCACCGAGGAGGACGCCCTGCTCGCGGTGGGGCTCGGCGCCTCGGCGATCGGGTTCGTCCTCGCCCCCTCGCCGCGCCAGCTCGCTGCGTCGCGGGTGGGCGACATCGTCAAGCGCCTGCCGCCCGACGTGGTGACGCTCGGGGTCTTCCGTGACGAGGCCCCGGAGCGGGTCGTCGACATCGTGAACCACGCAGGGCTGACGGGTGCCCAGCTGCACGGGCACGAGACCCCCGAGTCCACCCAGTACGTGCGGGAGCGCGTGAGCCTCGTGATCAAGGCGTTCCCCGCCGGCAGCCCGCGGCTCCACGACGCGGAGCGGTTCGGCGCCGACCTGGTCCTCGTCGACGCCCCCACGCCCGGCAGCGGGCGGCTGGTCGACTTCGCGATGCTCGAGGGCCTCGGCGACGCGTCGAGGCTCGTCCTCGCGGGCGGCCTCACGCCCGAGAACGTCACCGAGGCGATCCACCGCGTCGCCCCCTACGGCGTCGACGTGGCGACGGGCGTCGAGGCGTCGCCGGGGGTGAAGGACCCGCGCAAGGTCGCCGCGTTCATCGCCGCGGCCCGCGCCGCCGCCCCGGTCCGTCCCGAGCAGCCCGACGAGCCGTTCGACTGGCGACACCGGTGACCGCGGTGCGCGCCGAGGGCGTCGGCGGCCGGTTCGGCGAGTTCGGGGGCCGCTTCGTCCCCGAGGCGCTCGTCCCCGCCTGTGAGGAGCTCGCCCGGGCGTTCGAGCTCGCCTGGGGCGACCTCGCCTTCCGCGCCGAGTTCGACCGCGTCCTCTCGGAGTTCGGCGGCCGTCCGACCCCGATCACCGAGTGCACCCGGCTCTCCGCGTCGCTCGGGGTGCGCGTCCTCCTCAAGCGCGAGGACCTCCTGCACACGGGCTCGCACAAGCTCAACAACGTCGTGGGCCAGGGGCTCCTCGCCGTGCGCATGGGCAAGCGCCGCCTCATCGCCGAGACCGGGGCCGGGCAGCACGGCGTCGCGACGGCGACCGCCGCGGCGCTCCTCGGGCTCGAGTGCACCGTCTTCATGGGAGAGGTCGACACGGAGCGCCAGGCGCTCAACGTCTTCCGGATGGAGCTCCTCGGCACCCGTGTCGAGACGGTCACCTCGGGCAGCCGAACGCTCAAGGACGCCGTGAACGAGGCGATGCGCGAGTGGGTGACGTGCGTGGACGACACCCACTACTGCCTGGGCTCGGCCATGGGCCCGCACCCGTTCCCCACCATGGTCCGAGAGTTCCAGCGCGTCATCGGCGACGAGGCGCGCCGCCAGCTTCACGCACGAGGCGACGGCGTCCCCGACGTCGTCGTCGCGTGCGTCGGCGGAGGGTCCAACGCCATCGGCCTCTTCTACGGCTTCCTCGACACCGACGCGCGGCTCGTCGGCGTGGAGGCCGCCGGCGGCGCGGCCATCGGCAACGGCGCGCCGGGGGTCCTGCACGGGATGCGCTCCTCCCTCCTGCAGGACGACGACGGCCAGATCCTCGAGGCGCACTCGATCTCGGCGGGCCTCGACTACCCCGGCGTCGGCCCGGAGCACGCCCACCTCCACGCGACCGGTCGCGCGTCGTACCACGCGGCCACCGACGCCGAGGTGCTCGACGCCCTGGGGCGCCTCGCGCGCACTGAGGGGATCATCGCGGCGCTCGAGTCCGCGCACGCGATCGCCTGGGTGCTCCGCGAGGCCGGACGGGCGATCCCTCGCGGCGCCACCGTCCTCGTGGGGCTCTCGGGCCGCGGCGACAAGGACATGGCCCACGTGGCGGCGCTGCTCGCGACCCCACGGTGAGCGTCCCGCTCGGCTCGGCCCTCGCCGCCAAGCGCGCCGCGGGGCGCGGGCTCCTCGTCGCCTACGTGATGGCTGGGAGCACCCCGGGCTGGCTCGAGACCGCCGAGGCGCTCGTCGCCGCCGGCGTCGACGCGCTCGAGGTCGGGCTCCCCTTCTCGGACCCCGTCCTCGACGGTCCGGTGATCCAGGCCGCGGCGACGCGGGCGCTCGCGGCGGGGACGACGGTCTCGACGGTCGTCGCCGAGCTCGCCTCGCGCGCCTTCGACGTCCCCCTGGTCGCCATGACCTACACGAACGTCGCGCTCGTGCACGGCTACGAGCGCACCGCCGGCCAGCTCGCGGGCGCCGGCGTGACCGGGGCCATCCTGGCGGACCTCCCGCTTGAGGAGCTCGGCGCGTGGTGGGCCGCCGCGCACGACCGCGCGATCGAGACGGTCCTCCTCGCCGCGCCCTCGACGCCGCCGGCGCGCCTCGACGCGCTCGCCGCGAGCTCGGAGGGCTTCCTCTACGCGATGGGCCGGATGGCGACGACGGGGGAGACGGACCGCCTGGACGAGCGGGGCGTCGAGCTCGTGCGGGCGCTGCGCGGCCGCACCGAGCTCCCGATCCTGCTCGGCGTGGGCGTGTCGTCGCCTGCCCACGCCGCGCGCGCGTGCGAGGTGGCCGACGGCGTGGTCGTCGGCACCGCGATCGTCCGTCGCATGCTGGACGGGGCGACGCCCGAGGCGGTGGCGACGTTCGTCGCGACGCTCCGCGACGCCGTGGACGCGACGACGGTCAGCTAGGCGGGGCGCCGACGACGAGGGTGCCGTTGTGGCCGCCGAACCCGAACGAGTTCGAGAGGACGACCCGGCGCTCGAGGGGCCTCGGTGCGCCGAGCACGACGTCGAGCTCGACGGCCGGGTCGATCTCGGTGGTCCCGGCCGTCGGGGGGATCACCGCGTCGGCGACGCTCAGCACCGAGACGACCGCCTCGATCGCGCCGGCCGCGCCGAGGCTGTGCCCGAGGTAGCCCTTGACCGAGGTGACGGGCGGCACGTCGGCGCCGAACACGGCGTGCAGCGCTCGGGCCTCGGCGAGGTCGTTGAGCGGCGTCGAGGTGCCGTGGGCGTTCACGTGGCCGACGTCGGCGGGCTCGAGCTCGGCGTCGCGCAGCGCGAGGCGGATGCAGGTGATCGCGCCGCTGGACTCGGGGTCGGGCGCGGTGATGTGGTGGGCGTCCGCCGTGCTCGCCCCGCCGAGGACCTCGGCGTAGATGGTGGCCCCGCGCGCCGTGGCGTGGCCGAGCTCCTCCAGCACGAGGGCAGCGCCGCCCTCGCCGAGCACGAACCCGTCGCGCGCGACGTCGAACGGCCGCGAGATGCCGACCTTGGAGAGCGCCGTCATGTTGCGGAACCCGGCGACCGCGATGTCGGCCATCGCGTGCTCGCCGCCGCCGGTGAGCATGACGTCGCAGCGGCCCTGGGCGATGAGCCGGGCCGCGTCGGCGACCGCGTGGGTGCCCGCCGCGCACGCCGTCGTCACCGTCTGGCACGGTCCCTGCAGCCCGTAGCGCAAGGAGACGGCCGCGGCCCCGGCGTTGGGCATCAGCATCGGGATGAAGAACGGGGAGACCCGGTCCGCCCCGCGGGCGTGCAGGACGGCCAGCTGGTCGATCATCGTCTGGATCCCGCCCACGCCGGTGGCGAACAGCGCGCCGGCGCGGGTCGCGTCGGCGAACTCGAGCCGCGCGTGGTCGAAGGCCTCCATCGCCGCGGCGAGCGTGTACTGCGAGAAGCGGTCGAGGCGGCGCGCGTCCTTCGGCCCGAACAGCGCCTCGGGCTCGAAGCCACGGACGGCCGAGGACTCGGGTGCGACGCCCTCGCACAGCGTCTTGAAGAGCACGTCGGCGCCCGGTCCCGCCGCCGTGACGGCGCCGACCCCCGTGACGACGACGCGCCGGCCCTGCACCGGCGATCCAGAGCCGGTGGTCGCCAGCATCAGAGCTTGGAGCTCACCAGGTCGAAGGCCTCGCCGACCGTGGCGATCCCCTCGAGCTCGCTCTCGTCGACCTCGATGTCGAAGGTCTCCTCGAGCGCCATCACGAGCTCGACGAGGTCCAGGCTGTCCGCGTCGAGGTCGTCGGCGAAGGACGCGGTCGCCACGACCTTGTCCTCGGGCACGGCCAGCACCTCGACGGCGCAGGCTTGGAACTTGGAGAATGCCTCGTCGCGATCCACGCGTCCCTCCCTCTCGGTCGTACCTACCGTAGTGGCGGACCCCCCAGCGGGCACTCCGGTAACCACGTGCGCGCCGTCAGAGTCCCATCGACAGGCCGCCGTCGAGGGGCAGGACGGCGCCCGTCACGTAGGACGCGTCCTCCGACGCCACGAACCCCACGAGCCCGGCGACCTCGTCGGGCGCGGCGAGCCGACCCAGGGGCACCATGGCCTCGAGCTGCGCCACGCGCTCGTCGCCCACGGCCCCGAGCATCTCGGTGTCCACGAGCCCCGGCGCGACGACGTTCACCGTGACCCCCCGCGAGGCGACCTCTCGGGCGAGCGCGCGCGCGAGCCCCACGAGGCCCGCCTTCGACGCGGCGTAGTTCGCCTGCCCGGGGAGCCCGACGAAGGCGCCGACCGAGCTCACGAACACGATGCGGCCCGCGTGGGCACGGACCATCTTGCGCAGCGCGCGCCGGGCGCAGAAGAACGCACCCGTGAGGTTCACGTCGAGGACGCGCCGCCAGGCCTCGTCGGTCATCCGCAGCGCGAGCTGGTCGATCGTGATGCCGGCGTTCGCCACGAGCACCTGGGTGTCACCCAGCTCCGCTTCGACCTCGGTGAACGCCGCGTCGACGGCGGCCGCGTCCGAGACGTCGCACGCGAGGCTGAGCGCGGCGCCGTCGACGTCGGCACCGCTCGACGAGAGCGCGGCGACCCGGTCACCGCGCGTGGCGAACCAGGTCGACACCGCGAGACCGATCCCGCGGCTCGCGCCGGTGACCACGACGACGCGCGGCTCGCTGCTCACGCGAGCTCGTCGAGCGCGTCGAGCGCCATGAGGTCGTCCGGCGAGCCGACGCTGTGCTGGTCGAGGTCGGTGCGGATCCGCTTGATGAGCCCCTGGAGGACCGCCCCGGGGCCGCACTCGACGACGACGGACCCGGCGGGCAGCGCCGCGACGCACGCGTCGAACCGGACCGGCTCGGTCAGCTGGCGGAGCAGCAGGGACGCCCAGTCGTCGGGGTCGTCGTGCACCCGGCCGTCCACGTTCGCCACGACGGCGGCGTGGCCTCGCGCGAACCCCGCGGCGTCGAGGGCAGGGCCGAGGACGGCCGCGGCCGGCGCCATCAGCGGCGTGTGGAACGCACCGCCCACCCGCAGCGGGATCGCGCGTCGGAACCCGAGCTCCTTTACGCGAGCCTCGAGGGACGCGAGCGCCTCGACGCCGCCGCCGACGACGATCTGGCCGGGTCCGTTGAGGTTGGCGAGGAAGAGCCCGTCGATGGCCTTGCAGGCGGCCTCGGCGTCGTCCACGGAGCCGCCGAGCAGGGCCACGAGACCGCCCGGGGCGGCGGTCGAGGCCTCACGCATCGCCGCCCCGCGGGCCGCGACGAGGCGTGCCGCGTCGGTGCGGGCGAGCATCCCCGCCGCGACGAGCGCGGTGTACTCCCCGAGGCTGTGCCCGAGCACGAAGGCGGCGCGTGGCTCGAGGCCGGTCGCGTCGAGGACGCAGAGCGACAGCGCGAAGGTGGCGAGCTGGGCGTTCTCGGTGGAGACGAGCTCGTCCTCGCCAGCCTCGGTGACGAGGTGCTCGACGTCGACACCGGCGGCGTCCGCGACGTCGCGCACGGCGACGAAGGCGTCGTGACCGACCCAGGGCAGCCCCGCGCCGGGGGTCAGCGATCCTTGACCGGGGAACGCGAGCGCGAGCGCGGCCGGCACCCTCGCAGTGTGGCACGAGGCCTCCGGCTGCGTCGTGACCGCCGATCGGCGTGTCTCATAACGTGGCGCGCGTGGTCGGCCTGACGTGCCCGGAGCGGGACTCGAACCCGCACGCCCCGGAGGGCTGGGGCTTTTGAGGCCCCCGCGTCTGCCTGTTCCGCCATCCGGGCCCGCGGCGGCATCGTACAAGCACCGGCGCCCCCGTCCCGTGTGACCGACGTCACGATCTACACGGCCACGCTCGCGCTGCGCGACGCCGTCACGGCGGCGGACCGGGTCCACGACCGTCGCACGGCGCTGTTCGCGCGCGCCGCCGACGGCGACGTCGTGGGGTGGGGCGAGTCCGCGCTCGCCGACACGACCGCCGCCGAGGTGCTCGCCGTGCTCGCGACCATGCCGGCCGGCGACGTGGCGGCCGGGCTCGGTGACCCGCGCCACGGCCACGGCGAGGACCCCCAGCGGCGTGCCTCCGAGCCGTCCGCCGGCACCGCCCACCACGCCGCACGCCAGCTGCTCGGCGCCACCGCGCTCGACAGCGTGCTCCGCCGCGTCGACATCTCGTTCGCCGAGGAGCTCGGCGTGGGCGAGGACGCCATCGGCTTCGCCGGCGTCGTCGGCATCGACGATCCCGCGGGGGCGCGCGACCGCGCGATCGCACTCGTCGCCCTCGGGGCCACCCGGCTCCGGGTCAAGGTCTCGCCCGCCTCGGGCACCGCGGCGCTCCGAGCGGTCCTCGACGCGGTCGACGTCCCCGTCGTTGCCGACGCGAACGGCTCTTTTGACCCCGGCGACACCGCCGCGCTGCACGCCCTCACGTCCCTCCCGATCGCGTGGCTCGAGCAGCCGTTCGCGCTCGGTGCCCTCCAGCAGTGCGCGCGGCTCGCGCGGTCGAGCCGGGTGCGGATCGGGCTCGACGAGTCGGTCCGCTCCCTCGACGCGCTCCGGGTGATCGCCGCGGCGGGCGCCGCGAGCGTCGTCTGCGTGAAGCCGAGCCGTCTCGGCGTCCTCGACGCGCTCGACGTCTTGCGCACCGCGCGGGCGCTGCGCCTCTCGTCGTACGTCGGCGGGTACTTCGAGGCCGGCCTCGGCCGCGCCGCGCTCGGCCCGCTCGCGGCGATCAGCGACTACGACGGCGACGTCGTCGCTCCGGCCACCTACCTCGAGGCGGACCCGTGCCACCTGGACCCCCCGCGTGACGGCCGCCAGCCGCTCTACCGCGGCCCGGGGCTCGGACCGCCGCCGGACCTCGACGCGCTCGAGGTGCGCCTCGAGCGGACGGTCGGGCCCTGAGCCGGCAGAGGTGCCGCACGTAGGATGAGCCGGTGCGCAAAGCGGCCCTCGAGCGGAGGATCCGAGAGCTGCAGCGCCGCGTGCGCACGGCGCGCGAGGAGCTGGCCGTGCTCGAAGAGCAGATCGAGGCGCTCGCCGAGGACGCCGAGGAGGCGCGCGTGCGCGGGCTCGTGGCCGAGACGCCGCTCGCAGAGAAGGAGTCCGCCGAGGCGCACCGCCACCTCGAGCTCGCCGAGCGCGCCGCGACCTCGCTCCGCGCCGAGATCAGCCAGTGCGTGGCGGACCGCGACCGCTACCTGGGCGAGCTGACCGTCCCGGCACGGAAGTGACCCCGCCGCGCGCCGAGCGCCGCGGCGGCGCCGCGGCGCCGTGAGCAGCGACGAGGGACCCCTCCTCCTCCTGGACGGGATGTCCCTCGCGTTCCGCGCGTTCTTCGCGCTCCCGCCCGAGATGGCGACGAAGGACGGGGTCGTCACCAACGCGGCCTACGGCTTCGTCGGGATGCTGGCGCTCCTCGTCCGCGAGCAGCGACCCTCGGGCGTCGCCGTCGCCTTCGACCTCCCCGGCGGCACGTTCCGTGACGACGTCGTCGAGGACTACAAGGGCGGCCGTGACGCGACGCCGCCGGAGCTCGACCCCCAGATCCCGATCATCATCGACCTTTTGGGGTCGCTCTCGATCCCCATCGTGACCAAGGAGCGCTACGAGGCCGACGATGTGCTCGCGACCCTTGCGAGCCAGGCGCGCGACGAGGCACGGCCGACCATCGTCGTGACGGGCGACCGCGACTGCTTCCAGCTCGTCGAGGACCCCTACGTCCGGGTCCTCTACAACCGCAGGGGCGTCTCGGAGTACTCCCTGTACGACGAGGCCGGCATCATCGAGCGCACCGGGATCGAGCCCGCGCGCTACGCGCTGCTCGCCGCGCTGCGGGGCGACACGTCGGACAACCTGCCCGGCGTGCCGGGGGTGGGGGAGAAGACGGCCGCGAAGCTGCTCGCCCAGTTCCCCGACTTCGACGCGCTCTTCGGCGGCCTCGACGCGCTCACCCCCAAGCTGCGCGAGAACCTCCGCGCGAACGAGGCGCTCGCGCGGCGCAACGCCGAAGTGATGACGCTCATCCGCGACCTCGAGCTCGACGTCGACCCTGCCGAGCTCACGCTCGGCGGCTGGGAGCGCGACCGGGGGCGCGCGGCCTTCGAGGCCGTGGAGTTCAACGGCCCGTGGACGCGGATCGCGGCGCTCATGGACGAGGGGTTCCTCGGCACCGGTGCTGACGGCGCCGGTGCCGGCACCGCACGGGTCTCCCAGCTCGTCGCCTTCACGCCCGCGGACGACGCCGCGGCCGTGGTCGTCGACGCCGTGGACGCGGGCGCCGACGTCGTCGTCGAGGCGGGGTTCTCCGGCGAGGAGCCCGTGCGGCTCCTCGTGGGCGACCGCTCGACGCGACGCGCGGCCACGGTCGACGCCGATGCGGCCGGCGAGGTGCTGCTCCGCTCGCTCGCCGACGGGGCGCGCGTCGTCGGCCACGACGTGAAGGAGCTGTGGCGCGCGGCGCTCTCTCGCGGGGTCGACCTCGGCGTGCCCGCCGGGGACAGCGCGATCGCCGCGTACCTCTTGGACTCGGCGAGCGGCCGCTACCGGCTCGACGAGGTCCTGGTCGACGCGACGGGCGAGGTCGCGCCCTGGGCGAAGGAGGTCGCGGCCGCCACCCTGCTCGACGCGCCCGACACGGGCGACGACGTGCTGCGCGAGCGCGCGGCCGCGGTCGCCGCCGTCCTCGACGTCCTCGAGCCGAAGCTCGCGGACCCCGAGCAGCACGCGCTGTACCACGAGATGGAGCTGCCGCTCCTCCGTGTCCTCGCCCGCATGGAGGACCGCGGCATCCGCGTGGACGCCGACGTCCTGCGCGGGATCGCCGAGGACCTGCGGGCCGAGGCCGCCTCGCTCGAGTCGGCGATCCACAAGACCGCCGGGCGCGAGTTCCGCATCAACTCGACCCAGCAGCTCCAGGTGGTGCTCTACGACGAGCTCGGCCTCACCAAGGGCCGCAAGATGAAGACCGGGTTCTCGACGGACGCGGCCACGCTCGAGGCGCTGCGCGGCGAGCACCCCATCGTCGACCTCCTCCTGCGGTACCGCGAGGTCGACAAGCTCCGCAGCACCTACGGCGACAGCCTGGCCGCCGAGGTGCGCGAGGACGGGCGGATCCACGCGCGGTTCCGCCAGACCGTGGCCCGCACGGGACGGCTCAGCTCCGAGCAGCCGAACCTGCACAACATCCCGACGCGCACCGAGGACGGCCGTCGGTTCCGGCAGGCCTTCCTGCCCGAGGACGGCTGGGAGCTGCTGGTCGCCGACT
Organism: Acidimicrobiales bacterium; assembly: GCA_035937595.1. Lineage (GTDB taxonomy): Bacteria > Actinomycetota > Acidimicrobiia > Acidimicrobiales > RAAP-2 > Palsa-459. The sequence goes on from DASZHS010000038.1 coordinate 31,764, forward strand.
ACGACCAGATCGAGCTGCGCGTGATCGCCCACCTCTCGGGCGACGAGGGGCTCGCCGCGGCGTTCAGCGCCGAGACCGACGTGCACCGCTTCATCGCCGGGGTGGTGTTCGGCATCCCGGTCGAAGAGGTCACCCACGACCAGCGCGAGCGCGCGAAGGCGGTCAGCTACGGCCTCGCCTACGGCATGGAGGCCTACGGCCTCTCGCGGCGGTTCTCCATCTCGGTCGGGGAGGCGAGGGACTTCATGGACCAGTACTTCGACGCGTTCCCCGGGCTGCGGGCCTACATGGACGACACCGTCGCCCAGGCGCGCAAGGACGGCTGCACGACGACGCTGTTCGGCCGCGTGCGCCGGCTCCCCGAGCTGGTGGAGGGGACCGGGGCGGCCCGCGCGGCAGCAGAGCGCCAGGCGATGAACGCGGGCACGCAGGGCACCGCGGCGGACATCTTCAAGCTGGCCCTCGTGCGGCTGGACGACGCCCTCGTCGAGCACGACCTCGCGGCCCGCATCGTGCTGCAGGTCCACGACGAGGTCCTCGTCGAGGCGCCGCCCGCCGAGCACGACGAGGTCACCGACGTCGTCGTCGACGCGCTCACCAACGTCGTCGAGCTGCGGGTCCCGCTCAAGGTGTCCGTCGGCTGGGGCGCGTCGTGGGCGGCGGCGAAGGCCTGATCCGCCGCCCGGCGCCACCGGCGCCGAGCCCACCGCCGGCAAGCGGACCGGCAGTGCGTCGGCGGCGCCCGTAGCATCCCGGCCCGTGGCGCGCTACGTCATCCGAGGCGGGCAGGAGGGCTACGACCGGCTGCGCGTGCTCGCCCGCGACCGCCGCGCGGACACGGTCGCCCTCCTCGGGCGCGCCGGCGTCGGGGGCGCCCAGCGCTGCGTGGACCTCGGCTGCGGCGGCGGCGAGGTGACCTTCGAGCTCGCGACGCTCGTCGCGCCCGACGGCGAGGTCGTCGGCGTGGACATGGACGAGACCAAGCTCGCCCTCGCGAGGGAGGCGGCGACGGAGCGTGGGATCACGAACGCGACGTTCGTCGCGATGGACGTGGGCGACTGGGACGAGCCCGACGCCTACGACGTCGTCTACTCGCGGTTCCTGCTCCACCACCTGGCCCAGCCGCGCGAGCTGCTCGGTCGCATGTGGGCCGCCGTGCGCCCCGGCGGCGCGCTCGTCGTCGAGGACGCCGACCACGAGGGCTGGTGCGGCCACCCGACGAACGCCGGCCTCACGTTCTTCGTCCGCACGTTCTGCGAGGTGCTCCGCCGCCGTGGCGGCGATCCCACCATGGGCCGCAAGCTGTTCCAGTGCTTCGCCGAGGCCGGGATCCCGACGCCCGACCTGGCGCTCGTCCAGCCCGCGCGCACCGAGGGCGAGGAGAAGTCGCTCCCCTACTCGACGCTCGAGTTCACCGCCGACGCCATCATCGAAGAGGACGTCGCGCCCGCCGAGGCCGTCGAGCAGGCGCTCGCGAGCCTGCGACGCTTCACGGACGATCCGCGCACGCTCATCAGCGGCCCGCGGATCTTCCAGCTCTGCTCGCGCCGCGCCGCGCGCGCCTGACCGCGGCGTCGAGCCGGCGGCGGCGTCGAGCGTGCGGGCGGGTGGTAGCGTCGCTGCCCGGGTCTGGCGCCGGCGACCCGACCCCCTCTAGCCGACCCCGGCGCGGTCACGCAGTGAAAGCGAGTCTCTCTCGATGCCAGACACGGGCCTCCTCTCCACCGAGGACATGGGCACCTTCGACGAGGAGGGCAACTACCACCCGAGGACGGTCACCTTCGACGACCTCTCCGAGAACGACCTCGAGGCCGCGGTCGCCGACACGATCCTGCAGTTCGAGGACGGCGACGTCGTCGAGGGCACGATCGTCAAGATCGACAAGGACGAGGTGCTCCTCGACATCGGCTTCAAGTCCGAGGGCGTGATCCCGGCCCGCGAGCTGTCGATCCGCAACGACGTGAACCCCGCCGACATCGTGTCCATGGGCGAGCACGTCGAGGCCCTGGTGCTCCAGAAGGAGGACAAAGAGGGGCGCCTCATCCTCTCCAAGAAGCGCGCCCAGTACGAGAAGGCGTGGACCACGATCGAGCAGCTGAAGGCCCGCGACGAGGTCGTGAAGGGCCCCGTTATCGAGGTCGTGAAGGGTGGGCTCATCGTCGACATCGGCCTGCGCGGGTTCCTGCCCGCCTCCTTGGTCGAGCTGCGCCGCGTGCGGGAGCTGCAGCCCTACGTCGGCCGGGTCATCGAGGCCAAGATCATCGAGCTCGACCGCAACCGCAACAACGTCGTGCTCTCGCGGCGCGCCTGGCTCGAGGAGACCCAGAAGGAGCAGCGCGGCGACTTCCTCGCGAACCTCCGTCCGGGCGAGCGCCGACACGGCGTGATCTCCTCGGTCGTCAACTTCGGCGCGTTCGTCGACCTCGGCGGCATGGACGGGCTCATCCACGTCTCCGAGCTCAGCTGGAAGCACGTGGAGCACCCCTCCTCGGTCGTGGCGGTCGGCGACGAGGTGGACGTGGAGGTCCTCGACGTGGACCTCGAGAAGGAGCGCATCTCCCTCTCGCTCAAGGCGACCCAGATCGACCCGTGGCAGGAGTTCGCCAACACCCACGAGGTCGGCCAGCTCGTCTATGGCCGGATCACCAAGCTGGTGCCGTTCGGCGCGTTCGTGCAGGTGGGCGACGGCATCGAGGGGCTGGTGCACATCTCGGAGATGGCCGCGCACCACGTCGAGACGCCGGAGCAGGTCGTGAGCCCGGGGGAGGAGCTGTGGGTGAAGATCATCGAGATCGACACCCAGCGCCGCCGCATCAGCCTGTCGATCAAGCAGGCGCTCGACGGCGGCGAGGTCTCCGAGGAGTACCGAGAGGCGTTCGGCGCCCACGCCTACGACGACGAGGGCAACTACATCGGCACCCACGACTACACGGACCTCGAGTTCACCCCCGAGACCGAGGCCCAGGCCGCGTGGGCGGACTACGCCCAGGAGGCCGCGCGGACCACCCACGAGGACGGCGAGCCGGCGACCGAGGAGGCCTCGGCGCACGCCGAGCCGACGGCCGCCGAGGCGACGGCCGCGGTGGAGCCCACTGAGGGCGCCACGACCGGAGCCGAGGTGCCCGACACGCCGTAGCGCTCAGGCGGCGCGGGCGGTGACGGGGAAGTGGCAGGCCACGTAGTGGCCGGGCTCGGTCTCCTGCAGCTCGGGCGTCTCCTTCGCGCACCGCTCCTGGGCGGCCGGGCAACGCGTGCGGAACCGGCAGCCGGACGGCGGCGCCAGGGGGCTCGGCGGCTCGCCCTGGAGCGGCGCGTGCTGCTGGGTCGCGTTCGGGTCCGGGTCGATCGCCGAGGCGAGGAGCGCGCTCGTGTAGTGGTGCCGCGGCGAGCGGTAGAGCGTCTCGGCCGTGCCGACCTCGCAGAGGCGCCCGAGGTACATGACCGCGACGCGGTCCGACACGTTCTTCACGACGGCGAGGTCGTGGGCGATGAACAGCACCGTGAGCCCGTAGGAGGTCTTCAGGTCCTCGACGAGGTTGAGGATCTGGGCCTGCACCGAGACGTCGAGCGCGGAGACCATCTCGTCGCAGATCAGCACCTTGGGCCGCATGACGAGCGCGCGCGCGATGCTGATGCGCTGGCACTGCCCGCCCGAGAAGTTGCGCGGGTAGCTGGGCGCGGCGATCTTCGGGTCGAGCCCGACGGCCTCGAGCATCTCGTTGACGATCCGCGTGCGCTCCGCGCCCTTGGCCGAGTGCCAGATGTCGAGCGGCTCGGCGACGATGTCGCCGACCCGGCGCCGCGGGTTGAGCGACGAGATCGGGTCCTGGAAGATCATCTGGAGGCGCGTCCGCTCGCGCCGCAGCGCGCCGGCGCGACAGGTCGTGAGCTCGACGCCGCCGAGCGTCACCGAGCCGCTCGTCGGCTTGATGACCTGGGCGACGGCGCGCCCCGTCGTGGACTTGCCGCAGCCCGACTCGCCGACCAGCCCGAGGGTCTCGCCCTCGGCGAGGTCGAAGGACACCCCCGAGACGGCGTAGACGGTGTGGCCACCGCGGGTGAACGAGACGTGCAGGTCGCGCACCGAGAGCAGCGCGTCGCTCGCCCCCGGGGCGGCGGCGGGCATGGCCTCGGTGGCGACGTCAGGCGACACTGGGCTCCCTCGCCGGCAGCGAGACCTTGGAGACGCCGCGCGGGTACCAGCAGGCGTAGAGGTGGTCCGGCTCGCCGGGGTCGGCCACGAGCGGCGGCGACTCCTCGCGGCACCGGTCCATCGCGTAGGGGCAGCGGGGCGAGAACGAACAGCCGCTCGGCCGGTGCACGAGGTCGGGCGGGCGACCCTCGATCGCCTGCAGGCGGGTGTGGCTCGGGTCCGCCATCCTGGGGGTCGAGTGCAGGAGGGCCTCGGTGTAGGGCATCCGCACGTTGGCGAAGAGCCGCCTCGTCGGTGCGGTCTCGACGACCTTGCCGGCGTACATGACGATGATGCGATCCGTCCTCGTCGCCACGATGCCGAGGTCGTGGGTGACGAAGATCATCGCCATCCGCCGCATGCGCTGCATCTCGGCGAGCAGGTCGAGGATCTGGGCCTGGATCGTCACGTCCAGGCCCGTGGTCGGCTCGTCGGCCAGGAGGAGCTCGGGCCCGCAGGCGAGGGCGATCGCGATCATGACGCGCTGGCGCATCCCGCCGCTCAGCTGCACCGGGTAGGCCTTCGCGCGCAGCTCGGGCGAGGGGATGCCCACCTGGGTGAGGAGGGTGATCGCCGACTTGTTGGCGACCTTCTTCGAGAGCTTGAGGTGCAGCCGGAGCGTCTCGGCGATCTGGCGGCCGACCTTGTGGACGGGGTTGAGCGACGTCATGGGGTCCTGGAACACCATCGCGATGCGCGGGCCCCACATCGACCGCAGCGTCGCCTCCGAGGCGCCCACCAGCTCTTGGCCGTCGAAGCGCACGGACCCCTCCAGGGTGGTGTTGCGCCCCGGGAGCAGCCCCATGATCGAGCGCGAGAGCACGGTCTTGCCCGAGCCGGACTCGCCGACGACGCCGAGGGTCTCTCCTTGGTGGAGGCTCAGCGAGACGCCGTCGACGGCGAACAGCGGCCCGCGCGGGGTGGAGAACACGGTGCGCAGGTCCGTGACCTCGAGCAGCATCCGATCCTCGATCGCCGGCGCCTCCGTCACAGCTTCACCTCGCCGGGGTCGTAGCGGACGCGGATCCGCTCGCCGACGTAGTTGAGGGAGATGAGCGTCAGGAACAGGGCGATCGCGGGCGCGAGGATGAAGGCCATGCGGACGCTGACGTCGCCGCCGGCGTCCGAGATCATGTTCCCCCACGACGGGCCGGTGACGCTGAGCCCGAGGAACGCGATCGCGCCCTCGACCGCGATGATGCCACCGAGCGTGAAGATCGTGTAGGCGAGGAGCGCGGGGGCGACGTTCGGGAACACGTCGTGGAACAGGACGCGGAACGAGGTCGCGCCCTGGGACTTCGCGGCGGTGATGTACTCCTTGGTCGCCGTCGCGAGCGTCGCGGCGCGCACGAGCCGGAAGATGAGCGGCACCGAGGCGAGCCCGAGCACGAGGATGATGTGCCACTCGGTGCGGCCCCAGAAGTCGAGGATCGCGATCACGGCGATGATGCCGGGGAACGCCAGCCCGCAGTACATGAAGAAGGAGAGGGCGCCGTCGAAGCGGCCGCGGACGTAGGCCGAGAGCATCCCGAGCGTGCCGCCGACGCCCATGGCGATCGCGGTGCCGAAGATCCCGATGATGAGCGACGTGCGGGCGCCGTAGACGAGCCTCGAGAGGACGTCGCGCCCGTCCTGGTCGGTCCCGAGCAGGTGGTGCCACGAGATGGAGGCGTCGCGGCCGATCGTGAAGTCGAAGTTGTTCGGGTCCTGGAACGGGAGCAGGTTGGCGAAGATCGCGAAGAAGGCGAGGATGCCGAGCCACCCGATGCAGATCCAGAAGAAGACCCCGAACTTGGCGCGGCGCGGCGCCAGCTCCTCGGGGGCCGGGGCGAGGTCGCTCAGGAGGTCCGGCTCGCCGACGCCGTTCGTCGGGAGCGCGACGTCGACGCTCGAGCGGCCCCCGTACGCCGCGGCCAGCTCGTCACGCACGGGCGATCCTCGGATCGACGAACGTCGTGATGATGTCGATGGCGAAGTTCACGATGACGACGACCACCGCCGTCACGAGGGCGATCCCCTGCACGAGGAGGTAGTCCTTGGCCGGTACCCCCTGGACCAGCTCCCAGCCGACCCCGGGCAGGTCGAACTTGAGCTCGACGATGAAGAGCCCGGTGAGCAGCAGCGCCACGTTGTTGCCGGTGCTCGTGAGCAGGGTGATCGACGACGGACGGAGCGCGTGGCGCCAGAGGATCCGGTTGTTCGACAGCCCCTTGGACCGCGCGACGGTGATGAACTCCTCCTGGAGGGTCTGGGCCATCTCGCCGCGGAGCAGGCGGTAGTAGACCGCCGTCGTCCCGATCGCGAGGATGAACGACGGCAGGAACATCACGTGCAGGTTGGTCAGCACGTTGCCGACGAAGCTGCCGCCGGTGGGGAAGGCCGAGGTGCTCGGTCCGGGGAAGATGTGGTTGCTCACGCACAGGAGCTGGACGAGCCAGACCACGAGGATGAACGCGGGGAGGCAGTAGAACGCGAAGGTCGTCGTCGTCGCGGTCGCGTCCATCTTGCCGCCGGGGCGGCGCGCCGCGTAGACCGCCAGCGGGATCGCGAACAGGAACGAGAGGATCTGGCTGTAGAGCACGAGCTCGAGGTCGATCTTGAAGCCCGAGCCGATGATCGAGCCCACGGTCTGGCCAGAGGACGACATCCCGAGGTTCCCCACCGCGACGTGGCGCAGCCAGTACCAGTACTGCGATACCAAGGGACCCGTGAAGCCGTGCTGCTTGTCCCAGAGCCGGCCCGAGGCGGGCGTCCAGCTGAACCCCAGGATGCTGCGGGAGGGATCGCCCGGCAGCAGGTGGATCAAGAGGAAGCAGAACACCGAGATGATCCAGATGATGCCGACGAGCGCCGCGAGCCGCTTCAACAGGTATCTCGCCACGCCACCCCCCCGGGTCTTGCCTCAGGGCACAATAGCCAAGCAACGACGCACGGCCGCATCGGGTCTGCACGCCCAGACCGTACGATCTTCGGCGTGACCGTCACGGAGGACGCGAGCGCGACGACGCCCGTCGTCGGGCGCCGTCGCCGACTCGACACACCCCGCGGCTCGGTCCAGCTCGCCATGGTCGCGATGGTCGCGGTCTGCGCCGTCGACGTCATCGTCGGCGTGTACTACCGCTTCACGACGACGTCGAAGATGTGGCTCGACGAGGCCCAGACCGTCAACATCGCGTCCCTTCCGCTGCGATCGATCGGCGGCGCGCTCCGCCACGACGGCGCCCCGCCGCTGTACTACTACCTCCTCCACGTCTGGATGGGCGCCTTCGGGCACTCCGACGCCGCCATCCGCTCCCTCTCGGGCCTCTTCGGCGTGCTCGCGCTGCCGCTCTTCTGGTGGGTGGTCCGTCGCGGGTTCGGGCGGGTCGAGGCCCTCGCGGCCCTCGCGGTGCTCGCGTCGTCGCCGTTCGCCGTGTACTTCGCGACCGAGACCCGGATGTACTCCCTCGTGGTGCTGCTCGTGGTGGCCGGGATCGGCGCCGTCCAGGCGCTCCTCTCCAAGCCGACCGGGCCACGGGCCGCGCTCCTCGCGGTGATCACCGCGCTCCTCCTCTACACGCACTACTGGGCCCTGTACCTGCTCGTCGTGGTCGGCTGCTGGCTCCTGCTCGTGGCGGTGCGCGGCACCGATCCGCGACGCCGGGGCGGCGCCTACGGGCTGGCCGCGCTCGTCGCGGGCTCCGTGGCGTGGCTGCCGTGGGTCCCCACCTTCCTCTACCAGCGGGCGCACACGGGCACGCCGTGGTCCGCCGCGCCCACGCTCGCCGCCGCGTTCGGCTGGTTCGCGAGCTTCGTCGTCAACGAGTCCGTGCAGGCCGAGACGCTCTCGCTCCACCTCGAGCTCGCGCTCCTGTGCTTCCTCGTGCTGCTCGTCTTCGGCTTCGCCGGGGCACCTGCCGGGCGCAACCGGCTCGACCTCCTCCTCACCGGTCAGCCGCGCGCACGGGCGCTCGGTGGGATCGCGATCGGCACGCTCGCCGTCGGGTGGGTGGCCAGCCGCGCCGCCGGCACGGCGTTCCAGGCCCGGTACTCCTCCGTTGTCTTCCCCGTGCTCGTGATCCTCGTGGCGCTCGGGATCGTCGCGCTGCCGACGCGCTGGCTCCAGGCGGGCGCCCTCACGCTCGTGAGCGTCCTCGCGCTGTGGACGACGCACTGGGGCGCGCACGCCCAGCGCACCCAGGCGGGCAAGGTCGCCGTCGTCCTGCAGGCCCAGGTCCCCACGAACTCCCTCGTCGTCGTGTGCCCCGACCAGCTCGGGCCATCGCTGCTGCGCTACACGGGCACGACCAACTACCGCTTCGTCGGCTATCCGCGCTTCACCACCCCCGTGATCGTCGACTGGGTCGACTACAAGCACGCGCTCTCGACGACGTCGCCGCAGCTGTTCGCACGGCAGGTTGTAACGCTCGCGGGTGACAAACCGTTCTACCTCGTCTGGTCGGTCGGCTACGGCGTCCACCAGACGTGCGCGGAGCTTCGTGGCCAGCTCATCACGGCGTCGGGTCGCCATCCCACGCAGCTCGTCGCGGGGAAGCGGCTCGTCTACTACCAGTCGATGAACCTGCTCGAGTACGCACCGACAACCTTGACGCACGCGTTGCCCAAATAGAGTTCGTTCGTGGACCCCGGCGAGCCGACGTCGCCCGGCGGGGCGCCGTGCGTCGTGATCGGCGCGGGACCGGCGGGGCTGACCGCGGCCTACGAGCTCGTGAAGCGGGGCGCGCCGGTGGTCGTCGTCGAGGCGGACGACGTCGTCGGCGGCATCAGCCGCACGGTCGAGCGGGACGGCTGGCGCTTCGACCTCGGGGGGCACCGCTTCTTCACGAAGGTGCGGGCCGTCGAGGACCTCTGGCACGAGATCCTCCCCGACGAGGACTTCCTCATGCGGCCCCGGATGAGCCGGATCTTCTACGACGGCAAGTACTACGACTACCCGCTCCGGGCGTCGAACGCCCTCCGGAACCTGGGCGTGCTGGAGGCGATCCGCTGCGTGGGCTCCTACGGCCTCGCCAAGCTGCACCCGCCCAAGGACCAGTCCAACTACGAGAACTGGCTCGTCGCGCGGTTCGGCTGGCGGCTCTACCGCCGCTTCTTCAAGACCTACACCGAGAAGGTCTGGGGGGTCCCGGTCAACCAGATGCCGTCGGACTGGGCGGCCCAGCGCGTGAAGGGCCTGTCGCTCGGCAAGGCCATCGCCAACGCCCTGCTGCCGCGGCGCAACCAGAAGGAGATCACGAGCCTCATCGAGGAGTTCCAGTACCCGAAGTACGGCCCCGGGATGATGTGGGAGCGCTGCCGCGACCTCGTGGTCGCGGGCGGCGGCGAGGTGCGGATGGCCGAGCGCGTCGTCGGCGTGCACGCCGTGGACGGCCAGGTCGACGCGGTGACGACGAGGGCGGTCGACGGGACGACCACGCGGCTCGCTGCGTCGTCGGTGATCTCGACCATGCCGATGCGCGAGCTCGTCGCCGCCGTCGACCCCCCGGTCCCCGACGACGTGCGCCGCGCCGGGGACGGCCTGCACTACCGCGACTTCCTCACGGTCGCGCTCGTCGTGCCGCGCACCGCGTCGTTCCCCGACAACTGGATCTACGTCCACGCCGCCGACGTCAAGGTCGGGCGCATCCAGAACTTCGGGTCGTGGTCGCCGTACCTCGTGAAGGACGGGAAGGCCTGCCTCGGGCTCGAGTACTTCGTCTTCGAGGGCGACGACGTCTGGGAGATGACCGACGACGACCTGATCGCCATGGCGTCCAAGGAGCTCGAGTCGCTCGGGCTCGTCGGCACCGATGAGGTCGAGCGCGGCTTCGTCGTCCGCGTGCCCAAGGCGTACCCCTACTACGACAGCGACTACCGGGCGAACGTCGCCCACGTCGTCGAGTACTTCGACACCTCGGTCCGCGGCCTGCACCTGGTCGGCCGCAACGGCATGCACCGCTACAACAACCAGGACCACTCGATGTACACGGCGATGCTCACCGTCGAGAACCTCTTCGGCGCGCACCACGACATCTGGTCGGTGAACGTGGAAGAGGAGTACCACGAGGAGTCGCGCCCGACGGCCGGCGGGACCGGACGCGACGCACCGGTGCTGCCGCCGAGGGCCGCCACGAGGTGAGCGCGCGCAGCTCGTGGCGAGCGTGGGGCGAGCCGGCGTCGCTGTTCGGAGTCGGCCTCCTCGGCTCCGCCGCGCTGTGGGGCCGGCTCTGGGTCAGCTCGCCGACGACGCGCGGGGTCTGCGGCTGCGGCGACCCCTCGCTGTTCCAGTGGTTCCTCGCGTGGCCCGCGCACGCCCTCACGACCGGCCACAGCCTCGTCTTCTCGCGCGACCTGTTCCATCCGGCCGGCATCAACCTCCTCGCGAACACCTCGGTGCTCGGCCTCGGCGTCGTGCTCGCCCCGCTGACGTGGCTCTTCGGGCCGGTCCTCACCGAGAACGTCGCCCTCCTGCTCGCGATCCCCGTCGCGGTCGGGGCGATGGACCTGCTGCTGCGGCGCGTGACGGACTCGACCGCCGCGCGCGTCGTCCTCTCCCTCCTGTACGGCTTCTCGCCCTACGTGATCGCGAGCCTCGCGGTCAGCCACCTCATGACGGCCTGGATCGGGATCCTCCCGCTCATCGCCCTCGGCGTCGTCGACGCCGTCGATACCGATCGCCGGCGATCACGGCGCGGCCAGGTGCTCCTCGTGCTCGCGCTCCTCGCGCAGTTCTTCGTGAGCACCGAGCTCCTGCTGCTGTGCGCGGTCGTCGTCGCCATCGTCCTCGCCATCCTCGGCGTCACGTGGCTCGTCACATGGCACGTGCCGCAGGCGGCCGTCGCCGTCGCGCGGCGGCTCGTCCTCCCGCTCGGCGTCACGGCGATCCTGCTCGCGCTCCCCGCGGGCTACGCCCTGTGGGGGCCCCGGAGCCTGAAGGGCAACATCTGGGGACCGGGGTTCAACCCCGACACGGGCGGCACCTCGGTCCTCGACCTGCTCCGCCCCCACCTGGTCGCCGCGCGGCTCACCGCCATCACCGGGTACAGCGGCCCGCCGGTCGTCCAGCTCCAGCTCCTCGGCTGGGGTGTCGTCCTCGCGACGGCGGCGATCGCGATGTGGCGATGGCGCGACGCCGTCAGCCGGGTCGCCGCGCTCACGGCGGCGATCTGCCTCCTGCTCTCGCTCAGCCCGCTCTTCGTCGGGTGGGCGCCGTGGCAGTGGATCGGCCGGCTCCCGATCCTGCAGAACGTCCTGCAGTTCCGCATCGCGGTGTTCGCGCTCCTCGCGGCCATCGTCGTCATCGCCCGCGGCGTGCGCGCCCTCGAGCGGCGCGGACGCCTCGGGGTCGCGTGCGGGGCGATCGTCCTCGCGGGCGTCGCGATCCCCGTCGCGGTGCCGGTTGCCCAGAGCCTCCCGCTGCGCACGGTCCACGTCGCGGTGCCCGCGTGGTGGCGAGCCGGACACGGTCCGGGCGTGGTCCTCGCGTACCCGTTCCCGGGCCCCGTCCTGCAGAGCCCGCTCACGTGGCAGGCCGACGGCGCCTTCGCCCAGGCGATGCTCGGCGGGAGCGGCCCGCAGTCCACGCCGTCGCGCGCGGGCGTCGACGCCCCGGCGACCGCGGTGCTCGTCGACCTCGCCACCTGCCCGCTCTGCTCGGGGCACCGAACCCGGCCGACCGCGACGACCGCGAACGCCGTGCTCGTGCGCGCGATGGTCGTCCGCGACGGCGTGACCGAGGTCGTCGTGCCCGTGACCTTCCACGGCCACTTCCTCTCGACGGGCCAGCCCCCCGCGCCCGCGGCCGTCTTCTTCACCGAGGTCCTCGGCACGGCGCCCCTGGTCGCCGACGACGCGTGGGTCTTCCGCGTCACGTCGTCGCTCGATCCGGCGCACCTCGTCGGCCCGGCGACGGCCGCGCGCTGCGAGCGGGTCGCTGCGGCCCTCGGCCCGAGCGCGCTCGGGCCGTGCGTGCTGGCGGCATCGCGATGACGGAGCCGCCCGCGGCCCCGAGCCTCGACGACGGCCGCAACGTCACCCCCTCGACGCGGGCCTCGGTGCGCGACGCGCTGATCGTCGCGATCGCCGGGCTGGTCGCGAACGGCCTCAACCTCGTCGTCACGATCGTCCTCGCACGCGTGCTGCCCGTCCGGGACCACAGCGCCGCCTACGGCGCCTTCGCCCAGATGGTCGGGCTGTTCCTCGTGGTCTCGCTGCCGGGCTCAGCGATCGCGATCGCCGTCGTGCGCCGCTCGTCGTGGTGGCTCGCCCGCAGCGGCCACGCCGAGCTCGAGGCGTGGCGGCGCCAGGTCTCGCGCCAGGTGGTCCGCGGGCTCGGCGTCTTCGCCGTGGTGGCCGCGATTGCCGCGCCGTTCGTCGCGAGGGGGCTCGGCGGGCGCAGCTGGGTCGCCGTCCTGCTCACCGCGCTCGGCGCGGGGTGCTGGGTCGCCATCGCCGTCGAGCGGGCCTTCCTGCAGTCGTGCCGCCGCTACCACCCGCTGGCGGCGAACTTCCTCCTGGAGGGGATCGCGCGCACCGCCGCCGTGCTCACCGGCGCCGCCGTCCTCGGGGTCACGGGCGCGGTCGCAGGCATCCTCGTCGCCGAGCTGGTCACGTGGGCCCACGCGAGCTGGGCGGCGGCGCGCGCGGTCCCGGACCTGTCGCGCACGGCGGCGGGCACCCCGCCGCGCGGCGAGCTCGGGGGCGACCTCGTGGCGTCGATCTGCGCGTTCGCCATGCTCGCGCTGCTGCAGTACGCCGACGTGTTCTTGGTGGGGCGCCTCGACGCGCACGGCTCGGGCCGCTACGCGGCGATCGCCGTCGTGGCGAAGACGCTGGTCTTCGTCGCGATCGTCCTCTCCTACTACCTGCTCCCCGAGGCGTCGATCGGCCACCGCGCGGGCAGCCACGCCCGCCGCCAGCTCGCCGTCGTCCTCGGCCTCTACGCCGTGCCGTGCGCGCTGCTGCTCCTCGTCGCGGCCGTCGCGCCGCGGGCGCTGCTCTCGGTCATCTTCCCGCCGCGGCTCCTCGGGGCGTCGGGATCCCTCGCCGTGCTCGTGGCCGCGATGGGTGTCCTCGGACTCTCTTTCCTCTTGGCCACGTACCTGCTCGCGCGCGGGGTGCGCCTCGCCGCGGCGTGGCTCGTCGTCGGCACCGCCGCCGCGTTCTGGCTCATCTCGACCGCGCACGGCGCCTGGCACCCGACGGCCGTGCACGACCTCGAGGCGCAGCTCGTCGTCGCGGCCGGGCTGATCGTCATGACGGTCACCGCCCTCGCGGCGCGGCGCGTCGACTAGGTACTATCGAGCCTTCGAGCACGGGACGGCCGTCGTGGACCCCAGCGAGCAGCACGTCGCCCTCGAGGCCCTCCTCGCGGACTCGCCGATCCGGCGCGTTCGGATCGTCGCGTGGCGCGACCTGGCCGACCCCGAGGCGGGGGGCTCGGAGCTCCACGCCGACCGCGTGGCGACGCACTGGGCCAACGCCGGGCTCGACGTCGAGCTGCGGACCTCGATGGTCGCGGGCGAGGCCCGAGAGACCACCCGCAACGGCTACCGGGTCGTGCGCTGGGGCGGCCGCTACGAGGTCTTCCCCCAGGTGGCCTCGGAGGCCTATCGGTTCCGCGCGCAGCGCCCCGACGCGGTGGTGGACGTCTGGAACGGCGTGCCGTTCTTCTCGCCGCTGTGGTTCCACGGCCCGCGCCTCGCCGTCCTGCACCACGTCCACCGCGAGATGTGGCAGATGACGCTCAAGCCGGCGTACGCGGCGATCGGCGACGCCGTCGAGCGCCACGTCGCCCCGCTCGTCTACCGCACGACGCCGGTCGCCACCCTGTCGGCGTCCTCGCGCGACGAGATCGTCGCCCAGCTCGGGCTGGCACCGCGCAACGTCCACGTCGTGCCCCCCGGGGTCGACGACCGCTACACGCCGGGCGGGCGGCGCGCCGCCGAGCCCCTCGTCGTCGCCGTCGGGCGCCTCGTGCCGGTGAAGCGCTACGAGGTGCTGCTGCGCGCGCTCGCCGAGGCCAAGTCGTCGGTCCCGATGCTGCGCGCCGTCATCGTCGGCGAGGGCTACGAGCGCCCGCGCCTCGAGGCGCTGCGGCGCGAGCTCGGGGCCGCCGGCTACGTCGAGCTGCGCGGTCGCGTGGACGACCGCGCGCTCCTCTCGCTGTACCGCTCGGCGTGGCTCGTCGCCTCCTCCTCGCTCCGCGAGGGGTGGGGCATGACGCTCACCGAGGCCGGGGCGTGCGCGACGCCGGCCGTCGCCACCGACATCGCCGGGCACCGCGACGCCGTCGTCGACGGCGAGACGGGGGTGCTCGTCGGCGACGACGCCCAGCTCGGCATCGCGATCGCCGAGGTCCTGCTCGACGACGAGCGGCGCCGGCGGCTCGGCCGCGCCGCGCGGACACGCGCCCAGTCGCTCACCTGGTCGAGGACCGCCGCGTCGCTGTTCGCGCTGCTCGCCGCGAGCGGTCCGCCCTAGAGCTTCTCGAGGAGCACGACCAGGTTCCAGGTCGCGAGCTCGCGTAGCCCGGGCACGCGGACGACCCACTTGGCCCACCGCGGTGAGTAGCGCGGCTCGGCGGTGAGGACGAGCACGTCGTCGCGCGCGCGGACGAGCTTCAGCACCTTGCCCGCGGACAGCGCGAAGAGCGTCTCGTTGTAGACGTTCTTCGGCGGGTGGCCGTGCTTCTTCGTGTAGCGGCGCAGCGCGAACTCGCCCGAGATGAGGTGCCACGGCGAGGTCTCGTGCCCGCCCCAGGGGGAGCGCCAGACGGTGAACGAGAGGTAGACCTGGCCGCCCGGGCGCGCGACGCGGACCGCCTCGTCGATGAACCGCGCCGGGTCGCGGACGTGCTCGAGCACGTTGGAGGAGAAGACGAGGTCCGCGACGTCGTCGGGGAGGGGGAGCGCCAGCCCGTCGCCCGCGAGCGTGGTGCCCGGCAGGAGCCGGCCCGGCCAGACGGCACGCTCGTGGCGCTCGCGGGGGTCGATCGTCTCGTCGTCGGGGTCGGCGGGCTCGGGGATCGGGGCCGCGGCCTCGGGCTCGACGAGGACGACGCGCGCCCCGGCGTCGCGGAACGCCTCGGCGAAGTAGCCGGCCCCGCCGCCCACGTCGACCACGGTGCGGTTGAACAGCGGCGTCGAGCCGGTCAACCGGTGCAGCGTGTCGAGCGCCATCGTCCGGTAGAAGAGGTCCGGGTCGTCCTGCTCGTGACGGAACGCGCGCAGCAGCGCAAGCGAGCGGGCGAGCCCGTCGGCGGGCAGCGCGATGAGCTGGCCGGCGGGTCGGTGGTCGTCCTCGTCCTGGGCGGGCCGCAGCAGCGCCGCCGCCGAGCCGAGCAGCCGCGACGGGATGACCCGGGCGAGCCCGCCGCCCTCGGTCGTCGCCGTCGGCGGCGGCGCCGTCCCGGGCGTGGGCGTGGCCGTGGCCGCCGTCGTGGCCGCCGCCGTCGCGGACCTCGACGACCCCGCGGTGGCGCCCGCGTCACCCGCGTCGCGGCTCGCCGCGGCGGAGGGGCCGAACCCGTAGGCGGCGACGTCGACGAGCAGGAGCGCCACGGCGATCCAGGCGATGGTGTTCGCTGCGCCGAAGTGCGCCGGCCACTGGATGTTGTGCGGCCAGCCGTACTTGCGCTGCCGCTCGACGACGTAGAGCGCGGCGAGCCCCACCAGCGCGGCGGGCGCGAGCGCGAGGACGGCGCGCAGCGGCGGGCGCCACCAGGCGAGCGCGAGGAGCGGGATGACGACGAGGGCGACCGCCGGACCGGCGATCGCCATGGCGACGGCCGTCGCGATGGCCGCCGCCACGAGCGACGGCGCGGCGCGCTCGCGCCACGGCCAGGCGAGCACCGCGGTGCGGGCGGGGTCGTCGCTCGGCCCCCGCGTGCGGCGCCGTGCACCGACGACGATGCAGCCGAGGACCACGACGAGGGCGAGGAGGCTCAAGAGCAGCGCCACGTCGACGGTGTGCTGGGGCGCCCAGGAGATCGCGACGGTCGCCCCGGCGCGCGTCGCGCCCAGATGCCACGCGGTGAACCCGCCGTCGAGCAGGATCGGGGCGCTCAAGGCGTGGCCGTTGACGGCGGCCTGCCAGCCCCGCGAGTAGCTCTGGTTGAGCACGAGCCACGACGCCGTCGACTGGCCAGACAGCGTGGCGTGCAGCGCGACGGGGCTCGTCCAGGCGACGTGGGTGACCCTGGCGGTCGGGAGCACCTGGCCGCGGGGGGCGATCGGCCCGCTCCGCAGCGCGAGCGTGTCGAGGTTCCACCCCGCGTGGTACCCGGGCGCCGTCGTGAGCAGGTGCCGTCCCTTGGAGAGGTGCACGGGCGCGCCGCAGGCCGTGACCCTCGACGCGCCCTGGACGAGGGCGTGGCCGGTCGTGCCGGTGATCCGTATCGGGACGCGGACGCCGTCGATCGCAAGCAGGTCCCCCCGACAGGTGCCGGGCAGCCGCACGGGCGTCGTCCCGGGCGCGACGCCGGGCATCGTGATCTCGGCGATCCCCACGGGCAGGGCGATCGGCAGGCCCGAGACGTGGTCGGTCGTGGGCACGGTGCGCCGCGTCGGGAAGGTGAAGCGGAACGTCGTCCCGAAGAGCGGGGCGAAGTGGAGGACCGCGACGGCGACACGACCCTGCTTCACCGAGAGGGTCGGCACCGGCACGCGGGGGATGGGCACGAGGGCGTGCTGGCCCGTGTCCGTCGTGATGCGCACGGTGGTCGGGAGGCTGTGGCGCCCGTCGTTGACGAAGCGGAGCGTCACCGTGTTGAGGCTCGTGGGCGCCGAGAGCTTGGCGGCCACCCAGGGCGACCCGAGCGTGAGGAACGCGGGCGACCATGACGTGGACGGGTCTGCGTCGAAGGCGGCCCACGAGCCGTTGTTCAGCGAGCCGGTGAGCGTCGAGGAGCTGCTCGTCGAGACCACGCGGTCGCCCGTGCCGCCGCCGCGACCGAGGAGCGCGTCGATCGTCGCGTCCGGGACGAGGGTCGAGAGCCGGGCGGTGCCCGAGACGACGAACGCCCTCGGCGAGGGCAGGTAGAAGGTGCGCGACATCGACAGCTCGGGGTCCGAGCGCGGGGGGACGGTCGCCGCACGCAGGCGGTGCAGCAGGATCACGAGCGTGCGGTGGTCGCCGGCGTCGCCGGCGCCGTTGAGCAGGTCGGTCGGCAGCCGCAGCGTCGAGACCGCCGGCCCGACGCCGGGGACCTTCACCTCGGCGAACCCCACGCCGCTCGACCCGGAGAAGTCGGTGTGCGAGCCCGTCACGTCCTCGATCGTGACGGTGAGCGAGCTCGAGCGGCGCTTGGAGAAGTGGACGGTCTGGCCTCGACCGCGCGAGCTCGGCCCGAGGAGGGCGGTCACCTGCGAGCCGTCCGAGAAGCCAAGGCGCACCTTGGTGATGAAGCGCGAGCGCACGCCGAACTGGGGCTGCTGGAGGGTGACGCGGGACACCGTCGTCGGGCGGAGGAACCCGATGCGCAGGAACTGCCCGCGCGGATCGCTGAACGCGCCCACCGTCCAGGCGGTCCGGACGTCCCCGTCGACGGCGTGGATCGGCGCGGCCTCGGGTGCGTTGGCGACCGGGTTCCCGTACCCGGAGGCCGTGACCGAGCGCAGCCCGTGAAGGACGAGGACCGTCTGGCTCGACGACGACGCCGTCGAGAAGATGGGCAGCGCCTGCTCGGCGGGGTTGTAGACCGGTGGCGTCGCGCCGGCGGGCTCGACGTAGCCGTACGTCGTGTGCAGCGTCCCCCACGTGTCGAGCTCGTTGGCGTTGGTGTCCGTGAGGACGAGCAGCGCGCCCGGCTTGTCGGCGAGCCGAGCGAGCCCGAACGGCGACTTGGTGGCCGCGTAGACGATCGCGCGCGGCGAGCCGTCGAGGAGCCCCGCCCCCGCGGCCAAGAGGACGCCCTCGCCGTCGCCGGCGAGCAGGATCGGGTCCTGGAGCGACTCGGTGCGCAACAGGCCGCGGGGGTTGCGGACGTGGAAGATGGCGAGCGCGGGCGGGAAGCTCGCGTTCGTCGGGATCGACAGCTGGGTCTCGTCGATGATCGGGCCGACCAGCGTGCCCGTCGGTCGGGCGGGCCCGAACCCCCGCACGTAGGTCATCCCGCCCTTCGGGTGGCGCAGCTGGAGCCACAGCGCCTGGGGGCGCGGGGTGTCGAAGCGCTCGTACTGGACGTCGGACTGCAGCAGCACGTTGCTCGCGCCCAGCAGCCGTGCCATGGGCGCGAGCGTCTGTGGGTCGAGCGTGCCGTCCTGGATCGACTCGTCGAGCGCGCGCAGCAGGTTGGCGCTGGCGGGCTCGCCCTGGAGCACGGCCTGGCGCTGGATGTACGGCCGGGTGAGCAGCCCGGGCCAGACCGCGTCCATCGTCACCCCCCAGCGGTAGTAGCCGAAGTCGACCCCAGGGATCCCGAGCACGGGCGCGGTGCCCCGCGCGTTCAGGTAGTCCGCCGCGTTCGTGACGTAGCGGGGGAGCGTCTCGGGGAACATGAGGTTGGTCGCCACGACGTGCCCCTCGAAGAGCGGGGCCATGTTCACGCAGGCGAGGACGCCCACCACGAGCCCCGCGACCATCGAGGCGGTCGGGCGCCACGCGCGGAGCGCGCCCACCCCCGCCCCCAGGAGGAGGGCGAGGCCGAGGACGACGAGCGGGATGACGCGGTTGGAGGACCGCATGGCGAGCCCCACCGTCGAGTTCTCGCCGATCGCGCGGAGGACGAGGCCGATCGGCGTCGGGTGCGCGAGCGGGTACGCGCCGACGGCGAGGACGACGCCGAGCACGACCAGCAGCACGCAGAACGCGCGGTAGCGCCAGCGCACGAGGGCGGCGCCGGCGAGCGCGAGCGCGGGCAGCGCGAAGCTCACGAGCACACCGAGGCCGTGCGACATGTACCCCGAGGACGCGAGCGTCCAGGGCTGGATCTTGTCGTTGCCGTAGAAGTACCAGTACCCGAGGCCGCGGAGCGCCTCGGAGGCGAGCGAGGTGAGCGTGACCGTCGGGAACGTCTCGGTGTAGCGAAGGACGTTGATGCCGTACGCGCCCTCGGCCCACAGCCCAGCCACCCACCAGAGCGAGACCCCCACGCTCAGGACCCCGGCCTTCAGCGTGGCGAGCGCGACGCGCCCCCAGGTGGCCTCCTTCGAGAGACCGGCGAGCAGGAGCCACAGCGCGGGGGCGAGCCCGACGAGGAGCACGCTCGTCGCGTTCACGCCGCCGATCAGCGCCACGACGAGCGCGAAGAGCGCGGGGTAGCGCCACCCGCCCCGGCGCACGGCGAGGACGATGAACCCCACGAGCCAGCCGAGCCCCGCGAAGGGCATCAGAATCGCCGAGGTCCGCGCGAGGTAGTCGATCAAGAAGGGCGTCAGCATGTAGGTCAGCGCGGCGGCGAGCTGGCCCCACTCCGAGATCCCGAGGAGGCGCGCGAGGTAGCGCACACCCGTCGCGGCGGCGAACAGCAAGGTGCCCATCCAGAGGCGCTGGGCGACCCAGGTCGGGACCCCGAGGACGTGGAAGAACCAGTACCAGGGCCCCATCGGGAAGAGGTAGCCGATGTTCTGGTGGGTGACCGACCCCATCCCCACGTTGGGGTTCCAGAGGTAGCGCGCGGTGCGCAGCAGCCTCGTGGGATCGAGGTAGAGGTAGGCCTTCGTGTCCGCGGCGATCCACCCGGGGTGGGTGAACAGGAGCGGGAGATAGGCGATGGCCGCGAGGAGCGCCAGCTGCCAGCGCGACCGGCGGCCCTCGTCGACGCCGGCGGCGTCGCGGTCCGCAGCGGGAACCTGGATCGTCGGCGTTTGCAGCGTCACGGGGCTCTCGAGTGTACGACAGGCACTCCCGAATCCCTCTAAATCGACGATGAAAAACACGCGTGTGTCGACGTTGACGATGCGATGCGTCGCAGCAAGCCCGTAGCGTGGTCGCGTGTCGACCGTCGCGATCATCGGGGGGATCGGGTGCGGCAAGTCGTCGGTGACGCAGCGGCTCGCGACCCACGGCGCAGCGGTCGTCGACGCGGACGTGATCGCGCGCGAGGTGGTCGAGCCCGGGAGCCCCGTGCTCGCACGACTCGTCGCCGCGTTCGGTGCCACGGTGCTCGCCACGGACGGCACGCTCGACCGCACCGCGCTCGCGACCCTCGCCTTCGCCGACCCCGCGTCGACGGCGAGGATGAACGAGATCCTGCACCCCGCGATCGGCGCCGAGCTGGTGCGCCAAGTCGGCGAGGCGCGGGCGCGCGCGCAGGTGGTCGTCGTCGCGATCCCGCTCTTCCGCCCCGAGCACCGCGACCTGTTGAGGATCGACCGCGTCGTCTGCGTCGAGTGCCCGCGCGACGTGGCGCTCGAACGGCTGGTCGCCCAGCGCGGGCTGGCGCGCGAGGACGCCGAGCTGCGGATGGCCGCGCAGGTCCCGCGCGACGACCGGGTCGCGCTCGCCGACGAGGTCCTCGACAACGCCGGGGACCTCGAGCAGCTCTCGAAGGCCGTGGACGAGCTCTGGGACCGGCTGGTGGCGGCGTGACGACCGAGCGCGCGTTCCGGGTCCAGTCGCCGTTCCAGCCAGCGGGCGACCAGCCGCAGGCGATCGCAGCGCTGAGCCAGGGCGTCCTCGACGGGCTTCGCTTCCAGACCCTCGAGGGCATCACCGGGTCCGGCAAGACGGCGACCATCGCGTGGATGGTCGAGCAGCTGCAGCGACCGACGCTCGTCATCGAGCCGAACAAGTCGCTCGCCGCGCAGCTCGCGGCCGAGCTCAAAGAGATGCTCCCCGACAACCGTGTCGAGTTCTTCGTCTCCTACTACGACTACTACCAGCCCGAGGCGTACATCGCGAGGACGGACACCTACATCGAGAAGGACTCCTCGATCAACGACGAGATCGACCGTCTCCGGCACGCCTCGACGTCGTCGCTGCTCACCCGGCGCGACACCGTCGTCGTCGCGTCGGTCTCGTGCATCTACGGGCTCGGCTCGCCGGAGGAGTACGCGAAGAAGATGGCGTCGCTCGTGGCGGGGGAGTCCTACGACCAGCGCGCCCTTCTGCGCCGCCTCGTCGACATGCACTACACGCGCAACGACATGACGCTTTTGCGCGGGACGTTCCGGGTACGCGGCGACACCGTCGAGCTGCTGCCGAGCTACGAGCAGGAGGCGATCCGCTTCTCGTTCTTCGGCGACGTCCTCGAGCGCATCTCGGTCTTCGACCCGCTCACCGGCGACGTGCGCACGACCCTCGAGGACGTCGCGATCTACGCGGCGTCGCACTACGTGGCGGGGGACGAGACGATGGCGAGGGCGATCGAGTCGATCGAGGCCGAGCTCCAGGTGCGGCTCGCCGAGTTCCAGGCCCAGAACAAGCTGCTGGAGGTCCAGCGCCTCCGGGCGCGGACCGAGCACGACCTCGAGATGCTGGCCGAGACGGGCACGTGCGCCGGCATCGAGAACTACTCACGGCACCTCGACGGCCGCGCGCCCGGGGAGCGGCCCTACACCCTGCTCGACTACTTCCCCGAGGACTTCCTCGTCGTCGTCGACGAGTCCCACGTGGCGGTCCCCCAGCTGAACGGGCAGTACGCGGGCGACAAGTCGCGCAAGGACGTGCTCGTCGAGCACGGGTTCCGGCTGCCCTCCGCCCTCGACAACCGTCCCCTGCGCTTCGACGAGTTCCTCGGACGCGTGCCCCAGATCGTCTTCGTCTCGGCGACCCCCGGCCCCTACGAGGCCCAGGTCTCCGACGCCGTCGTCGAGCAGGTGATCCGCCCGACCGGCCTCGTGGACCCCCCGGTCGAGATCGTGCCCACCCGCGGCCAGATCGACGACCTGCGCGCGCGCATCGCGACGTCGGTCGAGGAGGGCGACCGGGTCCTGGTCACGACCCTCACGAAGAAGATGGCCGAGGACCTGACCAGCTACCTCGCCGACGCCGGGGTGCGGGTCCAGTACCTGCACTCCGACATCGACACGATCGAGCGCATCGAGATCCTCCGCTCCCTGCGGCTCGGGGAGTTCGACGTGCTCGTGGGGATCAACCTGCTGCGCGAGGGGCTCGACCTGCCCGAGGTGGGGCTCGTCGCCATCCTCGACGCCGACAAGGAGGGGTTCTTGCGCTCGAGCTCCTCGCTGATCCAGACGATCGGCCGCGCTGCGCGGAACGCGCGCGGGCGCGCCGTCCTCTACGCCGACACGATCACCGACTCGATGCGGACCGCCCTCTCGGTCACCGAGCGGCGCCGCGCCGCCCAGCTCGCCTACAACGCCGCCAACGGGATCGACCCCCAGTCGATCTCCTCGGCCGTGAAGGACATCCTCGGGCGGCTTCGCGGCTCGGGGCAGGACGCCGACCGGGGGCGGGGCCGGCGGGGTGGCCGTGCCCGGCAGGCGCGCCCGCGGCTCGGGCGCACCGAGGCGACGGCGCTCCACGAGGACGCCGGGCGCCTCGAGCGCGAGATGCTCGAGGCCGCCAAAGACCTGCGCTTCGAGGAGGCCGCCGCGCTCCGCGACGAGCTGCACGAGGTGATCGGGATGCTGGCCGAGCTGACCCAGGAAGGGGCGGTCTCGGGAGATCGAGGGCCGGTCACAGCAGACCGGTAGCCTCCGGCCGATGGCGGACCGGATCGTGGTGCGCGGCGCCCGCGAGCACAACCTGAAGGACGTCCACCTCGAGATCCCTCGGGACAAGCTGGTCGTCTTCACCGGGCTCTCGGGCTCGGGGAAGTCCTCCCTCGCCTTCGACACGATCTACGCCGAGGGGCAGCGCCGCTACGTCGAGAGCCTCTCGGCCTACGCCCGCCAGTTCCTCGGCCAGATGGACAAGCCCGACGTGGACTTCATCGAGGGGCTCTCGCCGGCGATCTCCATCGACCAGAAGTCGGCGTCGCGGAACCCCCGCTCGACCGTGGGCACGGTCACGGAAGTCTACGACTACCTCCGCCTCCTGTTCGCCCGGATCGGCCGGCCGCACTGCCCCTCGTGCGGCAAGGAGGTCGGCCGCCAGACGCCCCAGCAGATCGTCGACCAGGTGCTGGACCTCGGGGCGGGGACCCGGCTCTTGGTGCTCGGACCGGTCGTGCGCGGGCGCAAGGGCGAGTACCACGCGCTCCTCGACGACCTCGGCCGGCAGGGGTACTCGAGGGTCCGCGTCGACGGCGACGTGCTCGAGCTCGGCGAGCGGGCCGCCCTCGACCTCGCGCGCTACGAGCAGCACACGATCGAGGTGGTCGTCGACCGGCTCGTCGTCGGCCCGGCCATCCGCCAGCGGCTGACCGAGTCAGTCGAGACGGCACTGCGGCTCGGCAGCGGCTCGGCGGCCGTCGCGGTCCTCGACGAGGACGGCACGGCGACCTCCGAGCTCATGTTCTCCGAGCAGCTCGCCTGCGCGGAGTGCGGGATCAGCTTCGACGAGCCCGCGCCGAGGGACTTCTCCTTCAACTCGCCCTACGGCGCGTGCCCGACGTGCGCGGGCCTCGGCACGCGCTACGAGGTCGACGCGCAGCTCGTCGTCCCCGACCCGTCGCTGTCGGTGGGGGAGGGCGCGCTCGCGCCGTGGGCCGGGGCGCGCACGGGCTACTTCGCGGGGCTGCTCGGCGGGGCCGCCGAGCTCGGCAAGTTCTCGCTCGACACCCCGTGGCGCAAGCTGAAGGAGAAGGACCGCAAGCTCTTGCTGTACGGCACGGGCGGGGCGCCGGTGCTCGTGAAGTACCGCAACCGCTACGGCCGGCTGCGCAGCTACGAGGCGAGCTACGAGGGCGTGGTCAACTGGCTCGAGCGGCGCCACGGCGAGGCCGACTCGGACTGGACCCGCGAGCAGATCGAGGCGTACATGCGCGAGGTCGCGTGCTCGACGTGCGGCGGGGCCCGCCTCAAGCCCTCGTCCCTCGCCGTGACCGTGCTCGACCGCTCCATCGCCCAGGTCTGCGCCCTGTCCATCGCCGAGTTCGTCTCGTTCTTCGCCGCCATCGAGCTCACCGAGCGCGAGGCGATCATCGGCGAGCGCGTGATCAAGGAGATCCTCGAGCGCGCGCAGTTCCTCGTCGACGTGGGGCTCGAGTACCTCTCGCTGTCGCGCTCCTCGGCCACCCTGTCGGGCGGCGAGGCCCAGCGGATCCGTCTCGCCAGCCAGATCGGCTCGCGGCTGGTCGGCGTGCTCTACGTCCTCGACGAGCCGTCGATCGGGCTGCACCAGCGGGACAACCAGCGTCTCATCGGCACCCTCGAGCGGCTGCGCAACATCGGCAACACGGTCATCGTCGTCGAGCACGACGAAGAGACGATCCGTGCGGCCGACCACGTCGTCGACAT
Organism: Acidimicrobiales bacterium; assembly: GCA_035937595.1. GTDB lineage: Bacteria > Actinomycetota > Acidimicrobiia > Acidimicrobiales > RAAP-2 > Palsa-459. The sequence goes on from DASZHS010000038.1 coordinate 56,241, forward strand.
CGGCCCGGGCGCGGGCGAGCTCGGCGGCCAGGTCGTCCACTCGGGACCGGTGACGGGGGCCGACGGCATCGAGCACAACGCGGCGTCGATCACGGGCGACTACCTGTCGGGGCGTCGCGCCATCGCGCTGCCCGCGTCGCGGCGCCCACGGGAGATGGGCGAGCTCGTCGTGCTCGGCGCGAGGGCCAACAACCTCCGCGACCTCGACGTCGCCTTCCCCCTCGGCTGCTTCGTCGCGGTGACCGGGGTCTCGGGGTCGGGCAAGTCCTCCCTCGTCACCGAGATCCTCCTCAAGTCGCTGCTGCACACGGTCAACCGCGCGAGGGAGCTCCCCGGCGACCACGACGAGGTGAAGGGCGCCGAGCTCATCGACAAGGTCGTCGCCGTCGACCAGCAGCCGATCGGCCGGACGCCGAGGTCGAACCCCGCGACGTACACCGGCGTGTTCGACAAGATCCGCCGCCTGTTCGCCGAGACGCCCGAGGCGAAGGTCCGCGGCTACCAGCCCGGCCGGTTCTCCTTCAACGTGAAGGGCGGCCGGTGCGAGGCCTGCGCCGGCGACGGGACGATCAAGATCGAGATGCACTTCCTCCCCGACGTGTACGTCTCGTGCGAGGTGTGCGAGGGGGCGCGCTACAACCGCGAGACGCTCGAGGTGCTCTTCCGGGGCCGCTCGATCGCCGACGTGCTGGCGATGCCCGCCCAGGAGGCGCTCGGGTTCTTCGAGCGCCAGCCCGCCATCGCCCGGCACGTCCAGACCCTGGTCGACGTGGGTCTCGGCTACGTGCGGCTCGGCCAGCCCGCACCCACGCTGTCCGGTGGCGAGGCCCAGCGCGTGAAGCTCGCGACCGAGCTCGCGCGCCGCCCGACGGGCCACACCCTGTACGTCCTCGACGAGCCGACGACGGGCCTGCACTTCGAGGACGTCCGCCGGCTCTTGGAGGTGCTCCAGCGGCTCGTCGACCAGGGCAACACCGTCGTCGTGATCGAGCACAACCTCGACGTCGTGAAGTCCGCGGACTGGCTCGTGGACCTCGGCCCGGAGGGCGGGGCGGGCGGCGGCGCGATCGTGGCCGAGGGCACCCCCGAGGACGTCGCGGCCGACCCCGACAGCCACACGGGCGTCGTCCTGCGAAAGGTCCTGCCCCCCGTGCGCGCACCCCGCCGCGCGCCGTCGGCGAACGGCAGGGCCCCGAAGGCATCGACCGGCCGCGCGCGCCCGCCGGCCGCGAAGCCGAAGGCGCGGCGCTGAGCCGGCGCGTCGGGTCCTAGGGGATCGCCAGCATCCGCTCGAGGGCGACCCTCGCCATCTCGGCGGTCTCGTCGTCGACGGTGATCTGGTTGCGGACCCGGCCCTCGACGAGCTCTTCGAGGACCCAGGCGAGGTGCGGGGCGTCGATCCGCGACATCGTCGTGCAGGGACAGACGCTCGGGTCGAGGCACTCCACGTGGAGCGACGGGTGCTCGTCGGCGAGCCGCTTCACGAGGTGGATCTCGGTGCCGATGCCGATCGCGGTGCCCGGCGCGGCGGCGTCGACCGTGCGGATGATGAAGTCCGTCGACCCGACGAGGTCCGCGACCTCGACCATGTCGTGGGCGCACTCGGGGTGCACGACGACGACGCCACCGGGGTGCGCCGCGCGGAAGGCCGCCACGTGGGCCGGCTTGAACCGCTGGTGCACCGAGCAGTGCCCCTTCCACAAGAGGAAGGTCGCCTGCTTGATCGCGACGTCCTCGAGCCCGCCCTGCTCGCGCCGGGGGTCCCAGACGAGCATCGTCACGGGGTCGTAGCCCATCGCGATCGCCGTGTTGCGCCCGAGGTGCTGGTCGGGGAAGAAGAGGACCTTGTCCGCCCCGGGGCGGTCCGGCTGGTCGGCGAGCGCCCACTCGAGCACCCGGCGGGCGTTGGACGAGGTGCACACCGCGCCCCCGTGCCGGCCGACGAACGCCTTCAGCGCGGCGGTCGAGTTCATGTACGTGATGGGGACGACCCGGTCGAGGTCCGCGACCGCGCCGATCGCGTCCCAGGCCTCCTCCACCTGGTCGATGTCGGCCATGTCGGCCATCGAGCAGCCCGCGGCGAGGTCCGGCAGCACGACGCGCTGGTGGGGCCCGGTGAGCAGGTCGGCCGACTCGGCCATGAAGTGCACGCCGCAGAAGACGACGTACTGCGCGTCGTGGTGGTCCGCGGCCAGCCGCGAGAGGCCGAAGCTGTCGCCGCGGGCGTCCGCCCAGCGCATGACCTCGTCCTTCTGGTAGTGGTGGCCGAGGATGAGCAGCCGGTCGCCCAGGGCGGCCTTCGCGGCCCCGATCCGCTCGGCGAGCGCGTCCGGCGACGCGGTGCGGTACTCCTCCGGCAGCGCCGTGGTGATGGTGAGCATGGTGACCCCCAGGGGCAGCTCCCGTCGCGGCCGGCGGGGACAGCCTGGTCGCCCATCCGCGGGTCTGTCGGCCTCGGGAGAGATATGTGTGGTGCCGGAGTCCAGGCCGGCACCCCCAGTGTAGGCGCCGGGGCGCCCGCCGCCCGTCACGGGGCGGGCACGCCGCGCCGGTCACGATGTCACGGCGGCGCCGCGATGATGGTGGCGTGCTCCCCGCGCCGACGCCCTCCACGATCCCCGACGGCCCGGGCGTCTACGTCTTCCGCGACCCCACCGGGACGCCGCTGTACGTGGGGAAGGCGCGGTCGCTGCGCGCGCGGCTCTCCAACTACTTCGCGGACCCCCTCACGCTCCCGGAGCGCACCGAGCGGATGGTCGCCGCCGCAGCGAGCGTCGACTGGACCGTGACGGCGAGCGAGGTCGACGCCCTGCTGCTCGAGAACTCCCTCATCAAGACCTACCAGCCGCGGTTCAACGTCCGGCTCAAGGACGACAAGAGCTACCCCTACCTGGCCGTCGACCTGCGCGAGGAGTGGCCCCGCCCGCAGGTGGTGCGCGGCCGCCGACGCCGCGGCGTGCGGTACTTCGGGCCGTTCGGGCACGCCAAGTCGCTGCGCAGCACCCTCGACCTCCTCCTGCCCACGTTCCCCGTGCGCACCTGCAGCGACGCCAAGTTCGCCCGCCACCGGCAGCGCGGCCGGCCCTGCCTCCTCGCGGACCTCGGCCGGTGCGCGGCCCCGTGCGTGGGGTGGGTGGACCATCCCACCTACGACGAGCACGTCCAGGGGATCCTGCGGTTCTTCGCCGGCGACGCCGCCGCGCTCACGCGCGACCTCGAGGCGCGCATGCAGGCCGCGGCGGCGGCCCAGGACTACGAGGCCGCCGCGCGGCTGCGCGACGCGCTCGGCCACGTCGAGCGGGCGTCGGACACCCAGCAGGTGCTCCTCTCGGACCGCGACGACCTCGACGCCGTGGGCATCGCGAACGACGAGCTGCAGTCCTGCGTCGTGCGCCTCGAGCTGCGCCGCGGGCGGGTGACGGGCCGCGAGTCGCTGCGCGCCGACCTCGTCGACGACCTCGGCCACGACGAGCTCTTGGAGCGGCTCCTGGGCGACCTCTACGACGCCGAGCGGCCACCGCCGCGCGAGGTCGTCGTCGACCGTGTCGGCGCGGACCTCGACCGCCTGAGCGCGTGGCTGACCACGGTCCGCGGCGCGCCGGTGCGGGTCGTCGCGCCCGATCGCGGCCGGCGCCGCGGCGTCGTCGAGCTGGCGACCGCGAACGCCGCCGAGGACCTGCGTCGCCACGGGCTGCGGCGCGCGGCGGACCACAACGCGCGGTCCAGGTCCCTCGTCGAGCTCCAGTCGGCCCTCGGCCTCGCGCGCGCGCCGTACCGGATCGAGTGCTTCGACATGAGCCACCTGCAGGGGACGAGCTACGTCGGCTCCATGGTCGTCTTCGAAGACGCCCTCCCCGTCAAGCGCGCCTACCGGCACTTCACGGTGAAGACCGTGCGCGGCAACGACGACGTCGGCGCGATGCGCGAGGTCCTCGACCGCCGCCTCGCCCACTGGCGCGAGGTGCCCGGCGGGGATCGCTTCGGCGCGAACCCCGACCTGCTCGTCGTCGACGGCGGGCTGGGCCAGCTCAACGCGGCGGTCGCGGCGGTCGAGGCGCGCGGCGTCACCGGCCAGGTCGAGCTCGCCTCGCTCGCGAAGCGCCTCGAGGAGGTCTTCCGACCGGGCGGCTCGCGCCCGCTCGTCCTGCCCCGGACGAGCGAGGCGCTCTACCTCCTGCAGCGGATCCGCGACGAGGCGCACCGCTTCGCCATCTCGTTCCACCGCTCGACGCGCGGTCGGCGCATGACCGCGTCGCTCCTCGACGGCATCGAGGGGCTCGGCCCGACCCGTCGTGAGCGGCTGCTCGAGACGTTCGGCTCGACGGCCGGCGTGCGCGCCGCGACGCTCCACGACCTCCTCGCGCTGCGCTGGCTGCCCGACGACGTGGCGCGGCGCGTGCACGAGCGGCTCACCGGTGCGGCTCTCGTGATCGGCGCCGGCGACGATGCGCGATGATGGTGGTGTGGCCGACCTTCTGATCATCGCCGGGATGTCGGGCGCCGGCCGCTCGACGGCGTCGGCCACCTTGGAGGACCTCGGCTGGTTCGTCATCGACAACGTGCCCGCGGGGCTGATCACGCGCGTGGCGGCCCTCGCCGACGCCGCCGTGGAGGACCGGGGCCGCCTGGCCGTCGTCATCGGGCGCAGCGGGGTCGGCGAGGTCCCCGAGCTGGTCTCGGTGATCGAGGACCTCCGCGCGGAGGGCACGTCCATCAAGGTCCTGTTCCTCGACGCCGCCGACGACGTGCTCATCCGCCGCTACGAGGGGACGCGCCGGCGCCACCCCATGCCGGCGGCCTCCGTCGCGACCGCGATCGTCCAGGAGCGCGAGGCCCTCCGCGAGCTGCGTGGGGTCGCCGACGTCCTACTCGAGACGGGCGAGCTCACCTCCAACGACCTTCGGCGCCGCGTCGCCGAGCTGTTCGAGGCGACGGCGGGCGAGCCCATGATGCGCACCGCGATCCTGTCCTTTGGCTACAAGTTCGGCATGCCCCGCGACGTCGACGTCGTCTTCGACTGCCGGTTCCTCCCCAACCCCCACTGGGTCGAGGAGCTGCGGGAGCTGTCCGGCCTCGAGGCGCCCGTGCGCGACTTCGTCCTCGGCAACGCCGAGACCGTCCGGTTCGTCGACGAGGTTGTCGAGATGCTGACCTGGCAGCTGCCGGCCTTCCAGCGCGAGGGCAAGTCGTACCTGACCGTCGCCTTCGGCTGCACCGGGGGGCACCACCGCTCCGTCGCGATCGCCGAGGAGGTCGCCCGACGCCTCGGC
>DASZHS010000039.1:0-101476 GCA_035937595.1 Acidimicrobiales bacterium
TGATCGGCGACGCGCGGCTCGACGTGGCCTCGCTCATCACGCATCGGTTCGCCTTCGACGACGCCGTCGACGCCTACCGCGCGCTCACCGGCGACGCGACCGCACTCGGCATCGTGCTGACCTACGACGCCCAGGTCGACGCCCCGCGCCCGGTCCGATCCGTCGTGGTCCCGACCGCGGCGTCGAACGGCGCCCGGCCGCCCGGCAGTGCACGGCTCGGGATCATCGGTGCCGGGGTGTACACGAACAACACCCTGCTCCCCGCGCTCCGTGCGATCGGTGCGGACGTGGAGCTCCTGGTCGGCGGTGGAGGTGGCCCCGCGGCCACGGCGACGCGGTTCGGGGTGGGCCGGCTCGTCGGCACGCCCGAGGAACTGCTCGCCGACGACCGCGTCGACGCCGTCGTGATCGTGACGCGCCACGACTCGCACGCCGAGCTCGTGGCGGCGGCGCTCGACGCGGGCAAGGACGTCTTCGTGGAGAAGCCGCTCGCGATCGACGCGGACGGGCTCGACCTCGTCGTCGCCGCGTACGAGCGGCGCCGGAACGACGCGCGCGTCCCGATCGTGGGGATCGGCTTCAATCGGCGCTTCTCGCCGATCACCACGAGAATGGCAGCGCAGCTCAAAGGGGTGCCGCTCCCCAAGTTCGTCACGATCACGGTCAATGCCGGCGCGATGCCGAGCGACCACTGGACCCAGGCGCCATCCGTCGGCGGGGGGCGGATCATCGGCGAGGCCTGCCACTTCATCGACCTTGCTAGGTACCTGACGGGCTCGCCGATCACCTCGACGTCGTCGGTCGAGCTGGGGGGCAGTGGCGCGAGAGACTCGGCGGCCATCACGCTGCGCCACGAGGACGGCTCCGTGTCGTCCATCAACTACCTGGCGAACGGCGCGAAGCGGTTCCCGAAGGAGTCGGTGACCGTCTTTGCGGGGGGTCGCGTCCTGGTCAACGAGAACTTCCGCACGTTCCGTGCCTACGGGGGTCCCCGTGTGCGGGCGCTGCGGCTCCTGCGCCAGGACAAGGGGCACCGTCAGGGCCTGCAGGCGTTCGTCGCCGCCGTCAGGGGTGACGCGCCGTACCCGATCCCCTTCTCCGAGCTGGTCGAGGTGACCGCCTCGACGCTTGCCGCTGCCCACCCCGGCTAGTGCGCCGGCTCGACGACGCGCTGGCGCTCGGGCGCGCCGCGGTCCGCACCTACGGCCTGCGCGGCCTCGCGCGACGCTCAGGCTACGAGCTCGAGCGGCGCACGGGCCGGCTGACCCGGCGCGCGCGGCCCGTCGTCACGGGTCCGTTGCAGCTCACGCTCGACCTCACGACGACCGGGATCACGTCGTGGTACGCGCGACACGACGACGTCGCACGCGCCACCGCGCACCGCGCCGACGCCCTGCTCGCCGGTCGGCTGGCGCTCTTCGGCGGCGCCGAGTCGTCCGTCTCGTGGCCGCCGGCGTGGAACCGGCACCCGGCGACGGGGCTCGACTTGCCCGTCACGACGTGGACCGGGCTCTCGGATGCCGGCGACCTCGGCGACGTCCGAGATCCGTGGGAGCTCGGACGGTTCTGCTGGTCGGGACCGCTCCTGCGCGCCGCGACCGCAGCGGGAGGACCCCGGTACCCGGCGGCGTTTCGCGATGCCGTCCACTCGTTCCGCGCGGCGTGCCCCCCGGGGATGGGCGTCCAGTGGATGAACGGGCAGGAGATCGCGCTCCGCGGCATCGCCCTGCTCTTCGGTTGGGGCGTCCTCGCGCCCGAGGAACGGACCGACGCGCTCCGCGGCGACCTCGACGCCATCCTCACCTCCTCGGTCGACCGGGTCATGGGGACGCTCCGCTACGCGGCCTCCCAGCGCAACAACCACTACGTGTCCGAGGCGGCGTTCCTCTGGACCGCCGCGGCCGTGTGCCCGGGGCTGGTCGACCGCGAGCGGATCCAGGCACGCGCCGCCGCCGCCCTTCGCGAGGCCGTCGGCGACCAGTTCGCGGCGGACGGCTCCTACGCGCAGCACTCCGTCACCTACCACCGCCTCGCCCTCCACGCCCTCCTCTGGGTTGCCAACGTCGCCCGATCGAGCGGGCTCGACCCGCCGGTCGCGCTGGACGGGGTCTTCGACCGATCGCATCGCCTTCTCTCGAACCTCGTCGACCTCGAGACGGGGCAGGTCCCCAACTTCGGCGCGAACGACGGGTCGCTCCTCTTCCAGCTCACCTCCCGGCCGATCGGGGACCTCCGGCCGCTCCTCGTCCACCTCGCGCTCGAGGCCGGCGTCGCACCGTCCGTCGTCGAAGGACCGTGGGACGAGGAGGCGGCGTGGTTCGGACTCGACGTCGGGCGCCCGCGCGCTGACGCCCGGCCGGCGATGGGCGTCCAGGGCGCCTATCGGGTGCTGCGCGGTCCCGCGTCCTTCGCCTTCGTGCACGCCGGTCCACATCGGCACCGGCCGAACCACGCCGACCAGCTCCACGTCGACCTGTGGATCGGCCACGCCAACGTCGCGCGGGACCTCGGCACGTACCGCTACACCGCGCCGAGCCCCTGGGCGAACGCGCTCGCCGGTGACGACGTCCACAACGTGCCCGTGCCGGACGGCACGACGCAGGCTCGGCGGCGCGGGCGGTTCTTCTGGCTCGACTGGCCGAGCGCGGAGGTCCTCGCCGCCGCGAGCGAGGGCGACGCCGAGGCGTTCGTCGCCGAGGTCGCCGTGCAGGGCGTGCGCGGCGGGGTGGCGCGGCGCCTCGTCGCTCGGGCGGGCGACCGCTACGTCGTCGCCGACCGGTGCCGACCGGCGGCGGGCACCGTGCGCTGGAACCTGCCGGCCGGGACCGCCGTCGAGCTGACCGACGACGGGCTGGTCGCCTCGGGCGAGGACTGGTGGCTGCGCTGCCGCGGGGGCGAGGGAGCGTCCGGCCCGTTGGAGCGCTCGCCGTCGCGCCCGGCCTCGGGCTGGGAGTCGCCCACCTACGCAGAGCTCGGTGCGGTCGCGGTCGTCACCTTGCGCAGCGATGCCGACGGCGTGGTGCTGAGCGCCTTCGGCCCGACGAGCGCCGCCGTGCCGGGGGACGACCTCACCGGGTGGTGGCGCGCCGCCCTGCAGGATCCGTCCGCGTCCTCGCTGTCAGCGGCGCTGCTACGCCTGGCCGGCTGACCCTCGCGCGGCGGCCGCCGTCATCGGGGCGCGGCGTCGAGCAGTCCGGCGAGGAGACGGTCCACGCGCTCGGCGAGCACGGCGCGGTCGAAGTGGGCCGCCACGTACCGCCTCCCCGACCCCTCGGTGACGTCACCGCGTCGGATCGCGCTCGCCATCGTCGCCATGGCGTCGGCGAGCGCGCCGGGATCGCCCGGAGGGCACGCGAGGCCGGCCCCCGCCTCGAGGACGACGTCGGCGACGACGCCCGGCACGTTCGTCACGACGGGGAGGTCGGCGGCGAGGTAGTCGAAGAGCTTGTTCGGGCTCACGCCGTAGGTGAAGAGCTCGGTGTTCGCGAGCACCATCAGCCCGGCGTCCATCGAGGCGAGGAGCGCCGGGACCTCCGCTTTTGGAACCGGGTCCCGAAACGTGAGGTTGGCGAGCCCGCGCGCCGCCGCACGGGCGACGAGCTCGGACTTGACCGGTCCGTCGCCGACGAGCACCACCTCGATGCCGCGCACGCCACGCCCGCGGAGCGCCGCGCACGCATCGACCACCACGTCCAGCCCGTTCGCAGGACCATGGGCGCCGGCGTAGACGAAGCGGATCGGCGCGTCGATGTCCCGAGGCGCTCGCGGCATGGGTGCGAAGGTCGCGAGGTCCACCCCGTTGGGCACGAAGACGATCTTCGACGGATCAGCGCCACGCTCGGCGATCGCCTTCGCGTTCGCCTCGGCGAGCACGATGATGGCCGAGGAGCGGCGGTAGAGCAGGTCCGCCACCCACTGCAGGAGGCGAACCTGGGGACTGGTCGAGACGCCGCCGCTGATCGCGACGTACGTCTCGGGCCACAGGTCGCGCACCTCGAAGACGAAGGGCCGACGGCGCACCACCGAGGCGATCCAGGTCCCGAGCGCCGCGAACAGGTGGGGTGACGACCCCACCAGCACGGACCGGCGAAGGGAGGGACGAGCGACGAGATCGACGGTGACCGCCGTGCCGAAGGTGACCATGGAGAGAAGCCGACGCCAGTCGTTCTGCCGATAGGGGCTCGCCCAGAGGAACCGGAACGCGACGCCCCCCTCGACGACCCTGATCGCTCGGAGGTCCCGTGCGCCTCGTCGACGCGCGTACGTCCTCGAGACGAGGCTGAGGTCGCTGACGACGAGCTCGGCGTCCCAGCCGCGCTCGAGGAGCGCGGCGGCGAGCTCGTAGTGGCGGGTGCCGCCCGGCTCGCTCGGAGGGACGGCGTACTGGTTGACCCACACGACCGATCGCGGCTGCGTCGAAGGTGCGGTCGCCGACGTCGGGTTCGTCACCACGGCGGTGCGGGTGCGTCGCTGCGGTTCGCCGCACGAGATGCGCCGAGCGCGCGGAACGTACACTCTCGTGGTGAACGGGGCCCCCACCGCGGCACTGCCTGCGGCGCAGGTCCAGCTGCTGCTGCGGCGCTACGCACCGCTCGGGATCTGGACGGCACTCGGCTGCTGCTCCTTCTTCTTCTACCCGAGCCAGGGCGCGGTCTGGACGTCGTCGCCGATCGGCGAGTACGTCCTGGCATCAGCGGCCGCCGGGTTCGGGGTGTGGGGTTTCTGGCGCCACGGCGGGCGGCAGATCACCGCCGCCGGCGTCGTGTGCCTGTCGTGCGCCGTCATGGTCGGCTTCGCAGGGCTCTACTGGGCGACGAACGCGCAAGGGGCCTTCCAGGGGTCGATCTTCGCGGCGACCGCGTGGACGTACTTTGCCACGATCGCGATGTACGCCCTGTTCTGGTCTCGCACCGAGGACGCGTTCCCGCAGTCGGTGCGCGCCCCCTCCACCCCGAGCGCCGCGAGGTGGGCGACCCTGGTCGGCGCCGCGTTGGTCCTGGTGTGCACGGCGCTGTCACGAGCGGGCTCCCCCGGCCACCCGCTCCTGAGCGGCGGCGCCTTCGTCGGGACGCTCGTGCTCGCCATCGGCCTGCTCTCCCGACCGGGCCGGAGCAAGCTCCGGATCCACCAGATGCTCCTCGTCGGCATCGCATTCCTCCTCTACTACGCGTTCGTGTTCAACGGATCCGGGTTCAACGGCGGCGGTCGGCTGATCGTCGCCTCGCTCGCACTCGGCATCGCCATCACCTTCTGTCTCCACCTGCGCGGCAAGGGCACCAAGGTCCTCGTGCTCTGCCTCACGGTCCCTGCCTTCCTCATCGCGGGGCAGATCCGTGTCGACAAGTTCGCGAGCTACAACTACACGCCGGTCGCCGGCGGCCTCGGCTCCGTCGTCGAGCCGCTCCAGTTCTTCGGCCAGCTCATCGCCCTCGACGGCTCGGGCGAGCTGCACCTCGGCCACGGCTCGACGTTCGTCGCGACCGCGGTCGCACAGGTGCCGAGGGCGGCCTGGCCCACGAAGCCGGTCGGCTTCGGCGAGGTGCTGACCACGATCCTCGAGCCATCCGAGGTCTCGACCGGCCTGAGCCTCGCGGCGCTGACGACCGGCGAGTGGTACTTCGACTTCGGCTGGCTGGGGGTGCTGGTCATGGTCCTCGTGGTCGGGTGGCTCGTCGGGTGGCTCGACGTCCTCTTCGCCAGGGACCTCGCGCGCTCGCTCGACACGCGGCGGCGCGTCGTCACCCGGGTCCTGCTGGTCGTCCTCGTCGCGGGGCTCACGGACCTGTACTGGACGGGCACCTTCACCTACGAGACCCGCTTGTTCATGCGGTTCGTGGTCGTCCTTGCGCTGCTCGCCGTGGCGAGCCGCCGAACGCAGCGCTCGGTCGGACACGAGGTGGTCCAGGAGGGGGCCGGCCGAGCGCTCGTCGCGTAGGTGCCGGCCTCGTGTCGCTCAGCGCATCCGACGGAGCTGGTAGGCGATCTGGCGAGGCAGGAGCGTGAACCTGGTCCGGACGAACTGGGCGTTCGCCCGACCGACGAGCCGTGCCGGCCGGAGGTAGAGCTCGGCGTTGTCGAAGGCGAACAGGATCCTGTGGCGACGCCAGTTGCCGAACGACCGCTCGTTGGTGAGCCGGTAGCGGGCCGACGTGCCGACCGTCTGCATCCCGAAGGGCTGCGAGAGCATGAACCAGACGGGCTGCGAGTTCATCTCCACGTCGGCCACGGCGCCGTCGGTCTCGAGGGCCTCGAAGGTGTTGGTCCCGAAGCACAGCCGGACCGTGGCATCGAGGTCGCTCACCCGGATGGTGACGGGCTTCATCAGACGGAGGACTGCTCTTGGGAACTTCGTGCGCAGCGAGCGCACGCGGTCGTGGAACGCCGACTCGAGCTCGTCGAGGTTCATCGTCTCGCTGGGCGCGAACTCCTTGTCGGGCACGGTGTCGAACTCGCGCTCCCAGAGCGCCACGGCGGGTCCGTTGTCGTGCGGCGTGCCGGCGGTCCAGACGTCGCCGGGGGCGAGGACCACCACGTCGTGCCCCCTCGGCTCCAAGTAGCGCACCACGTCGCTCGGCCGGTTCGCCGGGGGGTTCATGTAGCAGTTGTCGGTCCGAGAGAAGTACATGAAGCTTGCGAACGGGATCGTCGTCTGTGCGCCGAGGTCGCGGTGGTAGGTCGCCATGAGCTCCAGCTGGTGCGCGGCCATCTCCTTCAGCTTGCCCGCAGGATTGGGCATGCCCGTGTAGCCCGCATACGAGAACTGACTGAGCAGGACCGTGGAGGTGCCGAAGTCCTTGCAGATGTTCCGGCAGTCGTGCGGGTCCAGCTCGGCGTCGTTGACGTTCAGCACCCGGACGTCGCCGTCCGACACACCCAGCACCGAGTCCATCTGACCGACCGGGTAGCAGTACACCCGGCAGGTGCTCCCTGGAAGCCGCAGCAGCTTGCGGCTCGGCAGCGCCAGGTGGTTCGGGTAGCCCATCTTCGAGAACGCGTCGAACACCTTGTGCGAGTTGATGGACTGGAAGAGCACGGTGACGCGCTCTCTGAAGGACTCGGGCAGCGAGCGCAGCGTCGGGATGTTGAAGTGGTCAGGGTGCTCGTGGGAGACCCAGAGGAACCGGATGCTCTCGAGGTCTTCCGGCATCGTCGGTGCCGGCCCCAAGAGCTCCCACGAGTTGTTGAACGCGCTCCCCGAGAGCCAGGGATCGGTCCAGATCGCGGTGTCGGCGCAACGGACCACCACCGACGCATGACTCACCAGCTCGATGCTCACCGGCCGACACGGCACCGGCTGAGACTAGAGCGCCGTTGCGAATCGCGGTTTGTGACCGTGACTTGACACACCGGTCGATCCGTCGCACTCGTCGAGCGCCGCTCGGGGCGACGTCCTCGACACGTCACCCGGTCGAGGTCCCCGCGCCGGTCGCGCAGGTAGTGTCCCGCAGCAGCGCGGCACTGGGAGAGTGGGGACGTGGGCAAGCGTGGTTCCTGGTGGTCGACACCTCGTGTCGCGTGCGTGGTCGCCGGAGGAACCCAGACCGCCCCAGGAGGCGAGCTGTCCCTCCAGGCCGTGTGCAACTGGGCGTCGGCAGCCTTCGGCGCCGACGCCGTGGTCGTCGTCCCGAGGGCGCTGCACTTCGCGACGCTTCCGCCCGGCCCGCGCTACGTGCCGGTCGGACGGCTTCGTGCCCTCACGACGGAGTTCATCGGCCTGAACGCCCGGTGCGACACCTACGTCGGGCTGGGCGACCGACTGCCGATCCTCAGTCGAGCTGCTCGGAGCGTGCTGGTCCTCCAGAACGCCAACATCTACACCTCGCACGGCCGGGACGTGCCGTGGACGCGGCGGGCGAAGTACGAGGTGCAGCGCCGGTGGGCCTCGTGGAGCTTTCGTCGGGCGGACCGGGTGGTGGCCTCGACCGCGACCGCGGCGGACCTCGCGCTCGCGTCGCTCGGCGCGGACGCCGAGAAGATCGACGTCATTCCGATCCCCCCGATCGACGTCGTTCGCGCGCGGACGTCACAGTCCCAGGTGCTGCGAACGATCATCCTCGTCGGCGAGGTCCGAGCGAACAAGCGCTTCACCTGGGCGCTCGGCGAGATCGCGACCTGGGCGTCCGCTCGAGGCGCCCCGATCCGGGTCGTGCACGTCGGGCAGGTGCCCAACACAGCGGCCGGCCAGGCGTTCCGAGACGCGGCCGCGGGGCTCGACTCGATCGAGTGCGAGCTCCGCGGATCGCTCCCCCACGTCGAGGCGATGCGCGCGCTCGCTGACGCTGACCTCCTCGTGTTCCCGAGCAAGCTCGAGAGCCACGGGATCCCCCTCTCGGAGGCGATGGCGAGCGGCGTGCCCGTCGTCTGCAGCGACATCCCCGCGTTCCGGGACGTGGGCGGCGCCTCGCCCACGTACTTCTCGGGAGCGGACGGCACACTCGCGGCAGCACTCGCGAGCGTCGAGCCAGACGGGATCCGCAGCCGGATGGCGGAGGTGGGTCTCGGGCTCGTCCCGCTCGACGGCGCCTGGAAGCTGCTGGCGGAGGCAGCGCCTTTGCGACGCTGAGTCGGAGAGCAACGCGCTCGGATCGATCGACCCTCGAGGATCGTCGAACCGGCGGGGGGCCATGCCCTCGCCAGCGGCCTCAGTTCAGGGCGTCACGGTCGAGCTCGATCGCGAGATCCGACTCCTCTGCGTCCATCAGATCTCGATCGAGCCGCTTGTGCGCGCGCGAGGCGATGAACGCGTCGACCGGTCGAGACCTCCACAGCAAGACGACGGCGATCGCGTACGACACGACCGAGACCGCGGCGGCGCCGTTGATCCCCCAGATCCGAATCGCGGGGTAGAGCAGCGCGATCGTCGCGAGGAGGCCGACGCCCTCGCGCTTGGCCGCCTCGAGCGGTCGCCCGGTCGCCTTCCAGATCGCGGCGAGCAGTGCGTCGACGGCCAGCAACGGTCCGCCGGCCACCAGGATCACGGCGGGGAGCACCGCGGCGGAGTACCTCGATCCGAACAGCAGGGGGATCACGAACGGCGCGGCAACCCACGTGACGGCGCAGACGACCAGCAGCGCGATGAGCATCCTGCGCAACAGCGCCCGGAACTGCTCCCTCGTGTACGAGCCGTCGCGGCTGAGGTGCGAGAAGACCTGGAGGGAGGGGCCCGTCCCCATCGAGAGCGCGGCGCCCGAGAACGTGACGGCGATCGAGTACATGCCGACCTGGCTCGACACGACCATCAGCCCGAGCAGCAGCTGATCGAGGCGCTGGTTCGTCAAGTTCTGCACGGTGATGAGGTGGTTCCGCCACCCGAAGCCCATGAGCGTCTTCGCCTTGGACCACGAGACCCGCGGTCGATGCGACGAGATCGACCAGCCGACCGCGATGACGAGCATCACGACGAGCGCGGCGCCCTGGCTCGCCATCGCGCCGTCGATCGTGAGTCCCCTCGGCGTGAGGGCCAGCAACGTCAGTCCGAGGAAGTAGCCGGTCGCCGGGATCATGCGGAGCACGTTCCACAGTCGGTAGCGCGCGTATCCGCGGATCGACGAGAGCCCGATGAACGCGGGTCCGTAGACGATGGGATACAGCGCGAAGAGGACGAAGAGCGTCCGGTCGACGCCGTGGACCCGGTCCCAGTACAGGCCGATCTGCACCAGGAGCGACACGGCCGCCGCCGCCATCCCTGTGGCCACGGAGAGCGCGAGGCCCGTCCAGAGGATCGTGGCCCGCTCCTTGAGGTCCTCCGTGCGGCTGGTCATATACACCGTGGCCTCGTCCAGGCCGACGATGCCGAAGAGCCCGATGTACATGGGGGCGATCGTGGAGATCGTCAAGACACCCCTCGCCGACGGCCCGAGCGAGCGAGCAGCGACGACGCCGGCGATCGCGCCCATGCCGAACGTCGCGGCGTTCACGATCGAGGTGATCGGCACCGCCGGGACGGCGCCCTCCCCACCCGCAAGGCGTGCCCTGAGCCTCACCCAGGGGCGCACGTTGGCTCCGACCGCTGGGTGATCTCGGTGCGTCTCTTTGGCACCCCGTCCACGTGCACGGCCAGCCAAGGAGCGCTGACCAAGGCGGCGGCTCGCGACCGCGGGACCCGCCCACGACCAGGCCGGCTCAGCGCCACCGCGACCTCCTCACGTCACCGGAGGGCAAAGCACTCGGCGACGAGGGCGGCGACTCACCTCGGACCGACGCCTGATCCACAAGGCGAGCCACGGTACTAGAGGCGCACCTTTCGGCGGTTGGACGCGCCGCATCGTGTCGTCGATGCACGTCGTGTCCGCCGCGCGGGCGGCGGAGCGAGGGCACGTCGTATCCAATGGTTGGCACGCACCCACGACGTCGCGCGATCGGGCGAGGTTCGAACGGTGCATCGACGTCGTCGATGACGCCGACTCGCCGCCGCCGCTCGCGGAGGTCGCTCGTGCGGCCGTCAGCACCGTGCGGCAGCGGCGAGGGAAGTTACGATGCCGTCCTGCACGAGACGAGGTGGGATGGAAAGGTCGGTTTCTGCTCCTTCGATGCCCGTCGGACCCCGGTCCAGCGCGGTCGATGCGTGCTCGTCGGGTGGTGGCCGTGCGTGAGGGTCGGCCAGGTGCGCGCTCGTACGATCGCTCGAAGCGGGTGCTCGACTGCGTCGTCGCGTGCCTCGCGATCGTCCTCCTGCTGCCCGTGTTCGTGCTTGCGGTCCTCGCGGTCCGGCTCGCGGATGGACCAGGGGTCCTGTTCTACCAAGACCGCCTGGGCATTCACGGGACGACGATCCGGGTCACGAAGCTGCGAAGCATGCGCACGCCGCGATCGGCGCACGGCGGACCCACGGACGATGACCGCGAGTCCCACGTCACCAGGACCGGCCGATTCATCCGGCGATTCAAGATCGACGAGGTGCCACAGCTCCTCGGCGTCCTCCGCGGCGACCTGTCGCTCGTCGGTCCTCGGGCGACCCTGGTCCGGTACCTGGCGGGCTACGACGAGTTCGAGCGGCGTCGACTCGAGGTGCGGCCGGGCCTCACCGGGTGGGCACAGGTCAACGGCAACACGTCGCTCAGCCACGAGGACCGGAACCGACTCGACGTGTGGTACGTCGACAACCGATCGCTCCGAGTCGACACGCGAATCCTCGCGCGAACGATCCCCTCGATTCTTGCGGGCGAGCGACCCAATGCGGCCGCGCTCGACACCGCCCACCAACATGAGACTCTCGCTCGTCGGCGCGGTTGAGTCCACGGAGGTGGCACTCGGTGCGCTGCTGGACCGCGGCTATGACCCGCTGGTCCTCACGCTGCCTCCACGTCTCGGTGCTCGCCACTCCGACTACGTCGACCTCGCCGAGCGCCACGAGGCCCACCGAGATCGCATCGTTGAGATCGACCGCATCGCCACGCCAGACGTCGTGGACCGGCTCGAGGCGGAGGCGCCGGACGTGCTCTTGGTGTTCGGATGGTCGCAGCTCTGCCCACCGCAGATCACCTCGATCGCGCGCCACGCGGCTCTCGGGTGCCATCCCTCGGCTCTGCCACGGAATCGGGGGCGTGCCGTGATCCCGTGGACGATCCTCCAGGGAGCCACCGAGACGGCGATGAGCCTCTTCCATCTCGTCGACGAGGTGGACGCCGGCGACGTCGTGGTGCAGGTGCCCGTGCCGGTCGCGCCTCGAGAGACCGCTCGATCGCTCTACGACAAGCAGCTCGTCGCGCTGCGAGAGGCGCTGGGAGCCGTCCTCGACACCCTCGAGCGCGGCGACGCCCTCCCCAGGTGGCCGCAGGATCGGACCGCCGCCACCTGGTGCGCGAGGCGAGACCGCGAGGACGGACGGATCGACTTCCGCCGGCCCGCGGCGGACGTCGATCGGCTCATCCGGGCGAGCACCCGCCCGTATCCAGGTGCGTTCACCACCTACCTCTCATCGACCGTGCGTGTGTGGGCTGCGCACGACGTCGACGCCTGCCGGCACGCGGCACGGCCGGGGCAGATCATCGGTGTCGAGCAGACCGGGATCACGGTGATGTGCGGTGATGCGCGGGCGATCGTGCTCGACGAGTGGGAGCTGGAGCGATCGGCGACCGCCCGCCCGCGCCTGCACGAGCAGCTCGGGACCCGCTCGTGAGCGCCGGGCACCACGTCGTACGTCCAGGGCGGCCGCCGACACCGCGTTGCACCGGACCGGCACGGACCCACGGGCGCAGCGGTCGCGTCCTCGGCGGGCACGATGCTTGACATCGGGGCGGGCTCGAAGGTGCTCGTCGTGGCGCCGCATGCCGACGACGAGACGATCGGCCTCGGTGGCACCATCGCGAAGCTGGCGATGAAGGGGGCCGTCGTCGTCGTCGCCGTGTTCACCGGGCCCGGCCCGAACGGCCATCGCACCATCCCCGCCGACGTCTTCTCGACGGCTCGTGAGGAGGCCCTGCGGGCGCATCGGAGGCTCGGCGTCGCGGAGACGATCTTCGACAACCTCCCCGCGGTCGGCGTCGCCGAGCTGCCTCTGTCGGAGCGCAATGCCAGCGTGCACGACGTCCTCGCGCAGGTTCGCCCGGACGTCGTCTTCTGCCCGTTCCCCTACGACCTGCACGCCGATCACCGGGCGATCTTCCACGCGCTCACCGTCGCCTGGCGACCCACGACCGACGTCGGGCGGCAGATTCGAGGGATCCTGTGCTACGAGACGATGTCCGAGACGCACTGGAACGTCCCGTACCTCGAGGCGGGCTTCCTCCCGACCGTCGCGTGCGACGTCACCGACACCCTGGCGACGAAGATCGAGGCGCTCCTCGAGTTCGAGAGTCAGATGAAGCAGCCGCCCCACGCTCGATCCATCCAGGCGATCGAGGGCCTCGCGCGCTTCCGAGGCGGGCAGTTCGGCTTCGACGCTGCCGAGGCGTTCGTGCTCGTGCGGAGCACCTTCTGACCTCGGGCTCGTCGGCGCCGCCGCGCAGCGGGCACAGCTCGACGAGCGTCGCTCCTCAGCGCCGCCGGGCTCAGTGCTTGCCGGCGACGGGTCGGTCCCAGACGCTCGCGTCGAGGCGCGCCCTCGTGCCGCGCCCGTGGTGCGCCAGCTCGTTGCGGAACTGATACACGTACTTCGACGCGACCTCGAGTCCATCGGTCGACTGCCACTCGACCACGGCGCGCGACATGGCGCCCGCATTCGCCGCCCACATGGCGCCCGCGAGCTCCAGCTGCGAGGGCTCGATACCCCGACAGGCCTCCACGTTGAGGAAGACGCGGCCGACGAAGGTGGGTGCCTGCGGTCCGAACCGGATGCGCACCCGGTGGGGCGATCGCATCTGCGTGAACGTGATGGTGTGGAGCGAGATGGTCTGGCTGTCGGACGGGTAGGCGTCGATCAGCAGGTGACGGCCCGCCTGGACCGCACCGCACTGGATCACACCACCGTGCACGGTGAGCTTGGCGTTCGGGCTGACGTTCGCCATCTGCCGGGTGTGCTCGGAGTACCAGCCGAAGGCGCTGACGTTGGGCGCGACGAGCGTGGCGTCCTCGATGCCCGCGCGGACGTCGATGGCGCAGCGATTGAAGCTGCAGTTGTAGAGCGAGGTGTCGGCATTCGTGGCGAGTCCTGCGGTGCCGCATCGATCGAAGAAGCAGTCGCGGAGGGATCCCCAGATCGACTGGGTGTTGGGGAGGAAGAGCCCGTAGCGCGACGGGGAGTTGAAACGGACGCGGTTGAGGTGGAACTGGTCGTTGTTGCCGTCCACCCCGGTGTAGCCGATGCAGCTCTGCACGGCACCCTCGTCCGCTCCCTGACTGGACCACGGATACCGTCCGATCGTCACGTCCTCGACCGTGCAGTAGTGGTTGCACCCCACGTCGCCGCCGCTGCCGCGGAACTCGATGCCGAACGTCGGGGGGCTCTGCGTGCGGCCTTCGAGCCGGAGATCGCAGATCTTGACGACGAGACTGTCGACGACCTCGATCATCGGCGACCCGTCGTCGCCCATCCAGCGGAGGACGGTCCCGTGGCCCGGCTGGGACGTGAACGCGGGCGACTGTCCCTGACCGTCGCCGTAGACGATGCCGGAGAACCTCGTGAGCGCGATCGTGCTCGAGATGACGTACTCACCCTGCGGGAAGTAGACCGAGGCGCCGGGCACTCCGGCGGCGGCGGCGCCTTGCGCCGCGACGAAGGTCGCTCGGATCGCCTCGGTGTCATCGGCTCTCCCGTTGCCGGCAGCACCGTGCGCACGGACGTCGAAGCTGGGCGTCGCCCGCTGAGCCATCGCGCCGCCTAGCCCGTGGGCGCCGACGCCAGGCAGCCGCGTGAGACCCGCCACGCCCGCGAGTCCCGCGGCACCCGCGAGCAGGTGCCGGCGTGAGAGGGGGATCTCAGGGGGCAGCTCGGCGTCCGGGGATCCGTGCGCCTCGGTCACGGCGACGCCACGCTCCCAGCACGCTGGCCGCGGGCCCTTCGCTCCGACATCGAGTTGCTCCTCTCGCGAATGCACGTCCGACGTGATCGGCACGTCGCGACCGTCGCGTCCCTCGTCACCCCACGCATGACCCGCGACGCCACGGCCTAGCGTCACCTCCGAGGCCCAACCTGCACGCTCCGGCGGATCCACAGGTGGCCAACTCGGGTCGTGGCCTGGTCCTGCTCGTCAGTGGTCGACAAACCCTACCGGGGTGCCGCTCCGTCGGCGGAGGCCGGGTGCCTTCGAGCGTTCTGGTCCTCGTGCGGCCGGGAGGGTCTCGCCGCGATCCACCCCTGCGATCGGCACCAGGCAGGACTCAGGAGAACGCCTAGCGCCCCGCATCTCCGACATCTTGGTCGTGGCGGCGGCTGAGCACCCTGGCCGGCACCCCGACGGCGGTCACCTGCGCCGGCAGGTCGCAGATGACCGCGGCGCCCGCGCCGATCTGGGTCTCTCGCCCCACCCGCACGCCCTGGATGATCGCGGCGTTCGTCCCCACCATGCACCCCTCCTCAAGACGGACGTTGCCGCTGACAGAGGCGCCGGGCAGCACCGTCACGAAGTCCTCGAGGACGGCGTCGTGGCCGATGGTGCAGCTCGGGTTCAACGAGACGTGTCGGCAGATCGTGGCGTTCGTCGTGATCGAGACGTGGCTGCAGACGACGGTGCCGTCCCCGATCGCCACGAGCGAGCCAACCGTCGATGAAGGATGGACGAGTGCCGGCGCGCTCTGCCCCACGCGCTCTGCCGTCTCGACGACGCCGCGGCGAACGACGCCGTCGCCGATGCCGACCACGAACAGGGCCTCGATCGACCCCAGCGCCTCCAGCGGACCCAGGTGCGGGGCGCCCCGCAGCAGGTGCGCCTCGGGTACGCGATCGTCGAGGAACCCTCCGAACTCGTAGGTGGGCCGCACGCAGTTGATCGCGTCGATGACGTCGCGGACCTCCCGGCCGAGTCCACCGGCTCCGAGGACGACGATCCGCTCCACTCAGGCCTCCGCACCGACGCTGCGGTGACTCCACCCTGCCCGGATGGCACCACGGACGGCGGACGGCGCGGCGTGCCCCGACGGCTGGGTCACAGGTACTCGACGGTCGGTCCGGGCCGCACGCGCCTGCGGGTGTCAAACACGAGCTTGGCCCTCCTCGTGATGCGGTCGTAGTCGACGTCGTCGTGGTCGGTCACGATGACCACGAGGTCTGCGGCGTCGAGCTCCTCATCCGAGAGATCGATCCTCGGCCACGACACCGCTTCGTGCTCCGGGACGTAGCCGTCGACGACGCGGACGTCCGCTCCCAGCCCGTGGAGCGCGGCGCAGAGCGCAACCGCCGGTGACTCCCGCACGTCCCCGGTGTTCTTCTTGTACGCCAGGCCGACGACGAGGATCCTCGATCCATTGACGGCCTTGCGCACGCGGTTGAGCGACTCGACGATGCGGCGCGCCACGTACGAGGGCATGTGCTCGTTGACGTCGTTCGCGAGCTCGACGATGCGGAAGTCGTCGCCAAGCGACTGCTTCACCTTCCATGAGAGGAAGGAGGGATCGACGGGGAGGCAGTGCCCCCCGACGCCGGGCCCCGGGGTGAAGCGCATGTAGCCGAACGGCTTCGACGCTGCGGCGTCGATGGCCTCCCAGACGCTGACACCGAGCTGGCCCGCGTACATGGCGAGCTCGTTGACCAGCGCGATGTTGACGTGACGGAAGGTGTTCTCGAGGAGCTTGGACATCTCCGCGACGCGCGTCGACGACACGGGGACCGTCTGCTCGACGAGGTCGCGATAGAACGCGTCGACGACGCCGAGGGAGTCGGCGTCGATGCCCGAGACGACCTTCGGCGTGTTCCACAGGTGGAAGATCGGGTTCCCGGGGTCGATCCGCTCCGGGCTGTAGCCGACGTGGAACTGCCGCCCGGCCGCGAGCCCGGAGCCGCGCTCCAGGATCGGCACCATCAGCTCCTCGGTCGTGCCCGGGTACGTGGTCGACTCGAGGATCACCGTGGCACCGACGCGGAGCAGGGGGCCGAGCGACTCGGCGGCCGCCTCGATGTGGCTGAGGTCGGGCACGCCCTGGGTGAGCGGCGTCGGCACCGTGACGACCGCCACGTCGAAGTCCGCGCAGTCGTCCGCGGTGGTCGTCGGCAGGTACCGGCCGGACGCGAGGGCGGCGTCGACTGCGTCGCTGGTGATGTCCTGGACGTACGACTCACCGGACTTGAGGCGCTTGACGCGGTCCTCCGAGGTGTCGAACCCGACGACGGTGTACCCCACCTCCACCGCGCGCATGGCGAGCGGCAGGCCCACGTAGCCCTGCCCGACGACGACGACCCGCCTCGACCTGTCACCCATGATGCTCCTCGCTCGTGCGCTCACGTACCGGTCAGCGCATCCAACTTGGCAGTCGAACGGGCCGAGAGCAACTCGAGCAGGAACTTCATCTCCTTGGCGTCGATGGGGGTCGTCGGCACCACCGCGTCGGCGATGGCGATGGCGGGCACTCGCGACCTCGAGATCAGCGCGTGCTCCGTGGGGACGCACTCCTCTGCGTCGCTGAACAGCTCCTCGTGCAGCTTCTCGCCGGGCCGCAGGCCGGTGTAGACCACCTTGATGGGTCGAGGTGACTCGCGGGCGAGGCGCCGCGCCACGTCGTCGATCCGGACCGGCTTGCCCATGTCGAGGATCAGCACGTCGCCGCCTCGACCGATGGCTCCCGCCTGGATGACGAGCTGGACCGACTCTTCGATCGTCATGAAGTAGCGCGTCACGTCCGGATCCGTCACGGTGATCGGCCCGCCGGCAGCGATCTGTGCCTTGAACGTCGGCACGACCGACCCCCGGCTCCCGAGCACGTTCCCGAAGCGAACGCTCATGTAGCTGTCGGTGCCCGGTGACTCCGCGAACTCGGCCGTGAGGCGCTCCGCGATCCGCTTTGAGTACCCAAGCACGCTCTTTGGATTGGCCGCCTTGTCCGTCGAGATGTTGACGAAGGTCGTGACGCCGTGACGTCGCGCGGCGTGGAGCACGTTGAGGGTCCCGAGCACGTTGGTCTTGTACGCCTCGGCGGGCCACATCTCGAGCAGCGGCAGGTGCTTCAGGGCCGCGGCGTGGAAGACGACGTCCGGTCGATGCTCTGCGAAGACCGCCTCCAGGCCCTCGGTGTCTCGGATGTCGCAGACTGCCAGGTTGCGTGTGTCGAGGCTCGCGCGGCCCTCGATGGACAGCTGGACCTGGTGGATCCCCGACTCGTCCCGGTCCAGCATGATGAGCGAGGAGGGCGCGTAGCGGTGGATCTGGCGACAGAGCTCGGATCCGATGGAGCCGCCGGCGCCGGTGACGAGGACCCGCCGGCCTCGCAGGTAGCTGGCGATGGTCTCGATCTCGGTGTCGATGGTCCTCCGCCCGAGGAGGTCCTCCTCGTTGACGGGGTGGATGTCGGCCACGGAGACCACGCCGTTGAGCAGGTTGGTCACGTGCGACAGGACCTGGACCTCAAGGGATGCCGCTTCCGCGAGGACGGTGACGGCACGCACGAGCTCTGCGTCAGCGGACGGGATCGCGATGATCAATGTCGTCGCGCGATTCGACGCGGCTGCTCGTCCGATCTCGGCGCGAGTGCCGAGCACCTCGAGGTGGCGGAGCTTGAAGTGCTGCTTTGCGGGATCGTCGTCGAGGAGCGCCACCGGCCAGCAGGGACGATCTGCGGTCGTGACGAGGAGGTCGATGAGCTGGCGGCCGGCGTCGCCGGCGCCGAAGATGAGCGCTCTCGGGACGTCGCCAGGCAGCGCGAGGCGGAGCTCTTGGCCGAGCCGCCACGCACCACGCGCGCCGGCCATCAGCACGAATGCCACCGCGGATCCGCCGATGACCGTGCTGGGCAGGACCGACGTCGAGGACACGAAGACGTCGACGATGAGGACCACCGCAGCCGCGACGAAGGCGGTGACCGCGAGCGCACAGATCTCCTCGAAGCTGCAGATCCTCCAGCGGTACCTGTAGAGGAGCGCCCATCCAACGCAGAGCTGCGTGAGCACCGCGGCAGCGATCAGCATGGCGAGCGCGGCACCGACCGTGCGTGGCCCGACGTCGCCACGGAGCAGCACGGCAGCGGTGAGGGAGACGGCCCACGCGAGGCAGTCGAAGGACGCCCTCAACGCCGTGCGCACCCGGAGCTGAGCCGGGGGGACCAAGTGCATCTCGCTACTGCTCCTCCGAACGAACGCCCGTCGACGGTGTTCCCCCACTCCGGCAGTGCTGCGATGCAGGCATGTCGGTTCGTCAACCGGCGAGGTTCGGACGTTAACGCTTAGTGCGTCAACTCGCATCTGCGTCGTGCGCCAGTGGATACCAACGACGTCACTCCGTCGCCACTGGTTAACCGCCGTCGTCGCACGCGCGACGCGCTTCCGTGCGATCACCGAATGCACGCTGCGTGCGCGCTGCGTGCGCGACCGCTGGTGGCATCGACCACATCTCGCGCGTCACGACGCGGGCGTCCATCGGTGCGTCACTCCAACAGCAGCTCGATGGTGCGCGGAGCGATGCACACGCCGGGTTCGACCTCGCCCGATGACGCTCGTGAGCGTCGTCGTCGTCACTCGACAGATAAACGCGCAGATGAGGATGCGTATACTTCACCGGTGGCTGCAAGCCCCGGCCCTGCGCAGACGATCGGCTTCTCCGCGTACTGGCCCATCATCTGGAGTCGGAAGTGGGTCGTGCTGCTCTCGATGGCCGTCGCACTGTGCGCCGCCGTAGCGGTCGACCAGGTGCGAACCAAGGAGTACTCGGCGACGTCGAGCGTCCTGTTCGTGTCGCAGAACTTCGCGGGCACGACCACGCTCGAGCTCACACCGCAGGACATCGCGACGCAGATCCGGGTCGTGCAGAGCGAGCCGGTGCGCCGCATCGCCGCCACGTTGCTCGAAGCGGCACCCCCGTCTCCGGGCGTGGCGCAGGTGGGCACGACGGCGACCGCCAACATCACGGTCACGTCGAGACACGCGGCCTTTGCCGCCAAGGCCGCGAACGCGTTCGCCGCGGCGTACATCGCGTACTCCAAGGACCGCTTCTTGGCCCAGGAGGGGCAGGCGGAAGCCGCGGTCCAGGCCCAGATCGCCGCGCTGCAGCGGCAGATCACCTCCCTCCAGCGGCAGATCCTGGTCTCGAGGCCCGCCGTCGTCGCCCTGCTCACCGGCCAGCTCGGGACGATCGCGGCGCAGCAGGCCGCGCTGCGAACCCAGCTGATCCAGATCCAGACCGACGCCGCGCAGGCGCCAACCGGCGGCGTCGTGCTCCAACCCGCCGCCATACCGGGCTCGCCCTCCTCCCCGCGGCTGCTGCTGGACCTCCTCATCGCCGCCGTGCTCGGGCTGCTCGTGGGCATCGGGCTCGCGCTGCTCCTCGCGCTTCGAGATGATCGGATCAAGACGCACCGCGAGCTGCAGCTCGTCGCCGGTGAGCTCCCGATCCTCGGGGTCATACCCGAGATCGTCGAGTGGACCAACCCCGAGATCCCGATCCTCTCGACCACCGAGCACAGCAGCACCCCCGTGGCCGAGGCGTACCGAGGGCTCCGGACGTCCGTAGAGTTCGCGCTCCAGGACCAAGGGATCCGCCTCATCGAGGTGACCAGCCCGTTGGACAAGGAGGGGAAGACGACGGTTGCGGCCAACCTCGCCGCGGCGCTCGCCCAGGCCGGGGCGACGGTGCTCCTCGTCGGCTGCGATCTCCACAACCCGAGGGTGCACGCCTTCTTCAGCGTCTCGAACGACGTCGGTCTCACCTCGGTGCTCTCGGGCACCACGACCCTGGACGAGGCGTGCGTCGACGTCCCGGGCGTCGACAATCTTTCGCTCCTCCCGTCGGGACCGCCGCCTCGCAACCCCTCCGAGCTGCTGGCCGCGCGCCACAGTCGGGACCTGCTGCAGCAGCTCGCGCAGCGCTACGACTACGTGGTCATGGACGGCCCGCCGTTGCTCCCGGTGTCCGACGCGGTGCTCCTCGCCACGATCTCGAGCGGCGTCCTCATCGTGTGTGCCGCGGGGCAGACGACGAAGGGGGACTTCCAGCGGGGCAACGCGCTGCTGCGGAGCGTCGACTCGCCGGTGCTCGGCGCGGTGCTCAACAAGGCGTCGCACTCCGACGTCGCCGTCTCCGATCGATACGACGGGCGGTACGGGCGCTACGGCGGCGACGACACCCCGCCGGCGGCGCGGTCAGTCCGCAGCGGTGGCACGACCCGCGGTGCCAGCTCGATGGCCGCGCTGCTGAAGCGCCCCAACGGGTCGCCCCCGCCGGCGAGGAGCTACGGCGCGGTGGTCGACTGGGACGACTACGGCGCCGACGTCCGCACGGCGGGCCCGGCGAACGGCGCGCCGGGGGGCGACGTGCGCCGCACCCCGACCCCCCAGTAGGGCGCCGGACCGCCGACCACGGTCGGGCAGCGGCGGGTGACGGCTCGAGCGCGTCAGGTGCCCGAGCGGCGCGAACGAGTCGCACGCGTCGCCGACGCACCCGCCCAGGCCGCCGGCAGGCGGAGCTGTGCACGGGTGAGCTCCGTGACCGAGCCGACGCCCGCCAGGCGCAGCGTCCGGTCGAGCTCGGTGCGGAGTATCGAGAGGACCCGCTCAACGCCGGGCTCGCCCGCGGCGGCGAGGCCGTAGGCCCAGGCTCGCCCGATCAGCACTGCGCGAGCGCCGAGCGCGACCGCCTTGGCCACGTCCGAGCCGCGCCGGACGCCGCCGTCCATCAGCACCTCCACCTCGCCGCCCACGGCGGTCGCGACCTCGTCGAGGGCCTCGAGCGCGGCCGGGACACCGTCGAGCTGACGACCCCCGTGGTTGGAGACGATGACGGCGTCCGCGCCGGCGTCCACGGCGCGGCGCGCATCGGCCGCCGTGAGCACGCCCTTGGCCAGGACCGGCCCACCGAACGCCTCGCGGATCCACCCGAAGTCGTCCCAGGTGATGGGCGAGAGCACCCAATGGACCACCGCCTCGTCGATGGACATCGGCGCACCGGGCCGGCCGAGGCCGCGAGCGAGCGCGAGGTCCATCGAGAAGCCGTCCCGGGCGAAGCGATAGAGCCATCCGGGCTTCACCAGCGCCTGGGGCGCGAACCGCAACGCCGTCTCGCGGGTGACCCGCAGCGGCATCGTGACCCCGTGGCGCAGGTCGCGCTCGCGGTTCCCCGGGATCGGCGTGTCGACGGTCACGACGAGCGCGGTGTAGCCGAGCTCGCGCGCACGGCGCACGAGCTGCTCGGCGCCCTCGCGCCCTCCGAGTCCGTAGAGCTGGAACCAGACCGGCCCGCCGGCCGCGGCGGTGACCTCCTCCATCGTGTGGCCGGACATCGAGGAGTGCGTGAACAGCGTGTGCGCCGCCAGCGCGGCTCGCGCACCGGCGACGTCCCCTCCCGGCGACATGGCGCGCGTGAAGCCGACGGGCGCGAGGAGGACGGGGAACGAGACCTCCGCGCCGAGCACCGTGGTCGCCAGCGACGGCGTGATCGAGAGGCCAGGCACGGCCATCTGCGGGACGAACCCGACCGACTCGAAGGCGCTCCGGTTGTCGCGCATCGTGCGCTCGGACTCCGCGCCGCCGTCGATGTAGTCGAAGACCACTCGCGGCAGCCGCCGTCTGGCGAGCACCCGCGCGTCGTCGACCGTCTTGAGGTGCGTGAGCGCCCGATCGGCGCTCACGGTCGTGCCTCACGTGGTCCGCGCATCGGCGCCGCCTCCTTCGGGCCTCAGTGTCCGCGCCCCTCGGGCGCGTCCTCGTCGAGCGCGCCGGTGTCGAACCACCTCGACGTGACGACCTTTGACCTCGTGTAGAACCGCACGCCGTCCGCTCCCGTCGCGTGCAGGTCGCCGAAGAACGATGCCTTCCACCCGCAGAACGGGAAGAACGACATCGGCGCGGCGACCCCCACGTTGATGCCCAGCATCCCCGCCTCGGCGCGTCGCTTGAACGTCCGCGCAGCCCCGCCCGATCGGGTGAAGATCGAGGCCGCGTTGCCGTATCGCGAGGCGTTGAGGTGCCCGAGCGCGTCGTCGAGCGAGTCGGCTCGCACGACGGAGAGCACCGGGCCGAACAGCTCGTCGCGCCACAGCGACATCTCCTCGGTCACGTGGTCGAACAGCGACGCCCCGAGGAAGAACCCCTCGTCGCGCGTCCGCTCTCGTCCGTCGACGAGCAGGGCGGCGCCGGCCTTCTCCCCCTCGGCGATCGCGTCGCTGAGCTCGGTCACGCGCGGCGCGCGGATCACCGGGCCCAACTGGGCGCTCGGGTCGGTCCCCGGGCCGAGCCGGAGCGCCGCCGCGCTCGTCGCCAGGGCGTCGACGAGCCGGTCGCCGGCGGCGCCGACGGCGACGACAACGCTGCCCGCCAGGCAGCGCTGGCCCGCGTTGCCGAAGGCCGAGCCCAAGACGGCCGGCACGGTCTGGTCGAGGTCGGCGTCGTCCATCACGATCAGATGGTTCTTCGCGCCGCCGAGCGCCTGGACGCGCTTGCCCGCACCGGCGGCCGCCGCGTAGACGTTCCGCGCGACGCCGGCGGAGCCGACGAAGGACACGGCGTCGACGAGCGGGTGGGCGAGCAGCGCCTCGACCGGGGCCCGGTCACCGTGGACGAGGTTCACAACCCCCCTCGGCAGCCCCGCCTCGACGAGGAGCTCGAGCTCGCGGACCGCCGACAGCGGCGTGCGCGGCGACGGCTTGAGGACAAAGGTGTTCCCCGCGACCAGCGCGAGCGGCAGCATCCACAGCGGCACCATCATCGGGAAGTTGAACGGGCAGATGCCCGCGACCACGCCCACGGGGAACCGGACGAGCTCTTCGTCGATCCCCTTCGCGATCTGGTCGAGCGCCGTGCCGAGCAGGAGCGTCGGCGCGCCGCAGGCGACCGCCACGACCTCGATGCCCCGGCGGACCTCACCACGAGCCTCGGCGAGCATCTTGCCGTTCTCCGCGGTGACCAGCTCGGCCAGCTCCTCTGCGTGCGCCTCGAGGAGCGCCTTGTAACGGAACATCACCTCGGCGCGATCCGGCACCGGGGTCTCGGCCCAGGACGGGAACGCCGCGGCCGCCGCGCGGACCGCCGCGTCCACCTCGGCCTCCGTCGAGTGGCGAACGACGGCGAGGACGCGACCCGTCGCGGGGTCGAAGACCTCCTCGGTCGCCCCGCTCCCCGGGGTGAACTCGCCGTCGATCAGCTGGCGGGCGATCGTGGCCTCGGTCGTCGTCGTCATGCGTCTCCTTGTGGCGTCTCGCGCGTCAGTGCAGAAGGCTCGGCGCAGAGAACGGGCGACGCTCGAGGAACCGGCCGTCGCCGGGCTTCCCGAAGAACTCCCCTCGCTCGACGAGGACGTTGCCGCGCTGGAGGACGACCTCGGGCGATCCCGTGACCTCGCGTCCCTCGTAGCAGCTGTAGTCCACGCGCATGTGGTGGGTCTTCGCCGAGATCGTGCGCACGCGGTTGGGGTCGAAGACGACGACGTCGGCGTCGCTGCCGGGCGCGATCGTCCCCTTCTTCGGGTGCAGCCCGAACATCCTCGCCGGTGCGGTCGCGATCAGCTCGACGAAGCGCATGGGGGTGATCTCGCCCGTCGCCACGCCGCCGTCCCAGAGCAGGGTGTAGCGGTCCTCCACGCCCGGCAGACCGTTGGGGATCGCCGAGAAGTCGTCCTTGCCGAGGCTCTTCTGGTCCTTGTAGTCGAAGGGGCAGTGGTCCGTCGACACCACCTGGAGGTCGTCGAGCACGAGCCCCTTCCACAGCTCGGCCTGGTGCTCGCGCGGCCGCAGCGGTGGGGAGCAGACGTACTTGGCGCCTTCGAAGCCTGGCCGACCCAGGTCCTCGAGGGTCAGGTACAGGTACTGCGGGCAGGTCTCCGCGTAGGCGTGCACCCCGCGATCCCGGCCCTCGCGCACGGCGTCGAGCGCCTCCTTGGCGCTCAGGTGGACGATGTACACGGGGACCTCGGCGAGCTCGGCGAGGGCGATCGCCCGATGCGTCGCCTCGCCCTCCATGGAGGAGGGTCGCGTGAGGCCGTGGTTGATCGGGGCGGTCTTGCCCTCGGCCAGGTAGCGCTGCACGAGCACGTCGATAGCGCCGCCGTTCTCGGCGTGCAGCATGATCAGCCCGCCGTTCTCGGCCGTCCGGCTCATGGCGCGGAAGATCGAGGCGTCGTCGAGCATGAACACCCCGGGGTAGGCCATGAAGAGCTTGAAGCTCGTCACGCCTCGATCGATCATGGCGTCCATCTCCGAGAGGACCACCGGGTTGATCTCGCGGACGATCAGGTGCAGTCCGAAGTCGATGTGGCTCTTCGGCTCGGCCTTCTCGAGCCAGGTGTCGAGCCCCTGGGAGAGCGACTCGCCGAAGCCCTGGACCGCGAAGTCGACGATCGTCGTCGTCCCCCCGAAGGCGGCGGCCCGCGTCCCGGTCGCGAAGTCGTCTGACGCGAACGTCCCCCCGAAGGGGAGCTCCATGTGGGTGTGGACGTCGATGCCGCCGGGCATCACGTAGCAGCCCGCGGCGTCGATCACCCGGTCGGCCTCGCCGAGCCCGGTGCCGACGGCGCGGATCGTCTCGCCGTCGATCAGCACGTCGGCGTTCGTCTCCTCCGACGCGGTGACGACCCGTCCGTTCGCGATCAGGGTCCTCACCTGGTCGCTCCCTGCACGTCGGCGAGCGCCTCGCCGAGCACCGCCACGCCGCGACGGGCCTCGTCCTCGGTGAGCACGAGCGGCGGGGAGAGCCGCAGCACCGAGCCGTGCATGCCGCCCTTCCCGACGAGCACGCCTCGGCGGCGGCAGCCCTCCATCACCTCGGCCGCCGCGGCGGGGTCGGGGGTCCTCGACGCCTTGTCGACGACGAGCTCGACGCCCACCATCAGGCCCTTCCCGCGGACGTCGCCCACGACCTCGTGCCGGTCCCGCAGGTCGTCGAGCCCCTCGAGGAGGAGCTTGCCGACCCGCTGCGCGTTCGACTGGAGCCCCTGGTCGTCGAGGTAGTCGAGGTTGGCGAGCGCCACGGTCGTCGCGATCGGGTTGCCGCCGAACGTGGAGATCGAGTTGGCCGCCACGGCATCCACGAGCTCCTGACGACCGACGACCGCACCGATCGCCATCCCGTTGCCGAGTCCCTTCGCGCAGGTGATCAGGTCCGGCGTGACGTCGTAGGCGTCTGCACCCCAGAACGCCTCGCCCGTACGGCCGAAGCCGGTCTGGACCTCGTCGATGATGAGGGGGATCCCGTAGTCGTCGAGGATCGCCTTCACCTTGGTGAAGTACTCCCTCGGTGGCGTGATGAACCCGCCCACACCCTGGATCGGCTCGGCGATCATCGCGGCCACGTCCCCCGAGGTCGTCGTCTCGATCACGTTGCGGACGTCGTCGGCGCACGCGACCCCGCAGCTCGGGTACGTGAGGTGCAGCGGGCAGCGGTAGCAGTACGGCGCGAGGGCGTAGCTGACGTTGAGGGGCGAGAACGAGGTCGCCGCCCACGTGCGGTTCCCGGTGACCCCGACGGCGCCGAAGCTGCGCCCGTGGTACGAGTTGCGCAGCGCGAGGACCTGGTTGGAGCGGCGCGCGCTCGTCGCCATGAGGAGCGCGGCCTCGACGGCCTCGGTCCCGGACCCCACGAAGAACGCCTTGGCCGGGCGGGGCACCGGTGCCAGCTCGACCAGCCGCTCGGCGAGGCGCACCATCGGCTCGATGAGGTAGAGCGTCGAGGTGTGCGCGATGCGGTCCGCCTGGGACTTGAGCGCGTCGACGAGCGAGTCCACCGCGTGGCCCGAGATCGTGGTCACGATCCCTCCGAACAGGTCGAGGTACTCGTTGCCCTCCGAGTCCCACACCGTCGCGCCCTTG
Source organism: Acidimicrobiales bacterium (assembly GCA_035937595.1). GTDB lineage: Bacteria > Actinomycetota > Acidimicrobiia > Acidimicrobiales > RAAP-2 > Palsa-459. The sequence goes on from DASZHS010000039.1 coordinate 26,311, forward strand.
CCCCGGACGAGCTCGATCGGGCGCTCGTAGTAGAGCGCGAGCCAGCTCGGAAGGACGGCCCGGTGCCGCGCGAGCAGCTCGTCCGGCGAGACGTGATCGACCGTGGTCATGGCAGCAGCTGGGCGAGCTCGCCGTAGGTCTCGGGCCGGCGGTCTCTCAGGAACTGCCAGGTGTCGCGGACCTCGCGGATCTCGTCCAGGTCGAGGTCGCACACGAGGACCTCGTCGTCGGTCGCCGACGCCTGGGCGAGGATCTTGCCCCGCGGGCTGCAGAAGTAGCTCGAGCCGTAGAACGTCGCCGGGTTGAGCGGCGCCTCCACCCCGACGCGGTTGGACGCGGCGACGAAGAACCCGTTCGCGACGGCGTGGGCGGGCTGCTCGAGCTCCCAGAGGTACTTGGACAGCGACGCGACCGTGGCGGACGGGTTGAACACGAGCTCGGCGCACTTGAGGCCGAGCTCGCGCGCGACCTCGGGGAAGTGCCGGTCGTAGCAGATGATCAGCCCGACCTTGCCGACCGATGTCTGGAACACGGGGTACCCGAGGTTCCCGGGCTTGAAGTAGAACTTCTCCCAGAAGCACGGCCCGACCTGGGGGATGTGGGTCTTGCGGTACTTGCCGAGCACGGTGCCGTCGCCCTCGATGACGCAGGCGGTGTTGTAGTACACGCCGGGCTGTGCCTCCTCGAACCACGGCACGACGAGCACGATCCCGTGCGACCTCGCCACCTCGCGCATGAGCGTCACCGTCGGACCGTCGTCCGGCTCGGCGGTCGCGTACCACTTGGGGTCCTGCTCCGCGCAGAAGTAGGGCCCGAAGAAGATCTCCTGGAGGCCGACGATCTGCGCGCCCTGCCGGGCGGCATCGGCGATCATCTCGACGTGCTTGTCGATCGCCTCCTTCTTCTCCATGTTCGCGTTGGCCTGTATCAGCGCGGCGCGGACGGTCGTCATCGGATCCCCTTCCCCGCCGTGGCGGCGGACGCGAAGCGCGGGATGATCTCGGACCCGAAGCTGCGCAGCACGCCTTCGGGGTCGTCGACCATCGAGTAGATGTTGAACTGGCCGACGCCGAGCGCCTCGAGCTCGGCGAGCTTGGCGGCGCACGCGTCGGCGGTGCCGATCACGCAGAAGCGGTCGACGACCTCGTCGGTGACGAACTCGGCGTTGTCCGAGCCGGCCCTCGCGTGGTGCGAGTAGTCGTAGCCCTTGCGCCGCTCGATGAAGTCGGTCAGCTCGTGGGGCAGGTCCGTGGACTTGTAGCGGTGGACCAGGTCCACGACGTGGTTGGAGACGAGGGCTGGGAACCACCGCACCTGGTCGCGGGCGTGGGCGAGGTCGTCGGTCACGTACGCGGGCGCCGCCGACATGACGGTGATGTCAGCGAGCGAGCGGCCGGCCTCGGTGGCGCCCTCCTCGAGGAACGTGAGCGCCCACTCGATGATGTACGGGTCGGCGAGCTGGAGGATCACGCCGTCGGCGACGCGCCCCGCGCACCGCAGCGCCATCGGTCCGTAGGCGGCGACCCAGATCGGAAGCTCGTGGCCGATCGTCCACGGCAGCCGCACCAAGGTGCCGTCGAGGTCGACCTCGCGACCTGCGGCGAGCTCGCGGATCTCGGTGCACGCGCGCTCGAGGTGCGCGACGGTGACCGGCGTGCGGCCGAGCACCCGCTGGGCCGAGTCGCCCCGTCCGATCCCGAGCTCCATGCGCCCGCCCGAGATCTCCTGCAGCGTCGCCATCGCCGACGCGGTGACGGTCGGGTCCCTCGTCACCGGATTGGTCACGCAGGTACCGAGGTGGATCGACGTCGTTGCCTGCGCACACAGCGCGAAGATCGGGTAGGGGTCCTGCCACAGCACGTGGGAGTCCCAGAGCCATGCGTGGGTGAACCCCTGCTGTTCGGCCAGGGCGATGCGCGCGACCACCGTGCTCGCGGGCGGATCGGCCATGAACGAAACCCCAAAGTCGAGCACGCACCCTCTCTTCGTCGCGTTCCTCCCCGCGGACGATGGCGACCCTACTCCGACGATCTCAGGCACGACACGTGAGGATCCTTGACTCCAGCACCGACATCGGGTCGACTGGCTCGCAGTGTCCCGGCCGTCGCGCCGGGAAACAAGGAGGCCACGTGCCACTCGCAACGATCCTGGCCAGCTCTTCTGGGCTCGCCTTCATCTGGATCATCATCATCCTCGCCATCGTCGTGCTCGAGCTCGCCGGCTTGTGGCAGGTGTACACCAAGGCCCACGAGCACGGATGGGCCGTGCTCGTCCCCTTCTACAACTACTGGTGCTTGCTGCGGATCGTGGGACGTCCCAAGTGGTGGCTGATCCTGTACTTCATCCCGATCGCCAACATCGTCGTCTTCCTGATCGTGCTGTGGGACCTCGCCAAGAGCTTCTCCAAGTCCGCCGGATGGTTCTTCGGGCTCTGGCTGCTGCCGTTCATCTTCTTCCCGATGCTGGGCTTCGGCGACGCCCAGTACGCCGGTCCCGCCGGGCCCGAGCCCTGGGCCGCCGCTCGCTGAGCGAAGGCCCACCGCGCAATCGGTGGCGCCGAGACGACCGCGCCCCGAAGGGGGGCTCCTTGGACCGCGGTCACCCCGCTCGGCGTGACGCCAAGTGGGCCTAGGGAACCGTGAAGATCTCCGGGCCGTCCTCGGTGACCGCGATCGTGTGCTCGAAGTGCGCGGACAGTCCGCCGTCCGCGGTAACCACCGACCAGCCGTCGTCGAGCAGCTCCGTCTCGGGGCCCTTGGCGTTCACCATCGGCTCGATCGCGAACACCATGCCGGTCTTGAGCGTCGGACCGGGGGTGCCGGGCCAGTAGTTCGGTACCTGCGGCGTCTCGTGCATCTCGGTGCCGATCGCGTGGCCGACGTACTCGCGGACGACGCTGAACCCCGCGGCCTCGGCGACCTGCTGGACGGCGCGACCGACCCCGTGGAGGCGGTTGCCCTTCACCAGCTGGTCGATCCCGGCGTAGAGGCTGCGCTCGGTCACGTCGAGCAGCCGCCTCGCCGCGGCGCTGATCTCGCCCACCCCCGCGGTGTACGCCGCGTCGCCGTGGTACCCCTCGACGATCGCCCCGCAGTCCACCGAGATGATGTCGCCCTCCTGCAGGGTGTAGTCGCCGGGGATCCCGTGGACGATCATCGAGTTCGGCGACGTGCAGATGACCGCGGGAAACCCGTGGTAGTTCAAGAAGTTCGACCTCGCACCCCGTCGATCGATGACGTCGGCCGCCACCTCGTTCAGCTCCTTGGTGGTGACCCCAGGGGCGATCGCGGCCCTCGTGGCCTCGTGCATCTCGGCGACGACGCGCCCGGCCAGGCGCATCTTGCGGAGCTCCTCAGCGTTGCGCCGCATCAGGCGTGCACCGCGTCGATGACATCGCAGAGCCGCTGGAACACCTCGTCCACCGTGCCCTGGCCGTCGACGTGGCTGAGCAGGCCACGCTCCTCGTAGTGGTGGATCACGGGCTTGGTCTCCTGGACGTAGGCGCTGAGCCGCTCGGAAATGACCTCGGCGACGTCGTCGGGACGCTGCAGGACCGTGCCGATGCCGCAGACGGGGCACTTCGAAGAGGACGGGACCTCGCCCGCCGAGAAGACGGTGCCGCAGTTGCTGCAGACGCGCCGGGCGCTCAACCTCGCGATCACGAGCTCGGTCGGCACGTCGAGGACGATGCAGCGCGCGATGCCCCTCGCGCCGGCCATCTCCTCGAGCGCATCGGCCTGTGCCGCGGTCCTCGGGTAGCCGTCCAGGATCGCGCCGCGGGCGCAGTCCGGCTCCGCGAGCCGATGCCGGACGACCTCGGTGATGAGCTCGTCGGGCACGAGGTGGCCCTCGTCCATGAGGACCCGCACCTGGTCGCCCAGGGCCGAGCCCGACCGGACCGCAGCGCGCAGCATGTCGCCCGTCGCCACGTGCGGCACGCCGTAGCGCGCGGCGAGCAGGGGGCACTGCGTGCCCTTACCCGCGCCCTGCTTGCCGAGGATGACGATGAGGCCGACGCCCACGGTGCCTACTTGAGGAATCCCTCGTAGTTACGCATCATGAGCTGGCTGTCGATCTGGCGCATCGTATCGAGCGCGACGCCGACGGCGATGAGCAGCGTGGTCCCGTAGAAGGGGAACCGCGTGATGTTCCACTCGTGCATGAGGATGCTCGGGATGATGGCGACGGAGGCCAAGAAGAGCCCGCCCACGAAGGTGATGCGGCTGATGAGCTTCGAGAAGTAGCGCTCCGTCGGCGGCCCCGGACGGATGCCGGGGATGAACCCGCCCTGCTTTCGGATCAGCTCGGCCTGCTGGTGCGGCTCGAAGATGATGTACACGTAGAAGAACGTGAACGCGAAGATCAGCACGAAGTAGATGAGGATGTAGGCCGTCGAGGTCGGGTTGGCGAGGTGGTTCCGGACCCAGGTCTGGTACCCCACCCACGGCACGATGTTGCTGATCAGGTACGGGATGTACAGGATCGAGCTCGCGAAGATGATCGGGACCACGCCGGACTGGTTCACCTTGAACGGGATGTAGGTGGACTGGCCCATGGTCATTCGTCGACCGACCATGCGACGCGCGAACGTCACCGGGATGCGCCGCTGGCCCTGGTCCATGAAGATGATGAAGACCAGCAGCGCGATCGACACCGCGATCAGCACGCCGGCCTTGAGCCACCCGCCCGCGATCAGGACGGCGTGGACGCCCGTCGGGATCCCCGCCACCACGTTGGCGAAGATGAGCAGGCTCATGCCCTGCCCGACGCCGCGCTGGGTGATGAGCTCGGCCATCCACATGACCATCGCGGTGCCCGCGGTCAGGCAGAGGACCATGAACACCCCGAGCGGGAAGGTGAGCTTCGGAATGAGGTCGATCGTGACGCCGAGCAGCCCGCTGTCGTGGCCGTGGAAGGCGTAGATCAGCCCGGAGCTCTGCAGCAGGGCGAGCGCGACGGTGAGGTACCGCGTCGTCTGGGTGATCCGCTTCTGGCCCACCGCGCCCTGCTCCCGCCACTCCTCGAGCTTCGGGATGACCGAGGTCAGCAGCTGGATGATGATCGAGCTCGTGATGTACGGCATGACGCCGAGCCCGAAGATCGCGAGCCTCGAGAGCGCCCCGCCGCTGAACAGGTTGAGGAACCCGAGCGCGTTCTGCTTGCCCGCCTGGCCGGAGAGCTGCTGGATCCTCGCGTAGCTGACGCCGGGCACCGGGACGTTGCCGCCGAGCTGGTACAGCGCGATGATCGCCAGCGTGAACGCGACCTTGTTCCGAAGGTCGGGGACGCGGAAGATGTTCGCGAGCCGAGAGAGCATGGGCGGGCGCTATCGGTTGGTGTGCTGGTTGCCCCGCGCGGGCGGGCGGCCGTGGCCGAAGGGGAGGGCGACGACGTCGGTGGACCCGCCCGCTGCCTCGATCGCGCTCTTCGCGGCCTTCGAGAAGCCGTGCGCGGTGACGTGCACCGGGCGGGCGATCGAGCCGCGCGCGAGGACCTTGACGAGGCCGCCGCTGCGGAGGAGGCCGTTCGCGACGAGCGTGTCGGGGTCCACCTCGCCGAGCCCGAGGGCGTCGATCGCGTCGAGGTTGACGGGGGTGTAGGCCACCCGGAACGGGTTCGTGAACCCGCGCAGCTTGGGCGCCCGGGCGAGGATCGGCTGCTGGCCGCCCTCGAAGCCCGCGGGGATCTGGGTGCGGGCCTTCTGGCCCTTGGTCCCGCGGCCGGCGGTCTTGCCGCCCTTGCCGCCGGTGCCGCGGCCCACGCGCCGCTTTGGGTGCGTGGACCCCTTCGGCGGGGCGAGGTCGTGGAGCTTCATGACACCTCCTCCACCTGCACGAGGTGCGGGACGCGGGCGATCATGCCACGGATCTCGGGGCGGTCCTCCAGCACGTTGGACTGCCCGATGCCCCGCAGCCCGAGCGCGCGCAGCGTGCCTCGGTGCTTGGGCTTCGTGCCGATCGACGAGCGGACCTGGGTCACCTTGAGCGGTGCCATCGCCTACCTCGCCTCACCGGCGAACAGGTCGCCCTCGCGTCGACGCTCGCGGTACGCGCGCAGCACCCCCGACGGGGTGACCTCGTCGGCCGTCTTGCCGCGCAGCGCCGCGACGTCGTCGGGCCGCTTGAGCGCGCGGAGCCCCGCGATGGTCGCGTGCGCGACGTTGATCGCGTTCGACGAGCCGAGCGACTTGGCGACGATGTCGCGGATGCCCGCCATCTCGAGGATGGGTCGTGCGGCGCCGCCGGCGATCACGCCGGTCCCCGGGGCCGCGGGCTTGAGCAGGACGCGGCCGGCGCCCGCCACCCCGATGACGGGGTGGATGATCGTCGACCCTGCGAGCGGGACGTCGAACGTCGACTTGCGCGCCTCCTCGATGCCCTTCTGCACCGCGAGCCCCGCCTCCTTCGCCTTGCCGTAGCCGAGCCCGACGCGACCGTTGCCGTCCCCGATCACCATGAGGGCGGTGAACGAGAAGCGCCGCCCGCCCTGGACGACTTTGGCCACGCGGTTCACCTTGATGGTGCGGTCCTCGTACTGCTCCTCTGCCATCAGAACCTGACCCCGCTCTCGCGCATCGCATCGGCGAGCGCGGCGACGCGCCCGTGGTAGGTGAACCCGCCGCGGTCGAAGACGACCGTCGTCACCCCTGCCGCCGCCGCTCGCTCGCCGAGGAGTGCACCGACCTTGGCGGCGACCTCCTTCGGCGTGCCGGCCGCCCCGCGCAGGGCAGGCTCGGTCGAGCTGGCGGCCGCGAGCGTCGTGCCCGCGTCGTCGTCGATGACCTGGGCGCTGATGTGCTTGTTCGACCGGGACACCGCGACGCGCGGTCGCGCGGCGGTGCCGGTGATCTTGAACCGCAGCCGCTCGTGCCGGCGGATCCGCAGCTCTCTCGAGGAGCGTGCCATCACTTCTGTGCCTTTCCTGCCTTGCGCAAGACGCGCTCCCCGGCGTACCGGACGCCCTTGCCCTTGTAGGGCTCGGGCTTGCGCAGCTTGCGGAGGTTGGCGGCCACCTGGCCGACCGCCTCCTTGTCGATGCCCTTCACGATGATCCTCGTGGGGGCGGGGACCTCGAAGGTGATGCCCTCGGGTGCCGTGAAGACCACGGGGTGGCTGAATCCGAGCGCGAGCTCGAGTGCGCCCGGGCCGGTCGCCTGCGCTCGGTAGCCGACGCCCACGATCTCGAGCTCCTTCGAGTACCCCTCGGTGACGCCCTGCACCATATTGGCGACGAGCGAGCGGGTGAGCCCGTGGAGGGCGCGGTGCTCGCGTTCGTCGTCGGGCCGCTCGACGACCAGGACGTCGCCGTCCTGGCGGACCGAGATCCCCTCCGGGATCGCTCGCTCGAGCGAGCCGTTGGGGCCGGCAACGGTCACCCGGCCGTCGGCGACGGTCAGCGTCACGGTGCTCGGGAGCGGGATGGGGGAGCGTCCGATGCGCGACATCAGCCGTGCCTCCCGACGCGCCAGGTGCTACCAGACATAGCAGAGCACCTCGCCGCCGAGGTGGCGCTTGCGCGCCTCCCGGTCCGTCATGAGCCCCTTGGACGTCGACAGCACCGCGACGCCGATCCCACCGAGGACGCGCGGCATCGCGTCAGCCTTGGCGTAGATGCGCAGGCCCGGCGTCGACACGCGCTTGATCCCCCCGATCGTGCGGTCACGGTCCTCGGAGTACTTGAGGGTGATCTCGAGGGTCGTGCCGGGGCGCACCGGGTCCTTCTGGACCTTGTAGCCCGCGATGAAGCCCTCTCGCTCGAGGATCGCCGCCAGGGACTCCTTCAGCTTGGAGCCCGGCATCTTCACCGAGTCGAACTGGGCGCTGTTCGCGTTGCGCAGCCGCGTGAGCATGTCCGCGATGGGGTCGGTCATCGTCATCGTCCCGCCCCCCTCACCAGCTGGCCTTGGTGACGCCGGGGACCTCGCCCTGGTGCACCATCATGCGCAGGCAGATCCGGCAGAGCCCGAACTTGCGGTACACGGCACGCGGGCGACCGCAGCGCTGACACCGCGTGTAGCCCCGCACCTTGAACTTCGGCGTGCGCTGCTGCTTGTTAATGAGTGCCTTCTTCGCCATGGACTAGCGCGTCTCCTGTCGGAACGGGAAGCCGAAGGCCGTGAGGAATGCGCGGCCCTCCGCGTCGGTGCGTGCGGTGGTCACGATCGAGATGTCGAAGCCCCTCGTCGTGTCGATCCGGTCGTAGTCGATCTCGGGGAAGATCAGCTGGTCGTTGATCCCGAGCGTGTAGTTGCCGTGGCCGTCGAAGGAGCGCGGCGAGAGCCCGCGGAAGTCCCGGACGCGCGGGATCGCGAGGCTGATGAGGCGGTCGAGGAACTCCCAGGCGCGGTCGCCCCGGAGCGTCACCTTGACGCCGATCGGCATGTCCTCGCGGAGCTTGAAGTTGGCGATCGACTTCTTCGCGCGCGTGACGACGGACTTCTGCCCGGTGATCCGCTCGATGTCACGCTGGGCGCCCTCGATGAGGGACTGCTGGGCGGTGGCCTTGCCGACGCCCGAGTTGAGGACGATCTTGACGAGCCTCGGCACCTGCATGACGTTGTCCAGCCCCAGCTCGTCCTTGAGCGCCGGGCGCACCTGCGTCACGAACCGCTCCTTCAGTCGCGGCGTCGTCACAGCAGCTCCCCGCATTTGCGGCAGAAGCGGACCTTCTTGCCGTGGTCCTCGCGGAAGCCGGCGCGGGCGGCGCCCTGGTGCTTGCCGCACCACAGGGCCACGTCGGAGGCGTCCATGGGCATGAACTTGTCGATGATCCCGGCCTGGCTGACGCGCTGGTTCCCCCGGCCCTGTGCCGAGCGCATGCTGGTGTGCCGCTTGGCGATGTTCAGGCTGTCGAGGATGACCGCGTTCTTGGACGGCAGCACCGTCATGACGTCGGCCATCTCGCCTTTGTGCTTGCCCGTGAGCACGATCACGTGGTCACCCTTCTTGAGCTTCATCACAGCACCTCCGGTGCCAACGAGATGATCCGCATGAACTTCTTGTCGCGCAGCTCGCGACCCACCGGGCCGAAGATGCGGGTGCCCCGCGGCTGCTGCTGGTCGTTGATGAGCACGGCGGCGTTCTCGTCGAAGCGGATGTAGCTCCCGTCGGGGCGCCGGCGCTCCTTGGCGGTCCGGACGACGACGCACTTGACGACGTCACCCTTCTTAACCGCCGCCCCCGGGATCGCGTCCTTCACCGTCGCGATGAAGACGTCGCCGATCGAGGCGTAGCGGCGACGGGACCCACCGAGCACGCGGATGCAGAGCACCTCGCGCGCGCCGGAGTTGTCCGCCACTTTCAGCCGCGACTCCTGCTGGATCACCGGGCACGCTCGATGATCTCGGTGAGCCGCCACCGCTTGAGCTTGGAGAGGGGTCGGGTCTCGGTGATGCGGACGAGGTCGCCGACCTTCGCCTCGTTGTCCTGGTCGTGGGCGTAGAGGCGCTTCGTCCGCTGCACGGTCTTGCCGAACCTCGGGTGGCGAACCCGGTCGCGCACGGCCACCACGATGGACGACTGCATCTTGTCGCTGACGACGATGCCCTCGCGGACCTTGCGGGTGTTCTCACGCGGCGCATCGCCGCTCTCCGTCGTCATGTCGCACTCCCTGTCAGCGCCTCGTGGGCGGCGATCTCGCGCTCCCGAAGCACGGTGAGCATCCGCGCGATGTCGCGGCGGACCTGGCTCAGGTGCGCGGAGCTGTCGAGCTGTCCGGTCGCGAACTGGAACCGCAGGTTGAACAGCTCCTTGCGGGCGTCGGCGAGTCGGTGGAGGAGCTCTTCGTCGCCGAGCGCGGCGAACTCGGTGACCTTGGTCATCAGATCGTCACCTCGGGGGTCCCGTGCGAGCCGGGCCGCACGACGAACTTGGCCTTCATGGGCAGCTTCTGGATAGCCCGCTCCATCGCGGAGCGGGCGAGCGCCTCGTCGACGCCGCCGAGCTCGAAGAGCACCCGTCCGGGCTTGACGACGGCCACCCAGTGCTCCGGGTTGCCCTTGCCCGAGCCCATGCGCGTCTCGGCCGGCTTCTGGGTGACGGGCTTGTCGGGGAAGACACGGATCCAGACCTTGCCGCCGCGGCGGACGTGGCGGGTCATCGCGACACGGGCTGCCTCGATCTGGCGCGCGGTCAGCCACGCCGGCTCGAGCGCCTGGATGCCGAAGTCGCCGAAGTTGAGCGTGGACCCGCCCTTGGCGTCGCCCTTGTTCCGGCCGCGCTGCTGCTTGCGGTGCCGCGTCTTGCGGGGCATCAGCATCAGTCCACCTCCTTGCGGAAGTGGGGGGCCTCGTGGTGGTCGTGCGCCGTGCGACGCTCGATCTCCTCCTCGGCACGCAGGCGTGCCTCGAGCTCGTCGGGCTCGCTCGGGGTGGCGACGAGGTCGGCCGGCGGCGCGTCGGCTCCCTCGGCATCGGCATCGGCGTCGGTGTCGGCGTCGGTGGCATCGAGCTCGGCGGCGTCGGTCGCGTCGGCCGCGCCGTCGCGCTCGTCCGGCAGGGCGAGCTCGTCGTCGTCCTCGGCCGCGGCGGCCGCGGCGGCAGCACCGACCCTCCGGCGCCCGCCCCCCGCGGTGACGAGCCGTGGGGAGGCGCTGGCGGCCGAGCCGCCGGCCGTGCCCGCCGCGTCGCCGACGGCCATGGCCGCCTCACGGGAGATCTTCTCGTCGACGGACACCTTGTAGGGCAGCTGGTCGCCCTTGTAGATCCAGACCTTGACCCCGATCCGTCCCGTGGAGGTCCGCGCCTCGCGGATCCCGTAGTCGATGTCCGCACGCAGGGTGTGGAGCGGGACGCGCCCCTCGCGATACGACTCCTTGCGGCTCATCTCGGAGCCACCGAGCCGTCCCGAGCACTGCACCCGCACGCCCACCGCACCGGCCTTCTGGACCGTCTGGATCGCGCGCTTCATCGCGCGGCGGAACGCCACGCGCCGGACGAGCTGGTCGCAGATCCCCTGGGCGATCAGGGCGGCGTCAAGCTCGGGCTGCTTGATCTCCTGGATGTTGAGCGAGACGCGGTTCGCCTGGCCGGTGATCTCCTCGATGTGCTTCTTCAGGCGGTCGGCCTCCGCGCCGCGCCGGCCGATCACGATGCCCGGGCGCGCGGTGTGGATGTCGACGCGCGTCCGGTCGCCCGTGCGCTCGACCTCGATCCGGCTCACCGCGGCGCTCTCCAGCTGGGTGTTCAGGTAGTCGCGGATCTTCCAGTCCTCGACGACGTAGTCACGGTAGGTGCGCTCGTTGAACCATCGCGACTTCCAGTCGGTGGTGATCCCGAGACGGAACCCGTAGGGGTTGACCTTCTGGCCCATTAGTCCGTGTGCTCCTCGCTGGCTGTGGTGGCGTCGCCCTCGGGCGCCTCGGCGGCGGCCTCGACCGCGGCGGTCGTCGACTCGTCCGAGGCGTCGGTCGCCTCGCCCGGGGGCTCGTCGCCGTGCTCGGCGGGCTCGGCGACGTGCTCGTGGTCCTCGTGGTCGTGCTCGTGCTCGTCGGCGAGCGCCGCCTCGGCCGCCGCCTCCTCGGCCGCGGTCGCCTCGGCCGCCACCGCCGCCTCCTCGCGGGCGACCTCGCGACGGTGCGCGTGGGACTGCTGGTCCGCACGACGGCGCGAGCCCGCGACCCGGCGCGACCGCGAGGCGCTGTCCGTGGTGCGCGTGGCGCGGGCACGCTCGAGCTTGGTCTCGTCCATCCTCGCCACGATGATCGTGATGTGGCAGGAGCGCTTGCGGATGCGGGTGGCGCGGCCCCTCGCGCGCGGGCGGAAGCGCTTCATCGTCGCCCCCTCGTCGGCGAAGGCCGACGCGACGTAGAGCTCCTCGGCGGCCTGGCCGTCGTTGTTCTGGGCGTTGGCCACCGCCGACGCCAGCACCTTGCCGACCACGCTGGCGGCCTCGCGCGGGGTCGCCGCCAGGATCTCTTGGGCGCGCAGCACGTCCTTGTCGCGGATCAGGTCGAGCACGAGCCGGGCCTTCGACGCGGACATGTGGAAGTGCCGCAGCACCGCGCGGGTCCCAGGACGCTCGTTGGTCTTCGTCGTTGCCATCAGCGCCGGACCGACCTCTCCTGGCCGGCGTGGTAGCGGAAGGTCCTCGTCGGCGCGAACTCGCCGAGCTTGTGGCCGACCATCGCCTCGGTCACGTAGACCGGCACGTGGCGGCGGCCGTCGTGGATGGCGAGGGTGTGCCCCACCATGTCGGGGATGACCGTGCTGCGCCGCGACCAGGTCTTGATGACCTTCTTGTCCCCCGCGGCATTCATGGCCTCGACCTTCTTCAGCAGGTGGTCGTCGACGAACGGACCCTTCTTCAGGCTTCTCGGCATCTCGCTCCTAGCGCCTCGCGCCGCGACCGCGGCGACGGCGGACGATCATCGCGTCGGAGTCCTTGGAGCCCCGGCGCGTCCGACCCTCGGGCTTGCCCCACGGCGAGGTGGGGTGTCGGCCGCCCGAGGACTTGCCCTCGCCGCCGCCGAGTGGGTGGTCGACCGGGTTCATCGCGACGCCCCGGGTCTGGGGACGCACGCCCTTCCATCGGTTGCGACCGGCCTTGCCGAGCTTCAAGAGCTCGTGCTCGGCGTTGCCCACGACGCCGAGCGTGGCTCGGCAGTCGATCGCGACGCGACGCATCTCGGTCGAGGGGAGCCGCAGCGTCGCGAACCCCCCGTCCTTGGCGACGAGCTGCACGCTCATGCCCGCGCTCCTCGCCATCTTGCCGCCGCCGCCCGGTCGCAGCTCCACGTTGTGGACGACCGAGCCCGTCGGGATGTAGCGCATGGGGAGCGCGTTGCCGACGCGGATGTCCGCACCCTGGCCCGACTGGACGACGTCGCCGACCGAGAGGCCGTTCGGGGCGAGGATGTAGCGCTTCTCGCCGTCGAGGTAGTGCAGCAGTGCGATGCGGCAGGTCCGATTCGGGTCGTACTCGATGTGGGCGACCTTGGCCGGCACGCCGTCCTTGTTCCGTCGGAAGTCGACGACCCGGTACTGCTGCTTGTGGCCGCCCCCGCGGTGCCGTGAGGTCTTGCGCCCAGCGACGTTGCGCCCGCCGGTCTTGGGCTTGGCGGCGAGCAGGCTGCGCTCGGGCTTGGAGCGGGTGAGCTCGGCGAAGTCCGAGACGGTCTGGAACCGCCGTCCAGGGCTCGTGGGCTTGCGTGCGCGGAGTGCCATCAGATCCTCATGACTCGAACAGGTCGATCTTGTTGCCGGGCGCGAGCGTCACGAGCGCGCGCTTCGTGTCGTCGCGCCGCCCGACCCGGTTGGTCCGGCGGTTGCGCACGGTCTTGCCCTTGCGGCGCATCGTGTTGACCCGCTGGACCTTCACCCCGAACGCCTCCTCGACGGCGTGGCGGACGTCGATCTTGGTCGCGTCGATGTCCACCTCGAAGACGTAGACGTGCGCGTCCATGAGCGCGTAGGTCTTCTCGGAGACGACCGGGCGGTGCAGCACGCTCATCGACTCGCGCATCAGCCGGCTCCCTCGGTCTCGTCCCCGGCGTCGTCCCCGGTCTCGGCGTCGGTCGCGGGGACCTCGCTGGCAGCTGGGTCGTGGTCGTCGCGGTCGTGCTCGGCGACGGGCAGGGTCTCGTCGGTGAACAGCACCCAGTCGTGCGCGAGCACGTCGTGGGCGTTGAGCTCCCCCGCGTCGACGGTGGACGCCCGCACGAGGTTGCGGAGCGCCCGCGCGGCGACCGCGTCGGTCCGCGACAGCACGACGAGCACCGTGCCGTCGAGGCCGAGGGCGTCGAGGAGGGCGACCGCGTCCTTGGTCCGCGGCGTCGTCCACCCGAATGCGTCGAGGAGCGCCACCTTCTGCTCGCTCGCGCGATCCGAGAGGGCCGAGCGCAGCGCGAGACGGACCATCTTCTTCGGGGTGCGCTGGGCGTAGGAGCGGGGCTTCGGCGCGAAGGCCACGCCGCCGCCCACGAAGTGCGGCGCGTTGGTGGAGCCCTGCCGCGCGTTGCCGGTGCCCTTCTGGCGGTAGGGCTTGTGCCCCCCGCCGCGGACCTCGGCGCGCGTGCGCGTCGACTGGGTCCCGGCGCGCTTGGCGGCCAGCTGGGCGGTCACGACCTGGTGGAGCGCGGCCATGTTGGGCTCGATCCCGAAGATCGTCGGCTCGAGGGCCACCGTGGACAAGACGGTGCCGCTCGCGTCGCGTCGCTCGACCGAGCGCTCGACGGGGGCAGGCCGGTCCTTCTTGACGGCGCCTCGGAGCAGGCCGGTGGTCGTCATCACGCACCGCCCGCGGGGGTCTTCACCGAGTCGCGCAGCACGACCACGCCGCCGCGCGGGCCGGGGATCGCGCCCTTCACCAGGATGAGCTCGCGGTCGGGGTCGACGCCCACGATCTCGAGGTTCGTCGTCGTCACTCGGCCGCCGCCCATGCGGCCGGCCATCTTCGTCCCCTTGAAGACGCGGCCCGGCGTCGCGCACGCGCCGATCGAGCCGGGCGCGCGGTGGTGCTTGTGGTTGCCGTGGCCGCCGCCTTGGCCGCGGAAGTTGTGCCGCTTCATGCCGCCCGCGAACCCCTTGCCCTTCGACGTCGCGATCGCGTCGACGTGCTCGCCGGTCTCGAAGACCGCGACGGTGAGGTCCTGGCCGACCTCGTACTCGGCGACGTCGGCGAGCCGCAGCTCGACGAGCCGCCGACCCGGGGCGACGCCCGCCTTGTCGAAGTGCCCCCGCTCGGGCTGGGTGAGCGAGCCCGGGCGCTTGGTCCCGAAGGTGACCTGGAGCGCGCTGTAGCCGTCGGTGTCGTGGGTCTTCACCTGCACCACGCGCAGGGGGGCGACCTTGACCACGGTCACCGGGACGGCACGGTGCTGGGCGTCCCAGATCTGGGTCATCCCCACCTTCTCGCCAACGATGGCCTTCGTCGCCACTGTGCCCTCTCCGTCTGGCGCGGGCACCGCCCACGCACAGACGCTCCGCTCGGGTAACCCCGAGCGGAGCGCTCGACTGTGTCGGCTCGAGGTCCCCGTCACCAGGCGCTCGAGCACGTCATTTGCCCCCCGACCGGGGAGTCCGGCCCGAAGGCCGGCTGCCTACGCTACACCACCGCGAAACGAGCTCGCCAGACACGCCGGCCGGAGCCCGGTCGTGGCCGCCCGCGGTGCCGCCCTCGGTGCCACCCTCGGGCCGCCCCGACGGGGCGTCCAGCCTACCGGTCGTCCGTCGGCGCCTCGCCGCGGACCGGCTAGGTCTGGCGGATCTTGATCTCGATGTCGACGCCCGCCGGCAGGTCGAGGCGCTGGAGCGAGTCCACCGTCTTCGGGGTGTGGTCCACGATGTCCAGCAGCCGCTTGTGGACGCGCATCTCGAAGTGCTCCCGCGAGTCCTTGTACTTGTGCGGCGAGCGGATCACCGTGTAGCGGTGCCGCTCGGTCGGGAGCGGCACCGGGCCCTGGACGCGGGCGTTCGTGCGCTGGACCGTCTGGACGATCTTCGCCGTGGACTGGTCGAGGATCTCGTGGTCGTAGGCCTTGAGCCTGATCCGGATCTTCTGTCGGGAGCTCTCGGCCATCCGCGCTACTTCAGGATCTTCGTGACGCGGCCGGACCCGACGGTGCGGCCGCCCTCGCGGATCGCGAAGCGGAGCCCCTCGACCATGGCGATCGGCTTGCCCAGCTCGACGGTCATCTCGTTGTTGTCGCCGGGCATGACCATCTCGGTGCCCGCGGGCAGCTGGATGGAGCCCGTCACGTCGGTCGTGCGGAAGTAGAACTGCGGGCGGTAGTTGGCGAAGAACGGCTTGTGCCGGCCGCCCTCGTCCTTGGTCAGCACGTAGACGGTCGCCTCGAAGTCGGTGTGCGGCGTGATCGAGCCGGGCTTGCAGAGGACCTGGCCGCGCTCGACGTCCTCCTTCTTCGTGCCACGGAGCAGCGCGCCCACGTTGTCGCCCGCTCGGCCCTCGTCGAGGAGCTTGCGGAACATCTCGACGCCGGTGACCACGGTCTTCTGGGTGTCACGGAGCCCGACGATCTCGACCTCCTCGCCCACCTTCACGATGCCCTGCTCGATCTTGCCGGTGACGACGGTCCCGCGGCCCGTGATGGACATGACGTCCTCGATGGGCATGAGGAAGGGCTTGTCCGTGTCGCGCACGGGCTCGGGCACGTACTCGTCGACGGCGTTCATGAGCTCGACGATCTTCTCTGACCACTCGGGGTCGCCCTCGAGGGCCTTGAGCGCCGACACGCGGACGATGGGCGTGTTGTCGCCGTCGAACTCGTACTCGGTGAGCAGCTCGCGCACCTCGAGCTCGACGAGGTCGAGCAGCTCCTCGTCGTCGACGAGGTCGGCCTTGTTGAGGGCGACGACGATGTAGGGGACGCCCACCTGGCGGGCGAGCAGCACGTGCTCACGCGTCTGGGGCATCGGGCCGTCGGTGGCGGAGACGACGAGGATCGCGCCGTCCACCTGGGCGGCGCCCGTGATCATGTTCTTGATGTAGTCGGCGTGCCCCGGCATGTCGACGTGGGCGTAGTGGCGCTTCTCGGTCTCGTACTCCACGTGGGCGATCGAGATCGTGATCCCGCGCTGCTTCTCCTCGGGGGCCCGGTCGATCTCGTCGAACGCGGTGAACACCGTCCCGGAGTTCCGCTCCGAGAGCACCTTGGTGATGGCGGCCGTCAGCGTCGTCTTGCCGTGGTCGATGTGCCCCATCGTCCCGACGTTGACGTGCGGCTTGGTGCGCTCGAACTTCTGCTTGCCCATGTCGAAGAACTTCTCCTGGTATTGGTGGCGGGACCTCCGTCCCGCCGTCGTCTGCCGACCTCCCCCATCCGGGTCGGGCCGATGATCACGTGGTCCCCGCCGCTATGCGCCGGTCGCCCTCGCGATGATCTCCTTCGCGATCCCGTCCGGGACCTCCGCGTACGAGTGGAACTGCATGGTGTACGTGGCGCGCCCTTGGGTCCGGCTTCGCAGGTCGGTAGCGTAGCCGAACATGTCTGCCAGCGGAACGAGCGCCTTGATGACCTGTGCGTTGCCCCGCTGGTCCATGCCCTCCACGCGCCCGCGTCGCGACGACAGGTCGCCGATCACCTCGCCCATGTAGTCGTCGGGGGTGACGACCTCGACGGCCATGACCGGCTCCAAGAGCACGGGGCTGGCGGCCCGGGCGGCCTTCTTGACCGCCATCGAGCCGGCGATCTTGAACGCCATCTCGGAACTGTCGACGTCGTGGTACGAGCCGTAGGTGAGCGTGACGCGCACGTCGACGGTGGGGTACCCCGCCAGCACGCCCGACGTGATGGCCTCCTGGATGCCCGCGTCGACGGCGGGGATGTACTCCTTCGGGATCACCCCGCCGCTGATGGCGTCCACGAACTCGTACCCGCCGCCCGGACCGAGGGGCTCGAGCGAGATGACCACGTGGCCGTACTGGCCGCGTCCGCCGGTCTGGCGGACGTAGCGCTCCTCGATCTTGTCGACCCGCTTGCGCACGGTCTCGCGGTAGGCGACCTGGGGCTTGCCGACGTTGGCGTCGACGGAGAACTCCCGCAGCATGCGGTCCACGAGGACCTCGAGGTGCAGCTCGCCCATCCCCGAGATGACCGTCTGGCCGGTCTCCTCGTCGGAGCGCACCCGGAACGTCGGGTCCTCCTCGGACAGGCTGAACAGGGCCCGCGACAGCTTCTCCTGGTCGGCCTTGGTCTTCGGCTCGACCGCCACGTGGATCACGGGCTCGGGGAAGGTGAGCGCCTCGAGCTGGATCCGGTGGTCCGGGTCCGACAGCGAGTCACCCGTCGTCGTCTGCTTGAGCCCGACCGCGGCGATGATGTCGCCGGTGCGCACGACGTCGAGGTCCTCGCGGTTGTTCGCGTGCATCTGGAGGAGCCGCCCGAGCCGCTCCTTGCGGTCCTTGGTCGTGTTGACGACGGTGCCGCCCTTCTCGAGGGTGCCCGAGTAGACGCGCAGGTACGTGAGCTTGCCCACGTAGGGGTCCGTCATGATCTTGAAGGCGAGCGCGCTGAACGGCTCGTCGTCGCTCGCCTTGCGCTCGAGGACCTCGTCCTTGCCGGGCACCGTCCCCTGGGTCGGTGGGAGGTCGAGCGGGCTCGGCAGGAAGCTGACGACCGCGTCGAGCATCGGCTGGACGCCCTTGTTCTTGAAGGCGCTCCCGCACAGGATCGGGATGCAGGCGTTGGCGAGGGTGGCCGCGCGCAGCGCGCGGCGCAGGTCATCGGCGGTGATCGCCTCGTCGGCCAGGTACTTCTCCATGATGGTGTCGTCGAAGTTGCTGAGCACGTCGATCAGCTGGTGGCGCGCGTCCTCGGCCGAGGCGGCCAGGGACTCGGGGATGGCCTTGTCCTCCCACTCCTCGCCCATCCCGTCCTCCCAGACGAGCGCCTTTATCTCGAGCAGGTCGATGACCCCCTTGAACTCGGACTCGGCCCCGATGGGCAGCTGGATGACCGCCGGGATGCAGTCGAGGCGGTCCTTGATCATCTCCACGCACCGCTCGAAGTTCGCCCCGACGCGGTCCATCTTGTTCACGAAGCAGATCCGGGGCACGCCGTACTTGTTGGCCTGGCGCCACACGGTCTCGGTCTGGGGCTCGACCCCCGCGACGGCGTCGAAGACCGCGACCGCGCCGTCGAGCACGCGCAGCGAGCGCTCCACCTCGACGGTGAAATCGACGTGGCCGGGCGTGTCGATGATGTTGATCGTGTGGTCGTCCCAGTGGCACGTCGTGGCCGCCGAGGTGATCGTGATCCCGCGCTCTTGCTCTTGGACCATCCAGTCCATGGTCGCGGCGCCCTCGTGGACCTCGCCGATCTTGTAGTTGCGACCCGTGTAGTACAGGATCCGCTCGGTCGTGGTCGTCTTGCCCGCGTCGATGTGGGCCATGATCCCGATGTTGCGGATCCTCTCGAGCGGGACCGCCCGCGCCGTCACTTCAGCCATCGTCGGTCCCTACCAGCGGTAGTGCGCGAAGGCCTTGTTGGACTCGGCCATCTTGTGCATGTCCTCGCGGCGCTTGGCGGCGGCCCCGATGCCGTTGGACGCGTCGAGGATCTCGTTGGCGAGGCGGTCGGCCATCGTCTTTTCGCGCCGTGCCTTGGCGTAGCCCGTGAGCCAGCGGATCGCGAGCGTGGTGGCGCGCCGCGGGCGGACGTCGACCGGCACCTGGTAGGTCGCGCCGCCGACGCGGCGCGAACGCACCTCGAGCTCGGGGCGGACGTTGTCGACCGCGCGCTTCAGCACCGAGACGGGGTCCGACTCGGTCTTCTCGGCGACCTGGGTCAGCGCGCCGTAGACGATGCGCTCGGCCACGGTGCGCTTGCCACGCTGGAGCACCTTGTTGATCACCTGGGTCACGAGCACGGAGCGGTAGACGGGGTCCGGCATCAGCTCGCGGCGCTGGGCGGGGCCGTTGCGGGGCACTAGGACTCCTTCTTCGCGCCGTAGCGGCTGCGCGCCTGCTTGCGGTCGCGGACCCCCGAGGTGTCGAGGGCGCCGCGGATGATCTTGTAGCGCACGCCGGGCAGGTCGCGGACGCGGCCGCCGCGGACGAGCACGATCGAGTGCTCCTGGAGGTTGTGCCCGACGCCCGGGATGTACGCGGTGATCTCAACGCCGCTCGTGAGCCGGACGCGGGCGACCTTGCGCAGCGCGGAGTTCGGCTTCTTGGGCGTGACCGTGTGGACCCGGGTGCAGACGCCCCGTCGCTGCGGGGCGCCCTTGAGGGCCGGGGTCTTGGTCTTGGACGTCTTGGCCTGCCGTCCGGTCCGGACGAGCTGGGCGATCGTGGGCACGCGCTACCTCTCGGGTGGAGCAAGGGTCGCGCGGCGGACTCCGCCGCGCGGCCCATGAATGCTAGGCGTCTGCGCGGCCGATCGTCCAGCCGCCCCGGCGCGCGTCATGCCTGTGCGACGGTCCCGCCGCCGAACCCGTCCTCTTCGGTCGGGGCGTCGCCCAGCCAGGCGGCGTCGATGTCGCTCACGGGCTCGTCGCTCACGCCCTCGACGGACGAGTCGCGCAGCCACGCGGCGAGGTCGGAGTCCTCGTCGCCGGTCGAGAACGATGCCCAGTCGGGCGCCGTGACCGCGTCGGGCATGTCGAGGCGGATCTCTCGGTAGTGGTCCATGCCCGAGCCAGCCGGGATGAGCTTGCCGATGATGATGTTCTCCTTCAGGCCCAACAGGTCGTCCTTCTTGCCGTCGATCGCGGCCTCGGTGAGGACCCGCGTCGTCTCCTGGAAGGAGGCCGCCGACAGCCAGCTGTCCGTCGCGAGCGAGGCCTTGGTGATCCCCATCAGCATGGGCCGGGCCTCGGCGGGGCGACGGTCCTCGGCGAGGAGCACCCGGTTCCCCTCGGCGAACCGCTGGGAGTCCACCTGCTGGCCCGGCAGGTACGACGAGTCCCCGGGGTCCGCCACGAGGTAGCGGCGCAGCATCTGGCGCACGATGAGCTCGATGTGCTTGTCGTGGATCGACACGCCCTGGTCGCGGTAGACCTTCTGGACCTCCTCGACGAGGTACTGCTGGGTCTCGCGGAGCCCCTTCACGTCCAGGAGCTCCTTCGGGTCCTTCGGGCCCTCAACGAGCGCGTCGCCCGCCCCGACCTCCTGGCCGTCTTGGACGACGAGGTGCGCGCGGGTGGGGATGTCCTCGTCCTGCTGGGTGCCGTCGTCGGCGACGACGCTCACCTTGCGCCCGCCTTCGACGTCCTCGATGCGTACGACGCCCGAGTGCCGGGCGAGCCGCGCGGCGCCCTTGGGCGTGCGCGCCTCGAACAGCTCGACGACGCGGGGCAGCCCGTGGGTGATGTCGGACTCCGCCACGCCGCCGGCGTGGAAGGTCCGCATCGTGAGCTGGGTGCCGGGCTCGCCGATCGACTGGGCGGCGATGACCCCGACGGCCTCGCCGAGCTCGATGAGCCGGCCGGTCGCGAGCGACTGGCCGTAGCACTGGGCGCAGACCCCGTACTCGGCCTCACAGGTGAGCGTCGAGCGCACGCGGATGCGGTCGATCCCCGCGTCGTCGCGGATCCTCGCCACGAGCTCGTCGTCGAGCATCGTGCCCTGGTCGAGCGTCGAGCCGTCCGTGAGCTCCACGGGCTCGGCGAGCACGCGGCCGTAGGCACGGGTCTCGAGGTACGCGCGGCGCCCGGGGGTGTCGGCCACGACCTCGTCGAGCCAGATCCCACGCGCGGTGCCGCAGTCGTCCTCCTTGACGATCAGCTCCTGGGCGACGTCGACGAGGCGGCGCGTGAGGTAGCCCGAGTCCGCCGTGCGCAGCGCGGTGTCGGCCAGGCCCTTGCGCGTGCCGTGCGTCGAGATGAAGTACTCGAGCACCGAGAGGCCCTCGCGGAACGAGGACTTGATCGGGCGCGGGATCATCTCGCCGCGCGGGTTGGACACCAGCCCCTTCATGCCCGCGATCTGGCGGATCTGCTGGGAGTTCCCCCGCGCGCCGGAGTCGACCATCATGTCGATCGGGTTGTAGTGCAGCGCGGACAGCGTCCGCTCGAGCGCCCGGCCGACCTCGGAGTTGGCCGAGGTCCAGATCTCGACCTCCTTCTGGCGACGCTCCTCGTCGGTGATGATCCCGCGCTTGTACTGGGCCTCGGCCTTCTCGGCCTCGTGCTCGTAGCGATCGAGGATGTCCTGCTTCTCGGGCGGGGTGACGACGTCGTCGATCGAGATCGTGAGGCCCGACTGGCTCGCGTAGCGGAAGCCGAGCGCCTTGATCCGGTCGAGGCTGGCCGCGACGTCCTGCTTGCCCCACTGCGAGGAGATCTCCTCGACGATGGTCCCGATCGCCGTCGCGCGGCGCCCGACGAGGCCGTTCACGAACCGGTAGGCGTCGGGCAGGGCCTCGTTGAACAGCAGCCGCCCGGGCGTCGTGACCACGACGCGGGTCCCCGTCTCGTTCGGCTCGACCCCGGCCAGCTCGAGGCGCACGTCGAGCGCGCTGTCGGGCTGCGCGCGCAGCTCGATGAGCTCGTGGAGGTCGAGCGCGCCCGCGTCGAGGGCGGCCTGGACCTCGTAGCTGTGCCGGAACGGCCGCGGCGTGGCCCCGGGGTTCGAGGGCTCGAGCGTGAGGTAGTACGCGCCGAAGACCATGTCCTGGCCGGGCACCGTGATGGGCCGGCCGGTCGCGGGCGAGAGGATGTTGTTCGCCGAGAGCATGAGCACCCGCGCCTCGGCCTGTGCCTCGGCGGACAGGGGCACGTGCACGGCCATCTGGTCGCCGTCGAAGTCCGCGTTGAACGCGGTGCACACGAGCGGGTGGACCTGGATGGCCTTCCCCTCGACGAGCACGGGCTCGAACGCCTGGATCCCCAGCCGGTGCAGCGTCGGGGCGCGGTTGAGCAGGACCGGGTGCTCGCGGATGACGCCCTCGAGCACGTCCCAGACCTGCGGCTTGCGCCGCTCGACCATGCGCTTGGCCGACTTGATGTTCTGGGCGACCTCGGTCTCGACCAGCCGCTTCATGACGAACGGCTTGAACAGCTCGAGCGCCATCAGCTTCGGCAGGCCGCACTGGTGGAGCTTGAGCGTCGGCCCGACGACGATGACCGAGCGGCCCGAGTAGTCGACGCGCTTGCCCAGCAGGTTCTGGCGGAACCGCCCCTGCTTGCCCTTCAGCATGTCCGAGAGGGACTTGAGCGGCCGGTTCCCCGGGCCCGTCACCGGTCGGCCGCGCCGCCCGTTGTCGAACAGGGCGTCGACGGCCTCTTGGAGCATCCGCTTCTCGTTGTTCACGATGATGTCGGGCGCCTGGAGGTCGAGCAGCCGCTTGAGCCGGTTGTTCCGGTTGATCACGCGCCGGTACAGGTCGTTGAGGTCCGAGGTCGCGAAACGGCCGCCGTCGAGCTGGACCATGGGGCGCAGGTCGGGCGGGATCACGGGGACCGCGGAGAGCACCATCGCTCGTGGGTCGTTCTCGCGTCGCCCGTGGTCGTCGCGGCGGTTGAACGACTTCACGATGCTGAGGCGCTTGATGGCCTTCTGGCGTCGCTGCGCGCTCAGGGGCTTGCGGCCGTCGGCCGCCTCGATCTGCTCGCGGAGCTTGCGCTCCTCGTCGTCGAGGTCGATCCGGTCGAGCAGGTTCAAGATGGCGTCAGCACCCATGCCCCCCTCGAAGTACTCCTCGTAGCGGAACGCCATCTCGCGCCACAGCGTCTCGTCCTCGACGATCTTGCGCGCGTGCAGCGACTTGAACTCGTCGAAGGCACGCTGGGCGGCCTCGACGTCCTCCTGGCCGCGCGCCCGGATCCCCTCGATGTCCTTCTCGCTCGCGCGCTGGCGCGCCCGGGCGTCGGCGTCGCGCGCGCCCTGGTCCTCGAGCTCGAGCAGCTCGGCCTCGAGCGCCTTGAGCCGGCGCTCCTCGTCACGGCCGGTCTGGGCGGCGATCTCGGCGAGCTCGTCGCGCAGCGCGCTCTCGAGGTCGGCGAGGTCCGCGTGGCGGCGCTCCTCGTCGACGTAGGTCACGAGGTTGGCCGCGAAGTAGATGACCTTCTCGAGCTGCTTGGCCTTCAGCTCCTCCTTGGGCTCGGTGCCCATGAGGAGGTAGGCGAGCCAGGACCTCGTCCCGCGCAGGTACCAGATGTGTACGACCGGGGCGGCGAGCTGGATGTGGCCCATGCGCTCTCGGCGCACCTTGGACCGCGTGACCTCGACGCCGCAGCGCTCGCAGATGATGCCCTTGAACCGGACGCGCTTGTACTTGCCGCAGTAGCACTCCCAGTCCTTGGTGGGCCCGAAGATCTTCTCGCAGAACAGGCCGTCCTTCTCGGGGCGCAGCGTGCGGTAGTTGATCGTCTCGGGCTTCTTCACCTCGCCGTTCGACCAGCCCTGGATGTCGTCGGCCGTGGCCAACCCGATCCGCAGCTCGTTGAAGGCGTTGACGTCGATGGGGCTCATCGGATCAGGCTCCTCTCCGCGGCACGCCGCGCGTCCTCTTCGTCGGACCCGCGCTCGGGCCGACTGATGTCGATGCCCAGCTCCTCGGCGGTCCGGAACACGTCCTCGTCGATCTCGGCCAGCTCGATCTGGTGGCCGTCCTCGGACAGCACCTCGACGTCGAGGCAGAGCGACTGCATCTCTTTGATGAGCACCTTGAAGCTCTCGGGGATCCCGGGCTGGGGGATGTTCGAGCCCTTGACGATCGCCTCGTAGACCTTCACGCGGCCGAGCACGTCGTCGGACTTGATCGTGAGCAGCTCTTGGAGCGCATAGGCCGCGCCGTAGGCCTCGAGCGCCCAGACCTCCATCTCCCCGAAGCGCTGCCCGCCGAACTGGGCCTTGCCGCCGAGGGGCTGCTGGGTGATCATCGAGTACGGCCCGGTCGAGCGCGCGTGGATCTTGTCGTCGACCATGTGGGCGAGCTTGAGCATGTAAACGTAGCCGACCGAGATCGGGCTGTCGTAGGGCTCGCCGGTGCGGCCGTTGAACAGCTGGACCTTGCCGTTGTCCTGCATGAGGAGGCCGTCGCGATCACTGTCGGCGTTGAGCTCGCGGAAGATCTGCTTGATCGTCGGGTGCTTCGAGCCCGCCGCGCCCTGCTCGTCCCAGTGGGCCCCGTCGAACGCCGGCGTGGAGACCCACACCGCCGGCTCGGTCCGCGGCCGGGTCTTGCGGGCGACGCCGTCGTTGGCCCCGGCGGTGCCGACGCCCTCGTTGACCTCGACGCCCTGCCAGCCGAACCGCGCGGCGTAGCCGAGGTGGCTCTCGAGCACCTGGCCGACGTTCATCCGGCTGGGCACGCCGAGCGGGGACAGGATGATGTCGATGGACGTCCCGTCGGCGAGGAAGGGCATGTCCTCCTCGGGCAGGATCTTCGAGATCACGCCCTTGTTGCCGTGTCGCCCGGCGAGCTTGTCGCCCTCGGAGATCTTGCGCTTCTGGGCCACGTAGACCCGGACCAGCTCGTTGACGCCGGGCGGCAGCTCGTGGCTGTCGTCGCGGCTGAAGACCTTGACGTCGATGACCTTGCCGTCCTCGCCGTGGGGCACCTTGAGGGAGGTGTCGCGCACCTCGCGCGCCTTCTCGCCGAAGATCGCACGCAGCAGCCGCTCCTCGGGGGTCTGCTCGGTCTCGCCCTTGGGCGTCACCTTGCCCACGAGCACGTCGCCGGGGCCGACCTCGGCGCCCACGCGGATGATCCCTCGGTCGTCGAGGTCCGCCAGGATCTCGTCGGCCAGGTTCGGGATGTCCCGCGTGATCTCCTCGGGCCCGAGCTTGGTGTCCCGCGCGTCGATCTCGTACTCCTTCACGTGGATCGACGTGAGGACGTCGTCGCGCACGAGCCGCTCGTTCAGGATGATCGCGTCCTCGTAGTTGTAGCCCTCCCAGGGCATGAACGCGACGAGGAGGTTCTTGCCGAGCGCGAGCTCGCCGTTGTGCGTCGCGGGCCCGTCGGCGAGCAGCTCGCCGGCCTCGACGGTGTCGCCCTCGAACACGAGCGCCTTCTGGTTGATCGACGTGTCCTGGTTGGACCGGCGGAACTTGTTGAGCCGGTAGGTCTTCTTGCCGAGGTCGCCAAGGCCATAGTCGACCGTGATGCGGTCGCCGCTCACCTCGGTGACGGTGCCCGTCCCCTCGGCCAGGATGACGTCGCCCGCGTCGCGCGCGGCGCGCCCCTCGATGCCGGTGCCCACGTAGGGGGCCTCGGGCACGACGAGCGGGACGGCCTGCTTCTGCATGTTGGCACCCATGAGCGCGCGGTTGGCGTCGTCGTGCTCGACGAAGGGGATGAGGGCCGTGGACACCGAGATGATCTGCTTCGGGCTCACGTCCATGAGCTCGACCTCGCTGGCCGGCACGTAGTCGATCTCCGACGTCGTGCCGTAGGAGGTGTTGGCCGCCCCCACCCGGATGCCCGTGCCCTGTGGCCCGCGCCGGACGAGGACGCGGTCCTCGTGGATCTTGCCCACGGCGTCGACCGGCGTGTTCGCCTGGGCGATGACGTAGGCCTCCTCCTCGTCGGCGGCGAGGAAGACGATCTCGTCGGTGACCGCCCCGTCGGTCACCTTGCGGTACGGCGTCTCGATGAAGCCGTACTCGTTGACACGCGCGTAGGACGCGAGGTTGCCGATGAGGCCGATGTTCGGGCCTTCGGGCGTCTCGATCGGGCACATCCGGCCGTAGTGGCTCGAGTGCACGTCGCGGACCTCGAACCCGGCGCGCTCGCGCGAGAGGCCACCGGGGCCGAGCGCGGAGAGGCGGCGCTTGTGGGTGAGCCCCGAGAGGGGGTTGTTCTGGTCCATGAACTGGCTCAGCTGGCTCGTCGCGAAGAACTCCTTGACCGCGGCGACCACCGGGCGGATGTTGATGAGGGACTGGGGCGTGATCGCCTCGACGTCCTGGGTGCTCATGCGCTCCCGGACGACGCGCTCCATCCGGGAGAGCCCGACGCGGATCTGGTTCTGGATGAGCTCGCCCACCGAGCGGATCCGGCGGTTTGCGAAGTGGTCCTGGTCGTCGATGCGGTAGGTCGACTCCGCGTCGCTCATGTGCTTGGCGAGGTGCAGGAGGTAGGTGGCGGTCGCCAGCACCTCGGCGCGCGCGAGCGTCCCCTGGTCCGGGCCGGGTCGGTCGAGCCGCACCCCGAACAGCGCCTCGATCTTGTCGATCTCGGGGCCGAGCTTGCGGTCGAGCTTGTAGCGCCCTACGCGCGTCAGGTCGTAGCGCTTGTCCGAGAAGAAGGCGCCCTCGAAGTACTGGCGGGCGGCCTCCACGGTCTGGACCTCGCCGGGCCGCGCGCGCTTGTAGATCTCGAGGAGCGCGGCGTCCTGGTTGGGGACGAGGGGCTGCTCCTTCGCCCACTGCGGCTCGAGGAAGTCGAAGTGGTCGACGAAGCGCTGGAAGAACGCGTCGTCGAACATCGGGTCGAGCGCACGGAGCAACGTGAACAGCGACAGCCGGCGCTTGCGCGCCACGCGCGTGCCGGCGTTGACGTCCCTCGACGGCTTCGCCTCGATGTCGACCTCGAGCCACTCGCCGCGGTAGGGGTGGATCGTCCCCGTGAAGATCGTCTTCGCGTCCTTGCCCGGCTGGAAGATGACGCCCGGTGAGCGCACGAGCTGGCTCACGACGACGCGCTCGGTCCCGTTGATGATGAACGTGCCGCGCTCGGTCATCATCGGGAAGTCGCCCATGAACACGGTCTGCTCTTTGATCTCGCCCGTGTTCGCGTTGAGGAACTGGGCGCGCACGAAGATCGGCGCGGAGTAGGTCGTCGACTTCTCTCGGCACTCCTCGACCGTGAACTTAGGGACGGGGCGCAGGTCCGGGTCCTCCGGGTCGAACTCGAGTCGCAGCTCGAGTTGGCCGGAGAAGTCCGTGATCGGGCTGATGTCCTTGAACGCCTCGGCGAGGCCGTGGTGCAGGAACGACTGGAAGCTGTCGCGCTGCACGGCGATCAGGTCGGGCAGGGGCAGCGTCTCATCGAAGTCGGCGAACGAGAAGCGATCTGGGCTACTGGACCGTGCGGGCAACGGCCTTCTCCTCTGTCTGTGGTGTCGGGCGGGACGTGTCGAAGGGGCTCAAGCGAGGAAGCCGGGCACGCGGACGTGACGAGACCAGCCACAGGGGCGTGACTGGACAGACGCTGGGAGCACGGCAAGGCGGATGCTACCTGCCGGGACGGGCTGATACAACCCCTCCCGGTCTCGGGGCCTCGAGCCCCGTCCGTGCTGGACGGCACCCTAGAGATCCCCGGGACCTAGGTCAAGCACCTCGCCGCCCGGCCGCCCCCGGCCGGACGGGGCCCCCGCGGTCCGCTACTTCAGCTCGACGGTGGCGCCGGCGCCCTCGAGGGCGGCCTTCGCCTTCTCGGCGTCGTCCTTCGAGACCTTCTCGAGGACGGGCTTCGGCGCGCTGTCCACCAGGTCCTTGGCCTCCTTGAGGCCCAGGCTCGTGAGCGAGCGCACCTCCTTGATCACCTGGATCTTCTTGTCGCCCGCCGCGGTGAGGACGACGTCGAACTCGCTCTTCGCCTCCTCCTCGGCGCCGGCGTCACCGCCCGCCGCCGCGGGCGCGGCCACGGCCACGGGCGCGGCCGCCGTCACGCCGAAGCGCTCCTCGAACTCCTTCAGCAGCTCGCTGAGCTCCAGGACGGACAGCTCCGAGATGCCGTCGAGGATCTGGCCCTTTGTCAGTGTTCCAGCCATGGTCGTGGCCTTCCTTTCTTGCTTGATCGTCTGGGGGCTAGGCCCCTGCGGTCTCGTCCTCGCTCGGCGCGGCGGCCGCGTCCTCCCCGACAGCCGCGTCCTCCCCGGCGGGCGCGACGGTGTCGGCGGCGCTCTCCTCGGGTGCGGCCTCTGCGGCCCCCTCGGCGGGTGGGGCATCGGCCGGGGCCGCGGCCCCGTCGACGGCGGCCTCAGCGGCGGGCGCCTCGGCGGACCCGTCGGTCCCTTCGGCGCCGGATCCTTCAGGCGCGTCAGCGGCATCGGCGGTCTCGACCGCCGCCGGCGCCTCGTCCGCCGCCGGCGCCTCGGCCGTCACCGGCGTGCCGCCCCGCGACTCGAGCAGCGCCGAGAGTCCGTAGGCGAGGCCCTGGGGCAGCGCCACGAGGAGCCCGGCCATCGACCGCATCGGCGCCGCGAGCGCGCCGGCGAACATCGCGAGCAGCACGTCGCGGCTCGGCAGGTCGGCGAGCGCGCCGAGCTCCGCCGCGTCGAGGAGCGCGCCGTCGAGCACGCCGCCTTTGACCACGAGGGAGGGGGCGGCCCTCGCGAAGTCCCGCAGCGCCTTGGCCACCGCGCTCACGTCGCCGCGGACGAAGGCGATCGCCGTCGGGCCCTCGAGCAGGTCCGTCAACGGCGCGTGGGCGCTGCCCTCCACGGCCCGCCGCACCAGGGTGTTCTTGAAGACCTTGTAGTCGCCGCCGACGGCGCGCAGGGCGCGGCGCAGGCTGGCCATCTCGGCGACGGTGAGACCCCGGTACTCGGTGACGACCGCCCCGTCCGCGTCGTCGAGCCTCGCGCGGACGGCCTCAACGACCGCGACCTTGCCCTCTCTGATCGTGTCCATCGGTCCTCCGCCGGGAGTCCTGCCCGGTCAGGGCCGAAGGCGTCCGGCGCAGGAGGAGCCCTCCCGCGGCCACCTCGTCAGGCGGGCCGACTGGCCCTTTGAGCGGCGAACCGCACCGGATGTCTTCGGCGTCGTTGCGTGTGTGGTCGCGACCGGGGCCGCGAACCGTGCGACCCTAGTCCACGCGGTCAGGCGGTGGCCAGCGCCTCGTCGACCTCGCGCGCGCGCAGCGGGTCGATGCGCACCCCTGGGCCCATCGTCGAGGACACCGTGACCGAGACGAGGTACCGGCCCTTGGCCGACGACGGCTTCACCCGGGCGAGCTCCTCCACGACTGCGTGGACGTTGCGGATGAGGTCGGCGCGATCGAAGGAGACCTTGCCCACCCGGAGGTGGACGTTGCCGACCTTGTCGGTGCGGTACTCGACGCGGCCCGCCTTGAACTCGCGGACGGCCTTGCCGACCTCGGTCGTCACCGTGCCGGTCTTCGGGTTCGGCATGAGGCCGCGGGGCCCGAGCACCCGGCCCAGCGTCCCGACCTGTCCCATGAGGTCAGGGGTCGCGATCGCCACGTCGAAGTCCAAGAAGCCACCCCGGATCTTGGCCACGAGGTCGTCCGCGCCGACCTCGTTGGCCCCGGCCTCCCTCGCCTCGACGGCCGCCTCGCCCGCCGCGAAGGCGATGACACGGACGGAAGTCCCCGTGCCCGCAGGCAAAGAGAGGGTGCCGCGGACGATCTGGTCCGCCTTGCGGGGGTCGACGCCGAGACGCACCGCCAGCTCGACGGTCTCGTCGAACTTGGCCGACGCGAGCGCCTTCACCCGGTCGACGGCCTCGCCGACGGCCAGGAGCGCCTCGTGGTCGACCTGCTCGGCGGCCGCCTTGTACCGCTTGGAGTGCTGCACGTGTGCCCCCTACCCCGCGACCGTGATGCCCATGGACCGAGCGGTGCCGGCCACCTGCCGCGTCGCCATCTCGAGGTCGTCGGTGTTGAGGTCGACGAGCTTGACCTTCGCGATCTCGGCCACCTGGTCGGCGGTGACCTGGGCGACCGTCTCGCGCCCGGCCAGGCTCGCCCCCTTCGCGACGCCCGCCGCCTGGCGCAGCAGCACCGGGGTCGGGGGCGTCTTGAGCACGAAGGTGAACGAGCGGTCCTCGTAGATCGAGATCTCGACGGGGATCACCGAGCCGCGCATCGACTCGGTCGCCGCGTTGTACTGCTTGCAGAACTCCATCGTCTGGATCCCGTGGGGCCCGAGGGCGGTGCCGACCGGCGGCGCGGGGGTTGCGCCCCCGGCGTCCAGCTGGATCTTCACCACGGCGATGACCTTCTTCTTCGGGGGCACGTCCGTCCTTCCTAGAGCTTCGCGACCTGGCTGAACTCGAGCTCGACGGGCGTCTCGCGCCCGAAGATGTCGACCAGGACCTTGACCTTGAGCTGGTCCTCGTTGATCTCCGCGATGTGGCCCGGGAAGTCGGCGAAGGGGCCCTCCTTGATGCGCACGGTCTCGTTCAGCTCGAACTCGTGGGCCGGCCGGGTGCGCTTCGTCGGCGCCTCGACGCCCTCCGCCTTCACGTGCAGGATCGACTCGACCTCACGGCGGCTGAGCGGCGTCGGCTTGGAGGCCGACCCGACGAACCCCGTGACGCCGGGCGACGAGCGGATCGCGAACCACACGTCGTCCGACGGCGTGCAGCGAACGAGCAGGTACCCGGGGAACACCTTCTTCGAGACGGTGACCTTCTTGCCGTTCTTGAACTCGACGACGTCCTCCATGGGGACGACGATCTCGTGGATCCGGTCGGCGAGCTCACGGGCCTTGATGATGTTCTCCAAGTTGCCCTTCACCTTGTTCTCGTAGCCCGAGTAGGTGTGCACGACGTACCAGCGGCCCGGCCGGTCGAAGGGGCTCTCCGGGCGTTCCTCCTCGTCGTCCTCGTCGTCCTCGTCGAGGAGGTCGGCGTCCTCTGCCTGGTCGTCGTCGAGCTCGACCACATCGACGACCTCGTCGACAACGGTGCCGTCACGGTCGAGCACGTCGACCTGGTCGATCGCGACGGCGTGCTCGGTGCCGTCGGCGTCGACGGTCTCGATCACCTCGATGGACTCTTCGACCTCGCCGACCGGCACGCCCTCGGCGTCGACGAGCTCGGTGGACGTCGAGACCGCCTCGACGAACGCGACGTGCCCCGTCGTGTCCTCGGGAGTGGTCCCGCCGTGCTCCGGGGCGTCGGTCATCCCTGATAGAGCCACAGGATCGCCTTTGAGAAGCCGAGGTTGAGCCCGAAGATGAGCGCGATCATGATGATCAGCACGGTGCCCACGATCGAGGTGTAGTTGGCGACCTCGGGGCGCGTCGGCCACGCCACCTGCCGCATCTCGTCGCGGACGTCGCGGAAGTACTGGACGAACGACGCGCGCGGCTCGCGCTGGCGCCGCTGCGCGGTCTGCTGGGCCGCCTCGCGGCGGGCGACGGGCGCGCCGTCGGGGCCGACCTGGCCCTGGCGCTGCATCAGTCGCTTGGTCTCGCGGTTCACGTCGTCTCGCTCCAGATTGAGAAGGTGTCGAGCAGGGCAGGAGGGACTCGAACCCCCAACCGCCGGTTTTGGAGACCGGTGCTCTACCAGTTGAGCTACTGCCCTCGGTGTGGCCTCCGGGCGGGCACCCAACGGGCGAGGAGCGATGCTAGCACCGCCCACCGGGCTCGCTCAGCGCGTCTCCTTGTGGTTCGTGTGCCGGCGGTCCCATCGGCAGTACTTCTTCATCTCGATGCGCTCGCGGTCGTTGAGCTTGTTCTTCATCGTGATGTAGTTGCGGCGCTTGCACTCCTCGCACGCGAGGGTGACCTGCACCCGCTTCTCGTTCTTCGCCACGTCGGCTCCTTTGTCACAAGCGTAGCGACCCAGTAGCGGCGGCGGGACTCGAACCCGCGACAACACGATTATGAGCCGTGTGCTCTGACCAACTGAGCTACGCCGCCGAGCCCTCTGTCAGGATTGAACTGACGACCCCCTCCTTACCATGGAGGTGCTCTACCACTGAGCTAAGAGGGCGGGACCGTCGGGTCGCCGGCCGCGAGCCTAGTGCGTGCCCTCCGCGGGCCCCCTCGTGCGGAGCGCCCGGGTGCGGTCCCCGTCGCGGGTGGCCGGACCGACGCGGCCCCACGATGCCGGGCCGTCGGGCGGGTGTCCGCCTTCTACGCTCGCGCGGTGCAGACGCGACTCGTCGAGCCACGGGACGCCGCGGCCATCGCGGCGATCTACAACGCCGAGGTTGCCGCACCCGCGGTCACCTTCGACCTCGTGCCCCGCACCCTCGACGAGCAGCTCGCCTGGATCGACCG
The DNA here is from genome assembly GCA_035937595.1 of Acidimicrobiales bacterium. Lineage (GTDB taxonomy): Bacteria > Actinomycetota > Acidimicrobiia > Acidimicrobiales > RAAP-2 > Palsa-459. Next base: position 58,637 of record DASZHS010000039.1, read on the forward strand.
GCACCGCGGCGCGCACCCGGTCCTCGTCGCCGTGGACGACGAGCCGGGCGGCGACGAGCGGGTGCTCGGCTTCGCGAGCCTCAGCCCGTTCCGAGAGCGGCCCGCCTACGCGACCTCGGTCGAGGACTCCGTCTACGTCGACCGGGCGGCGCGCAGCCGAGGCGTGGGGGGACGGCTCCTGGGCGACCTCCTCACCGCCGCGCGGGACAACGGGTTCCACGCCGTGTTCGCGCGGATCGTGGACCGCAACGCGGCGTCAGTCCGCCTGCACACCTCGCGTGGCTTCGAGCTCGTCGGCGTGGAGCGCGAGGTCGGCCGCAAGCACGGACGGTGGCTCGACGTGGTCGAGCTCCAGCGGCTGCTCTGACCGCCCACCTGGCAGTGACCCGGCCCCACCCTCGGGGCGCGGGGTCGCCGCGAGCGGCGTGTGGGCGTCGACGGTCCAGGCACCGAGCGGCGCGAAGAGGACGCACCACAAGAGGAACAGGACGACGCCCGTCTCGATCATGGGGGCGTGGATGATGGCCGTCAGCAGCTTGTGGCCCCCGGGCAGCCCGACGAACGGCGAGACGACCGAGAACCCGATCACCCAGGCGCGCAGGCGACCCTCGGTGGCCACGATCGCGAGCAGGAGCAGCCCCCAGGTGAGGTACCAGGGCTGGACGACGGGCCCGAGGAGGACGAGCGCGAGCAGCGAGTAGCCGAGCGCCTTCAGCCAGCCGATCCGGTCCGCGTTGAAGAGGAGCCACACGATCAGCACGCCGGCGATCGCGAGCCCGAGGAACCGCGTGAGCGAGATGGCCCAGGTGGTGGAGACGTCGATCCCTAACCCCCGACCGATCGCGGCGAGCCCCATCCCGAGCCCCGTCGCGGGCGCCGCCCAGCTGCGCACCGCCCCGGGCGTGTTCAGGTTCTTCACCCACCCGTCGCCGAGCCCCGAGACGTAGGTGCACGCCCCGAGCACGCCAGCGGTCAGCAGGCCCGCCACCGCGAGCGGCCGGAGCCGCAGCCGCACCGGCAGGTTGGGACCGAGCCACTCCCAGGCGATGTAGACGATGCCGAGCGCCGCGGGCGCCTTGATCGACGCCGCGAGCGCGCAGACGACGATCCCCCAGACGGGGTGCTTCTTCACGGCGAGCGCGAGGCCGGCCACGAGGAGCGCGGCCATGAGCCCGTCGTTGTGCGCCCCGCCGACGACCGTGAGCACGACAAGCGGGTTGAGGACGCAGAGCACGAAGGCGTGGCCCGGGTCGAACCCGAGGCCGCGAGCGAGGACCGGGACCGAGACGGCGAGGAGCACGACCGCGCCGACCTCGAGCAGGCGGAGCCCGACGATGGACCACAGCTGGCTGTGATGGGTGAGCTGGACGATCCAGCCGTCGACGGACAAGAAGAGCGGCCCGTAGGGCGCGGGCACGCGCCCCCAGAGCTTGTCGACGGCGTTCGAGTAGGGCGTGGAGCCGAGGTCGAACGGCCCGTAGTGGTACGGGTTCATGTGCCGGGTCATCATCTCGCCCTGGGCCGCGTAGCTGTAGACGTCGCGGCTGAAGAGCGGGGCGACGACGAGCATCGGGAGGATCCACAGCGCGAGGAGCCACCCGAGCCGCCCGAGCGGCGCGCCCGGGTGGCGCCGCGCGATGCCCGCCAGCTGGATCCAGACGCGCAGCAACAGCACGAGGCCGCCGTAGACGAGGGTGATCCCGAGCAGCATCGTGGCCGAGTTGACGGGCGCGAGCGGCGGGACGGGCTTCGTCGGGACGCCGAAGAACCACGCGCCCGGGTTCTCGAGCTTGAACGGGGAGTTGGAGAACGAGCTCCCGACCCCGATCGCGACGAGCGCGAGCAGGCCGATGAGCGCGGGCCGCCACAAGAACCCCCACCCCGCGAAGGGCGCGGCGGGCTGGGAGGGCTGGCTCGAGAACACCGCGGCGACGCGGCGCCTCGCCGCCGGCAGGACCGACGACAGGACCGAGGACAGGCGGACGGCCGCGGGTGGTCTCGGTGGCTCGGTGCGGTGGTCGGGAGCAGTCACGTCTCGGTGCGGTCTCGCGGCGCGGGGACCGAATCGACTGTAACAAAGGGCCGTCTCGCCGAGACGCCCCGGACGACCCCGTCGGGCCGCGTCGCGAGCGTTGTTGGCGCGTGGTGGGCCGGGAGGGATTTGAACCCCCGTAGGCGAAGCCGTCTGGTTTACAGCCAGATCCCTTTGGCCACTCGGGCACCGACCCGGCGGGGAGCCTACTGCGCGCGTGCACCGGAGCCCTTCTCGACGCCACGTCTACGATCCTCGCGTGCCCACCTTCGACGTCGTCTCCGAGCTCGATCTGCAAGAGGTCCGCAACGCCGTGGACCAGGCCAACCGCGAGGCGACGACGAGGTTCGACTTCAAGAACACCGACTCGCACGTCGAGTTCTCGGAGAAGGAGCTGGTGCTCACGTCGTCGACGGAGGACCGCCTGAAGGCGCTCTACCAGGTCCTCGAGGAGAAGCTCGTCCGCCGTGAGGTGTCGCTCAAGGCGCTCGACCCGCAGAAGGTCGAGGAGGCCGCCAAGGGGACGGCCCGCCAGCGCGTCGTGCTGAAGGCGGGCATCTCCCAGGAGGTCGGGAAGTCCATCAACCGGCTGGTGAAGGATCTCGGGCTGAAGGGCGTGTCGTCCTCGGTGCAGGGCGACCAGGTCCGGGTCAGCGGGAAGAAGCGCGACGACCTCCAGGCCGTCATCGCGGCGTGCAAGGCCGCCGACCTCGGCGTGCCCCTGCAGTACGTGAACTTCAGGGACTGAGCGCCTCGCCCTCGTGGGCGAGCGCGACGCCGTGCTCCGCCTCTTCGTGGACGAGGTGCTCCTCGACCTCGTCCAGCTCGGAGGGGACGTGGAAGATGCGATTGAAGACGAGGAGCTTGAGGACCCAGAAGATCGCGAAGCTGAGGAAGTTCATCCCAAGGACGATGAGCGTGTTCACGGCGTGCGGGAAGTGGCTCGTGCGGACGATGTGCCTCGCGAGCAGCGATCCGAAGAATGACGCGGCGATGCCGAGGGAGGACATGATCCAGAACGGCATGACCTCCTTGACGACGTGGCTCCTCCCGGACTTGCCCCAGGTCCACCGGCGGTTCAGGTTGTAGGCGGGGATCGTGGCGAGCACGTTGGCGGACACCGTCGCCTCGATGACGCCCCAGCGCGCGATGCCGTAGAAGATCGCGATGAGCGAGAGCGACACCGCCGTCGAGATCACCGAGACCGAGGTGAAGCGGATGAGCTTCTTGCCCTGGTGCGTCTTCGACCAGGCGACGACCTGGCCGACACGGTCGAGCATCCGGTCAGCCTACCCAGCAGCGCCGGCACGAGTCGGTGAGCGTCGCGCCGTGGCGGCGATCCTCCCCCAGTGCGACGCGGACGGCTTCGGGCGGCGGACGAAGGTGTCGCGATCGCACGCGGCGAGGCCGAAGGGCTGTGAGTACCCGAGCGACCACTCGAAGTTGTCGAGCAACGTCCAGTAGTACAGCCCCCGCACGTCGAGCCCGTCGCCGAGGCACGACGAGACCCCGCGCACCACCGCGTCGATGAACGCGATCCGGTCGGCGTCGTCGTCGGTGGAGATGCCCATCTCCGTGACGACCACGGGCAGGCCCGTCACCGCCGCGGCACGCCGCACCGTGTGCTCCACGGCCTCGGGTCGCCACTCGTAGCCCATCTTCGTCCGTCGTGCGCCCTCCGGGATGTCGACCGGGCCGTCGGGGCCGAAGCGGAGCCGCGTGTAGCACTGCACGCCGATGAAGTCGTCGCCGGCGAGGTCACGCAGGTACGCGTCCTCGAGGTGCTCGAGCGCCCGCGCGAGCTGCGCCTCGCCGCCCTCGACCGACTCCATCTCCGCCATGGACAGCGTGAGGCCCACGGGGAACGACCCGCGCGACGCACGCAGGGCCTCCACCATCGCGTGGTGCGACGCGCGCAGGTTGGCGGAGACCTGGTCGAACCGCGCCCGATCCGCCACCTTCGGCGGGAAGACGCCGAGCAGGTAGCCCATCAGCGCGACGACGTTCGGCTCGTTGATCGTGCACGCGAGGCCGATGGCGTCGCCGAGCGCGTCGCCGACCTTTGCGGCGTAGGCACCGAGGCGGTCGGCGATCTCTGGTGCCTCGAACCCGCCGCGGTCGGCCATCCACCGCGGCAGGGTGAAGTGGTGGAGCGTGACGACCGGGACGAGCCCGCGGACGCGGCAGCCGTCCGCGATGCGCCGGTAGTGCTCGAGCGCGGCGCTCGAGAACTCGCCCGGGACCGGCTCGACGCGCGCCCACTCCACGGAGAAGCGGTAGGAGTTGAGCCCGATCGACGCGGCGAGGTCGAGGTCCTCGGCCCAGCGGTGCCACGAGTCGCACGCGTCCCCGCTCACGTCGCGCACGCCCGAGCCCTGGTCGTGCTCGAAGGCCCACCAGTCCGAGTTCACGTTGCCGCCCTCGATCTGGTGTGCCGCGGTCGCCGCGCCGAAGAGGAAGTCAGAGGGAAACCAAGAGGACATCGCCGGCCAACCTACTTGGCGCGCCCGTGCCCGGACCGCGGATAATGGGTCGGTGTCCAAGGACCTCGACGAGCTCGTCGACCTGCTCGACCTCGAGCAGGTCGAGGTCAACATCTTTCGCGGCACCCAGCCGGACGAGGAGCGACAGCGTGTCTTCGGCGGACAGGTCGCGGCCCAGGCGCTCGTCGCCGCCGGTCGCACCGTCGAGCACGGCGACGTGCACTCGCTGCACTCGTACTTCCTGCGGCCGGGGGACCCGAGCATCCCGATCCTCTACGAGGTCGACCGCATCCGCGACGGGAAGAGCTTCACGACGCGCCGTGTCGTCGCGATCCAGCACGGCCGTGCGATCTTCAACATGCAGACCTCCTTCCATCGCCACGAGGAGGGGTTCGAGCACGCCTTCGAGATGCCGCACGTGCCGGACCCCGAGACGCTGCCGTCGCTCGTCGACCTGTTCGAGACCGAGGAGGGGCAGGCCGAGTACTGGATGCGCCGGCACCCCATCGACATGCGGTTCGTCGGTGGCGTGCCGTGGGCATCGCGGGCGCCGCGCCCGCCCTTCAAGCAGCTCTGGATCCGTGCGGACGGCACGCTGCCCGACGACCCGCTGCTGCACGCCTGCGTGGCCACGTACGCCTCGGACATGAGCCTGTTCGACACGATCCTGCTGCCCCACGAGCTCAACTGGGACGACGGCACGTTCATGGGCGCGAGCCTCGACCACTGCATGTGGTTCCACCGCCCGTTCCGCGCCGACGAGTGGGTGCTGTTCGACACGGACTCCCCGGTCGCCCACGGGGCGCGCGGCCTCGCGCGGGGGTTCTTCTTCGACCGGGCCGGCCAGCTCTGCGTCTCGATGGTCCAAGAGGGCCTCACGCGGGTCCTGCGGCCGTCGACGTAGCCGACGCACGACCTCGGGTGCCGCCCCGCCCGGGGCGGGGTCGTCAGCCCTCGCGCTTGGCGATCTCCACGTAGTCCCGGGCGTCCTTGCCGACGTACAGCTGGCGTGGACGGGCGATCTTGAGGTCCTGGTCGAGCAGCTCGGTGAAGTGCGCGAGCCACCCCGAGGTGCGGGGGATGGCGAACAGCACGGTGAACATCTCGAGGGGGAACCCCATCGCCTGGTAGATGAGGCCCGAGTAGAAGTCGACGTTCGGGTACAGCTTGCGGTCGATGAAGTAGGAGTCCGACAGCGCCACGTCCTCGAGGGCGAGCGCGATGTCGATCAGCGGGTTCTTGCCCGTCACCTCGAACACGTCGTAGGCCGCGCGCTTGATGATCGTCGCCCTCGGGTCGTAGCTCTTGTAGACGCGGTGGCCGAACCCCCAGATGGTGCCCCGGTCGCGCTTGACGTGCTCGACGAAGGCCGGCACCGCGTCGACCGACCCGATCTCGGTGAGCATCTTGATGACCGCCTCGTTCGCCCCGCCGTGCAGCGGGCCGTAGAGCGCCGCGGTGGCCGCCGCCGTCGCCGAGTAGGGGTCGCCGTGCGAGGACGCCACGAGCCGCATCGCCGTGGTCCCGCAGTTCTGCTCGTGGTCCGCGTGCAGGATGAACAGCACCTCGAGGGCCTTGGCGAGGGCGGGGTCCGCCTGGTAGTGGGGCTCGGCGACCTTCCACATCATCGAGAGGAAGTTCTCGGTGTAGCTGAGGTCGTTGTCGGGGTAGACGAACGGCATCCCCACGCTGAAGCGGTGCGCCGCTGCGGCGAGCGTCGGCATCTTGGCGATCAGGCGGACGACCTGGCGGTGGAGCGCGTCCGGGTCGAAGATGTCCTTCGCGTCGCCGTAGAACGTGGACAGCGCCGCCACCGCGGAGACCAGCATCCCCATCGGGTGCGCGTCGTAGTGGAACCCGTCCAAGAAGCGCTTGCGGACGTTCTCGTGGATGAAGGTGTGGTAGGTGATCTCGCGCTGCCAGGTGTCGAACTGCTCGGCCGTCGGCAGCTCCCCGTACAAGAGGAGGTAGGCGACCTCGAGGTAGGAGGACTGCTCGGCGAGCTGCTCGATCGGGTAGCCCCGGTAGCGCAGGATCCCGACGTCGCCGTCCACGAAGGTGATCGAGCTCTCGCACGCCGCGGTGGTCGTGAAGCCGGGGTCGTAGAACCAGATTCCAGGGAGCAGCTTTGCCCACTCGGCCGCGCTCACGCCACCGAACTCGATCGGGATCTCGGTCGAGGCTCCCGTGCGGTTGTCGGTGACCGTGATGCTCTCGCCCACCCGTGCCTCCTTCGCGAACGCCTCGGTGTTGATACTACGAGGACTCCCGCAGCGCTGACCGACGGGTCAGCCGCTCTCGCCGACGACCACCGTCCGGACCCACGAGAGCCCGGCGACGGAGGTTTGCCGTCCTGGGTGGACGAGGTTGATCCGGACGAGGAAGTGCCCGCCGGGCACGACGTCCATCGGCGGCAGCTGCAGGGCGACGGCGCCGTTGGCCGCGACGGCGCCGAAGGCCCGCCCCGAGTCGAAGTGGCCGAGACGACCAACGGGGGTCGACCGGATGATCGCGATCACCTCGGTCGGCGCCGAGCCGCGGTTCTCGATCGACACGGCCGCGGTGAACGTCGTCGTGGGCGGCACGGGGTAGCCCGGGCCGACCGGGAGCAGGAGCGGCTGGGTCTGCACGGCGACGATCTTGAGCGAGATCGTCGCGTGGAGCCGAGGGTCGCTCGCGAACCTCGCGGCGTCGGCCTTGAGCGTCGCGGGCATCAGCTTGCCCGTGGCGGGCGACGTCCACTGGCTGGTCGGGAGCGCCGCCGTGCCGTCCACGGTCGCGAACAGCGCGGGCAGGCCCCGGTAGAGGTGGTCCGACAGCACGAGCTGCTCCCCGGCGTAGCGCAGCTGGGCGCGTGCGCCGGGGACCTGGAGCTGGTTCGCCGACGGGGGCTCCGGGCCGGGGGTGCCGACCGGGTTGGTGGGCGTGAGCCCGAGGAGGCCCTCGAGCGTCGCGCGGATCGACGTCGTCGCCGCGGCGCGCAGCCGGAGCGTGTCGATGACCCGGGACGCGGCGTTGGCGTCCGGGGGTGGCGGGGTCAGCGCGTCCGCAGAGCGGCTGTCGGCGGTGGCGAGCTGCGCGAGCTGCTGGAGCCGCGACTCGAGGAGGACCCTCCCGAGCACGCCCGGGTCCGCCATGACCCGGGCGAGCCCGGTCCCCGTCGCGTTGGACGACACCATGAGCGCCGACGCGGCGGCGGCGAAGCTCTCGTCGACCGAGTGGCGGTAGGGCGCCGAGCGGTGCGCGGCCTGCACGGTCCCGACGAGGAGCGCGACGCACAGGAGCGCGACGGCGAGCACGCCGAGCGCCCGGGCACGGCGACGCGACCTCGAGCGGCGGTGCGCCATCACGAACCTCCGCGGCTCACGCGCTCGTCCGGGCCCCGCCCGGACGGATCACTTGGGCAGCGGCGATCCGGACGTGGGCAGGTAGTTCGTCGCGTGCCGCCAGTTCACGGTCGCGGTGAACGCCTTCGGGTCGACCCGATCCTTGAACCGCTCCACCATCGAGAGCATCGACTGGATCGTCTCTTTGGTGAGCAGGTGGGGCTGGAGGCCGAGGTCGAGGAGCCGCGTGTGGATCGCGTTGTAGTAGTGCTCTTCCTTCTCCACCCGGACGAGCTCGGTGTGCTCGATCTTGGCCGTGCCCCCGAACGCGTCGGCCACCATGGTGGCGAAGTCGAGGACGCTGAACTGCTCGGTGAACTGGTTGAAGACCCGGTACTCGCCGGGCTCGGGCGGGTTGAGGCAGGCGAGCTCGACGCAGGCCTGCGTGTCGCGGATGTCGAGCGTGCCGCGGGTCTGGCCGCCCTTGCCGTACACGGTGATCGGGTACCCCGAGACGGCCTGGACGACGAAGCGGTTGAGGACGGTGCCGAAGACGCCGTCGTAGTCGAACCGCGTGAGCAGCTCGGGGTGCTGTGCGGTCTCGTCGGTCTCCTGGCCGTAGACGACGCCCTGGTTGAGGTCCGTCGACCGCAGCCCCCAGACCCGGCAGCAGAACTGGATGTTGTGCGAGTCGTGGACCTTGGACAGGTGGTAGAAGCTGTGCGGGTTCTTCGGGAAGGGCAGCACGTCGGTGCGGCCCTTGTGGGTGATCTCGATGAACCCCTCTTCGATGTCGATGTTGGGCGTGCCGTACTCGCCCATCGTGCCCAGCTTCACGAGGTGGATCGACGGGTCGACGTCCATGATCGCGTAGAGCACGTTCAGGGTGTTGATGACGTTGTTGTGCTGGGTGTAGACGGCGTGCTTCTGGTCGATCATCGAGTAGGGGGCCGAGCGCTGCTCGGCGAAGTGGACGACCGCCTCGGGGCGGAAGGTCCTGAGCACCCGGTGGGCGAAGTCGGGGTCCACCAGGTCGCCGATCCAGCAGGGGATCTCGTTGCCGGAGACCTCCTTCCAGACCTGCACGCGGCGCTGGAGCTGGGCGATCGGGACCAGGGAGTCGACCCCCATCTCAACGTCGTACATCCGCCTCGCGTAGTTGTCGACGACGCCGACCTCGTGGCCCTTGTTGGACAGGTACAGGGCCGTCGGCCACCCGAGGTAGCCGTCTCCACCGAGGACGAGGATGCGCACGAGGGTCTCCTGATTCGAAGGGGTGACCCGGGCGTCGGGCCTTCTGCGGCGCAAACAATACCTGAGGCGCGCAGCCCGGCCGCGCTTGCTACGCGTCGAGCGTCTCGACGACCAGGTCGTCGGCGAGGACCCCGTCGAGGAGCTCGGGGGCACCAGCGGTGACCGGGTGCGTGGTGATCGGCTCGGGCAGGTCGAGATCGCCGTCGTCCTCACCCACCCCCATCGCACGCAGCTGGCGCGCGGTCGGCAGCAGCCGCTGCTCCAAGGAGTTGACCGCGTCGTTGTACGAACCGACGGCACGGTCGAGTGAGCCACGCAGCTTGGTGAGGTGGCCCGCGAACTTGCCGAGCCGCTCGTAGAGGCGCTCTGCGAGCTTCTGGATCTCCTGGGTGTGGCGCGCGAGACGTTCCTGGCGCCAGCCGTAGCCGACGGTCTGCAGCAGCGCGATCAGCGCGGTCGGACCGGTCAGCAGCACGTGGTTCGTGAGGGCGAACTCGGTGAGCGTCGGGTCGGCCTCGAAGGCGGCGGAGAGGAGCGCGTCACCGGGCACGAAGCACACCACGAAGTCGGGCGAGCGCTCGAACTGGCGCCAGTACTCCTTGGAGGCGAGCTTCTGGACGTGGGTGCGGACCTGGCTCGCGTGGGTGCGCAGCTGCTGGGTGCGCGCCTCGTCGTCCATCGACTCGATCGCGTCGAGGTACGCCGAGAGGGGCACCTTGGAGTCGACGACGACCTCTGCCCCGTCGGGCAGGTGCACCACGAGGTCGGGTCGCTGCAGGGCGTCGTCGCCGCCGCGGCGCGACGAGAGCTGCTCGGAGAAGTCGCAGTGCTCGGCCATGCCGGCCATCTCGACCACCTTGCGCAGCTGGAGCTCGCCCCAGCGACCCCTCGTCTGCGGGCGCCGCAGCGCCGTCACGAGGTTCTTGGTCTCGACGGTCAGCTGCTCTTGGGTGCGACGCAGCGAGTCGACCTGCGAGGTGATCGAGCCGTAGGCCTCCTTTCGGTCCTTCTCGACCTCGTGGACGTGCTGCTCGAACCTCGACAGGAGCTCGGACACCGGCGCCACCGTCGCTCGCAGCGTCCGGTCGCGCTCCTCGCCCTGGCGCCCCGACATCTCGGCCAGCTGGGTGACCGCCTTCTCCATCACCGCCTGGGACTGGGACGCGAAGGCCTCCCGCAGCCGGGTCAGCTCCTCGTCGAGGCGGATCTGCTCCCTCGCGATCGACTGGTCGGCCGCGTGCACCTGCTCGGCGAGCTTGGCGCGCTCCTCGCGGAGCTGGCCGGCCTCGACCTGCAGCATGGCGAGCTCGTCGCGCGTCCGGTCGAGCTCGAAGTCGACGCGTTCGGCCACGGCCAGCTTCGCCTCTTGGGCGGCGGCGCGCCGCTGGAGCGCGCCGAAGGCGACGGCCGCTCCGACGACGAGCCCGGCGACCACCCCCAGCACCAGTCCCAGAGCCATGTCTCGCCACTGTAGGCAGCCCGTGTGACGTTCCAGTGTGTTAGGGCCATCGACTTCGACGGTGTGCTTCTGCACCACAGCTGGGCGCCTCGCGTACCTCGGGCCTCACCCCGGGCGTTAGCGTCGATCTCGTGCCCCGGCGCCCGCATCTCCGCGACCACGCCCACCACGAGGAGGCGGCGCCGCTCGCGCCCCGGCAGACCTTCGACGCGGACTTCGAGGCGCGGGTGGTGCGGGTGTGGGCGCTCGTCGGTGAGGCGATCGCCGGTGCCACCCACGCGCTGCTCGGCGGGGACCGCGAGCTCGCGAAGGCCATCGTGCGCGACGACGAGGCGATCGACGAGCTGGTGAACGCCCTCGTCGCCGAGGTCTCGCGCGCGCTCGAGCTCGGAACGGGCACGCCGGCCGATCGACGGCGGCTGGTGACGCTCGTGCGCACGCTCCCGGAGATCGAGCGCAACGGCGACCTCGCGGCGCACATCGCGCGGCGCGCGGCGCGCGGGCTCGGCCAGGAGATGTCGCCGCGCGCGAGGGGGCTGATCGAGCGCATGGGCGAGGTCGCGGCCACCATCTGGCGGGCCGCCACCGACGCCATCGAGTCCGCGACCCAGGCGAGCCTCGACGCGGTCGAGGAGCTCGACGACGAGCTCGACGACCTCCACGTGAGCCTCACCGGGGAGCTCGTGTCGGGCTCGATGCCGCTCCCCGTCGCCGTCGAGGTCGCGATGGTCGCTCGCTTCTACGAGCGCTTTGGCGACCACGCCGTCAACCTCGCGAACCGACAGCCCGGCCGCTCGCTCGTCGACTGAGCTCAGGCGGCCGCCAGCGCCTCGGCGATCTGCACGGCGTTGAGCGCCGCGCCCTTGCGGAGGTTGTCGCCGACGACGAAGAGCGACAACCCGTTCGGCACGGCGTCGGACCCCCGCACCCGCCCGACGAGGCTGGGGTCGACCCCGGTGGCGTCGAGCGGCGTGGGCACGTCGCGCAGCTCGACGCCCGGCGCGGCCGCCAGCAGCTCGATGGCCTCGTCGGCGGAGAGTGGTCGTCGGAACGAGGCCGTGATCGAGGCGCCGTGCCCGGTGAAGACGGGAACGCGCACGCAGGTGCAGGCGACCCGGAGGGCGGGCAGCCCGAGGATCTTCCGCGCCTCGTCGCGGTACTTGCGCTCCTCGTCGGTCTCGCCCGAGCCGTCGCCGAGGATCGTGCCGGCGAGGGGGATGACGTTGTGCGCGATCGGGGCGGGGAACTTCGCGTGGCCCCCGTGGTCGACGGCGCCGCCGTCGGTCGCGAGCGCGGCCGCCCCTGCCGCCGTGCGCGCGAGCTGGCCGGCGAGCTCGGCGACGCCGTCACGACCGGACCCCGAGACGGACTGGTACGTCGAGACCACGACGGCGTCGAGCCCGGCGGCGTCGTGGAGCGGCTTGAGCACCGGCATGGCCACCATCGTCGTGCAGTTGGGGTTCGCCACGATCCCCTTCGGGATCGAGCCGAGCGCGTGGAGGTTGACCTCCACGACCACGAGGGGCACGTCGGGATCCGCGCGCCACGCAGAAGAGTTGTCGACGACGATCGCGCCGAGCGAGGCGATCCTCGGGGCGAGCGCGAGCGACGTCGCCTTGCCCGCCGCCATGAGGACGAGGTCGAGACCCCCGAAGTCAGCGGTGGCGGCGTCCTCGACGGACAGCTGCTCGCCTCTGAACCCGACGGTTCGGCCAACGGAGCGCGACGAGGCGAAGAGGCGGAGGCGGTCGAGCGAGAAGTCCCGCGCCTCGAGGATCGTCACCATCGCCGAGCCGGCTTGTCCCGTCGCTCCGACGACCCCGACGTCCATCGACCCAGCCTACGGCGCGACCCCGAGCTCGAAGGCATCGTGCAGCCGCTGCACGGCGTCCTCCACGCGCTCGGCGCGGATCACGCACGAGATGCGGATCGACGACGTCGAGATCATCTCGATGTTGATGCCGGCGTCCGCGAGCGTGCGGAACATCCTCGCGGTGACCCCCGGGTGCGACTTCATCCCCGCCCCGACCAGCGACACGCGACCGATGCCGTCGTCGCTCGTGATCCCCGATGCACCGATGGCGGGGGCTACCTCCTCGCACGCGGCCATGGTCGTGGCGAGATCCTCGCGAGCCACCGTGAACGAGATGTCGGCGCGCCCCCCCGCGGCGGTGTTCTGCACGATCATGTCCAGGTTGATCGACCGCCCTGCGAGCGCGGTGAACAGGCTCGCGGCGACGCCGGGCTCGTCGGGGACCCCGTGCACCGTCACCTTCGCCTCCGAGGTGTCGTCGGTCACCGCGCTCACGATCGCCTGCTCCATGGTGGGCTCCTCCTCGATGATCCAGGTCCCCGGCTCCCAGGTGAAGCTCGAGCGCACGTGCAGCGGGATCGAATGGGTCTTCGCGTACTCCACGGACCGCAGCATGAGGACGCGTCCGCCCGACGCGGAGATCTCGAGCATCTCGGCGAAGCTCACCTTCGAGAGGCGCCGCGCGGACGGCACGATGCGCGGGTCCGCGCTGAAGACGCCCGTCACGTCGGTGTAGATCTCGCACACCGACGCACCGAGGGCGGCGGCGAGCGCGACCGCGGTCACGTCCGATCCGCCCCGCCCGAGCGTCGTCACGTCGCGGTCGGTGGACACGCCCTGGAACCCCGCGACGACCGGCACCTGGCCGTCCTTGAGCGCGTCGGTCAGGCGGTCCGGGCGGATGTCGAGGATCTTGGCCCTCGTGTGATCGGTGTCCGTGATGATGCCCGCCTGGCTGCCGGTGAACGACGAGGCGACGATGCCGCGGTCGGCGAGCGCCATGCACAGAAGCGACGTCGAGATCCGCTCACCGACCGTCGCCAGCATGTCGAGCTCCCTCGGGGGGTGCACCGAGGAGACCTCCGACGCGAGCCGCAGCAGATCGTCGGTCGACTTGCCCATCGCCGAGACCACGACGACGACGTCGTCGCCGCCGCGACGCGTTCGCGCGACGTGGTCGGCGACGGCGCGGATCCGATCGGTGTCGCCGACCGACGTCCCCCCGTACTTCTGCACGACGAGCGGCACGTCGAGAACCTACCGACTCGCCGTGCGACGGCCGCGCGCACACCGGCGGCCCAACGGCCCGCGGTTAGGATCCGCGCCGTGCCGACCGAGAAGCGACAGCGCCAGAAGCAGGGTCGGCAGGCTCGTCTCGAGGCGAAGCGCAAGGCGCAGAAGCGACGCCAGCTGCTGCGACGCAGCGGCATCGTGGTCATCGTGGCCGGCGTCGTCGTGGGCTCCGTGCTCCTGATCAATCGCGGCTCGTCGACGCCGGCGACCACCACCACCACGACGTCGACGCTGCCCGTGCGCACGGTCACCACGGCCGAGATCGCCAAGACGAACACGGAGAACGCCATCATCAAGGCCATCGGATCGAGACAGGAGTTCCTCACCCCCGCACAGCGGAGCGCTGCCCAGGCGAGGGCGAACGCTGCCGCCGTCGCGGCGGGGTGCCCCGCGTCGCCCGCGACGACGGTCAACCACCTGCACTGGGCGCACGCACCCAAGCAGACGATCTCGACTACGGCGCACTACCGCGCCGTCTTCACGACGACGGCGGGCACCTTCACCGTCGCGCTCCTCGCCAAGACCGCGCCGATCACGGTCAACAACTTCATCTTCCTCGCCCGCCACGGCTTCTACCACTGCGTGATCTTCCACCGTGTCATCCCGCTGTTCATGAACCAGTCGGGCGACCCCACGGGCACGGGCAGCGGGAGCCCGGGCTACACGATCCCCGACGAGAACCCCGAGCGGGCCTCGATCCCGGGCTACCAGTACCCCGCGGGCGGGGTCGCCATGGCGAACCGGTCGGTGCCCCACTCGGGCGGCTCGCAGTTCTTCATCATCACCGGCAGCCAGGGCGAGGGGCTCCCCAACACCTACGCCCTCTTCGGCCAGGTGGTCTCGGGGATCGGCGTGGTCGCCACCATCAACGGCCAGGGGAACAACGCGAGCAACGGCGTCCCCCCGCTCGTCACCCAGCGGATCCTCACGATCAAGATCCTCGGGCCCGCCAGCTGACCGGTTCCGCCGCCACCCACACGACCCACCGACCAGGCGGCCCGCCGCCACGAGAGGACGACCATGCCTGAGCTCCCCGACCCCGCGGGCGCGAGCCCGCGGACGACCACCTTCGACGGCCCGCCGCCCCGCTGCATCGACGTCGAGCGCCGCTACACCGCCGAGATGGTGACGTCCAAGGGCACGATCACGCTCTCGCTCGACCCGATCGGCGCGCCCGAGACCACGAACAACTTCGTGTTCCTCGCGCGGTGGCACTACTTCGACGGGATCGAGTTCCATCGGGTCATCCCCGGCTTCGTGCTGCAGGGCGGCGACCCGACGGGCACCGGCACGGGCGGGCCCGGCTACCGGTTCAAGGACGAGCTGCCGAAGCCGGGTCGCTACGAGGTGGGCTCGCTCGCGATGGCGAACGCGGGGCCGGACACGAACGGCAGCCAGTTCTTCATCATCTCGGGCCCGCAGGGCGTGGCGCTGCCACCCAAGTACGCCCTCTTCGGCAAGGTGGTGCAAGGCCTCGACGTCGTCGCGGCGATCGAGGCGATCGGCACCTCGTCGGGGAAGCCCACCGAGCGCGTCACCATCGAGTCGGTGACCATCACCGAGTCGGACTAAGACCGCGGGTCGCGCTGGTCAGCGGCGGCCCGGCTCAGCGGTGACGCGATCGCTCCGCGCGGCACGACCCGGTCCGGCGACCGCGACGACGTCGCGCGCCGTCACCGGGGCGCCGCAGCTCGCGCAGGTGTACGCCACGTCCATCGTCGCCCCGCAGCCCTTGTGGACGAGCTGCAGCGGCGGTCCGTTGGGCGCCGCGTAACGATCGCCCCACTGCCGCATGGCCGTCAGCACCGGCCACAGGTCGCGACCCTTGTCGCTGAGCCGGTACTCGGAGCGCGGCGGCCGCTCCGAGTAGGGCACCTTGACGAGGACGCCGGCCTCGACCAGCCGGTCCAACCGTTGGTGCAGCACGTTCCGCGAGATGCCGAGGCTCCGCTGGAAGTCGTCGAACCGCGTGACGCCGAAGAAGGCGTCGCGGATGACGAGCAGGCTCCACCACTCCCCGACCAGCTCGAGGCACTGGGCGACGGAGCAGTCCATCTCGGCGAAGCTCTTCCGTTCCATGGGCCCAGCCTAGTGAGTTGCATCACGCAACGCACGCGGCTAGGGTGCGTCGCATGACAGGACGGACCCCGGGCGCCACGGCTCGGACGGTCCACGACGGCTCGCTCGCGGTCTTCGTCGTGACGGCGCTCGCGGCGTTCATGGCGTCGCTCGACCTGTCGATCGTCAACATCGCGTTCCCCGCGATCCTCCACACCTTCTCCTCGGACTCGCGCTCCTCGCTCTCCTGGGTCGTCACCGGCTACGCGATCGCGTTCGCGTCGCTGCTCGTCGTGGCGGGGCGCGCCGCGGACCGCGTCGGCGCGCGACGCGTGTTCTTCACGGGACTCGGCGTGTTCTGCGCGGCCTCCGCGATGTGCGGCCTCGCCCCGACGCTCCTGCTCTTGGACGCGGGCCGCGTGCTGCAGGGCTGCGGCGCCGCGATGATGCTGCCCGCCTCGCTCGGCTTGCTGCTCGCGTCGGTGCCCGACGCGCGCCGCACGCTCGCGGTGGCGCGCTGGAGCGGCGTGGGCGCCCTCGCGGTGGCGACCGGACCGACGCTCGGCGCGCTCCTGGTGACCGCCGGCGGCTGGCGGTGGGTCTTCTACGTCAACCTCCCGATCGGCCTCGTCGCCTGGCTCGCGGGACGCGTCGTGCTGCCGAGGACGCCGCGCGACGCGCGCCACGCCGCCCCTGACTACCTCGGCGCGCTGCTCGCCTTCTCCTCGCTCGGCGCGCTCGTGCTCGGGCTCACCCAGGGACAGCCGTGGGGCTGGAGCTCCGCCGCGGTGCTCGCCTCGCTCGGTGCCGCCGTCGCCCTCGGCGTCGCCTTCGTGCTCCGCTGCGCGCACCACCCCGAGCCGGTGCTCGACCTCCACCTCTTCGAGTCGAGGACGTTCTCAGTCGCCAACGCCGCGATGGTGCTCTACGCGATGGGGTTCTTCGCGATGCTGCTCTGCAACATCCTGTTCCTGACGGGGGTGTGGCACTACACGATCCTCACCGCCGGCCTCGCCGTCACCCCCGGCCCCCTCGTCGTCGCGCTCGTGGCCGGTCCGGCCGGCCGCATCGCGAGCAGGGTCGGGTTCCGCCGGGTCCTGCTCATCGGCGCCGCGACCCTCGTGGCCGGCCTCGCCCTCTACGCGCTGCGCGTGGGTGCGCACCCTGACTACGTCGGGGTGTGGCTCCCCGCCACGCTCCTCGTCGGCCTCGGCATCGGCCTCACGTTCCCCGTCCTCGGGGCGACCGCAGTCTCGAGCCTCAGCCGCGAGCGGTTCTCGGTCGGGAGCGCGGTCAACCAGACGGCGCGCCAGGTCGGCGGCTCGATCGGGGCGGCCGTCCTCTTCGTGATCCTCGGCACCTCGAGCGTCGTCGGGCTCGACGCGTTCCGCCACGTCTGGTGGTTCGCGGCGTCGATGGCGGCGCTCTCCGGGCTGATCTGCCTCGCGCTTCCCCGTCGCCAGGCGGCGCGGCCGGCGAGCGCCACGGTGGCGGCGACACCCGACGTGGCCGCGCGGGCCGCGTCGTGACCGTCGTCGACCCCGTCGCCAGCGACGAGGCGACGCGCCTCGGCACGCAGCGCTCGCGCACGGTCACGTGGCACGACCCGGTGGCTCCCGACGCCTACGCGACGTGGACCGGACTCGAGGTGCTCACCGCCATCCGCGACGGCGTCGTCGCCGCGCCGCCGATGGCCGCGGTGTTCGGGTTCCGCATCGCCGAGCTCGAGCACGGTCGCGTCGTGTTCGAGTGCGAGCCCGACGCGTCGACCTACAACCCCCTGGGTGTCGTGCACGGCGGGCTCGTCTGCACGCTCGCGGACACGGTCTGCGGGTGCGCCGTGCACTCGACGCTCCCGGCCGGGACGACCTACACGTCCGTGGACCTCTCCGTCAGCTACCTGCGCCACGTGACGCTCGAGAGCGGCACGCTCCGTGCGACGGGCGTCGCGAGGAAGGTCGGGCGCCGCGTCGCGTTCGCCGAGGCCACCGTCATCGACGGCCACGGTCGCGAGGTCGCGACGGCCACCTCGAGCCTGCTCGTCACGGCGTAGCCCCGTCGAGGCGAGGGCGCCACGGCGTCGTCTGCGACGGTGCGTCATCGACCCGATGGCCACTCGCGGCAAGGGTTACCGGCCGGTACGCTGCGGGCGGTGATCGAGCGTGTGGGCGTCGTGGGCTCCGGGATCATGGGGCTCGGCATCGCCGAGGTGGCCGCGTCCTCGGGCTGCGACGTGGTCGTGCGCAGCCGGACCCAGTCGACCGCCGACGGCATGCTCGCGGTGCTCGAGGCGACCCTCGCCCGGCAGGTCGAGCGCGAGAAGCGCACGGCCACCGAGGCCGCCGAGCTCCTCGCTCGCGTGCGGGCCACCGGGGAGCTGGAGGACCTCTGCGAGTGCGACCTCGTCATCGAGTCGGTGGTCGAGGACCTCAGCGTCAAGAAGGCCCTGTTCCTGGAGCTCGACCGCCTCACCAAGCGCGACGCGATCCTCGCCACCAACACCTCGACGCTGCCCGTCGTCGAGCTCGCGATGGAGACGTCGCGGCCCGAGCTCGTCTGCGGCCTGCACTTCTTCAACCCCGCGGCGGCCATGCGCCTCGTCGAGGTGGTCGTCCCGATCACCGCCGCCCCCGACACCATCAAGGCGGCGCTCGCGTTCGTCGAGGCGTGCGGCAAGGAGGCCGTCGAGGTCCAGGACCGCGCCGGGTTCGTGGTGAACGCGCTCCTCTTCCCCTACCTCAACAACGCCATGCGTCTCCTCGAGGCCCAGGTGGCGACCATGGAGGGGATCGACGCGGCGATGACCGGCGGCTGCGGGTTCCCGATGGGACCGTTCGCGCTGCTCGACCTCGTGGGGCTGGACACGTCGCTCGCGATCCTCGAGGCGCTCCACCACGAGTCCGGGGCGGCGAGCGACGCCCCCGCCGCGATGCTGCGCCGGCTCGTCGCGGCGGGCCGGCTCGGTCGCAAGTCGGGGCACGGGTTCTACGACTACCGTCGCTGAGCGACCCGATCCGGAGGGAGCCGTGCCCGAGCGCGCCACCCCGTGGCTGATGCGGACCTACTCGGGGCACTCGACGGCCGCCAAGAGCAACGAGCTGTACCGGGCGAACCTGGCCCAGGGCCAGACGGGGCTGTCGATCGCCTTCGACCTGCCCACCCAGACGGGCTATGACCCCGACGCGGTCGAGGCGCGCGGCGAGGTGGGCCGCGTGGGCGTCCCCGTCGTGCACCTCGGGCACATGGCCCAGCTGTTCGAGGGCATCCCGATCGAGTCGATGAACACCTCGATGACGATCAACGCGACCGCGCCCTGGCTGCTCGGGCTCTACCTGGCGCTCGCGACGACGCGGGGTGTCGACCCCCGCGTGCTCCAGGGCACCACCCAGAACGACCTCGTGAAGGAGTTCCTCTCGCGGGGCACCTACATCTTCGGACCGCAGCCCTCGAAGCGGCTCACCGTCGACACGATCGCCTACACGGTCGCCCGCGTGCCCAGGTGGAACCCGATCAACGTGTGCAGCTACCACCTCCAAGAGGCGGGGGCGACGCCCGTCCAGGAGCTCGCCTACGCGCTCGCGACGGCGATCGACGTGCTCGACGCGGTGCGCGCCTCGGGCAAGGTCGACGGCGACGCGTTCAGCGACGTCGTCGCGCGGATCAGCTTCTTCGTGAACGCGGGGATCCGCTTCGTCGAGGAGACCGCCAAGATGCGCGCGTTCACCGCGATGTGGGACCGCATCTGCAGGGACCGCTACGACGTGGCCGATCCCTCCCAGCGCCGCTTCCGCTACGGCGTGCAGGTGAACTCCCTCGGGCTCACCGAGCAGCAGCCGGAGAACAACGTGCAGCGCATCGTGCTCGAGCTGCTGGGCGTCACCCTCTCCGCGGACGCACGGGCCCGCGCCGTCCAGCTGCCCGCGTGGAACGAGGCGATCGGGCTCCCGCGCCAGGCCGACCAGCAGTGGTCGCTGCGCATCCAGCAGGTCCTCGCCCTCGAGACGGACCTGCTCGAGTACCCCGACCTGTTCGCCGGCTCGCTCGTGATGGCGGCGAAGACCGACGAGCTCGTCGAGGCCGCCCAGGTCGAGCTCGACGACGTGCTGGGGCTGGGCGGCGCGTTCGCCGCGATCGACGAGCTGAAGCGCCGCCTCGTGCAGAGCCAGACCGCGCGGGTGGCGGCGATCGAGACCGGCGAGCTGCGGGTGGTTGGCGTGAACTGCTTCAACGACGCCGCGGGCTCGCCGCTCGGGGTCGCCGCGGGTGCCTCGGTCGTCACGGTGGACCCCGGCGTCGAGGCGGCGCTCGTGGACGACGTCGTGGCGTGGCGCGCGTCGCGCGACGAGGGCGCGGTCTCGAGGGCGCTCGACGCGCTGCGACGCGTCGCGTCGGGCACCGGGAGCGACGACAACGTGATGGTGCCGACGATCGACCTCGCGCTCGCCGGCGGGACGACCGGGGAGTGGGCGGGGGCGTTGCGCGAGGTCTTCGGCGAGTACCGCGCGCCCACCGGCGTCGGCGCCGCGCCGGTCGCCCGGGGCTCGCTCGCCGCCGTCGCGGCGCGCGCCGCGGTCCTCGCCCGCGACCACGGCGGGCCTCCGCGGCTCCTCGTCGCGAAGCCGGGGCTCGACGGGCACTCGAACGGCGCCGAGCAGATCGCCGTCGCGGCGCGCGACGCGGGCTTCGAGGTCATCTACCAGGGCATCCGCCTCACCAGCGCGCAGATCGTGGCGGCGGCGCGCGACGAGGACGTCGACGTCGTCGGGCTGTCCATCCTCTCGGGCGCCCACCTCGCCGTCGTCCCCGAGGTGCTCGCGGGGCTGCGCGACGCCGGGCTCACGACCGCCGTCGTCGTCGGCGGCATCGTGCCGCCCGAGGACGCCAGCGCGCTGCTCGACCAGGGCGTGCGAGCCGTCTTCACGCCGAAGGACTACGAGCTCGCCGCGATCATGGGCCGACTCGTCGACCTCGTCGAGGCCGAGCGCGCCCAGCGGGTCACCGCCGCACGCTGAGGCGGTCCCGCGGGGAGGGCCGGTAGACGAGGAGCACGGCCTCGGTGTGCGGCGCGGTGAGGTAGACGCCCGCGGGCGCCCAGCCGAGCTGGCGAAGGTAGAGGTAGTTCGCCGTCTTCTCGAGGTCGTTCGGGTGCCCCGGGACCCGTGACTGGTGCCCGACCGTCGACGCCACGTACCAGACCCGCGTCGTGCGCGAGGACAGCCGGGGATAGGAGCGGTCCGGGAAGAAGTAGTTCTCCGAGATCACGACGTCGGGGTCGCGGCTGACGACGTGGAACCCCTGCGACCACGCGAGCAGGGTGGGCGCGAACGAGACCGAGGTCGGGGTGAGCCCGTCGTAGGCCCAGCTGAACGCGAGCCAGGGGTCGACCACGACGACGGCGCTCCGGCCGACGTTGGGCGGCGCGTCGAGCTGGGCGACGAGCGGGCGCAGGTCCGTCGTCGGGTACGACGCACGGTGCGTCGCCCCGACCCCCACGAGGACGGCAGCGACCACGACGCAGCCCGCGAGCGCCGCGCGGCGTGCGGTCGCGCCCGCGCGGGCCGCCAACGGGCTGAGCGCGCCGGCGGCGAGGAGGAGGATCGACGGGTAGAGCACCTCGTCGGTGCGCCCGCCGCCGAACGGGCTCTTGGCGAGGAGCGCGAGGATGACGGCGAGGACGACGGCGAGCGACGAGGCGACGAGGGCGCCCGGTGCGCGGCCGCGGCGTCGGACCACGCCGACGAGCGGCGGGGCCGTGATCGCGACGAGGGCGACGGCCGCCAGCAGCGCGAGCGCGACGCCGGCCGCGGTGATGGCCGTCGACACCCGCCCTCGCCCGAGCGGGGTGCCCAGCATCCAGTGGAAGAGGCCGGTGCCCATGGCCTCGAGCGAGAACCCGGCACGGTGCAGGGACGCCGTCGACAACAGGTAGCCGCGCTTCGTCCACCCGTAGTGCAGGCTCGGGGAGAGGTGCCGCAGCCACAGCACGTAGCCGATCGCCGCGGTCCCGATCGTCGTGAGGACGACCACCGCGCCGTCGCGCCGACGGGTGGCGTCCCGGGTGGCGAGGAGCGCGGCGACCCCCGCCACCGCCACGCAGACGACGAGCGTGGTCAGTGAGACGAGGAGCGAGCCCGCGCACGCGGCCGCGCAGAGCGCCGCGTCTCTCGGGCGGCCGGCGCGCCGCCACCGCTCGAAGAGCCACAGCACGAGGCAGGCGAGCAGGAGGTCGAGCCCGAACTGCTTCACGCGCGTGGAGTAGTCGACGGCCACCGGGCTCGCCGCGACGACGAGCGCGCCGAGGTAGGTGAGCGGCCACCAGGCGCCGAAGTACCGCAGCACGAAGAACACCGCGACGATGCCGGCGAGCCCTGCGACGAAGGCGGGCAGCTGGGCCCACCAGGTCGCGCCGGGATGCAGCTGGAGCCAGCTGCGCAGCGCGATCGTGTAGCCGGGTGCGGTCGTCACCATGTGGATCGCGGTCCCGAGCCCCACCCGCGCCGGCATCGCCGACCACGCGTCGTCGAACCACAGGCTGGACGAGGTGAACCCCGGCGCCCTCGTCCACGCCCCGAACCCGACGATCGCAAACAGCGCGAGCGGGCCGAGCCACCGCGAGCCGCGGCGCGGTGGTGCTCCGTCCACCGTGCGACGCTAGCCAAGGGACGCCAGCGCCCCGTGCGACCGGGAGCGCCCGGCGGTGTCAGCCGGGGCGGCTGCGCGTGCGGATCGGGTGCGCGGAGAACCACCGGCCGCTGAAGCGCCAGCGACTCGTGACCGGTCCGTGGTGCTGCTCGGCGTCGACGATGCGCGCGACCGCGTCGTCGATCGCGCGCCGCACGTCGGGCGGGACCTCGGGACGCGGTCGCAGGCCCGTCACAGGGGCATGTTCCCGTGCTTGCGCTTCGGGAGGTCCTCGCGCTTCGTCGTGAGCACCTCGAGGCTCGCGGCGAGGAGGCGGCGCGTGTCGGCGGGGTCGATGACGTCGTCGACGAAGCCGCGCTCGGCGGCGAGGTACGGGTTGGCGTAGCGCTCCGCGTACTCGTCGGCCAGCTCGTCGCGGCGCGTGGCCGGGTCCTCGGCGTCGGCGAGGTCGCGGCGGTAGACGATCTCGACCGCACCCTGAGGGCCCATGACGGCGAGCTCGGCGGTCGGCCACGCGAAGGCGAGGTCCGCGCCGATGGACTTCGAGTTCATGACGACGTAGGCGCCGCCGTAGGCCTTGCGGGTGATGAGCTGGATCCTCGGCACCGTCGACTCGCAGAACGCGTAGAGGAGCTTCGCGCCGTGACGGATGATCCCCCCGTACTCCTGGTCGGTGCCCGGCATGAAGCCCGGCACGTCGACGAAGGCGATGATCGGCACGTTGAACGCGTCGCAGGTGCGCACGAACCGGGCGGCCTTCTCCGACGAGTCGATGTCGAGCACGCCCGCGAGGTGCGCCGGCTGGTTGCCCACGATGCCGACCGGCCGTCCGCCGATCTTGGCGAAGCCGACGGTCACCGACATCGCCCAGCTCGCGTTCACCTCCATGTAGTCGCCGTCGTCGACGACCGCCTTCACGACCTTCTTCATGTCGTAGGGCTGCGACGAGCTGTCCGGCATCAGCGTGCGGAGCTCGGGGCAGGCGCGATCCACGGGATCGGTCGCCGCGGTGCGCGGGGGCTCCTCGAGGTTGTTGGACGGCAGGAAGCTGAGCAGGTAGCGGACCTCGTCGAGGCAGCTCTTCTCGTCGGCGTAGACGAACTGGGCCACCCCCGAGCGGGTCGCGTGGGTGAGCGCCCCGCCCAGCTGCTCGAGCGTGACGTCCTCGCCCGTCACGGTCTTGACGACGTCGGGGCCGGTGATGAACATCCGCGAGGAGTCCTTCACCATGAAGATGAAGTCGGTGAGCGCGGGCGAGTACACCGCGCCGCCGGCGCACGGGCCGAGCACCACCGAGATCTGCGGGACGACGCCCGACGCGCGCGCGTTGCGCACGAAGATGCCCCCGTAGGAGTGCAGCGCGCTCACGCCCTCCTGGATCCGCGCGCCCCCGCCGTCGTTGAGCCCGATGATCGGGATCCCGAGCGACTCGGAGAGGTCCATCACCTTGTGGATCTTCGCGGCGTACGTCTCGCCGAGCGCGCCGCCGAAGAGCGTGAAGTCCTGGGAGAAGACGCAGACCTTGCGACCGTCGATCGTGCCGAACCCGGTGATCACGCCGTCGGTGTAGGGCCGTGTCTCCTCGAGCCCCATGCCGTGCGCCTGGTGGCGCGCGAGCATGTCGAGCTCGACGAAGCTGTCCTCGTCGAGCAGGTACTCGAGTCGCTCGCGCGCGGTCATCTTGCCCTGCGCGTGCTGTCGCTCGACGGCGCGCGCGTTGCCGGCGTGGCGCGCCTCCTCGCGGCGCCGCTCGAGGTCCTTCAGCCGCTCCTCCATCGAGTGCTCCATGCCGACCGAGGCTACCGATCGGATCAGGATTGCTCTGCGTGCTCCTCGACGAGCTCGATCAAGGTGCCGTAGGACGCCGACGGGTGGACGAACGCCACGGTGGTCCCCCGCGAGCCGGGTCGCGGCACCTGGTCGATGACGCGCGCGCCGCTCGCCTTGACCGCCTCGAGCGCGGCGGCGCAGTCCTCCACGCGGTAGGCGACGTGGTGGAGGCCCTCGCCGCGGGTCGCGAGGAACTTGGCGACCGGGGAGGCGTCCGTGGTGGGGGTGAGCAGCTGGACGTAGGACTCGGCGACCTGGACGAGCGCCTCCTCGACGCCGTCGGAGCGGACCACCTCGCGGTGGACCACCTTCGCGCCCAGCGCACGCTCGTACCACGCGACCGCCCCGTCGAGGTCGCGCACGGCGATGGCCACGTGGTCGATCTCGGTGAGCACGTCGCTACCGGTGACGCCGGAAGATCGTGAGCCGGTCCTCCCCGACCGTGCCGCGGAGCTCGAAGTCGTCGATGCCGAGGCCCTCGGCGGGCGCGACGCACAGCACCCCGAGCTTGCCCTCGGCGAGGTTGCGGTGGACCTGGAGGGCGGCCACGCCCACCTGGTCGAGCGCGTAGACCGCCGAGAGGGGCGGGACGATCCTGCCCTCGCACACCAGCTGGTTGGCCCGCCAGGCCTCTCGGTAGTTCGAGAAGTGGCTGCCCTTGATCGTCTTCAGCTTCATCCAGAGGTGCCGGTTGTCGTACTCGATCATGTAGCCCGTCGTCGCGGCGCACGTGACGATCGTCCCGCCGCGCTTGCAGGCGAACACGCTCGCACCCATCGTCTGGCGCCCGGGGTGCTCGAAGACGATGTCGGGGTCCGTACCCGCGAGCGCGCGGACGTCGGCGCCGAAGCGGCGCCACTCGGACTCGTCCTGGGTGTGCTCGTCGGCCCAGAAGCGGTAGCCCCGCTCGGCGCGGTCGAGCACGCGGGCACAGCCGAGCTCGCGCAGCAGCGCCGCGCGCGCCGCGCTCGAGACGACGCCGACGGGCGTCGCTCCGCCGTTCAGCGCGTACTGGACCGCGAAGCTCCCGAGGCCCCCGGTCGCCCCCCAGATGAGCACCGTGTCGCCCTGGGTCACCGGCGCGCCGTTGTGCGAGACCAGCATCCGGTAGGCGGTGGAGTTGCACAGGGCGTTCACCGCCGCCTCCTCCCAGCTGAGGTGGGTCGGCTTCGGCATGAGCTGGTTGGCCTTCACCACGGCCACGTCGGCCAGGCCGCCGAAGTTGGTCTCGAACCCCCAGATCCGCTGGTTGACGGCCAGCATGGAGTCGTCGTGGGCGGTGGGGTCCTGGTCGTCGACGTAGTTGCAGTGGACCGTGACCTTGTCGCCGGGGCGCCAGCGGCGGACCGCCGAGCCGACGCGGAGGACGACGCCCGCGGCGTCCGAGCCGATGACGTGGTGGTCGAGCGCGTGGCGCGCGCCCCAGACCGACTCGCGACCGAGGCGGTCGAGGAAGCCGAAGGTCGGCAGGGGCTCGAAGATCGAGGTCCAGACCGTGTTGAAGTTGATCGACGACGCCATGACCGCCACGTAGGCCTCGTCGGGCGCGAGCTCGGGCAGCGGCACCTCGCCCACGACGATGGACTTGGTCGGGTCCTTGTCCATCGAGGCCACACCCTCGAACATGGTGGCGTCCTCGCGACGGACGTAGGCGGCCCGGTAGGCCTCCGGCATCGGCAGACCGGCGAGCACGTCCCCGGGTGCGCCGTCGAGCGCCGCGACGAGGATCTCGTGCATCGCGGGAGCGTACCGCTCGGTCATCGCCGCAGCCCACGGCGACTAGGTTGCGAAGACCGACGCGAGGAGGTCACCGTGTCCACATCGGTCATCGTCGCCGGAGCGCGCACGCCGATCGGCAAGCTCTCGGGCGCGCTCGGGGGCTTCACCGCGATGCAGCTGGGTGGGTTTGCCATCGCCGCCGCGCTCGAGCGCGCGGGCGTCGCACCCGAGGACGTCGACCTCGTGCTCATGGGGCAGGTCCTCCAGGCCGGGCAGGGCCAGATCACGGCACGCCAGGCGGCGGTCCTGGCCGGCATCCCGATGCGGGTGCACGCGACGACCATCAACAAGGTGTGCCTCTCGGGGCTCAACACGATCTACCTCGCGGACCTGCTCGTGCGCGCCGGGGAGGCCGAGGTCGTCGTGGCGGGCGGCATGGAGTCGATGACCCAGGCGCCGCACCTGCTCAAGGGCGCGCGCGCGGGCTACCGCCTCGGCGACGCGACGCTCATCGACTCGATGATGCTCGACGGGCTCACCTGCGCGTTCGACCAGTGCGCGATGGGGCTGTCCACCGAGCGCCACAATCACGGCCGGATCTCGCGCGAGCGCCAGGACGCGTTCAGCGCGGCGAGCCACGAGAAGGCAGCCGCCGCGGCCAAGCTGGGCCTGCTCGCTGAGGAGATCGTCCCCGTCGAGGTCCCGCAGCGCAAGGGCGATCCGCTCGTCGTCGACACCGACGAGGGCGTGCGCCCCGGGACGACGGCCGAGTCCCTCGCCGCGCTCCGACCGGCGTTCGACCCCGAGGGCACCATCACCGCCGGTAACGCGTCGCAGATCTCCGACGGCGGGGCCGCCGTCATCGTGATGTCCGAGGAGCGGGCGCGGAGGACCGGCGCGCCCGTGCTCGGCGAGCTCGTCGCCTACGGCCAGGTCGCCGGCCCCGACGCGTCGCTGCTCTCCCAGCCGGCGAACGCGATCCGCGCGGCGCTCGCGAAGGCGGACCTCGGGGTCACCGACCTCGACCTCGTCGAGATCAACGAGGCGTTCGCCGCGGTCGGGCTGCAGTCCGCAGACGAGCTCGGCCTCGACGAGTCGACGCTCAACGTGAACGGCGGTGCGATCGCGCTCGGCCACCCGGTCGGGATGTCGGGGACGCGCCTCGCGCTGACGGCGCTGCTCGAGCTGCGGCGCCGCGGCGGCGGCACCGCCGCCGTCGCGCTGTGCGGCGGCGGGGGCCAGGGCGACGCCGCGATCCTGCGGTCCCGCGGTTAGCAGCTAACCGAGCGATGGCGCCTCGAAGAACTCGAGGACGCAGCGACGCGGTGCCGGGGCGTCGCCGGTGAAGGAGAGGATCGCGACCGCGCACAGCGGGAAGCCCTCGTCGAGGGCGCCGTCGGGGTCGTCGACGAGGTCGGCCACCAGATAGACGACCGTCGGGTTGTGGCCCACCACGATGAGGTCGCCCTCGCCGGGGTCGGCCGCTGTGAGCGAGGAGAGGACGTCCTCGGTGCGCACGTCGCGGTAGCCGTTGTAGAGCGACGGGTCGACGACGGCGCGCACGCAGACCGGCGTGCCGGCGAGCGCCAGCTCGAAGGTCTCGAGCGTCCGCGCGGCATCCGAGACGACGACCGTGCCCCGCACCTCGGCGAGCGGACCGCCCTCTGTGGTCCACGCTCGCAGCGCGGTCGCCTGCGCCCGTCCCTTCTCGGAGAGCTCGCGGCCGTGGTCACCACGCGGGGAGTCACGCTGCGCCTTCGCGTGTCGCACGACGACCAGCCGGCGCATCGCGGCAGTCTCCCAGACCTTGGGGCTGCGCTCCCCGGCCTATCGTGACGCTCGCCATGCACCACCTCTCCTACTTCCACGCGATCGTCATCGGGCTGCTCCAGGGCGTCACCGAGCTGTTCCCGGTCTCGAGCCTCGGTCACGGCGTCATCCTCCCGGCGCTGTTCGGCTGGAACGACGTCGTGCGGCCCCAGTCCCAGTCCGAGAGCTTCTACCTCGCGTTCCTCGTGGGGTTGCACGTGGGCACGGCCGTCGGCCTCCTCGTCTACTACTGGCGGGACTGGGTGCGGATCATCGGGGCGTTCTTCGTGACGCTCCGCGCGCGTCGGGCGACGACCCCGGACGAGCGCTTCGCCTGGCTCATCATCCTGGCCACGATCCCCGTCGGCATCGTCGGGCTCGCCTTCGAGCACAAGCTCCGCGTGCTGTTCGCGAAGCCGCTCGCCGCCTCGATCTTCCTCACGATCAACGGTCTGCTGCTTCTGTTCGGCGAGGTGGTCCGCCGCCGCACCCTCGCGACGGGCGGCCAGCTGCGCGCCGCCGATCGCCACCTCGCGGTCAGCGACGCTGAGGCGGGCGGCTTTCGCCACCTCGCCACGCTCTCGTACGCGCGCGGGACCACGATCGGGGCGTCGCAGATCCTGGCGTTGTTCGCCGGCATCAGCCGCTCGGGCATCACGATGGTCACCGGGCTCTTGGAGGGGCTGGACCACGAAGACGCCGCGCGGTTCAGCTTCATGCTCGCGACCCCGGTGATCCTCCTCGCCGGGCTGCTGAAGCTGCCGGACCTCAACGGGCACCTCGGCGACGGGGTGCGCTACCAGACGCTCGTCGCCTCGGTCTGCGCGGGCGTGGCCGCATGGGCCTCGGTCCGCTTCTTGGTGCGGTGGTTCCAGACACGGACGCTGTGGCCGTTCGGGATCTACTGCATCCTCGCCGGCACGGCCTGCACCATCTACTTCAGTTAGCCACTTCCGTTCGCTCCTCACGACGCCTCGTCGCCGGGTCCGGGCGACGGCGTGACGGACCGTCGGCTCGCTACCATCCGCCGCGTGGCCCCTCGGACCGGGCGCGCGCACGCGTCACTGCGTCTCGTGCTGGCGGCGCTCGCCGCGCTGCTGGCCCTCGCGCTCGGCGCGGCGCCGGTGCAGGCGAGCACCGCGACCGGCCCACGCGTCGCGTCACCGCTCCCGGCGCTCCACACCGTTCGCGGTTGGGTCGCCGCCGGCCTCACGGACACCATGGTGACCCCGGACGTCGCTCAGCAGCTGTCCGGCAACGCCTACGCATGGATCCCGAAGAGCCAGTGCCTCACGACGGCGATCGACTCGGCGAACGCGACGCCGTGCGTGCTCGGCGACGTCGCCGCCGCGACGACGGTCGTGCTCGTCGGCGACTCGAGCGCCGACCAGTGGGCGCTCGACCTCGGGTCGCTCGGGTCCGCGGACGGGTTCCGCCTCGTCGTCTACGTGCACTCGGCGTGCCCGGTGGGCGCCGTGGCCGTCGCCCTGTACGGCGAGCACCCCGACCCGAGCTGCCCGGCGTTCCGCGCCCTCGTCCTCGCGGACCTCGCCGCGATGCACCCGAGGCCGGTCCTCGTCCTCGCCTCGGAGCTGCGGCTCTCGAACTACGTGAGCGCGACGGGCGGGCGCCTCAGCGACGCGTCGTGGTCGAAGGGGCTCACGAGGACCCTCGACACGCTCGAGGGCGACGGCCTCGGCGTCGCCGTGCTCCACGGCGTCCCGGTCACCGCGACGGACCCGGCGAGCTGCATCGCGGCCAACCCGGCGGCGCTCACGCGCTGCACGGTCCAACGAGACCACGCCGACCCGGGCGGCTACGACGAGGCGACCTGGGCGGGGGCGCACGCGGCGCGCGCCGCCGTCGTCAACGTCTCGCCCCTGTTCTGCACGACGACGGCGTGCCCCGCCGTCGTCGACGGCGACGTCACGCACTCGGGCGACAACCATGTGACCGAGCGGTACGCCGCGGCGGTGACGCCGGCGCTCGCAGAGCTCGTCGGCTGCACCGTCGCGCAGTCCTTCGCGCACCGTGCGGGTGCCGCCCCGGTCCTGCGGCGCCTGCTCGGGACGACGGCGTCGACACGGGTCCTGCGGGCGTGCCGCGCGCTGGCGCCCTGACGGGGCGGCGGCGCGGCTAGGGCTCGACGGGTCGCCGGCCCGTGAGGGCGCGGCCGAGCGTCGCGTCGTCGGCGAACTCGAGGTCGCCGCCCACGGGCAGCCCGCTCGCCGGCCTCGTGATGGCGACGCCGAACGGGGCGAGGACCTTCGTCAGGTAGGTCGCCGTCGCGTCGCCCTCGACGTTCGGGTTCATGCACAGGATCACCTCGGTGACGCCGCCGTCGGCGAGCCGCGCCTTCAGCTCGGTGATGTGGAGCTGGTCGGCGCCCACGCCCTCGAGCGGGCTGAGCGCCCCGTGCAGCACGTGGTAGGTCCCGCGGAACGCCCCGGAGCGCTCGACCGCCACGACGTCGCGTGGGTCCTCGACGACGCAGATCATCGCGGTGTCACGACGGGGGTCCGCGCACGTGTCGCAGCGCCCGGAGCGGTCCGCGACGTTGCAGCACACCTCGCACAACGACGTCTCCTCGCGCATGGCGACGAGCGCCGCGGCGAGCCGACGCGCGTCCTCGTCGGGCTGGCGCAGCAGGTAGAAGGCGAGCCGCTGGGCCGACTTCGGTCCGATGCCCGGGAGCCGGCCAAGCTCGTCGACGAGGGCACGGAGCGGCTGGGGGTACACCTAGGACACGACCTCGGTCGCCCCGGGGAACGCGTCGAGGACGCGCGCGGCGGCGATCGACTCGGTGTCGGTCACCACCCCGCCGTCCATCTCGTCGAGGTCCACCTCGAGCCGGTCGAGGGACGCCCCGGCGGCGGTGTCCGGCGGGGTGGTCGCGGGCGCGGCGACCGCGGCGTCGACGACCAGTCGCAGCGCGACGCGCGTGCCGAAGTGCGCGGCGATCGCGCCCTCCACCTCGGTGCGCTTGCGCTCGCAGTGCTCGCGCTGTGCCTCGGAGTCCACGGCGAACGTGCAGGACCGCCCGTCGGACTCGGTGAAGCGGCCGGCCACGTACAGCGAACGGGCGCGCGGCGAGAGGGTGGCCAGGATCGCGTCGCCCCACGCGAGCGTCAGCGCGTCGCGGTCCGGGCCGACAGCGGCGGCGTCGCCCGGGACGCCCGGGGCCGCACGGGGCGCCGCGTCGGGTGCGGCGGGTGCCGCCGGCGGCGAGGCAGCGGGCGCGGCGACGCGCGGCCGCGACCCGCCTCGCAGCTCGCCGAGCGCGGGTCGCTGGCGCTCGGGCGGCGGCGGGGTCGTCGGCGCCGACGGCGCGGTCGCACCGCGCTCGATCCGCTCGAGTCGCTCCAGCAGCGCGGCCGGCGACGGGTCGAGCTCGGGGCGCGCGAGCCGGACGAGCGCGATCTCGAGGACGACCGTCGGGTCCGGCGCGTCGCGCATCTCGACCATGGCCCGGCCGAGGGTCTCGAGGGCGCGCACGGTGCGCGGCAGCCCGAGCGCCTCGCCGAGCGCGCCGAGCCGGGCGCGGTCGGACCCCGCGGCGTCGGCGACGTCGGGCGCGAGCTGCAACAAGAACGCCTGCCGCAGCTCGTTGCACGCCTCGGTCGCGAGCTGCGAGGCGCTCCAGCCCGCGGCGTGCAGCACGGCGAGCGACGCCAGCACGTCGGTTGCGCGCTCCGCGGCGACCGCGTCGAAGAGCACGTCGAGATCCGGGCGGACGTCGTCGGCCTCGCCCGACGCCGCCACCTGGTCGAGCGCGCTGAGTGCGTCGCGCGCCGAGCCGTGACCGCGCCGCACCGCGGCGTCGAGCGCGTCATCGGGCACCTCGAGGGCGGCCGCGTCGCGCACGTCGACGAGCAGCTGGTGCAGCGTCTCGCCGGAGAGCAGGCGGAACTCGAGGTGCTGGGTCCGGCTCCGCATCGTCGCCGGCACCTTCTGGGGGTCGGTCGTCGCGAGCACGAACACGACGTGCGGCGGCGGCTCCTCCACGGTCTTGAGCAGCGCGTTCGCCGCGGCCGGCGAGAGCATGTGGACCTCGTCGACGATGTAGACCTTCCAGCGCCCCGGGGTCCCGAGGGCGGCGTGGCTCACGAGGTCGCGGATGGCGTCGACGCCGTTCGTCGAGGCGGCGTCGAGCTCGGTGACGTCGAGCGAGGTGCCCTTGGTGATGCCGACGCAGCTCTGGCAGACCCCGCACGGCTCGCCGTCGGCGGGCCGCTCGCAGTTGAGGGCCTTGGCGAGGATCCTCGCCGAGCTGGTCTTCCCGGTGCCGCGAGGTCCGCTGAACAGGTAGGCGTGCGCGACGCGGTCGGTCGCGACGGCGGTGCGCAGCGCGCGCACCACGTGGTCCTGGCCGCGCAGCTCGGCGAACGTGCCCGGCCGGAACCGCCGGTACAGCGAGGTGACGCCGTCGACGGGGGCGCTGCCGACCGCGTCAGCCTCCATCGGCGGCATCGTATAGGTGGGGTCCGACCGTGGCCCGAAGCGGTGGCCAGGCTGGCTGCGGCACCCGATGCAACCTGCTGAGAGCTGCTGGCTTCCGCCCCTGACTCGATTCACAGGCGCCCGTCGCGCAGGACCCGGCCACCGCTTCGGACCTCGGTCGCCTCGCACGCTACCGCGCGTCGGCACGGCCGCCGGCACGCGTCGAAGTAGCCTGCGCGCGCCGTTCGACGGCGAGGAGGAGTGCGAGAGCGGCCGAATCGGCACGATTGGAAATCGTGTGTGGGGCAACCCACCGTGGGTTCAAATCCCACCTCCTCCGCGTGACCACCCACCACCCAGCCGCCGACGTGCTCGACGACGTCGCCGCGATGCGCCTCGCGCTCGACGCGGCGCGCACCGCCGGGCGGGCGGGCGACGTCCCGGTCGGCGCGGTCGCCCTCCGCGACGGCGCGGTCCTCGCGGTCGAGGGCAACGCCCGCGAGCGGCTCGGGGACCCGACGGCGCACGCCGAGCTCCTCGTGGTGCGCGGGGCGGCCGCCGCGCTCGGCACGTGGCGGCTCGAGGGCGTCACGGTCGTCGTCACGCTCGAGCCCTGTGCGATGTGCGCGGGGGCGCTCGTCGCGGCGCGGGTCGCCCGCCTCGTCGTCGGGGCGCTCGACGAGCGCGCGGGCGCGGCGGGCTCGCGCTACAACCTGCTCTGCGACCCGCGGCTCCACCACGAGGTGGCCGTCACCTACGGGGTCGAGGCCGACGCGTGCGCCGAGGTGCTCCGCGCCTTCTTCGCCGAGCGGCGCTGAGCCGCCGTCAGGGCGTCGTCGAGACCGCGGGACCGCCTCGCGGCCCCCACGACGTCCACACCGGCACCGCCCACCCCGCCCCGGTCTTCGCCGCGACGACGCCCTCCAAGAACTGCTCGGCGGGCAGCCCGATGGGGGCGCCGGCCACCTTCGGGGCGAGCTGGTTGGCGAGCCGCGCGGCGAGCCGGGTGCGCGCCGGCGTCGTGTAGCCGAACCGGCTGCGGAGGAACCGCTCGGCGAGCACGGCCTCGTCGCTCGTGACCGCCGTTACGTCCCAGCCCCGCGCGTCGAGGGGCTCCGCGTAGGCAGAGAGGATCGGCACCGGCTGGCCGGGGACGCCGGGGACGCCCATGGCGGGGACCGTCGTCACGCGCGTCGTCGCGGCACGGCGCTCTCGGATCACGATCGTGCCGGCCGCGAGGTCGCCCAGGCGCTGGTTGCGCGGCGTGCCCACGATGCAGCCGAGCCCGACCATCCCGAGCGTCAGGTACACGTCGATCAGCCGCAGCATGGTGCGCACGACGCTGCGCCGGAACCCGATCGGCTGGCCGTCGAGCCGGACCGCGCGCAGCCCCGCGGCCAGCTTGCCGAGCGTGCGGCCGCCGGTGAGGGCCTCGAGGACGATGAAGTACCCGAACAGCACCAGGAACGCGACGACGGAGAGCACGCCCGCGAGGATCGGCCCCGACGAAGGGGACCCCGAGGTCACGGCGGTCACGATCGCACCCGCGCCGAAGAGGCACGCCCACAGGAGCACCAGCTGCACGAGGGAGTCGAGCATGATGGCCCCGAAGCGCGAGCCCGCGCCGGCGAGCACGACCTCGACGCTCACCCCCTCGGGGGTGGCCGTCACCATCCGATCCTCGAGGTCCACGAGATGAACCTAGAACGCTTCGTGTCGACGAGGGCTGCGGAGTGGCGCGATCTTGACGCACTCGTGCGGCGCGCGGCGGGTCACCCCGAGCGGCTGGCGACCGACGAGCTCGTCGCGCTCGGCGAGGGCTACCGCGCCGCGGCCGCGGACCTGTCGCTCGCGCGGCGCGCCTTCCCGCACCAGCCGGTCACCGAGGACCTCGAGCGGCTCGTCGCGAGCGCGCGCGCCGTCGTCTACTCGAGGGCGACGCGGGACGAGTCGGTCGGCCGGTACTTCTCGAGCACGCTGTGGCGCGAGGTGCGCGGCCTGTCGTGGCTGCTGTGGCTCGCCGTCGGCGTGACCGTCGCCGCCACGGCCCTGGGCGCGCTCTGGGCGCTCGAGGACCCGCAGTCCGCGGCCGGGCTGCTGCCCACGGGGTTCCACGTCTCGGTGCACACCCGCGGCGGTTTCTACGGCATCTCGGTCCCGGCCCGCGGCGGCCTCGCCGCCTACATCTTCGTGCACAACATCGTCGTCGCGTTCCTCGTGATCGCCCTCGGGTTCCTCTGGGGCGTGCCGAGCGCCGGCCTGCTCGCCTACAACGGCCTCGTCCTCGGCGTGCTCGGGGCGCTCGAGTGGCGCGGCGGCGGCTTCAGCCAGTTCGTCCGCCTCGTCGTCCCCCACGGGCTGCTCGAGCTCAGCTGCTTCGCGCTCGCGGGCGCCGCGGGGTTCAGCCTCGCGCGCGCCGTCATCGACCCGGGCCGCACGTCGCGCGCCGACGCGCTCGCCGCGGCCGCCCCGCGCACCGCCGCGGCGGTCCTGTGCGTCGTCGCGTTCCTCGTGGCCGCCGGCGCCGTCGAGGGGTTCGTCACCCCCTGGGACCTCCCGCTGCCCGCGGCGCTCGCGCTCGGCGTGTCGCTGTGCGCGGCGTTCTGGGCCGCCGTCGTCGTGCGGGGCCGACCGCCGCGCGCGCCGGTGCGGCCGGAGCCTCAGACCCTCGCGAGCGACTTCAGCCGCGCGTAGGCGGTGACGCACGCGGTGCCGAGCTGGTGGGGCGCCGCTACGACGACCTGGGCGCGCAGCGCCGCCAGGCGACGGACGACCGCGCGGTGCTCGTCGAGCAGCCGCAGCGCAGCGGCGGCCCTCGCCACGTCGGCGTACTCGCGCGGCGGCGCCACCGCCATCGCAGCGAGCTCCTCGTCGAGGGACGAGGCGACGAGCACCTCGTGGCGCCGCTCGAGCACCGGGAGGGCGTCGACCAGGCTGCGCGACGCGGCGGGATCGACGAGGTCGGTGAACACGACGACGATCGAGCGCTTGCGCACGGCCAGCTGCTGGAAGGCCAGCGCGAAGTCGCTGTCCACCTCGATCGGCTGGAGGTCGTAGAGCGCCTCGACGACCTCAGCGGTCCCCCGGCGCCGCGGCGCGACGCTCCGGCGCATCCCGCCGGCGAACGCGGTCGCCCCCACGCGGTCGCCGGCGTCGTCGGCCGCGACCCCGAGCACGCACAGCGCGTCGAGGGCGACGTCGAGCCGCGTGGCGGTCCCCGCCGGGGCGCACATGAGCCGGCCCGTGTCCACGAGGCAGCACAGGTCGCGGTTCTCGTCCATCCGGAACTGGTTGGTCATCGGCCGTGCGCACCGCGAGGTCGCCATCCAGTTCACGAATCGCACGTCGTCGTTCTCGTCGTACTCGCGCACGGACTCGAACTCCGTGCCGATCCCGAGGCGCCGCACCGCTGCACCCTCCGCCCCTGTCCGGCCCCGGCGACGCATCGACAGCCGACGCGCCCGCGGGAGGTCCGGCAGGACCGCGACCGCCGGTGGCGCGGCGCCCTGCACGTCGACCGAGGCGAGCCCGAGCGGCCCCTCGAGCCGCGCGACCGCCCCGAGCAGCGCGAAGCTGCCGCGGTAGGTGCCGGTGAGCGTCGCTTCCAGGGTGGGCCCTCCCGCCTCCGATGGCTCGACCACGAGCTCGGGCGGCGAGGGCTGGCGGAGTCGCACGAGGCGCGCGGGCCCGTCCACGCGCACCGAGATGGCGTCGCGCTTCCCGCGCACGATCGTCGCCGGCGCCCGCGTGCGAAACGTGACGTCGCCCCGACGGACCGCGATGGCGTCCACGCTCCACGCCGCGGCCAGCCCGAGCGCCGCGGCGACGACCACCGGGTCACGGAGCCGCAGCGCGAGGGTCACCCCGGCCAGGACCACGAGGGCGAGGACGACCCGAAGGGTGGGACGCGGGAACGACCTCGCGGGGGCGGGTGGGACCACCTAGCGCGGCACCTCGACCTGGCGCAGCACCGTGTGGATCGCGTCGGCCGACGTGAACCGGTCGAGCTCGGCCTCGGGGGTGAGCACGAGCCGGTGCGCGAGCACGGGCACGGCGAGCCCGGCGACGTCGTCGGGGGTCACGAAGCTGCGCCCGCTGATGGACGCGGTCGCCCGCGCCGCGGCGGCGAGGTGCACGGCGGCCCGCGGGCTCGCGCCGAGCGCCACGCTCGGCAGCTCACGGGTCCGTCGGACGACCGCGAGGAGGTAGTCCCCCACCTCGGCGGCCATCGTGACGGCGTCGGCGTCGTCCGTCGCCCGGGCGAGCGCGGCGCGGTCCGCGACCGGGCGCACGTCGTCGATCGTCGACGGGGCGACGCCGCGGTGCCGCAGGTCGAGCATCGCCCGCTCGTCGGGGCCGCTCGGGTAGCCGACCGAGACGCTGAGCAGGAAGCGGTCGAGCTGGGACTCCGGCAGCGGGTAGGTGCCCTCGAACTCGATGGGGTTCTGCGTCGCGAGCACCAGGAACGGCTCGGGAAGCGGGTGGCTGACCCCGTCCACGGTGACCTGGCGCTCCTGCATCGCCTCGAGGAGCGCGGCCTGGGTCTTCGGCGGGGTGCGGTTGAGCTCGTCAGCCACGAGCAGGTTGGTGAAGACGGGGCCGGGGCGGAACACGAGCTCGCTCCCGCGCAACGACAGCGTGCCGGTGAGGTCCGACGGCAAGAGATCGGGGGTGAACTGCACACGGCGCCCCTCGAGCCCGCAGGCGCGGACGAACGCCGTCGCCAGGAGCGACTTCGCGAGCCCGGGCGGCCCGTCGACGAGCACGTGCCCGCCGGCGAGCAGCCCGACGAGCGCCGCGTCCACCAGCGCGCCCTGCCCGACCACGGCCTTCGCGACCTCGCCGTGCACCGCGGCGCGGAGCGCCGCCGTGGACGACGCGTGGGTGGGCTCGGTCGATGTCATCTCGTCATCGTCATCTGGTGGTGGTCATCTCGTCGTCGT
Organism: Acidimicrobiales bacterium; assembly: GCA_035937595.1. Classification (GTDB taxonomy): domain Bacteria; phylum Actinomycetota; class Acidimicrobiia; order Acidimicrobiales; family RAAP-2; genus Palsa-459. Next base: position 95,738 of record DASZHS010000039.1, read on the forward strand.
CATCTCGTCGTGGTCACCTCGTCGTGGTCATCTCGTCGTGGTCATCTCGTCGCCCTCTCGGCCGTCAGCCACGCGAGGGCTCGACCCGCGGCGACGGCGTCGTCGCGCGTGGCCACCGACGTCGTGGCGCCGCGGACGACCCACTCGGGGATGCCGCGGTCGGCGGCATCTTCGTCGATCTGCGCCGGCGCGGCGAGCTGGTCGAGTCGCAGCGCGCGCAGGAGCGAGCGACGCGCGGCCAGCACGACGGGGGCCGACGCCTCGGTGACGCGATCGGCGGGCATCGCCGCGAGGAGCGCCCCCATCGCCACGGCGTGCCCGGCGCGCGCCGGCGCCAGTGCGCGCGCCCTCGACTCGAGCGGGCCGAAGCGGCGTGCCGCCGACGCGAGCCAGACCGCGATGGCCAGCCCGACGACGGCGAGCGCCGCCACCCACCATGCGGGCAGCGCCTCGAGCCCCGACGCCGTCGGCGCAGGGGCGCTGTCCCACGCGTCGAGCACGACCGGGCGGCCGCGCGGCGCGGCGAGGTTCCACGCGAGCGCCGCGTCGTCCACCTGCCCGAGGCTCGCATTGCGCAGCGGCACCGAGGAGGCGACCCACACGAGCCTCCCCGCGCTCGCGACGAAGGTGCCGCCGGCGCCTTGGACGTCGACGTGCACCGGGCCGGTCGTGCGCAGGACGCCGCGCCCGGTGACGAGCGAGGTGACGCCGAAGCTGAGCGCGCCGCGAGCCGTCGAGGTGATCCGGCCGGCCGGCTGGTCCACCAGCGTGACGGCGACGCCTCGGGGCAGCAGCGGCGCGAGCCCCCCGGGCGCGGCCCCGACGAAGACGACCCGGCCGCGCGCCGCGACGACGGCTCGCGCGAGGACGCGATCCGCACCGCCGAACCGCCGCGGGTCGAGGACGAGGAGCGTGGCGCCGCCGGGCACGGCCGACGCCGCCGGGGGCGAGGTCGGCAGCGAGACGGCGTGGCCGGCCCGCGCGAGCAGCGCGACGAGCCCGGCGGTGCCGCTGGGTCCTGTCGCGGTGGGGCTGGTCGCCGCGGTGGGGGCGGTGCGGCTGCCGATCACCGAGCCGAAGAGCGAGCCGAGGAACTCGACGACGAGCACGCCGGCCACGACCACGACGAGGGCGCGCACGGCGAACGGGAGCCGCCCCCACGCCTCGGCCGTCCCCCCGTGAGAGGGCTCGGCGACGCCGACGACGCTCACCGCGCACCCACCGCGTCGCGAGGGGCGGTGACGAGCTCCGGCCAGCGGGCGAAGGCGGCGTCGACGTCACGGCCCGACGCCGGCACGCCGGCATAGGCGACGAGGGTGTGCACCGAGGCGAGCTCGTCGAACGTCGGCGAGCGCACCTGCGCCGCGACCGCCGCCGTCGTGAGCGTCCTGCGCTCTCGGACCACGCCTCTCGCCTCGAGCTGCTCGAGCCCCGCCTCGAACCGAAGCCGCAGGGCGAGGTCGAGGTCGCCCGACGCGCGCGCGGCCGCCGCGCGGTCGAGCAGCGCCTCGGACCGGCGTCGGCGGACGGCTCGCTCGGTGTCCCCGTCGCGCTCCTCTCGCCCCGGTCGGTCGCGACGTGCCCACAGGACGCAGAGCAGGGTCACGACGAGCACCCCCAGCACGATGAGGACCGCGACCGCGTACCCCCCGAAGACCGCGTGGGCCGCGTGTCCGACCGGGTGGGCGAGGAACCGTCGGAGCACCGAGAGGATCCAGTGGAGCGCCGAGACGAGGACGTGGCCCACGTCGTCGGCGAGCCGCTGCAGGGTGCCGGGTGCGCGCCGGGGCGTCACGAACGGCGGCGCACCCAGGATGGACCGCGCCGTCGCGCGCGCCGTCGCGGCGTAGCGATCGGGCGGCACCATCGCTAGCCCGCCGGCGGCCACGGCCCACCGGTGGGGGACGTCGGCGGGGGCGGCGGCCAGGGTGGGACGGGGCGACCGGGGTCGAGCACGACCCTCGGCTTCGGCAGGAACTCGACCGTCGTCGCGGGCGCGCCACCGGCGAGTCCCTCGCTGAGCATGGCGAGGTCGAGGCCCTCCTTGCGGACGCGCAGGTCGACGGTGAGCACCGTCGCGATCGAGCAGGCGAGCGGGATGAAGACGAGGATCGCGAGCGCCTGGCCGGCGAAGGACGTGACGAAGGCGCGCCACCCGACGTCCGCCGCGGGGATCGCGAGGTCCGCGAGGACACGGATGATCCCGTTCGCGACCTCCGCCACGATGACGAACAGCAGCTCCCAGAGCAAGACGGTGCCGAACACCGACCACCACGCGCCCCGGACGAGCGTCACGGACCGGCGCACCGCCGCGGGGCCGTGGACGCCCTCCATCACGAGGGACGGCCCCACGGCTCGGCACGAGACCCACCACCAGACAATGAAGACGACCATGAGGGCGATCGTGGGGAAGGCGAGCAGGAGGCCCGGCGCGTGGAGCGGGACGTCGGCGACGACGACGGCGAGGCAGACCGCGAGCGCGCCCACGAAGCCGGCGAGCACCACGAGGTCGATCCACAGGAGCGAGCCGACACGGCGCAGGCCCTGGGTGAGGACCTCCCGCCACGTCGTCGGCCGGCCGAGGTAGACGTCGCCGTACGCCGTGTAGGTGACGGCCTTGCCGGGGATCCACAGCAGCCACAGCACGACGAACGTGATGACCGTCGACCCGATCACCCCGTAGTGGACCGAGGTCGAACCGTCGAACTGGCGCACGACGAGGGGGCCGCCCGACGTGAGGGTCACGGCGACCCACGCCGAGAGCGCGCCGTCGATCAGCGCGACGGGGACCGCGACGGCGACGAGTGCGGGCACCAGCGAGCGGAAGCTCCGGACGTACAGCTTGATCCCGGCGTCGATCCGCTCGCCGACACCGAGCGGGCGCAGGACAGTGGCGGCAGGGATCGTCATGGTGTCGTCGCTCGGGCTGCGGCGTGCGACCTTGGCCCGGTGGCGGCGTCGACGTCGAGCATGACCATGATCTCCTTGGTGCTTCGCGAGGCTAACAACGAGGCTCGGACCCGAGGTGCGATCCCGGGCGCGACCCGACGTGGCACCGACCCTGGCGCACCGGCGTGCCTCGCTAGGACGCGAGGATGAACTGCTCGATCGCGGCGGCGAACCCCTCGTCGTCGTTCGACGCCGTCACCCGGTGCGCGCTCTGCTGGACGGCGGGAGCGCTGTTGCCCATCGCGATGCTGAGTCCCGACTGGGCGAACATGAGCATGTCGTTCGCGCCGTCCCCGATCGTCGCGATCTCGTCACGGCGCACGCCGAGGGCGGTCGAGAGGTAGGCGATGACCGCGCCCTTGTTCGCGTCGAGGTGCGTCACGTCGAGGTAGTACGGCTGCGACGTGCTCGCCGCGACGCGCCCGCCGAAGGCGTCCTGGGTCGAACGCAGCGCCGTGGCGATGGTGTCCGCGTCGTCGCTGACCCCGACGATCTTGACCACGTCCTCCACGGGTCCGGTGCCCGGCCGCACGGTCGGCGGGAACTGGACGGTGGCGGCCTCCTGGGCGACGTGGGGGCCGTCGGGGTCACGCACGATCCAGTCGTTGCCCTGGTAGCACCACACGTCGACGCCGCTCGCCTCCAGGACCCCGACGATCGCGGGCACCAGTGCGGCGTCCACGCAGTGCTCCTCGAGGGCCGAGAGGTCCGGGGCCACGATGAGGCCGCCGTTGAAGCCGGCCATCGGGTCGGTGAGCGCGAGCGGCTCCACCAGCATCGCCATCCCCCGCGGCGGCCGGCCGCTCGTCACGGCGAAGTGGATCGACGCGTCGTGCAGGCGTGCGACCGCCGCGACCGCGGCGTCGGTGAGGGTCTTGTCGGGGGTGACGAGGGTCCCGTCGACGTCAGAGACGACGAGGCGGATCGGCGTCGTCACTCGGGCAGGTACCAGCGATGCGGCGAGATGAGGTCCGCGATCGACTCCGGGCCCCACGACCCGCGCCAGTAGGGCTCGACCGGCGGCGGCGCCTCGAGCAGCGGCGCGGAGAGCTCCCAGAGCCGCTCGATGCCGTCGGACCTCGTGAACAGCGCCTGGTTGCCGTGCATCGCCTCCAACAGCAGGTGCTCGTAGGCCGCGAGGTTGTGCACCTCGAGGAACGAGCTCGCGTAGTCGAACGTCATCCGGGCCGGGCTGAGGCGCAGGTGCGGCCCGGGCCGCTTGGCGAGGAAGTCGACGTGGACCGAGCCGGGGTCCGCGAAGTCGATCACGATGCGGTTGCCGTGCTGGCCGTGGACCGCGGCCTCGTCGGGGAAGATCCGCATCGTCGGCGCGCAGAGCCCGATCGTCACGACCTGGCGGGACTGGGCGAGGCACTTGCCGGTCCGCAGGTAGAACGGGACGCCCTTCCAGCGCCAGTTGTCGACCTCGGTGCGAAGCGCGACGAAGGTCTCGGTCGACGAGGACGCGCCGACGCCCGGCTCCTTGCGGTAGCCGTCGTACTGCCCCCGCACGACGGCGCGGGGGTCGACGTCCGGCATCGACTCGAAGACCTTCACCATCTCGTCGCGCAAGGGCTGGGCGTTGAGCGACGTCGGCGGCTCCATCGCGACGATGCCCATCAGCTGGAACAGGTGCGTCACGACCATGTCGCGGAACGCGCCGCACCCTTGGTAGAAGGCGGCGCGGCCCTCGATCGAGATCGCCTCGGGCACGTCGATCTGGACGTAGCTCACGTGGTCGCGGTTCCAGATCGGCTCGAAGAGCCCGTTCGCGAAGCGCAGCGCAAGGATGTTGTCGATGGACTCCTTCCCGAGGAAGTGGTCGATCCGGAAGACCTGCGACTCCTCGAAGTACATCGCGATGACGGCGTTCAGCGCCTTCGCACTGGCGAGGTCATGGCCGAAGGGCTTCTCGCAGATGACCCGGGCGTGCTCGTTGAGGCCGGCGTGCCCCAACAGCTCGATCATCGAGGGGAACGCGTCCGGCGGCACCGCGAGGTGGTGGAGGCGGCGGGGGTGTCCCCCGATCTCGCGCTCGGCGTCCTCGACCGCGTGCACCAGCGCCGTCGCGTCGCCGGGGTCCGCGACGGCGAAGCTGAGCGTGGGCGCGAACTCGTCCCAGGTGGCGTCGTCCGGCTTCGTGCGACCGAACTCGCGGACCGCGTCACGGGCGTGGCGCCGGAACTCCTCGGCGCTGAGCGCGAAGGCGGTGGGCGCAGAGCCCACGATGCGGAAGCGCTGCGGCAGCAGCCCCGCCTCGAACAGGTGGAAGAGGCCGGGCAGGATCTTGCGCTTCGCGAGGTCCCCGGTCGCACCGAACAGGACGATGACGTGGTCGTCGGGCTTCGCCATCTGGCCCGCCGGCTCCGGCACGCTCACGTCGATCCTCCAGGGCTCAGGGACGTCGCCGTCGCACCGCGACCGACGAGCACCTTAGTGAGCAGGTCCGGCGCGAACAGCCCGTGCTCGATGACGCCGGGCAGCGAGGACAGCGCCGCGGCGAGCGCCGCGGGATCGGCGACCTCGCCGCGGAAGTCGGCGAGCACGCCGCCGTCGGGCGAGGGTGCGACGTCGCGCACCGTGACGTGCTCGAGGCGTCGCAGCGTCGAGGCGAGCCCGAACCGAAGGAGCTCGACGGGCACCGGCGGGCCGATGCGCTCGACGAGCTTCGAGGCGTCGACGATGACGACGAAGGCGTCCGCGGACGCGGCCACCACCTTCTCCCTCGTGAGCGCGCCGCCCCGGCCCGTCACGACCCAGCCGTCGGGCGCCACCTCGTCGGCGCCGTCG
>DASZHS010000040.1:0-34825 GCA_035937595.1 Acidimicrobiales bacterium
CTGTTCTGCCCACAGACCTTGTTGACACGGTCCCTGATATGAGTTGAGCCCCCTTGGCAGTGTGTGGCTATCGACAACACCCACTGCACAAGGAGGCTCGACATGCACGCTAAGGCACCGCTGACCCCTGAGGGGCGCCGCGACGCCCCCGTCGATCTCGCCGTCGAGCAGCTGCTCGCCCGGCCGGTCCCTGGCGGGCGACGCGCCCTCGACGTGATCGTGGCCGCCCCCAAGCCCGTCAGCGTGCTCCTCGCGACCGAGCGCCCCGACGTGGCGCGCCGGGTGGTCGCCCTCCACGAGCGCGCCGTCGCCGCCGCGCACGGCTACCTCGTGGGCGAGGGGGTCGACGGCGTGCCCGCGTCGCGAGACGCCCTCGCCGTGGGCTTCACCCACGGCGTGAACCGATCGCTGGACCCGCACCTTCACACCCACGTCCTCGTCGCCGCCCGCGGGCCAGACGGGGTGCCTGTGGACGCGCGGTCGCTTCGGTGGCGCGCGAGGTCGGCCGACGCCCTCTACCTCGCCGCCCTGCGCGACGGGCTGCCCGAGGCGGCCGGCCGCCGTGCCTGGGTGGGACGCTCGGGCACGACGCTCGTCGACGGCGTCGACCTCGGGCTCGTCGCCGCGACGACGACGCCGAGGTCGCGTGGCGGCCAGCTCGAGCGGGGCGGCCAAAAGCGCCACCCCACGAGGGCCGAGGTCCGGCGCCGCTGGGACGCCCAGGTCGCCTCGTGCCCCCCGATCGGCGCCGTGGCCCCGCCGCCGGGGCGCACCCCGGCCATCGACGAGCACCGCTTCGCCGCAGCGCTGGGCGTCGGCCTCGTCGGCCACGCCGACGTCGTGCGGGCCTGGGGGGCGGCCTGCACCTTCGGCGAGCGCCCCGACCGACTCCGCCTTGCGGCCGCCCTCGCCGCGCCGGAGCTCGCGGCCGGCGCCCGGCGGCCCGCGGTCGTGGTCGCCGACGCCGTGGGGGTCCGGGTCCTCGGCGCACGACCGCGGGACCCCGCGGCCCTGGCGCGCTGGCGGGAGGGGCGGGCCGCGCTCGGGCGCTACCTGGAGGGCGGGCACCGGCTCGGCCACCTGGCCGACCCGCGTGGGGCGTCGTCGTCGACGTGGCTCGCCGTCGCGCGGCTCGACGCCGAGCTCGCAGCGAGGGGTCTCCGAGCGGGACGGGGTCGGGACGATCGTGACGTCGCGCGAGGACGCTCGCTCAGCTGAGCGAGCGTGGGGCGACGAGCCTTGCGTCGAGGTGCGCGGGCGTGAGCTCCACCCACCCGAGGCGCTTGCCGGCGTCCACGGCGAGCGCGCAGCCGGGCCGACCCCGTGCGATCTCGTCGGGCGCGAGCCGCGGTCGTTGGACGAGGGACCGCGACGAGGTGGTCCGTCCGGTACGCGACGACGCGACCGTCGTCGCCAGGACGTCGTGGCGACCGGCGAGCTGGCTCAGCGCGTCGAGCGTCGCACGATCGGCGATCCCCGGGAGCACGACGGTGGTCGGGAAGAGCGACAAGAAGCCGTCGGCGGCCGTGCCCCAACGGACGCGCGCCTGGCTGAGATCCTGCAGGCACCCGAGCACAACCACGCCCTGACCTGCGCCTTCGCTGACGAACGACGGCAGCGACGGGAGCGGCGCGACGTTCGCGAGCTCGTCGAGCGCGAGCAGCAGCGAGGCGCCACGCTCGTGTCGCTCGTAGGTGGCGTGCACGATCGCATCGAGCATCCCCGCGATGAGCGGCGCGGTCGCGACCTGATGTCGCGCCGGCGAGACGACGTGGAGCGTGTTGGCACCATCGAGGAAGCGCGCCACGTCGAGCGGTGGCGCCGCGCCGGCGGCGCGGGCCGCCTCGGTGCGCCACGCGCTGAGCACCCCCGCGGTGGTCGACCAGATCCCCGAGAGCTCACGGGCGTCGGTCGCGAGGAGCCCGCCCAGCGACAGAGGGGCCGGGTGGGCGTCCCCGGTGCGGGCGACGAGGGTCCCCAGGGCCTCGCGGCCCTCACGGGCGTCCACCCACCCGGCGAGCCGGGGGATCCCGTGATTTCCCAGGGCCGCGGCGTGCAGGAGGGGGGCCAGCAGGGCCCGGGCGCGCTCGCTCCAGTGGTCGACCGAGCCCGCCCCTCTCGAACGCAGGCGCGCCGCGTCGACCATCGCGTCGGCGGTGTGCACCGCGGCGTCCCAGCTCCGTGCGGCGTCGATCGGCGACCAGCCCACGCGCGTGACGCCCGGCGGGCACGACGTCGTGCCGCTCGGATCGAAGAGGTGCACGTGGCCAACGCGCCCGCGATGCGACGTCGCACGCACGACGTCGTCCTTCGTCGACGTCGTGACGACCGCGCAGCGCGCGAGCAGCACGTTCGGCACGAGCAGCGCACTCGTCTTTCCGGAACGTGTCGGACCGAGCACGAGGGTGCTCCGTCGAGCACCGCTGAAGACGTTCGTCGTGCCTGTTCGACCGAGGTAGCAGCCTCGCTCGACGTCGTGCACACGAACAACGGGCGACCCTCGATATCGCAAATGCTTGACATGGGTGTGTCGAGCGAGTGGACTTTCGAGTGGCCATCCTGCGGAGGAGACGATCTATGACAGTAGGGACGCGACGAGAGCTGCGCCATGCGCGAGCTTCTCGGTGTCCCCGTGAGGGCATTCGCCTCGCGATGTCGCCGTCCTCCGAGGGAACGGCTGCGGTCTGCGGCCGCGTGGTGCACTGCCGGGTGGCAGGGCGTCTGCGCGTTCGAGACCTGTCAATTGCATCTGGTGCAGCAGTGCGGAACTCGAACTCCGTCGGTCTTCGGGGTGCCGCAGGCTCCACCTTGCGTCAGAGAGAACCAAGGAGGACACTGTGGCGATAGCCGCAAAGAAGGCTCCGGCCAAGAAGGCCACGGCCAGAAAGACCACCCGCAAGCGGGTGGCCAAGAAGAGGGCCCCGGCCAAGAAGGCCACGGCCAGAAAGACGACCGCACGCAAGACGACCAGAAAGGTCGCCAAGCGTCGGCCGGCGAAGAAGACGGCCGCACGCAAGACGACCGCCAAGAAGGTCGCCAAGCGTCGTCCAGCCAAGAAGACCGCCGCTCGCAAGACGACGGCCCGCAAGGCTCCGGCCAAGAAGGCTGCCAAGCGTCGCCCGGCCAAGAAGGCTGCCGCCCGCAAGACGACGGCCCGCAAGACCACCGCGCGGAAGACCACGCGGAAGACGACGCGGCGCAGGGTGGCGGCCAAGAAGGCCTAGCCAACGCGTCGCGCTGCCCGAGGGCAGCGCCGATCGATTCGGGGGGACCCTACGGGGTCCCCCCGTTTCGCGTCGTGAGCTCGGCGAGATCGCGAGGCACGTCGACGTCGAAGGCGAGGTCGCCGCGATCGAGGACGACGACGTGCAGTCCCAGCCGGTCGCTCTCGTCGAGGTGCGCGCGCAGCGAGTCGCGCCCGAACCGCATCGAGAAGTGCACCGAGGTCGGCACGCGTAGCAGGTTCGTCCCTCGCCGCCGGCGATCCGGCGCGATCGTGACGCCGTCGACGTGGGCCAGCACGCCGATCCCCGCAGCGAGCGGCAGGTCCGCGTGCACGACGGTGACGTAGTCCGCGCCGCGTGCCGCGAGGTGGGCGACGCCGGCCTCCACCGCACCGTTGAGCCCGAGCCCGGGCGTCCAGGACACCTCGGCGCCGAGCGACTCGGCGAACGCCGCGACGTCGGGATCGTCGCACGCGACGCAGACCGGCAGCGGCGCCGCCGCCGCGACGACGTGGGCCGCCATCGCCCGCACGAGCTCGCCCCGGGCGAGGTCGTCGAGGACGACGCCGAGGCGACCCTTGGCCTGCGAGAACGCCTTGATGGGGACGAGGACGCGCGTGTCTCTTCGACCGGTCGCCACGCGTCGAGCCGCCACGCGCGAACGCTATAGGTGCTTCGAGGGCCGGATCGTAGGATCGCGTCGATGGACCGACCGCTCTGCGTGCTCGGTGCGGGGTCCTGGGGCACCGTCGTCGCCGCGCTGGCGAACGGCGAGGTGCGCCTCTGGGCGCGGCGGCCCGCGCTCGCCGAGGAGCTCAACGCCACGCGGCGCAACCCTCGCTACACCGGCGAGCTCGTGCTCGGCGACGGGGTGCGGGCGACCTCGTCGCTGGCCGAGGCGTGCGCCGGGGCCGCCGCCGTCCTCGTCGCCGTCCCGAGCGCTGCCTTCCGATCGGTGGCCGCCGAGCTCACGGACCTCGTCGCGCGCGACGCGGCCGTCCTGAGCCTCACCAAGGGGGTGGAGCGGGGCTCGCACGCGACGATGACCTCGGTCCTGCGCGACTGCCTCCCCACCGCGTCGCTGGGCGTGCTCACGGGCCCCAACCTGGCCAAGGAGCTCGCCCTCGGGATGCCGGCGGCCTGCGTGGTCGCGCTCCGCGACGAGGTCGGCGCGCGGCTCGTCCAGGACCGCCTCCACGGACCGTCGTTCCGCGTCTACACGACGAGCGACGTCATCGGCTGCGAGGTGGCGGGGGCGACGAAGAACGTGCTCGCGATCGCCGCGGGGGTCTCCGACGGCCTCGGCTTCGGGGACAACACGAGGGCGACGATCATCACGAGGGGGCTCGCCGAGATGGGGCGCCTCGGTGTCGCCATGGGTGGCGAGGCGCTCACGTTCGGGGGGCTCGCCGGCGTGGGCGACCTCGTCGCCACGTGCACCTCGGACCGCTCGAGGAACCGCCGTGTGGGCATCGGCCTCGGGCGCGGCGCGTCGCTCGACGACGCCATCGCCGATGTCGGCGAGGTCGCCGAGGGCGTGGTCAGCGCCGAGCCGCTCGTCGCCCTCGCGAGGGATCGCGGCGTGGAGCTCCCCATCTGCGAGCAGGTGGCCGCGATGGTCGCGGGCGAGGCCACCCCGGCCGAGGCGCTCGCCGCCCTCTCGGCCCGGCCGGCGCGCGGCGAGTGGGACGTGTCGCTGCTGCGCGACCTGCGCCGCTAGGTGTTCGACGGGGCGACGTCGGCGTCCTCGGCGAGGCGCAGGGTGGCGATGCCGTGGGGGCGCAGCTCGAGCTCGCCGTCGAGCGGGCCGAGGGCACGTCCGGCGAGGTCGACCTCGACGCCCCGGCGTCCACCCAGCTCGACGGTCACCGGGGCGTCGCCCGGGTTGAAGACCCGCAGCTCGATCAGGCCGTCGACCACCTGGACGCTCGACACCTCCGCCCCCCGCACCGACAGGGCGGTCCCTGACGGCTCGCGCCATCCGCCGCCCGCCGACGGCACCACCTCGAGCGGCGCGAGCACCGCGTCGCACAGCCGCCACGGATCGGCGACGTCGAGCGCCACGGCGTAGCGGGCGTCGATCTGGGCCCCCACCAGCTGGAGCCCCTCGACGGGCGTGAGCGGCCCCGCGGGCATCGGACGCAGCGTCATGCCGAGCCGCGACAGCATCCCCGTCGCGCGCAGCACGGTCAGCGCGAGCTCGTGGCCCCGCCCGTCGCGGACGTCGGTCACCTCGTACTCGTGCAGGCCCTCGTGGACGACCGTCACGCGCCCGGTCTGGACGAAGCGTCGCGAGGGAAAGGTGGGGAGTCCGAACTCGTTCGGCCGCCCCTCGGCCGTCAGCCCGCGGCGCACCGTGCCGAACGCGCACTCCGCGATCGAGCCCGCCGCCGGGTCGATCGTCGGCAGGTGCACCCGCACGCGGTGGTCGCGAGCGGGGTTCGAAAACGTCGTGCGCACCCGCACCGCGGGGTCGTCGGCGAGGACGGACAGCTCCGTCGTGACGACGACCTCGTGCGACCCCACGCGCTCGTGGGTGGCGCCGTCGACGTGGTCGGGCCAGCGGTAGGTCGCGGTGAGGACGCAGGTCGCGCGCACCGGGCCGCGCTCGGTGACCTCGGCGGCGCACGCGGTGGGCGCCTCGACGAGCGTGTCGGTGCTCGGTGGGGAGTAGTTGTACGAGTCGCCAAGGTCGCCGCCATCGACGAGCCGCCCGAACCCGCCGTGGCCGTCCACCACGAAGGTGCCGGTCGCGAGCTCGACCCCGACGGTCACGAGCCCGTTCGTGAGCGTGATCGCGCCAGCGTCATCGGCGCTCGCGGGGTGCGATGGTGTCGCGGGCTCGAAGCGTCGCCAGCCGAAGCCCGGCACCTCGACCGACCGCGCGAGCACCCGCCGGATCCTGGGCTGGTCCAGGCGCACCTGCACGCGGGCGTCGGGACGCTCGGTGAGCTTCGCCGCGAGCGCGGTCCGCAGCTCGTCGAGCCGGAGCCCGGGCCGCTCGAACGGGCCCACGTGGACCGTGAGGAGGATCTCGTCGCCCATCTCGTCGACGTCGACCTCGTCGATCCAGGCGTCGTCGGAGAGCCGCGGGGACTGGATGAGCGAGAGCAGGGTCTTCGCCGTGGTGCTGTCGAAGGTGAACTCACCGGGCAGCGCCAGGTGCTCCCCGAGCACCTGGACCGTGCCGTCGTCGGCGACCTCGCCCACCAAGACCACTTCGACCACCCCGCTGCGGGGATGGGCCGCCGCGTTGGCGACCACGTAGCCCCCCTCGCGCATCGACCGTGCCAGCTGGTCGAGCGCGCGTTCCGCGAGACCGTCGGCGATGGCGCGCGCCTCGTCGAAGCGGCCCAGCACCGCGTCGACGACCTGGTCGACGCTGCAGGCGCAGATCGAGTCGTGCGCGGCGTTGCGGATGACCCCGAGCCAGGCGGCGTCGAGGAACGCGCGCGGCCACGCCTCGGGGGCCAAGAACAGCGCGCTGAGCGGCTCGGCGCGGCGCTCGAGCGCGTGGTCGGTCCTCGCCGCCGCGCGCTTGACGTCCACCCGGTTGGACGCGACGCCCATGAGCATGTTGGCGCGGAACCCGCTGCGAAGCTCGCCCTCCCACACCGCGAGGTCCTCGCGGGGCGCCCCGTCGAGGTAGCTCGAGAGGCTGCTGAGCTCGAAGCGGTAGTCGTCTTGGAGGTCGTTCGCCTCGGCGAGGAGGCGGCCGAGGAACGGCTGGGGCGTCTGGTGGTCCGAGCCGTTCATCAGCAGGACGTCGTCACCGAGGTACGACGCGTTGGCCGCCACGTGCTCGTCGACGCGAGCGACGAGGGCCTTGGCGTCGTCGGGGAGGGTCGCGCCGTTGCCGTAGCCGTCGAGGAGGTACTCGGTGCGCACCTCGCTGCCGTCGGGCGCGCGCCACCGGAACGCCGTGGCGGTGATCGCGCTCGGCACCCCGCGCCAGACGACGGCGTGCTCGAACCCGGCGAGGGCCAGCAGCTGGGGCATCTGGGCGACGTGGCCGAACATGTCGGGGAGGTAGCCCACCTGCATGGCACCGCCGAACGCCGCGGCCCGCTCGAGCCCGCGCTGCAGGTCGCGGACGATGGTCTCGCCGGAGACCAAGAACTCGTCCATGAGGATGTACCAGGGCCCCACCTCGAGGCGCCCCGACGCGGCGAGCCGGCGCAGGCGCGCCTCGTGCTCGGGACGGATCTCGAGGTAGTCGTCGACGACGGCCATCTGGCCGTCGAGCAGGAACCGCTCGTAGGTGGGGTCTGCCTCCATGAGGTCCAGCAGGCCGTCGAGGAGCTCGACGAGGCGCAGGCGGAACGTCTGGAAGGGCTCGTACCACTCGCGGTCCCAGTGCGTGTGGGGGACCACGTGGACGCGGCGCGGAGGCATCGGGGCCAATGTAGGCGTGCCGCCCTGGTCGGCGGCGACGCGGATCGCGGTGCGCACGGCGGTGCACGACGCGGCGGGGGCGACGTCGTACAGTCCCTCTCATGGCGACCAAGGCGGGCGCCCGGCGGGCGACGGGGCACGTGCGGGACGCGAACCTCCGCCTGGAGCGGTCGCTCTTGCGCGAGGGTCACGCCCTCGTCGGCGGCCTCGACGAGGTCGGACGGGGCGCGTGGGCGGGTCCGATGTTCGTCGGCGTGGTGCTCGTCGACGCGTCCACGAAGCCGGCGCCCTCCGGCACGAGGGACTCGAAGATGCTGACGAGCGCCGCGCGCCACGAGCTGACGCCAGCGCTCACCGGCTGGTGCGTCGCATGGTCGATCGGCGAGGTCAGCGCCGCCGAGATCGACGAGCTCGGCCTCACCGCCGCCCTCGGCGTCGCCGCGAGACGCGCGCTCGACGCGCTCCCCGCTCGCCCCACGTGCCTCATCGTCGACGGCAAGACCGACTTCGTGACGCTGCCCGGACGGCTCGACCTCGATCAGGTGACCACGGTGGGCGCCGGGCTCGAGGTGCGACCGGTCGTGCGAGCCGACGCCCGGTGCGGCTCGGTCGCCGCGGCCTCGGTGCTTGCAAAGGTTGCACGCGACGACCTGATGGTCGACCTCGCGGGGCGCTACCCGGCGTACCGATTCGACCAGCACAAGGGCTACGGCACGCCCGAGCACGCTGCGGCGATCGCGGACCACGGGCTGACGGATCTCCATCGACGCACGTGGGCGTTCGTCGAGCGGGTCACGACACTGGGGGACGACGACGACGGAATGGGCTGGGACGAAGGCGCCGACCACGCACCTAGCACAGAGGGACCCAACAGACTCGACAACCACCGGTCGCTCGCTGAAGCAAGTTCAATACCCACTGGGTGAACCAGTGGCGATTGACAGGGACGCGCCAGCGCCACATGGATCCGAAAGACGATTTTCACTCCGGCCTGCACTGACGGGTCGCTATGCCTCGCGTATAGTCCGTGCACTCGGCGATCACCGTCGGGGGGAGAAAGCAGAGAGCATCGGCCAGGCGCCGATGTCGAGGAGGTAGCACATGCGAAACCGAAGCATCAGGCGCCTCGTGATCACCGGCCTCTCGGTCGGTGGACTCACGATGGGCATGCTTGCTGGGACGGTGGCGTCCGGAGCTGTGACACCGAAGGCGGGGACGACGTTGACAATTCCCTTCCCGGTGGGATCGGTGGCGACGAGCACTTTCCCGTTCTATTCAGCGGCGCAGTGCACGACGACGAACATCGACTACTGGAACCTTGAGGTCCGACCTGGTTACTGGTTCGGCCTTGGGGCGAGTGTCGCGCTTCAGCCGTCGCTGTCCGTGCTGAACCCTGCGCACTTCAGTGCGGCAGGTGGGAACACCGCCATTGACTTCACCGTCAAGGGCTGGAAGTGGAGCAACGGAACGTCGACGCGCACGATGACCGCGCAGGACATTGCGTTCTTCCTGAACATGGACAAGGCCCAGAGTGGCCCGAACGCCGGCGCGAACGCCTTCTGTGGCTACGCACCTGGCTTCGGCTTCCCGGACCAGGTCGTGAGCGTCTCCTACCCAGGTGGCCTCAGCGGCAGCCAGGTTCACATCGTCATGAAGGGGCACGCGAGCCAGTTGTGGCTGATCTACAACGAGCTCTCGCAGATCGTCCCCTTGGCGACGCAGTGGGACACCACCGGCGGCGGCCCTGCGGGCTGCTCCACGGAGCCCTTCGCGTCGGTGACGCTGAAGCCCGCCTCGGGTCCTGGCGACGTTTGCTCCCAGGTGTACAACTACCTGAGCGGACTGCAGATCAATGACCCGCTGTGGGCATGGTCGGACGGGCCGTACCGCCAGACGCAGGCTGAGTACTCCAGCGGCAACCCGGACGGCAACAACGTCCAGGTCGCCAACGCTGACTACTCGGGCCCCGTCAAGGCGCACGCGGTTCAGAAGATCGTGTACCAGCCGTTCTCGGACATCGCTCCTGAGCGGAACGCACTTCGTGCGGGCACGCTGCAGCTTGGCTACCTCGACACGACGGACGTCTCGAGGGCGCACGGCATCACCCCTGGCCACATCACTGCCCCCGGTTTGGGCAACTTCGTGGTGAAGGGTGGCGTGACGTTCGGCGTCTTCTACTGGATGTTCAACTTCGACAACGCGCACTCGACGTACCACACCAGTGGTCCGCCTCCGAGCTGGGCGAGGATCAACGGCAACCAGTACATCCGTGCCGCGATCCAGCAGTCGGACAACCAGGCAGCGGTCATCAAGTCCGTCGACAACGGCTACGCCGTCCCGACGTTCTCGGCGATCCCGACCTACCCGAAGAACGCCTTCAACAAGGGTGTCACCAACCCGTACCCGTACAGCACGACCAAGGGCAAGGCGCTCATGGCCAAGTACGGCTGGAACGTGAAGGTGTTCCCGGCAGTCTGCGCGAAGTCCAACTGCGCGCACGGCGGTCCGGCAATCCCCAAGGGCACCAAGGCCACCGAGCAGGTTCTCGTTCCGTCGGGCATCCCGTCGGTGACGCACCTGACCCTCGACGAGATCGCCTCGATCAAGGCTGGGTCTGACATTCAGATCGTCGCCAAGTTCGAGCCTGCGACCACCGTCCAGGGTGCCTGCTTCGCAGGCGCAGCGGCCTGGCAGCTTTGTGGCTACGGCGGTTGGATCTACGCCCCTGACTACTACCCCTCCGGTGAGGTTCTCTTCGCCGCGGGCTCAGGGTCGAACTCCGGCGGCTACGTCAACAGCGAGATGAACGGGCTGATCTCGGCCACCACGACGGCAGGGAACGTCGCGCTCAACGCGAAGAACCCGAAGTACCACACGTCCTTCGCACAGTTCACCGCGACTGACGTGCCGTTCCTGTGGCAGCCAACCCCAACGACGTTCGGCGTGCAGGTGAAGACACTTGCCGGCTACCAGGCTCCGAACCCGTTGAACAACTTCAACCCGGAGTACATCACAGCCATCTAGTCGGAAGAGCTGTTGCGGGGCAACCCGCAGTGACGAGCCCCCCGCCGAGAGGCGGGGGGCTCGTTGCATCTCGGCGTCGAACCCGCTCGGTCGGCTTCGAGCCAGACCTTCACCGCCGACACCGCTGCCGGGCGCACGCGCGAGGCGTGCTGGTGCCACGTCGGACCTGCTGGCCCCCCAACGTCGCATGGACGGAGCGGTCACCCTGGACCTGTCCACGCTCTGAGTCCAGGAACTGAGCGACCGGGAGCGTCGTCCGTTGGCGCACAGCTGCGCGGGCCGAGGTGCGGACGTCCCGAAGGGCAGCTTTCTTGGTGGAGTGGACTCGACGACCGGTGTCGAGGCCCCGCGCACGCACGGCGGCACCCAGCGCACAGCTCCGAGTCCCATCACACCACTTGATGGACAGATGGCACGATTGGCCCATGCCCAACGACGAGATGACGGAGTTCTGGAACGAGCGGGGCGGTCGCCACTGGGTCTCCGAGCGCGCTCGCTACGACGCGATGCTCGCCTCGTGCGGCCGTCGCCTGTTCGAAGCCGCCGCGTTGCGTGCGGGCGAGCGCGTGCTGGACGTGGGCTGCGGGAGCGGCGCGACGACGCTCGAGGCGGGATCCCTGGTAGGTCCCGGTGGAAGCGTGCTGGGTGTGGACCTCTCGGGTCCGATGCTTGAGGAGGCACGTCGGCGAGCCGTCGAGGCGGGTGTGGACCACGTCGAGTTCCTGCAGCTCGACGCCCAGACCGCGGCCCTTCCCGGACCGTTCGACGCGGTGATCAGCCGCTTCGGCGTGATGTTCTTCGACGACCCCGCGACAGCGCTCGAGCGGATTGCACGCTCCATGCGACCTCGGGGTCGGATGTCGTTCGTCTGCTGGCAGGAGTTGATGAAGAACGACTGGCTGCGGGTGCCAATGCTGGCCGCCGTCGAGCACGTGGGACTACCCGACCTGCCGCCTCCTGGTGCCCCTGGACCGTTCTCCCTGGCGGAGTCGTCGACGATTCGAGCGCTCCTCGAGGGCGCGGGGATGACGGACATCGACGTCGTGGGGGCGAATGACCCGCGGCTGATGGGTCGTGACCTCGAGGACGTGATGTCCTTCTTCCTCGCCGACGAGTTCGCCCGACGCCTCTTTGACGGCAAGGACCCGGAGCTGGTCCACCGCGCCGAGGACGCCATGCGGGTGGCACTGGAGCCGCACGTGGCGCCCGAGGGCGTGTCGCTCGACTCTGCGTACTGGGTCGTCTCCGCCACGAGGGCTGGGTAGCACTGGCGCCACGGCCTCGCGGGAACGGCGAGGCAAAGGACCGGCTCGCGCATGGATTGCCAGACGGGTGTTGCAGTGCCCGCTAGAAACGCGAGACCCCGGTCGGTGTCGGACCGCTCGAGAGGCGTACTCCGTCGGCGATGCGCACCAGCTCGCTGGCGGACAGCACTGCCCTCGAGTGAGCTGGCGTCACGCCATGCCCGAGTTGTGCGTGAGCACGAGCGTCTCGCCGTCCGCTCGCCAGCTGACGGGCCGCAACCTGGATGAGGTGGCTCGCACCTTGCTCCACCTTCACAACGGCGGGTGCCCGTGCACCGAGGCGCCCACCTCGATCGATCATCCCCAGACTGCCATCCCACCCCTGCCATTGCCCGCACTGCAGCTGGGACGCCGGCTCGAAGGCGTCGAAATGAGGGGAGAGCACCGGGACGACGCACGAGCAGGTGAGTCCGGGGTGTCTAGAGGACTCAGCGCAGGGGGACCGCCCCGTGAGCTCGTCGACGATGGGCGACGGCTCCTGTTGCGCAGCCATTTGGCAGGCGCACGGTTGGGGCCACCTGTCCGCTCCACATAGACGGGTTTGCGGCGCCCGGACAGCCATGGACGACGGCTCGGGAGCCAAGGGGGGCGCTGAGGGTGACCGCGGCAGCGGGTCCGCACGAGACGAGCAGGGTCGCACAGACCGCAGTCTGGAGTTGCGCCTCGGCGCCCTGCTTGCCATGGACGAGGACGGTGTGGGACGCCCGATCGGCGGACTCGACGGCGAGGGAGCCGCTCATGCAACGTCTGATCGCACGGTCCACGACGACGGGAAGGACAGGAAGCATGCGACCGTCACGGCTCACGGCGGCAAGTGCTCGGCACCGAGGCCAGGTACGCCCGCCCCACAGGGCGTCCACTCGGCACGACGGGGCAGAGCGGACCGGCTGACCTCGACGCCGATCGGGTCGACACGGAGCGCGAGGGCGAGCCGGGTGACCACGATCCTGGCACCTCGTTGGGGCCCCTTGGCGGTCGCGAGCTCGGCCGCCGTCGAGGTAGTCGTCGCCCCCTCACGTGGGCGTGTCGACTCCCAATTCTGTCGAGTAGGCCCACGCACACGGCGGGAGCGCGCCGCGGACTGGTCGGCAGGCACCGTCGAGCGAGGACCGACCGTCGTGCACGAAGCGCACGTTGCAGCGGCTTCGGCGGCAACTTCGCCGATGCCCGCCGGCCCGGGACCTCGGGCAGGGTCGTCGATCTCCGTTCCGGCGCCGGCTGATGGTCAGTCCGACCTCAGATCGTCCACGGGCCGCTCGCTGCAGATCCGCTCAGCGGTGCCGCCAGCCCCGCCGCCCATCGCCACCGTCAGCGACGGCGCCAGACCCAGGCTCAGCGCTCCTGGAGACGGACCTCGAACGCGTCGCGGAGCGCGTCACCGATGTAGTTCGTCGAGAGCACGAAGAGGATGAAGACGATGGCGACGGGCCACAGCGTCCACCACCAACCCTGCTCGAACTGGGTGGAAGCGTTCTGGATCATCGTGCCCCAGTCGTAGTCCGGAGGCTGCAGGGCGAGGGCCAGGAAGCCAAGCGTCGACAGCACGATGACGGCATCGCCGATCGCGAAGGTCGCAGCCGTCATCATCGTCGACACCGAGTTGGGCAGGACGTGGCGGAACATGACGCGTCGACCCGTCGCGCCCATCGACCGTGAGGCCTGGGAGAACTCGCGGTCCCGCAGGATCTGCGCCTCCCCGCGCATGAGCCGTGCCACCCCGAACCAGCTCGTAAAGCCAATCACTGCGATCAAGCTCCACAGCGAGCTCCCGTAGATGGTGATGACCAGCAGCAGGAGGTAGAGGCCGGGGATGGAGAGGAAGACGTCGTTGAGTCGCATCAAGAAGGAGTCGATCTTGCCGCCCCGATAGCCGGCGATGATGCCGTAGAGGGTGCCGATGGCCATCGTGACGAAGCCCGCCAGGAGGCCGATGAGCAAGGAGAAGCGACCGGCGTAGAAGAGCAGGCCGAAGTTATCGATGCCGTTGGTGCAGCCAAGGATGTGGTCCGCGCTGGGCGCCGCGCTGCCGAACCCCCCAGGGTTCGAGTTGTTGAAGCACGTGCCGGAGGTGGAGGAGCCCGCCACGGTCCAGTAGTCCGATGCGTAGAAGAACGGCACGATGATGCACATCAGGATCAGCACGATGATGAACAGGGCGGAGACGACGGCGAGCTTGTTCTGCATGAAGACCCGCAGCATCTGACGGCCCATCGAGCCGCCGCCGGCGACCTCGCCGCCCTCCGGGACGCCGAGGTGCGTGGGTTCGAACGGCGCCTCGAGCCCGCCGCTCGCCGAGACGGGCGCATTCGCGTAGAAGTCGGTGTCGGTCTCTATTTTCGCCATGGTGCTACCTCGCGGCGGTGAGCCGGACTCTGGGATCGGCGACGGCGGTGAAGACGTCAGCGAGGAGGTTGCCGACGACGGTGAGCACGGCGGTGAAGATCGTGATCGCCATGACGACGGTGAAGTCCCCGGACTGCACGGAGGACACGGTCTGGATGCCCATGCCAGGGAAGTTGAAGATGAACTCGACGATGAGCGCACCGCCGATGATCACCGGGATCGTCAGCCCGACGATGGTGATGAGCGGGATGACGGACGGACGGAAGACGTGTCGGAACAGCACTCGCGTCGGGCTCGCTCCCTTTGCGCGCGCCGTGCGGATGTAGTCCTGCACCAGCGTGTCGAGCGCGGACCCACGCATGTACCTCGTCAGGCCCCCGATCGAGAGGAACAGGATGGCGGCCATCGGTAAGAGGAAGTCGCTGAAGTGGGTGATCATGTAGCTCGGAAACTGCGAGGGCGGGATGCCCTGCGCGAGCGGGTTCACCGAAGACTTCCCGATGTGGAGGACGGCGCCGAAGTAGTACGCCATGAGGATGCAGACGAGCACCGCGGGCGTCGAGTACAGGACGAAGACGCCGGTCGTCATCGCGTGGTCGTAGAGCTTGTTCCGTCGGATCGCCTGGGTGAGGCCGATCGGGATCGCGATGAGGATCGACGCGATCGTCGGAGGGACGACGAGGTACACCGAGCGCCACAGCCGGCCGCTGAGGACGGTGTTGACGGACACGTCGTGGGGGTAGTGCGACTCTTTGTAGGCGATCCCGAAGTCGCCATGGATCGCGTGGGTGAGCCAGCTCCAGTACTGGACCAACAGGTTCCGGTCCAAGCCGTGTTGGTGCACCCACGCGGTGATCTCCGCCTGGTTGATGCGCGGGCCACCCTGGAGGACCTGGAGCGCGAGCTCCCTGGGGTTGAAGTACAGCCAGGGCAGGAAGAAGGTGATGATCGAGACGCCCAACAGGATGAAGATGCCCTGAACCACCCTCGTCAGGATGTAGCGCATGCCTCAGCCTACCAATGGGCCCTGGGCGGGTGCGGGCGGGGCGTGCGGGGCGGACGCACGGCTCACCCCGACGTGGCCGTGGACATGGCGCCGGCGATGGCGACCGGGGTGGTGGTCCGCAACGGGTGGTGACAGGCCACGAGGTGCCCCTCGCTCACCTGCGAGAACGGAGGGACCTCGGCGGCGCACTTGTCGTCCGCTGCGGGGCACCGCGTGCGGAACCGGCAGCCCGACGGCGGATCGATGGCGCTCGGCAGCTCCCCTCGGACCTGGTTGGCCTGCTTGTCCCTTGCGTGCAGGACGTCGGGGATCGGGACGGCGTCGAGCAGCCCCTGCGTGTAGTGGTGCGCGGGGTTCGAGAACACGTCGTCGGACGGTCCGGTCTCGACGAGCTTGCCGAGGTACATGACCCCGATTCGGTTCGCGATGTAGCGAACCACGGCCAGGTCGTGGCTGATGAAGATGTACGACAGGCCGTGCTCGGCGCGCAGGTCCTGCATGAGGTTGAGGATCTGGGCCTGGATCGAGACGTCGAGCGCCGACACGGGCTCGTCGGCGATGACCATCTTCGGGCGCACGGCGAGCGCGCGAGCGAACCCGATCCGCTGGCGCTGGCCACCGGAGAACTCGTGCGGGTACCGGCTGATCGACTCCGCCGGCAGCCCGACCTCGTCGAGGAGCGCGAGGACGGTGCTCCGCCTCGAGGCCGTCGTCCCCTCTTTTTGGATGTCCAGCGGCTCAGAGATGATGTCGCCGACCCGCTTTCGGGGATTGAGCGACGCGTAGGGGTCCTGGAACATCATCTGGCGCAGCCTCGCGTCCGCGACGCGGGTCTCCTGGCGGCCGAGGCCGTCCGGTCGGCCCGCGAAGTAGATCGTGCCGGACGTCGGCTCCTCGAGCCCGACGATGAGGCGCCCGATCGTCGTCTTCCCGCACCCGGACTCGCCGACCAGCCCGAACGTCTCGCCTTGGCGGACCTCAAAGCTGACGTCCGCGACGGCGCTCACCGACTTGTGCTCCCGTCGGATCAGCTTGGTGGACCGCAGGGGGAAGTCCTTCACGAGGTTCGTGACCGTGAGCAGCTCGGGGCGGGCCTCCTCGGTGGCCTCGACCGGACCGCGCACCTGGACCTCGGCGACCTGGGGGCCGTCGACGGGGTGGTAGCAGGCGAAGACGTGGGACTCGTCGCCGGTGAGCTGTGGCTCGGTCTCGCGGCACTCGTCGGTGGCGAACCGGCACCTCGGTGCGAACCGGCAGCCCACGATGGCCTTGGAGAGGTCGGGCGGCAGCCCCGGGATCGACTGCAGCCTCGTTGCGGACGCGGAGTCGATCTTCGGGACCGAGGACAGCAGCGCCTGGGTGTAGGGGTGCCGCATCTGCTCGAAGATGTCGGCGGTCGTGCCCTCCTCGGCCTTGCGTCCGGCGTACATCACGACCACGCGGTCCGTCCGTCCGGCGATCACGCCCATGTCGTGGGTGATGAGCATCGTCGCCATCGAGTACGTCTCGCGGAGGTGGTCGAGCACGTCGAGGATCTGGGCCTGGATCGTCACGTCGAGCGCGGTGGTCGGCTCGTCGGCGATGAGCAGCTTCGGGTCGCAGACGAGGGCCATTGCGATCATCACGCGCTGCCGGAGGCCACCCGAGAGCTCGAAGGGGTACTGGCGGAGCCGCTCTTCAGGGTTCGGCATCTCCACCATCTTCAGGACCTCGAGCGCTCGTTCGAACGCCTTCTTCTTGGTGCCACCGCGGTGGATCCGGTAGCCCTCGGCGATCTGGTTGCCGATCCTCGTCACGGGGTGCAGCGAGGTCATCGGGTCCTGCGGGATGAGCGCGATCGTGTTGCCCCGCACCTTGCGCATGTCCCGCTCGCTGAGCGCGGCGATGTCGACGCCGTCGAAGTGCAGCTCGCCGCCGGTGACGTGGCCGTTGGCGGCCAGCAGGCGCATGAGCGACATGCCGATCGTGGTCTTGCCGCACCCTGACTCGCCGACGATGCCGAGACACTCCCCGCTGTCGATCGAGAACGAGACGCCGTCCACCGCCACCACGTTCGAGGTCCGCATGCGGTAGGTCGTCTGCAGCTCGTTGACCTCAAGCAGCGGCATCCGGGAAATCCTACAAACCTTCTTCTGCCCTCGGAAATCAGGGCATGGGCGTTCGCGCTACTGACCGACGGGTATCGATCGAGCCGTTCGTCGCGTCGTCGAGGGTCGTCGTGGACGCCACGTGGACGCCACCGGCACCGGTGCCGGGGACGGCCTCGCCGCCGCCGGCGATTGTGAAATGGTCGTTTCGCGCTCGGCTCAGCGCGTCGCGAGCGCGAGCTCCGCTCGACGTCTCGTGGTGTCGAACGAGACGATCGTGAAGCGGTACACCTCGCCCTTCTGCAGCACGTCACGGGCCCGGGTGGGCGGGGAGGAGCCGAGGCCGGCGAGAGGGGCGTAGCAGACGACGTGCATCGTCCTGCCCACGGGGACCGAGACCATCGCCCCGTGGGACGTGAACTGCACGACCTCGCCCTCGACGGTGCCCCCCAGGGGGTGGTCGGTCACCAGGCGCAGGAAGGAGCGCGAGGTGTTGACCGGCTCGGGTCGGGCCTTGGTCGTCGTCGCCTTGGCCGTCGTCGGCGCCTTCGTCGACTTCGCCCGAGCGCCCGCGCGCTTGGCCGGCTCCTTGCGAGCCTCCGTCGACCCACCACCCCGGGCACGCCGCGAGCCCGCGCGCTTGGCCGTCTGGGCGGGTGCGGGTGGCTCGGTCGCCCTCGGCGCTCGCTTCGAGGACGCCTTCGTCGCCGCGGCGTCCGGGACGCGCGTGGGCGCGGGCTTCTTCGCCTTGACCGCTCGGGCGCGTGGGGCGGGCGCGGGCGCGACGACCTCCGGGGTCGCGACCGCCGCCGCCGCCGCCTTTGCCGCCCGCGCCGCCTTGGTCGTGGCCACCTTTGACTTGAGCCCCCGGACGGGGTTGCGGGGCGTGAAGATCCAGCCGACGTGCGGCACCGGCTTGCCCCCGATGAGGCGCCCCTCCTCGAACAGCCAGGGATGCTCGGCGTGGAACTCCTGGAACGAGTCGTTCGAGAGCACGATCGCATCGGCGCGCTTGGCGATCTGCAAGATGAAGGCGTCCCCTCGGCCGACGACGCCCGCGGGCGGCGTCACGACCTCCCCTGCGAGCTCGGCCTGCTTGAACTGGGCGCGCTCCGCGGCGGCGATCCGGTGCTCGAACGTCGCGTCGACGACCACCACGACCTCGGTGCCGGCGTGCTCCTCGAGGAAGGCGCGCACCGCCTCGTCGAGCTGGCGGAGGCTCGGCGTCGCGCGGCCCTCGGTCGCGAGGTTCGAGCCGTCGACGACGACCAGCTGGCGACGCCTCGTCACCCGAACACCCTCGTGAAGAGGTCCTCTTGCTCGGCCTCGAACACGATGGCGCTGCCCGTCGCGGGGCTCGCTGACTCCACCCGCGCCACGTGGCGCAGGGTATGGCTGTCGCGGAGGTCCCGGTGCAGCTGGTGGTGCACGAACGGCCACGGACCCATGTTCTCGGGCTCCTCTTGGAGCCAGCAGACGTCCCTCGCCGACGCGTAGCGCGCGAGCACCGACGCGACCGTGTCGTCCGGCCACGGGTAGACCTGCTCCACGCGGACGATGGCGACGCTGTCCGGGCCGAGCGACCCCGCCGCGACCAGCGCGTCGCGGTGCGTGCGCGCCTCGTGAGCGACCTTGCCGCTCGCGAGCACGACGGTGCCCACGGCGTCCGGCGTGGCGACGGACGTGTCGTCGAGCACCGTGGCGAACGCGCCGCGCTCGAGCGACGCCAGCGTCGACCGCGTCGCCGCGGCGCGCAGGAGGGACTTGGGGGTGAAGCAGACGAGCGGCGTGGGGTGCCCGCGCCGCACCTGGGCGCGCAGGAGGTGGAAGTACTGCGCCGCCGTCGAAGGGACGGCGATCCGCAGGTTGTTGCGAGCGGACAGCGACAGGAAGCGCTCGATCCGTCCGCTCGAGTGCTCCGGGCCCTGGCCCTCATAGCCATGGGGCAACAGGAGCACCACGCTGGCGAGCTGGCCCCACTTGTCCTCGGCGGCGACGAGGAAGTTGTCGACGATGATCTCCGCGCCGTTCACGAAGTCACCGAACTGCGCCTCCCAGGCGACGAGCGCGTCGGGCCGCTCCACCGAGTAGCCGTACTCGAAGCCGAGCGCGGCGTACTCGCTGAGCAGCGAGTCGCGAGCGGTGAACCGGCCCGTCGCCCCCTCGAGGTGGCAGAGCGGCACGAACTGGGTCCCGTCCTCGTAGTCGATGAGCGCCGCGTGGCGCTGGGAGAACGTCCCGCGCCGGGTGTCCTGGCCGACGAGCCGCACGTCGGTGCCCTCGAGCAGGAGCGTGCCGATCGCGAGAGCCTCGGCGAGCGACCAGTCGACCTCGCCGCTCGCGACCAGCTCGTCGCGTGCGGCGAACTGGCGGGCGAGCTTCGGGTGGAGCACGAACCCGTCCGGCACGCTCGTCGTGCGCGCCGCGACGCGTCGGAGCGTGGCGGCGTCCACGCCCGTCGGCGGCGCGTCGGGGTCCTCGGGGACCGTCACCGGCAGCACCGCGGTGAGCGTCGGGGCGGGACGCCCGCGCACCTCGTCGAGCACCGACTGCAGCTTCTCCTGGAAGTCCGCGAGCGCGCCCTCCGCCTCTTCCAAGGTGAGGTCGCCGCGCCGGATGAGCGCCTCGGTGTAGAGCTTGCGGACGGAGCGCTTCGCGTCGATCGCCCGGTACATGAGCGGCTGGGTGTAGCTCGGGTCGTCGCCCTCGTTGTGGCCGTGGCGTCGGTAGCAGACGAGGTCGACGACGACGTCGGTGCTGAACTCCTCGCGGAAGTCGAAGGCGAGCCGCATCGCGCGCGCGCACGCCTCTGGGTCGTCCCCGTTCACGTGGAAGATGGGGGCCTGGATCATCTTGGCGACGTCGGTCGCGTAGAACGAGGTGCGCGCGTTCTCCGGCGGCGTCGTGAAGCCCACCTGGTTGTTGATCACGAGGTGCACCGACCCGCCGGTGCGGTACCCCGAGAGCCCCGAGAGGTTGAGCGTCTCGGCGACGACGCCCTGGCCGGCGAACGCCGCATCGCCGTGGATGAGCACCGCCAGGACGGGGTGGCTCGGGAGGCGCGCGTCGGGCGACTCGCCGGTCGACGGCGCGATGACGCGGTCCTGCTTGGCCCTCGCCACCCCCTCGACGACGGGGTCCACGGCCTCGAGGTGCGAGGGGTTGGAGACCATCGTGAGTCGCAGCGTGGCGCCCGAGTGCCCCTTGAACACCCCGGTCGCGCCCTTGTGGTACTTGACGTCCCCGGACCCCTGGACGCTCTGGGGGTCGAGGTTGCCCTCGAACTCGCTGAAGATCTCCCCGTAGCCCTTGCCGACGATGTTGGCGAGGACGTTGAGCCGACCTCGGTGCGCCATGCCGAGCACCGCGTCGGCGACGCCGCGCTGGGCGGCGGCGTCGAAGAGGGCGTCGAGCGCGACGATCGTCGACTCGGCGCCCTCGAGGCCGAACCGCTTCTGGCCGACGTAGCGCGTGTGCAGGAACCGCTCGAAGACCTCCGCGGCGTTGAGCCGCTCGAGGAGGTGGCGCTGCTCTTCGACGCTGGGCGTCGTCACCACGCCCTCGACGCGCTCTTGGATCCACAGCTTCTGGTCGGGGTCCTGGATGTGCATGTACTCGATCGCGAGCGTCCCGCAGTACGCCGCGCGCAGGATGGCGAGGATCTCCTGGAGCGTCGCGGACGCGCGGCCCGCGAGCCCGTCGG
Source organism: Acidimicrobiales bacterium (assembly GCA_035937595.1). Taxonomy (GTDB): domain Bacteria; phylum Actinomycetota; class Acidimicrobiia; order Acidimicrobiales; family RAAP-2; genus Palsa-459. Next base: position 21,087 of record DASZHS010000040.1, read on the forward strand.
TGGCGAACTCGCGGTCGAGGTCCCAGATCGTCAGCCCGTAGTGGGCGAGGTCGAGCTCTGGGTGCAGCACCGGGGGCGCCGTCTCGAGCGGGTTGAGGTTCGCGTTGAGGTGGCCGCGCACGCGGTACATGTTGATGAGCTTGTGCACCCGCACGACCTTGAGGGACTCGTCGAGACCCGCGGCGGACGCGGCGTTCGTGTCCTGGCTCCAGCGTGCCGGCTCGACCGGGACGCCGAGGTCCTCGAAGATCGCGTCGTAGAAGCCGTGCTGGCCGTGGAGGCACTGGTCGACGTGGCGCAGGAACGCACCGGACTCCGCGCCCTGGATGATGCGGTGGTCGTAGGTCGAGGTGAGCGTGAGCACCTTGCCGACGCCCAGTTGGCTGAGGGCCCTGGGGTCCGCAGCGTCGAGACCGCTCGGCCACCCGATCGCCCCGACGCCGATGATCGCGCCCTGGCCCGCCATGAGTCGGGGGACCGACATGGACGTGCCCAGCGTGCCGGGGTTCGTCACGGACACCGTGGCACCGAAGAAGTCGTCGGGCACGGCCTGTCCGGCGTGGACCTTTCGGACGAGGTCCTCGTAGGCGTGGACGAACTCGGCGAAGCCGAGCGTGTCGGCGTCGCGCACGACGGGGACGACGAGCGACCTCGACCCGTCGTCGCGCACGACGTCGACGGCGAGGCCGAGCCCGACGTGGTCGTGTCGGTCCACCCCCGGCGTGCCCTTGTCGTCGACCGCCTCGACGTAGCTCGCGTTGAGCGCGGGCACCTCGGCGAGTCCCCGCAGGATCGCGAAGCAGATGAGGTGGGTGAACGAGATCTTCGTGCTCGACGTCCTCGAGAGGTACTCGTTGAGCGCCGCGCGGTTGATCTCCAAGAGGCGAGCCGGGATCGTGCGGACGCTCGTCGCCGTCGGCACCGAAAGGGACGTCTCCATGTTCTGGGCGACGCGCCGCGCCGCGCCGCGCAGCGGCTCTCCCCGTGCAGCCGGTGGTGACGGCGCCGCGGCCGCCCGCGCCGGGGTCGGGGGCGGCGGTGGTTCGGGTGCGGCCGTGCGCGCGGGGCGGCGGTAGTCGCTGAAGAACTCGCGCCACCCCTCAGAGACGCTCTCGGGGTCCTCCAGGTACCGCTCGTACAGATCGTCGACGAGCCACGCGTTCGGCCCGAAGCTGCCCGAACCCCGTGCGCCGACGTCGTCGCGCGCCGCGCCCTCGCGCGGTGGGGGGGTCATCGACACCCGACAAGCCTATTGGCAACGATTTCTTCGCCCCGATGAGAGGCCGTCGCGTCGCGCCGGCTCGTGTCGCCTCGCCCAGGTAGGTTCCCGCCCGTGCCCACGCGCGCGACGACCCAACGCCGCTCCCCGGAGGGCTGAGGTGGCGGTCCTCGGCGGCGCGGCGCTCGAGGTGCCCTTCGACCCGGCGCTCGTCTTGCCGCACCGCGCGCCCTTCCTCCTCTTGAGCGAGGTGACGTCGGTCACGCCAGGGGAGCGGGCCACGGGGACGTGGCACGTTGGGCCCGACGAGCCCTTCTTCGCCGGGCACTTCCCGGGACGCCCGACCGTGCCCGGCGTGCTGCTCGTCGAGTCGATGGCCCAGCTCGGGGCGACCGCGGTCCTCCTCGACGAGCGGTTCGTCGGCACGCTGCCGCTCTTCGGCGGCATCGACCGTGCGCGGTTCCGCCGCCAGGTGCAGCCCGGCGAGACCCTGGAGCTCGTCGTCGAGCTGTCGCGGCTCACGCGCCGGGCCGGTCGGGGCACGGGGCTCGCCACGGTGGACGGGGAGCGGTGCTGCGAGGCCGAGCTGCTCTTCGTGGTCGTCGACGCGGGGGGCGCGCGGTGAGGTTCGCGACGTGGAACGTCAACTCGCTCACGGCGCGCTGGGAACGCGTCGCTGGCTGGATCGAAGCGCACGCCCCGGACGTGCTCTGCCTCCAAGAGACGAAGCAGGACGACGCCAAGTTCCCCTACGACGGCTTCGCCGAGCTCGGCTACGAGGCGGTCCACCACGGCGAGGGCCGCTGGAACGGCGTCGCGATCGCCAGCCGTGTCGGCATCGAGGGCACCGTCGGCCGAGGGTTCGGCACACAAGAGGACGAGAGCGGCGCGCGCTTCGTCACCGCCACCTGTGCGGGGGTGGAGGTCATGAGCTGCTACGTGCCGAACGGCCGGGCGCTCGACGACCCCTTCTACGAGAAGAAGCTCGCGTGGCTCGACCGGCTCGCCGTGCACATCGGGACGATTCCCGCCTCGCGCGCGCTGATCGTGGCCGGCGACTTCAACGTCGCGCCGACGGACCTCGACGTGTGGGATCCCGCCGCCCTCGAGGGCTCGACGCACGTGACCGAGCCGGAGCGCTCGCGCGTGGAGGTGCTCTGCAAGCTCGGCCTCGACGACGTGGTCCGCCGCCGGCTCGGCGACGAGCAGGTCTTCACGTGGTGGGACTACCGCAGCGGGGCGTTCCACCGCGGCTGGGGGCTCCGGATCGACCTCGTCCTGTGCTCGGCAGCGGTCGCCGAGCACGTCACGGAGGCGTACGTCGACCGCAACGCCCGCAAGGGCGTGAAGCCCTCAGACCACGCCCCGGTCGTCGTCGAGTTCGACTTGCCGACCGCCTGACGCTGGCTGGGCGGTCGCCAAGCGTCGACCGCGCGACGTGGCGTCCGCCACCAGCTCGACGTGCGCCGGCTCTACGCTGGTGGCGGTGCTGCCGTGGTCACGACGCGCGCTGCGCGACGCCCCGCGGGACGGATCGCGCTCGTCGCCACGCCGCGGAGCGCGCCGCGCCGGACGGTCCTTCGCCGTCGGCGTCGCGGCGCTGGCCACGGGCGCGGTGCTGCCCGGGCTCGCGGCGGCCACGTCGGCTCGAGCGGGATGGGTCATCGCCATCGCCTCGCCCCGGTCCTCGACGCCGAGCTTCGCCTACCCCTTTGCGTCCGGTGACGAGCTCACCCCAGCGAACGTCCACGACTTCCAGCAGCTCGCCTTCCGCCCGCTGTACTTCTTCGGCGGCGCGCGGACCGTCCAGCTGAACGAGCCGCTGTCGCTCGCCACCCGACCCGTCTACGGCAAGGGTGACACCTCGGTGTCCTTCACGATCAAGCCGGGGCTGCGCTGGAGCGACGGGGAGCTCGTGAGCGCCCAGGGCGTCGTCGAGTGGCTCAACCTGCTCGCCGCGTATCCGGGCATGTGGGGCGACTACCTCGCGCCCACACCGACGGGCGTCCCGCTCGGGATCCCCGACGACGTGCGGGCCGTCGCCGTCAGCGGCAACACCGTCACGATGACCCTCGCCGGCCCCGTCAACCCGACCTGGTTCACCGACAGCGAGCTCAGCCAGATCACCCCGTTGCCCGCATCCTGGGACCGCTACGAGCCGTCGCACCCGCACGTGCCGGCGACCGGGCCACTGTCCATCTCGGGCAACCTCGGGCGATTCACGGGGCCGACCGCGAACGCGGGCTGCTACTCGACGCACTGGATCGGCGACGGCAACCTCGGCCCCGGCGCGGCCTTCGTGGACCCGCTCGGGACGAGGACGGTCGTCCAAGCGGCCGACGTCCCCCAGGCGCAGCGCTGCGTCGACGCCGTCCAGCTGTTCCGCTCGATGGCCTTCGACACCGCCGACTACGCGACGGCAGGCACGGACGTGGCGGCGGCCTTCGGGCTGAGCGACGGCCCCTGGCGGCTGCTCACCTACCACCGGGCGACGGGCGGGTACACGTTCGCCCCCAACCGCGCGGCCGGTGCGTCCGGGCAGCACCCGGCCGCGACGCTGCTCTCGTTCGTCCCGTGCGCGGGCACGGCGAGCTGCGAGGGGCTGCTCGCGAGGGGCGTCGTCGACCAGGGCGCGCTCCCGCTGGCCGACGCCCCGCGCGTCAGCTCGCTCGCCGCCGGCCCGTCGCGCAACCCGCTGCGCGCCGCCGGCTACCGCGAGCAGGTCGTGGCCCCGTGGGCGACGACGTTCATGCCCTACAACTTCGCGTCGACGTCCGGTGCGGCGGGGCACGCCGGGCGCGTCTTCGCCCAGCGCTACTTCCGCCTGGCCTTCCAGTCGCTCGTCGACCAGCCGGCGATCATCGGCCAGGCGCTCTCGGGCTACGGCGTGGTGACGACCGCGCCCATCCCGACGGATCCTTCGAGCGCCTTCTCGACCGCGGTGGCCAACCCCGCGCCGTTCAACGTGGCGCACGCCGCCGCCCTGCTCGCCTCGCACGGCTGGCACCTCGCCCCGGGGCGGCGCACGACCTGCTCGGTCCCGGCCAAGTGCGGCGTCGGCATCCCGCGCGGAACCCCGCTCGCCTTCTCGATCGTCTACGCCCCGTCGCCGGGGCTCACGCGCTCGATCGCGCTCCTCGTGCACGACGCTAAGAAGGTCGGGATCGTGCTCACCGCGACGAGCGCACCACCGGCGAGCGTGCTGGCGGACGTGGGCTCGGCGAGCCCCACGTGGGACCTCGCGAGCTGGGACGGCGGCTGGCAGTACGAGCCGGACTACTTCCCCTCGGGCGAGTGGCTGTTCGCGGCGGGGTCGCCCTGGAACGTCGGCGGCTACGCCGACGCGCACGCGACGGCGCTCGTCGCCGCCACCCTGCGCCTGCCGAGCGAGCTCGCCGCCTACGACGCCTACCTCGCCCTCCAGCTGCCCGTCGTCTGGCTGCCCACGCCGGTGACGCTGCTCGAGACGAGGGCCACGCTCCACGACGTCGCGGCCTCGCCCATCGGGTCGCTCACCCCCGAGGCCTGGCGGCGCTGATCAGCCCCGCGTGAGCCGCGCGTTGATGAAGGTCGGCCCGTCCGTCGCGAGCGCCTTCTCCAGCTCGACGACGAGCTCGTCGGCGGTCGTCGCCGTGGCGGCGGGCACGCCGTAGCCCTCGGCGACCTGAGCGAGCCCGAGCGTGGGCCCGCTCAGGTCGAGCATGGCCCGGGCGCGCTCCCCACTCGCCGTGGCGCCGACGCGGGCGAGCTCGAAGTTCAGGATCGCGTAGCTGTCGTTCGAGCAGCACACGACGGTCACGTCGAGCCCCTCGCGCGCCATCGTCCAGAGTGCCTGCGGCGTGTAGTTCATCGACCCGTCGGACTCGAGGCAGAGCACGCGCCGCCCCTTCGCCGCGACCGCCGCGCCCACCGCCGCGGGCAGCCCGTAGCCGATGGCCCCGCCGGTGAGCGTCAGCCACTCGTGCTCCGGCGCGTGCTGGGTCGCGGCGAACAGCCCCACGCCCGATGTGTTGGACTCGTCGACGACGACGCAGCCCTCGGGCAGGAGGGCGCCGATCGCCGCGCAGAAGCCCTGGGCGGTGAGCGCGCCCGTCGGGCGCTCGACGCGGAGCGACGACGGGGGCGCCGCGACGGGCGCGGCCGCGGCGCCGAGGGCGTCGGCGAGCCGCTCGAGGGCGCCGGGGACGTCGACGGACAGACCGGCCAGGGCGACCACCTCGCAGCCCTGCGGCACGAGCCGCGACGGCAGGTTCGGATAGGCGAAGAAGCTGACCGGCGACGCGGCGCCCACGAGGACCAGGACCTCCACGCCCTCGAGCTGGGCCAGGGCGAGCTCGCCGAGGTAGTTGAGCCGCTCGGGCGCGAGGACGCCCGGCCCGCGGTCGAGGACCGGGGGGAACGTCTCGTGCAGGACGCGGCAGCCCGTCACGTCCGCGACGCGAGCCGCGGCGGCGAGGCCACGTCGACGCAGCGCGGACCCCCCGAGCAGCAGCGCACCGCGCCGCGTGCGCAGCGCCTGGGCGACGGCCGCGACGGCGTCGTCGGCGACCTGGGGGGTCGGCGCCACCGCGACGCGCGGGATCGCGAGCTCGGTCGTCGTCTCGCTCCACGAGGCGTCCGCCGGCAGCGCGAGGGTGGCGACGAGCCCCGGGGGGCCGAGGCTGGCGGCGATCGCGTCGGCGGCGTCCCCCGCGACGTCGTCGGCGCGCGCGGTCCGGCGGAACCACCCGTCGAGCGCCGAGGCGATCGCGGCGACGTCGGTCTGCAGCGGCGCGTCGTAGCGCGCGTGATAGGTCGCGTGGTCGCCGACGACGTTGAGGACGGGGACGTGCGCGCGGCGCGCGTTGTGCAGGTTCGCGAACGCGTTGCCGAGCCCGGGGCCGAGGTGCAGCAGCGTGGCCGCGGGCGTCCCCGCGATCCTCGCGTAGCCGTCGGCGGCGCCGGACGCGACGCCCTCGAACAGGCACAGCACGCCACGGACCTCGGGGACGTCGTCGAGCGCGGCGACGAAGTGCATCTCGGAGGTCCCGGGGTTCATGAAGCACGTCGTCACGCCGTTCGCCTCGAGCGTGCGGAGCAGGGACACCGCGCCGTTCATCGCGTCCTCCTGTCGTCGGTTGACGTGCGGTCGTCGAGCAGCTTGCCCGGGTTGAGGAGGCCGTCGGGATCGAAGACCGCCTTGATGCGCCGCTGCAAGGCGAGGAGGGCGGGGTCGCTGAGGGCGAGGAACGGGCGCTGCTTGTCCGTCCCGATCCCGTGCTCGCCCGAGACCTGGCCCCCCGCGGCGACCCCCGCGGCGAACAGCTCGTCGAGCAGGGCGGTGCGCCGCGCCTCGTCGGGCAGGTACACCGAGAGGTGGACGTTGCCGTCGCCCACGTGACCGCAGCCGGCGACGAACGCGCCGTGGGCGTCGGCGAGCGACGAGACCGTCGCCAGATAGTCCGCCACCGCGGCGCGGGGGACGACGACGTCGACGATCTCGTCGGCCCCCGCGGACTTGGCCACGTAGAACGCGCGCTCCCGCGCCTCGATGAGCGCCTTTGCCGATGCGGAGGGCAGCACGAAGACGTCGAGCGCCCCGAGGTCGGCCAGCAGCGTCGCCGCCGACTCGGTGTCGGCCTCGAGCGCCGACTCGGTCCGCGTCTCGAGCAGGACCACGAGCCAGGCCGCCGCCTTCGTCGCGATCTCGTCGGGGACGCCGAACTCGAGGGACGCCGCCCTCGAGATCCCCACCATCGTGACCGCGTCGAGGTACTCGAGGATCGACGGTGACAGGCCGGCGGCGAGCAGGGTCGGGACCGCGCCGGTCACCGCGTCGACGTCCGCGAAGGGGACGAGGAGCGTCGAGGCGTGGTCGAGGGAGGGGGAGAGCTTGAGCGTCACCTCGGTCACGAGGGCCAAGGTGCCCTCCGAGCCGACGACGAGCTGGGTGAGGTCGTAGCCCGAGGACGACTTCATCACCTTGCCGCCGGTGCGCACGACGGTCCCGTCCGCGAGGACGAGCTCCAGTCCGAGGACGTGGTGGCGGGTGACGCCGTGGCGCACGGCCCGCATCCCGCCCGCGTTCGTGTTGACGTTCCCGCCGATCGACCCGGAGAGCTCGCCGGGGTAGACCGGGTAGCGCAGGCCGACGCCGCGCAGCGCGTCGTCGAGCTCGCGCAGCGTGACGCCCGGCTCGACGACGGCGACCTGGTTCGCCGTGTCGACCTCACGGATCGCCGCCATCGCGTCGAAGGCGAGCACGACCCCGTCGCGCACCGGCGTCGCGCCGCCGGACAGCCCGGTCCCCGATCCCCGCGCCACGATGGGGGCACCGTGCGCCGCGCACACCTCGACGGTCGCGACCACCTCGGCGGTGGACGCGGGCCGCACCACGCACCGCGGGCGCGTGGAGGGGGCGTGGAGGGACTCGTCGTGGCAGTCGTCGGGGTTGATCGCCTCACCGGCGGCCACGCGGTCGGCGCCCAGCCGCGCCACGAGCGCCGCGACCACCTGGTCCGTCGCGGACATCGCCCGACGCTAGCCCTCCGGCTTCGGCGGGAGCGCCGCGCGGAGCTCGGCGATGCGCCGCGAGCGCGCCGCGCCCTCGAGCGGCCGTCGCTCCGCCGCCATCTCGTCGAGGACCGCGGCGACGGGCGCGAGGAAGCGCGAGCGCGCGGCCGTGCCGCCCCGGCTCGTCCACGTGCACAGCAGCTCGGTCTCGGGGCGGGTCATGGCCACGTAGAGGAGGCGGCGCTCCTCGTCGAGCTGCTCGGGCGTCGTCGCGCTCGAGAGGGGCATCGTCCCTTCCTGGAGGCCCGTGACCGCGACGTGTTCCCACTCGAGGCCCTTCGCGCGGTGGATGGTGGAGAGGACCACGGCGTCGGGGGCCTCGGCGACGTCCCAGCGACGGGGCCCGTCGTGGTCGAGGTCCGACGCGGGGGACTGCTCGGCGCCGAGCCGCAGCACGGGCACGCCCGCGCGCCCGCAGGCAGCCGCGATCGGGTCGAGCGCGGCGTTGGTCCTCGTGAGGACCGCCGTCTGGCGCCAGGTCCGGGCCGGTCCGTGGACCTGGCGGCACCACGCCGCGACGCCGTTGGCCTCGGCCTCCTCGTCGTCGAACGCCACGATGCGCGGCACGCTGCCGCCGTCGGTGGCCGCCACGAGGTCGAGCGGCCCTCGGTCGAGGGCGGCCGTCGCGGCGCGCACGATCGCCTCGGTGGAGCGGTGGTTCCGCGGCAGCGTCAGCACGCGGGTCGGCGGCCACCTTGCGACCAGCACCTCGAGGAGGTTGGGGTCCGCGCCGTTCCAGCCGTAGATCGACTGGTTGGGGTCGCCCACGGCGAACAGGTCGGGGTCGTCGCCGGCCATGGCGGCGAGCAGGTCGAACTGCGCGGGGTTCATGTCCTGGAGCTCGTCGACGAACAGGAGGCGGGTGCGCCACCGGTACGCGTCGCGCACCTCGGCGTCGCGCTCGAGCAACCGGGTCGCGGCCTCGAGCAGCCCGTCGAAGTCGAGCACGCCGCGGCGGCGGCACACGAGGTCGTAGGTCTCGAGCACCGACACCATCTGGGCCGCGTAGGTGGGCACCCGACGGCGCGCGGCCCGGGCGCCCTCGAGGTACGTCGACGCGTCGAGGCGGCGCGACTTGGCCCAGGAGACCTCCGCCTCGAGGCGTGCGATCGCCGGCGCGGGGAGGGTCAGGCCGAGCTCGGCGGTGACCTCGGTGAACAGGCGGTGGCGGTCCGTCGCGAGCACGGGCGGGGGCTGGCCGCGGATTGCCCGCACGTCGCGGAGCAGCTCGAGCGCCGCGCGGTGGAACGTGCCGGCGCGCACCCCCTCGACGCCCGCCCGGTGCAGCCGCGTGCGCAGCTCGCCCGCCGCCTTGCGCGTGAAGGTCGCGACGAGCACGTGGCTCGGGTCCACCTCGCCCTCGGACACCCGGCGCACGACCCGCTGGGTGAGCACCCGTGTCTTGCCCGCCCCGGCGCCCGCACGCACGACGACGCGCCGGTCCTCCGCCTCGATCGCCTCGAGCTGCTCGGGGGTGAAGCCGAACGTCTCGACGTCGCTCGTGCGCGCCACGCGCCGAACCTACCGACGCGCCGTGACTCGGCGCGTGGCGGGGGACCAGGAGGGCCTTGGTAGCCTCGGCGCGGTGCTGCAGGCGTTCCTCGACGGTGCCGTCTTCGGCACGTCGAGCGGCGCGGGTCCGCCGATCGCCCTGCTGTTGCACGGCTGGCGGCGCGACCACGAGGACTTCGCCGGGGTCGCGGCCACGCTCGCCGCGTCGGGCATCGCGGCGCTCGCGATCGACCTGCCGGGGTTCGGCGCGACGCCGGCGCCCGCGGCGCCGAGCGGCGCGAGGGGCTACGCCGCCCAGCTCGGCCCCTTGCTCGGCGAGCTCGCCGCCGCCTCGGGACCGCTCGTGCTCGTCGGCCACTCCTTCGGCGGCCGCGTCGCGGTGTGCCTCGCCGCAAAGCGGCCCGAGGCCGTGGCCGGACTGGTGCTGAGCGGCGTGCCCCTCGTGCGGTCCGCGATGCCGACGGCGCGGCCCTCGCGCCGGTACCGGGCGATCCGCGCCGCGGCGCGCCTGGGGCTCGTGCCGGCGGCGCGGCTGGAGGCCGCCCGGCGCCGCTACGGCTCGGCGGACTACCGCGCCGCGACCGGCACGATCCGCGACGTCCTCGTCGCCACGGTGGGCGAGTCCTACGACGACGAGCTCGCGGCGATCCGCTGCCCCGTCACCCTCGTCTGGGGCGGTGACGACACGACCGCGCCGCTCGCCGTGGCGCGCGCCGCCCAGGCGATCTGCACCCAGGCGAGGCTGGAGGTCCTCGACGGCGTCGGCCACCTGGTCCCCACCGAGGCGCCCGAGCGGCTCGCCGCGGCCGCCGCCGCCCTCCTCGGCGGTGCCCACTGAACCCGGCCGGCGCCGCCGCGGTCGCCGCCGTCCTCGCGGCGGGGACCACCGCGCAGTGGCTGCGGTGGCTGCGCGTCGCCCAGCGCGAGCACTACCTCCCGGGATCGGTGACCCGGTTCGCCCTGCGGTGGTGGACGTCGTCGTCGGGCTCGCTCGCCCTCGGCGCCCTCGGCACCGCCGCCGCACTGGGCGCGCTCGCGGTCTGGCCGCTCGCCGCGATCACCGGGGTGGCCGGCCTCGTCGGACCGCTCGGGCTCTCGATCCGCGGGCGGACGAGCACGCTCGCGTGGACCCGCCGGCTGCGGACGCTCGCGGTGGTCTCCGCGGGGGCGCTCGTCGCCATCGGGGTCGGGGCGGCGTTCACGTCGGCGCCCCTGGCCGTCGCGGCCGGCATCGTCGTGGTCTGCGACCTCGTCGTGGACGCGGCCGTCTTCGTGCTCGCGCCCGTCGAGGACCGCCTGGCGCTCAAGTGGGTCCGACGCGCCAAGCGACGGCTCGTCCAGGTCGGCCCCGCGGTCGTCGCGATCACCGGCAGCTACGGCAAGACCTCGACCAAGCACCACCTGGCCGAGCTGCTCTCGGGCTCGACCAGCGTCGTGCCGACGCCGCGGAGCTTCAACAACCGGGCGGGGCTCGCCATCGCGATCAACGACCACCTCGTCGACGGGACGAAGGTCCTCATCGCCGAGATGGGCACCTACGGCCGCGGTGAGATCCGGTCGATGTGCGCGTGGTGCCAGCCCGACGTCGCCGTGCTCACTGCGATCGGGCCGGTGCACCTCGAGCGGTTCGGGACGATCGAGCACATCCTCGAGGCGAAGGCCGAGATCGCCGAGCACGCCCGCGTGGTCGTGTGCAACGTGGACGACGAGCGCCTCGACGCGCTCGCGAAGCAGCTCGGTGACCAGGGCCGCGAGGTCCTGCGTGCCGCGTCGGTGCGCGCCGACGTGGACGTCCAGGTCGAGGCGGTCGCCGAGCGCTGGCGCGTCGTCGTGCGCGGGCGCGAGCTCGTTGTCACGAGCCCGATCCCCGGCGTCCAGCCGACGAACCTCGCGTGCGCGCTCGCCGCGGCCCTCGCGCTCGGCGCCGAACCCGGCGACCTCGTCACACGCATCGAGCGGATCGCCCCGGTCCCGAACCGCCTCACCGTCGCGAGCGCGCCGTCGGGCGTGCTCGTCGTCGACGACACCTACAACGCGAACCCGGCGGGCGCCAGCGCGGCGCTCGAGCTGCTCGCCAGCCTGCCCGTCGACGGCCGCCGGGTCGTCGTCACCCCCGGCATGGTCGAGCTCGGCACGCGCCAGCGCACGGAGAACGAGGCGTTCGCCGGCGCGGCCGCGCGCATCGCCGCCGCCCTCGTCGTCGTCGGGCGCACGAACGTGGCCGCGCTGCGCTCCGGCGCGACGCACGGCGGTGCCGAGGTGGTGCGGGTGGCCACCCGCGAACGGGCCGTCGAGTGGGTGCGCGGGACGCTCGAGCACGGCGACGCCGTCCTCTACGAGAACGACCTGCCCGACCACTACCCTTAGGCGGCCGCCGACGCAGCGCGGTGCGAGGTCGACGGGGCCGCCCGACGGCGCTCGGGCCCCGACGTGACCGGAGACCCGGCGAGGAGACGTGACGTGGGCCAGGTGGCGGTGCTGTTCGGCGGACCGGCCCCCGAGCACGACGTCAGCATCCTCACGGGCCTGCAGGCGGCGCGCGAGCTCGTCGCCGCGCACCGCGACGTCCTCGCCATCTACTGGACCCGCGCCGGCGCCTTCGTGGGGGTCGATCCGTCGCTCGAGGCCGCCGCGTTCCTCGACGGGCCACCGCCGCGCGCCGAGCCGCTGACCCTGGCCCTCGGCCCCGACGGCGGGTTCGCGGCCGTGGGGCGCCTCGGGCGACCGCGCCGCCTCGACCTCGACTGCGTCGTGCTGTGCACCCATGGGGGACCCGGCGAGGACGGCACCCTCCAGGGCGCGCTCGACCTCGCCGGGGTCCGCCACGCCGGCCCCACCGTCCACGGTGCGGCCCTCGGCATGGACAAGCTCGCCTTCGCCGCCCTGATGGCGGCCGAGGGCGTGCCCGCCCTGCCGAGGATCGCGCTCACCGAGGCGACCGCCGCGCTCTCCTTCCCCGGCCCCTACATCGTCAAGCCCCGCTTCGGCGGGTCGTCGATCGGTATCGACGTGGTCGGCGACCTCGAGACGGCCAGGGCGCGGCTTCGGGCGAACCCCCACCTCGCCGACGGCGCCGTCATCGAGCCGTTCCGCGACGACCTGCACGACCTGCAGGTCGCGGTGCGCACGCACCCGTCCCTCGAGCTCTCCGCCATCGAGCGACCGCTGCGCCGGACGAGCGCTGCGGAGATCCTCGACTACACGGACAAGTACGTGGCGGGCGAGGGGATGGCGGCCGCGCCGCGGGAGCTCCCGGCGGCGCTCAGCATCGCGGCCGCGGACCGCGTCCGGTCGACGGCGACGTTGATCGCGCGCGCGTGCCTCGTCCGGGGGATCGCGCGCATCGACTTCCTCGAGGGCGGCGACGAGCTGTTCGCGAACGAGGTGAACACGATCCCCGGCTCGCTGTCGCGCTACCTGTTCGTGGACCCGCCGCGCAGCTTCTTGACGCTGCTCGACGACCTGATCGACGAGGCGACGGCCGAGCCGTCGCACCGCTACACGACGGCGGGCGCGGACGGCACCGTGCTGCGGGCCGCGGGGACCATCGCGGCCAAGCTCGCCTGACGAGCGGCGACCACGCGCATCGCGGCGTCGGCGAGCCGCTCGGCGTGCGGGTCGACGAGCGACGCGCGGTCGACGGCGAAGGCGGCGAGCTCGACGAGCCCGTGCGCGAGGGCGACGTCGACCAGCTCGCACGCCGCGTCCTCGCAGGCGGCCTGGAGCCGCGCGACGTGGCCCTCGGCGAGGAACCAGTCGTAGCCCTCGAGCACGGTCGCGAAGGGCTCCGCCTCGATGAGCTCGAGCGCGCCGCGCAGCCACGCCATCTTGGCCTCGGGCTCGTCGCATCGGCCCGCCTGGGCGACCCTCGCCTCGAGCACCGCGACGTCGCAGCGGACGTCGGCGGCGACGGCGTAGTGGCCCGCGCGCCCCGCGGCCGGGAGCCGGGGGCCGAACGGCCCGTCCCCGAGGGAGCGCCGAAGGCACGACGCGACGTTGAAGAGGGTCTTCGCGGCCGCGTCGACCGACGGCGTGCCGAGCACGCGCACCCGGAGACGCTCGCCGGTCACCGGCTGCCCGGCGCGCAGCGCGAGGTAGGCGAGGAGCTCGACGGCGCGGCGCTCGCGGTTGGGCTCGAGCGGCGCGGTGAGCCCGTCGACCCGCGGGATCTCGGTGAGCAGCCGCACGACGACGCCCCCGTCGTCGAGTCGGCCACCTTCGGCGGTGACGACGTGCGGCGCCGGGAGCGCGCGGTCGCGGTGCCCGTCGAGCAGCGCCCGCACGCTCGTCGCGAGCGAGGATCGAGCAAGGACGCGACCGTCGAAGAGCCGGACCTCGGTGTCGGTGACCTCCGCGAGCGGCACCGCACCGTCCTCGGTCACGGCGACGCAGCGCCCGAGCAGCGACGGGGGGCTCGCGTCGAGCTCGCCCTCACACACCACGACGTCGTCGTCCT
>DASZHS010000041.1:0-37872 GCA_035937595.1 Acidimicrobiales bacterium
CGACCGAGGGGAACGAGCCCTTGCCGCTCGGCACGAAGAGTCCCGCCGACGCGATGGCACTGACGCGCTCCCCCACCTCGAGTCCCGGCTCGGGCTCGAAGGACCAGTCCCCCTGCTCGCACGCCTTCTCGTTGAAGCGCCGGACGTGGTCGATCGCGTCACGGAGTGCGTCGACGACGTCGTGAGGCGTCGCGGCGAGCCCAGCGGCGAGCTCGGCGTCACCGACCCGCAGGGCGCCGGGGGCGACCTCGCAGCCGTCGAAGCGTCGGAGCGCGTCGACGACCGCGGCGTCCCCCCGCGCACGGACGTCCTCGAGCAGCGCCGCGACGCCGGCGCGGAGGTCGTCGTCGACGATGCCCGAGAGGTCCCGTTCGGTGAGCTCGCGGCGCGCCGTCTCGGACAGCTCGCGGAAGCGACCGAGCTCGCGCAGCGGGCGCGACACCTCGGTGTTGGTGCCGTCGCTCGCCATCGTGGTGCGCATCGTACGCAGTCCCGTCCGCCCCACGTCCGGTCAGGACGGAGGCGACGGGCACCACCGCACCCACGCGTCGAGCGAGAGGTGCTTCGCGAGGCCCTCGACGCCCGCCGGCAGGGACGTGCAGAACCGGAGCGACGTCGTGTACTCGATGTCGAACACGGCCTTGTGGTGCGCGACGAACGGCGCGAGCTTCGCGCACTCCTGGTACTGCGTGCATTGCTCTTGGACGACGAAGTCGAACGAGGGCTGGAGCGCGACGGCCCGGTCCGCGAAGCTCTTGAGCGCCACGGCGAGGCCGTCGCGGTGCGCGAGCGCGGCGATCGCCCGGTCATAGGAGAGCTGCGCGCGCATCGTGAGCTTGAATCCCGTCGGGTTCTCCACGCCGTCGACGTTGTCCGGGTCGACGGCGTCGAACCCCTTCCTCACGCACATCTCGAAGCGCTTCGCGATGATCGGGAGCAGGACGCGCTGCTGGCGGACGTCCAGCCACCGCTCGCCGGGCCAGCCCTGGTCCGGCTTCCCGAGGACACGTCGTGGGAACGACTTGGCGTCGGGACGCCAGTTCTCCCAGGTGCCGACGTCGACGTAGCAGACGGCCCGTTTGCCGAGGGCGTGCAGCGAGGCGACGACCGACGCCGGCGTGTCGAAGCCGTCGAGTTCCATCACGCTGAACGCGCCCTTCAGCTGCGCCGCCGTCGGTGTCGACGACAGCACCAGCTGGAAGCGGTCCGAGGGCAGCGGCGCCCACGGGGGTCCGGCGCCCGACGACGTCGTGGCGAGGGTGGCGACGAGCCCCATGGCGAGGGCGAGGACCACCGTGCGTCGCACGCCCCATTGTGGCAGCACACGGCGCCAGCCCTGGGGCCCGCGGCCCCACAGGGGGCTCGAACCGGCCCCGCATTGATGTCCGAAAACCGCGAGCATGGGCCGTACGTGGCGACGAGACTGCACACGTGCTCGACGACGACGCCTGCTACCGAGCCGTCCTTGCGCGCGACGCGAGGTTCGACGGGTGGTTCTTCACCGGGGTGCGCACGACCGGCATCTTCTGCCGACCGAGCTGCCCCGCGAGGACGCCGCACCGCCGCAACATCGAGTTCCACCCCACCGCGGCGGCCGCGGTCCGCGCCGGGTTCCGGGCGTGCCTTCGGTGCCGCCCGGACACGACGCCCGGCTCGCCCGAGTGGAACCTCGCGGGCGACGTCGCCGCTCGCGCCGTGCGCGCGATCAACGACGGCGTCGTCGACCGCGAGGGCGTGCCCGGCCTCGCGGACCGCCTCGGCTACTCGGCCCGCCAGCTGCACCGCGTGCTCACGACCTCGCTCGGCGCCAGCCCGATCGAGCTCGCCCGCGCGCACCGCGCGGCGACGGCGAGGACGCTGCTCGAGACCACGGAGCTGCCGATCACCCAGGTCGCCTTCGCCTCCGGCTTCCGCTCCACGCGCCAGTTCAACGACACGATCCGCGACGTCTTCGCCTGCACGCCGACGGCGCTTCGCCACGCCCGTCGTACGCCGACGCCCAGCTCGACGACCTCGGAGCTCACGCTGCGGCTCGCCCTGCGCGCGCCCTACGCGGCGGGCCCCCTCTTCGGCTTCCTGGCGCAGCGGGTCGTCGAGGGCGTCGAGACCGGGGACGCGACCTCCTACGCGCGCACGCTCGCACTCCCCCACGCCGCGGGCACGCTGGCCGTCGACGCGCCGTCGAGCGACGCGCGGTGGGTGACGTGCCGGCTCCGGCTGGACGACTTCCGCGACCTCCCCGCCGCCGTCGAGCGGACGCGGCGGCTCCTCGACCTCGACGCCGATCCCGTCGCCGTGGACGACGCCCTGCGGTGCGACGCGCTGCTCCGTCCGAGCGTCGCCCGGCACCCCGGCATGCGGGTGCCCGGCCACGTGGACGGCGACGAGGTCGCGATCCGCGCGGTGCTCGGCCAGCAGGTGAGCGTGGCCGCCGCCACGCGCCTCGCCGCGGTGCTGACGGAGCGCTACGGCGAGTCGGTGTCCCCGAGCGGACCATTGTGCCGGTTGTTCCCCGCCGCCGCGACGCTCGCCAAGCTCGATCCCGCAGAGCTCCCGATGCCCCGTGCGCGCGGCCGCACCCTGGTCGAGCTGTGCCGCGCGCTCGCCGACGGCGGGGTGCGGCTCGACGCCGCCGCGGACCGCGACGAGGTGGCGGCCTCACTCCGGGCGATCAAGGGCATCGGGCCGTGGACGGTGTCGTACGTGCGCATGCGCGCCCTCGGCGACCCCGACGCCTTCCTGCCGGGCGACCTCGCGCTGCGCCGGGCGCTCGAGCGACTGGGACGGCCGACCGGGGGGGCCGACGCGACCGACGTCGCGCAGGCCTGGCGCCCGTACCGCTCCTACGCGATGGTGCACCTGTGGTCCTGCGACCCCGGCGCGTCACGACGACACCCGCCAACCAGAGGAGACTGACATGTCCACGACCACACGAAGCCGAGCGACCCGCGAGCCCGCGACGATCCGGTGGGAAGAGGCCGACTCGCCGCTCGGCACGTTCCTCCTCGCCGGCGACGGGCACCTCGTCGTTCGCGTCTCGCTCCCGGGGTGCTGGGCGAAGGAGGACGTGCCCCACGACTGGGTCTACGCCCCGGGGGCGATGGCCCCCGCGCACGAGCAGCTCGACGGGTACTTCGACGGCACGCGACGCGCCTTCGACCTCGAGTTCGCGCCCCACGGCACCGTGTTCCAGCGGTCGGTGTGGAAGGCGCTCGAGGCGATCCCCTACGGCGAGACGGCGACCTACCGAGACGTGGCGACGGCGGTCGGCAACGACCGGGCGACGCGCGCGGTCGGCCTCGCGAACAACCGCAACCCCATCGCGCTGCTCGTCCCGTGCCACCGGGTCATCGGCGCGGACGGCTCGCTCACCGGCTACGGCGGGGGGCTGGAGATGAAGGCCTGGCTCCTCGACCACGAGCGGCGGGTGCTCGCGGGTCCGGCGGCGCCACCCACGGGCTCCTAGGCCGACGGGCGGGCACCCCCGCCCGTCGGGGAGGGACGCGCGCCGGCCGCAGCACCAGGGATCCCGGGCGGCACGCCCCGAGGCCAGGTCTGTAATGTTGTAATTATGACTACAGCAGACAGCATCCAGCAGTTCTTCACCGAGCGCGTGCCGAAGGCCTGGTTCGACGGCGATCCCGCCGTCCTCGTCGACGACGACGAGATCCTGTGCGTGGGCACGCTGCCCGCCGGCGCGCCCACCGTCGACGAGTTCCGCGAGACGACGAGGGAGGCGAGGATGTCCATCGCGGCGGAGGCGGAGCCCAGGTTCCAGCGGCGCGTCTCGTGGGGCGTCGTGCGCGACGGGCAGACCACGCTGTTCACGTCGCAGAGCACGCCCGTCATGACGCGCCTGCGCTTCCACGAGCGCGCCGTCCTCGACACCCTCGTCCGGGGCGGCGTGGCGAGGAGCCGGTCCGAGGCGCTCGCGTGGTGCGTGAAGCTCGTCGGGCGCCACCAGGCCGAGTGGCTGGGTGAGCTCCGTGAGGCGGTCGGCGGGGTCGACTCGGTGCGCCGCGAGGGACCGACCCTCCTGTGAGCGAGCTGCTGACCAGGATCCCGTCCTCGGAGGACGAGGCGCTCGACGCCTACTCGGCGACGGTCACGGCGGTCGCCGACCTCGTCGTGCCCTCCGTGGTGGCGATCGGCGTCGTCCGCGGACGCCAGGGCGGTGCGGGCAGCGCCGTCGTCCTCAGCCCCGACGGGTACCTGCTCTCGTCCGCGCACGTGGTGGCGGGCGAGGCGCACGGCAGCGCCACGTTCGTCGACGGCCGCGAGGCCGCCTTCGAGACGGTCGGCCGCGACCCCCACTCGGACCTCGCCGTGCTCCGCGTCGCGCTGCACGACCTCCAGGCGGTCCAGCTCGGCGACGCCAGCCGCCTCCGGGTGGGCCAGCTCGTCGTCGCCGTCGGCAACCCGCACGGGCTCGCGGGGTCGGTGACCGCCGGCGTCGTGAGCGCGCTCGGCCGCTCCCTCCCCGCCGGCACCCGGGTCGTGGAGAACGTGATCCAGACCGACGCCGCGCTCAACCCCGGGAACTCCGGGGGCGCGCTCGTGGACTCCCGTGCCCGGCTCGTGGGGGTCAACACCGCCCTCGCCGGCCTCGGGCTCGGGCTCGCGGTCCCGATCAACGAGACGACGCTCGAGATCGTCGCCACCCTGATCCGCGACGGCCGCGTGCGCCGCGCCTACCTCGGGATCGTCGGGGGCGGGCGCCCACTCACCGCGCGTCGGGCGGACCAGCTCGGCCAGCCGAGGGGCGTCGGGGTCGCCGAGGTGATCGAGGGCAGCCCGGCGGACCGCGCCGGGCTGCGGCCGACCGACACGATCCTCTCGATCGGCGGGCTGCCCACGCTCGACGCGGGCGACCTCCAGCGCGCGATGGCCGCCGACGCGATCGGTGCCAGCCTCACGCTCCAGGTGCTCCGCGACGACGACGTCGTCACGCTCGAGGTCGTGCCGACCGAGCTGCCGTAGCGCTGCGGCGCCGCCGTGCGTGGCGGCGCCGCAGCACTCGTCAGCGGCCGGTCACCCCGGGAGGAGCCACGACGGGATCCCCGAGCTGACCGCCTTGGTGACGACGATGGGGCTCGACGCGGCGCTCGTCGTCGACCACACGGTCCCTGGTGGCCAGACCTCGGTCTGGGTGTTGCTCTTCACCTCGACGACGAACCCTCCCTGGAGCCCCTGGTGGTTGCTCGGGGAGTACTGGAGCGGGACCACCGCGGAGGTGTCGAAGGTCGTCGTGAGCAGCGTCTTGAGGAAGCTCGCCCTCGTGAACGTCGGTCCCGCGGCGCGCAGCGCCTCGACGAACGAGACGCCGAAGCCAATCCCGTACTCCATGTTGCCGTCGAGCGGCGACTTCGCGGTGAACCCCTTGAAGTCCGCCTGATCGGCCTCGAGGACCTTGTACATCCAGGAGTGCCACGACGTGGCCTCCGTCGAGGCGGGGAGGTAGCCGAAGGAGAACGCACCGACGTCCGAGACGCCGGTCGCCTTCTTGACCGTGATGGGGTCCGCGCCGACGCCCGAGATCACCCAGTTGGGGTGGTAGCTGAGCGCGGCGGCGTTGCCGAGGGCGGCGCCGGTCGCGCCGGGGATCGTGTCCAGGAACACGACCTTGCAGCCCGCGGACTTCTCCGCGTTGATGAACGGCGTGAAGTACCCAGCACCGCCACCGACGAGTCCGGAGACCGAGTACATCTGCTGGATCGCGGGGCGCAGGTGCTCGTACTCGAGGCCGGCGAGGCCGTTCCTCCCGAAGTCGTCGTTCTGTCCGAGGAAGCAGACCTTCTCACCCGGCCACTTGTGCATGATGAACTTCGCGAGGATCTTGGACTCGACGACGTAGCTCGGCTGCCAGCCGAACAGCCCCGGGTAGGTCTTGGGGGCGTTCCAGTCCGAGGAGCCCGAGTTCACGAACAGCTGGGGCACCCCGTGGGTCCGAAGGAGGATCCGCACCGAGTCCTGCGTCGGCGTCCCGAGCGAGCCGACGGTGGCGAAGACCGGCAGCGCCAGGAGCGCCTGGGTCTGGGAGACCGTCGTCGCCCCGCCGTTCGAGCAGCCGAAGCCCTGGACGTCGTAGCAGTCGTCCTTCAAGATGTAGTGGATGATCCGGCCGTTGATCCCGCCCTTCGAGTCCACGTACTTGAAGACCGCGTTGGCGGCCTTGGCGACCTCGTTGTAGCCCGTCGAGGCGATGCCCGTCAGCGGCACCGTGGCGCCGATCGTGATCGAGTGCGCCGTGACGCCGGGCGTCGGTGGGGTGAGCGGCGCACGGGTGGCGCCGACGGCCATCCCGGTGACCGTCAAGCCGAGGCAGAGCGACGCCGCCGCCGCCAGCGTCGCCGCCCTTCTCAGGTGGAGTCGGGGCATGTCAGGGGTCCTTTCGCTGCAGGGCTCCGCGACTCGAGCCTACAAAGCGGGATCTTGACAAACCGGTTCTTCACGTCTCCGCGCGCGGTGCCGGATGCGACACGCTGCGGAGCTCGCGCGCCCGTGCCGGCGACGCGGCTCGAGCGTGGAGTGGCGCGGCGAGCTCCGGCGCCGTCGGGTCACGACGCACGACCGGGCGATCAACGCGTCGCGTGCCGGAGGCGCACCGTGGCCGAGCCGGTCCCGGGGCCTCGAAACGGCGACAGGCCCGCCGGTCGCCCGGCGGGCCTGTCGCTCAGAGCTAGTGCGTGGCTACTTGAGCCAGGACGGCACGCTCGTGCTGAGACGGTGCGTGACGGTCACCTTCACCTTGGAAGAGTCCGTGGACACGTAGACCGTCTTGCCGGCGACCGCCGTGGTCGACGTGTCGCTCGTCACCGTGTCGACGTACCCGCCGAGAAGCCCCTGGTGGTTCCCCTTCGTGTACCGAAGCGGCGTGAGGCCCGGGGTCTGGAAGGCCGTCTTGAGCAGCGTGGCGACGAAGCCCGCTTGCGTCACGGTCTTGCCCTCGGCCCGCAGCGCCTCGACGAACGAGACGCCCCAGCCGATGCCGTAGGCCATGTTGCCGTCGATCGGTGTCGTGCTCGTGAAGCCGGGGAACTCCGCCGGGTCAGCGAGCAGGACCTTGCGGTCCCAGGCGTTCCACGCGTTCGTGTCCGTGGAGGCCGGGAGCTCGGCGAACGTGATGGCGCCGACGTCCGACACCGCGCTCGACTCCTTCTTGAGCGTGATGGGGTCCGAGCCGACCGAGGAGATCACAAACTGCGGGTGGTAGCTCAGCGCGGCGGCGTTGCCGAGCGCCGCGGCGGTCGCCCCGGGGATCGTGTACAGCACGACGACGGTGCAGCTGGCTGCCTTCTCCGCCGAGATGAACGGCGTGAAGTACCCGGCCCCGCCGAGCACGAGGCTGTTGACGCTGTAGTACTGGGTGATCGCCGGGTGGACGTGCACCTGGGCGAGTCCGGCCGCTCCGCCCTTGCCGAAGTCGTCGCTCTGGCCGAGGAAGCACACCTTCTTGCCCTTGAGGTGGGCGTTGATGTAGGTGCCGAGGATCTTCGACTCGACGATGTAGCTCTGCTGCCAGCCGAACAGCGTCGGGTACTTCGCGGCGCTGTTCCACGCCGAGGAGCCGGAGTTGACGAACAGCTGCGGTGTGTGGTGCGCCTTCAGCAGGTTGCGCACGGACTCCTGGGTCGGAGTGCCGAGCGAGCCGACCGTCGCGAAGACGGGCACGGCGAGGAGCGCGTTGGTCTGCTGGACCGTCGTCTGGTTGCCGTTGGAGCAGCCGAAGCCCTGGACGTCGTAGCAGTCGTCCTTGATGATGTAGTTGATGTGGCGGCCGTTGACCCCGCCCTTGGAGTTGACGTACTTAAAGACGGCGTCAGCGGCCTTGGCGACCTCGTTGTAGCCGGTCGAGGCGATGCCCGTCAGGGGGACCGTGGCGCCGATGGTGATCGAGGTGGCGGTCACCCCGGGGACGCCGCCGGCGCTCGCCGAGCCGGCCGTGAGGCCGACGACGGCTACCCCTATCGAGAGGGAGGCCGCGACGGCGGGCGCCACAATCCTCCGCAGGTGCGATCGAGACATAGATGTGGTCCTTTCAGAGTGCCGAGAGAACTAGCGGAAGGCGAGCCTACTGAGGGTCGGCCGTTTGTGATGGTCGGGAGATGGGGTGTTTCTTAAATTGTTGGAGGATGACAAACCGGATCGTTCCGGCGATGCCGAGCGGCGCCAGCAGCATCACGAGGATCAGGGCGAGCCCGAAGATAATTCCCTTCAGGTTGCCGCCGAGGCCGCTCGTCGAGCTGACGCCGGTCTGCGCCTCGAGCCAGTTGATCCAGTTCTGCGAGTACGCGATGACCAGCCCGCCGATGAGGGCGCCGGAGAGGGTGCCGATGCCGCCGATGACGAGCAGCGAGAGCAGCGTGATCGACAGCGCCAGGTTGAACGTGGAGGACTGCGCGGAGCCCTGCACGAGGGTGAAGAGCCCGCCACCGAGCCCCGCGTAGGCCGCCGACACCATGAAGGCCACGACGCGAGCGCGCGGCAGGGAGACGCCGGCGAGCTCGGCCGCCACCTCGTTCTCCCGGACGAGGCGCATGGCGCGCCCGGTCCGGCTTCGGAAGAGGTTCGCCATGAAGAAGAACGCGATGCCCGTGACCACGATCGAGATGTCGGCCAGCCACATGTTCGTGGTGGTGAGGCTCGATGTGGGCTGCCCAACGAGCGACGCGAGCCAGCCCGGTGGTGAGAGGAGCGGGGTCTGGATCGGCGCGTCGCCGTTGGTCCAGGTGCCGAAGACGCTGACGAGCGGCTCGAAGGCCAGCGCGAACGCGATCGTCATGCCGGCAAGGTACGGACCGCGCAGCCGTGTGGCGGGGAGGCCGATGAGCAGGCCGACGCCCGCGCCCACGGCCGTCGCGAGCGCCAGCGTCGCGACGATCGGCGTCGTCGCGTGGTGGACGGACCAGATGGCCACGGCGTACGCGCCGATGCCCATGAACGCACCGTTGCCGAGGGACACCTGCCCCGAGGCGCCGGTGAGGAAGGAGAGGCCCAGGATCACGACGGCGTACGCCGCGCCGGTGGCGAGGTTGAAGTTCGTGACCGAGTCGAGGAAGTACGTGATCACGAGCGCGATGCTCGTGAACAGGACCGTCAGGGTCGCCCGGGTGAGCACCGGGTGGGCGCGTCGCAGGTCCGAGACCGCGAAGAAGAAGGTGCTCACACCCGCCTCACGACACGCTTCGAGAACAGTCCCTGCGGACGGATCATCAGCACCAGGATCAGCGCCCCGAGTGCGATCAAAAGGACGTAGTTCGAGTTGAGGTAGTCCGTGACGAACTGCTCCATGACCCCGAAGGCGATGCCCGCGACCAGCGCGCCCGTCGGGCTCTCCAGCCCCCCGATGGCGGCGGCGATGAAGGCGATCGCGAACGGCGCCTCCATGACCGGGGGCTGCAGGGGCTGCTGGAAGCTGCTCGACGTGAGGATGACGGCGGCGACGGCGCCGACGCCGGACGCGAGGATCCACCCGATCGTGAGCATCCTGCCGACCCGCACGCCGAGCAGCCGGGAGACCTCCGGGGCGACGGCAGAGGCGCGGAGCTGGAGTCCGAGGTTGGTGAACCGGAAGAGCAGCGCGATGACGATGGCGACGACGAGCGTGGCCACGACCCGGTACACGTCATTCGGCGACAGCAGCACCGTCTTGCCGCCCAGCTGCCAGTCGATGAAGGAGAACGGCGTCTGGATGGTGATGGGGATCGTCCCCCAGATCGCACCGGCGAGCGCCTCGAGCAGCGCGAGGTACCCGACCATGACGACGATGGGGTTGATCTCGGGCTTGCCGTAGAGCGGACGCACCAGGACCCGCTCGGTGATCCCGCCGATCGCCAGGCCCGCCAGGATCGAGATCGCGACGCACCACCAGTAGTTGAAGTGCACCGTGAAGTGGATCCCGATGACGTTGACGGTCAGGCGGTGCTGCAGCCGGGTCATGCCGATGTAGGTGGCGAACATCGCCATCGCGCCCTGGGCGAAGTTCAAGATGTGCGTCGCTCGCCAGATGAGCACGAGGCTCAGCGCCACGAGGCCGATGACCGTCCCGCCCACGATCCCCGACAGGAGGTCGCCGATCGGACGCGAGGTGAGGAAGGCGTCCACTTACTGGGTCATCCCGAGGTAGTAGTGCTTGAGGTTCTCGTCGGCCGCCACGACCTCGGAGCGGTCGTCGGCCGCCACACGGCCCACGTGGAGCACGACGGCTCGCTCGGAGACGCGCAGCGCCGACATCGCGTCTTGCTCGACGAGGATCACCGTGAGCTTGCGGTCCTCACAGAGCTCCTTGATCGTGCGCATCAGGTCCGCGGTCACGATCGGCGCGAGGCCCAGCGAGGGCTCGTCGAGCAGGAGGACCGATGGCTTGGCGATGAGGGCGCGTGCCATGGCCAGCATCTGGCGCTCTCCGCCCGAGAGCGTGCCGGCGGCTTGCCGGCGGCGCTCACCGAGCACCGGGAACAGGTCGAACTGGTCGTCGAGCCCGGCCTGCAGCTTCTGCTTGCCGTGCAGCGCACCCAGCCGGAGGTTCTCCTCCACCGTGAACTCCTCGATGACGCCCCGGCCCTCCGGGACGTGCCCCACGCCGAGGCGAGCGATGTTCTCGGGCCGCTTGCCGATGAGGCGCGTCCCGTCGAGGTCGATCTCGCCGGCGACGGGTCGCACCGTCCCGCTGATCGATCGGAGCAGCGTCGTCTTTCCGGCGCCGTTCGCACCGATGACGGCGGTGACCGTGCCGCTCGGCGCGTCGAAGGTGACGTCGCGGAGCGCCTGGACGGCGCCGTAGGAGACGGAGAGCCCCGCGATCCTGATCACTGCTGCACCCCGAGGTACGCCTCGATGACAGCCGGGTTCGACTGAATCTCGCTCGGCGCCCCGGTCGCGATCACCTCTCCGAAGTCGAGGACGACCAGCCGGTCCACGAGCGGCATCACGAATCCCATGTCGTGCTCGACCAACAGCACCGCCATCTCTTGGCGAAGCTCGACGATGAGCCGGGCGAAGTCACTGAGCTCGGCGTCATCGAGGCCGGAGGCGGGCTCGTCCAGCAAGAGCAGCTGGGGCGCGCACAGAAGGGCGCGCGCGACCGCGACCTTCTTCGAGACCCCATAGGGGATCTCCGAGGGCAGCTTCGAGGCGAAGGTCGCGACGCCCAGCCGCTCCAGCAGCCCGAGGGCGTCGACCGCGAGCCTGCGATCGGCGCGGACGCCCGCGGGCAGGGCGAAGAGACTCGTGAAGAAGCCGCCGCTTGGTCGGATCTGCCCGCCCGCCATCACGTTCTCGAGCACCGTGAGGTGCGGGTACAGCCCCACGCCCTGGAGCGTTCTCGAGACGCCGGCGCGCGCGAGTCCGCTCGGGCGCAGGTTCGATCGCCCTGCCGTGGGGAACCGAACCTGTCCCGTCGTCGGGCGCACGAAGCCGCAGATGACGTTGAACGCCGTCGTCTTTCCCGCGCCGTTCGGGCCGATGAGCCCGACGATCTCCCCGTCCGAGACGCGGAAGGAGACGTCCTTCAGCGCGTGGAGACCGCCAAAGTTGACCGAGACAGCGTCGAGCTCCACCCTCGAATCGGACGATGTCGATGGCGCCGCGCTCGGAGCTGGTGGGGTCGGCAGCGCCACGGGCGCAAACCTAGTTCTGGAACCAGACCTCGCCGCGATCTCTCGTCGACCGACGTCGACGCGGGGCACTCGTCGTCGATTGCCACGGCAGCAAGTGAGGTCGTCGTCGCGGTGCGAGGCGACGTCGTCGTGTCGTGGCGTCCGGTCGCGCGTGCCTCGCGTCCCGTCGCTACGAGGTGGCGCCCGACCGTTCGTAGCGCAGGTAGACGACGCCGTTGTCGTACGGATCGCTCTTGGTGAGCGACCAGGTCGTGTCGAGCGCGGCGTCAGCGAAGAGGCGGGGACCGCCACCTCGCGTCAGGGGGTAGAGGAACAGGTGCAGCTCGTCGACCAGCCCGTCGGCGAGCAGCGCGTGCACGAGCGTCGCGCTGCCACTCACGTAGAGAGCACCCGCGAGACGCTCCTTGAGCCCCTGGATGACGTCGGGGTCATAGCGACCAAGGACCGTCGAGTTTCGCCAGGTCGTCGAGGAGAGGGAGGAGGAGACCACGAACTTCGTCGTGTCATTCATGAACGGCGCGCCGGGGTCGTCCGCGCCCGTGCGGGCGGACCACGCCGGCTCGAACATCTCATAGGTCGTCCGCCCGAGCAGGATGCCGTCGCAGTCGTGCATCGCAGCGGCGATCGCCTCCCCCATCTTCGGGTCGAACCCATACCCGACGGTCCATGCCGGCGTGTCGATGACGCCGTCGAGGGTGATGAACTCGTGCACGCGGATGTCGCCCACGTCAATGCCTCCTCGTCGATGTCCCCCATGGGGCTCTGCGATGCGCCGCGGCATCGCCTTTTCCCGTGTCCGTGCTTACGCCACCGGCATCAGGACACGCCCGGGAGTCGTGATCTCCGGCATCGCCGTCTCCTTGCTCACGTCGGCCACACGGTACGACGGCGGCGCGGGCCGAGACTCATCTGTCCTGCGGCGGCACCGCGCGATCGCCCGCTGTCGAAGCCGAGCGGATCGGGCTGGCTTCGCCGCATGAGGTCGTCGTGCGCTGGACGCCCGCCGGCCTGTTCGCGCCACTCCCCGACGCTTGCGACGGTCTCGTAGCCTGCAACCTCGACATCTCATGTCCCGGAGATCGGAGCCTCCATGACCACGACCGTCCACGAGATCGCCCAGGGGATCTACCGGCTCTCCACGCTCGTCCCAGAGATCGGACCAGATGGGTTCACGTTCAACCAGTTCCTCATCGACGACACCGAACCCCTGCTCTTTCACACCGGTCATCGCTCCATGTTCCCGTCGGTCTGCGAGGCGATCGAGTCCGTCCTGCCGGTGCGGAGCTTGCGATGGATCACGTTCGGTCACGTCGAGTCCGACGAGTGCGGCTCGATGAACGAGTTCCTGGCAGCGGCCCCTTCGGCGCAGGTGGCTCACGGCGCCCTGGGGTGTCTCGTGTCGGTGAATGAGATGGCCGACCGGGCTCCGAGGATGCTGGCCGACGGTGAGGTGCTCGAGACCGGGACCCATCGCCTCCGTCACATCGACACCCCGCACGTACCTCACGGGTGGGACGCGAGGGTGCTGTTCGAGGAGTCGACCAAGACGCTGTTGTGCGGGGACCTCTTCACCCACCTCGGCGATGGCCCGGCGCTGACGGAGGGCGAGATCGTCGGCCCCGCGATGCAGGCCGAGGCCATGTTCCGAAGTACCTCTCTTGCGCCGGACTCCGCCACCGTCATGCGACGGCTTGGCGAGTTAGAGCCCTCGACGCTTGCCTTGATGCACGGCTCCTCGTTTCACGGGAACGGCCGCACGGCACTCGACGAACTTGCGAGCGCCTACGAGGCGCAGTACCTCAATCCTCACTGAAGTCACTCCGCGCCGCGTGCACGGAGGGGATGTGGTTTCACGACCCGATGCCAATGGTCAGGTGACACCCGGAACGTGGGCTCCCGGGTCGACACTTTCGACGTCGTCATCCCGAATGGCGATGTGCTGCTCGATGGCATCTTGGTCCAATGCGATCAACTCGGCATCGTCCGCGGACTCGATGTGGATGAGCAGGTCGTCGGCCCGGGGGGCGGCTCGAATCAGTTCGTCCAGCTTGAGCTGCGTCGCCACCTGCTGGCGGCTCTGCGTGTGCTGAATCACGAAGACCATGACGACGGTGATCGCCGCGGCGGCGAACTCAAAGGCGGTCTCCCACGTGGTCGGGAAGCCATTGACGCCGAGGACGATGGCGAACACGATGACCGATGCCGCAACGAAGCCGGCCGTGGAAGCTCGAGAGGAGAGCTCCCCGATCCTATGAAGGAGCCGGCTGACGGACTTGTGGGTTGAGGAGGTCTCCAAGGTTGTTCACCTACTCTCGAGCATCCCCGAAAAACGGAAGGTTCCAATCAGCGTAGGGGCTCAGGGGTGTTCACGACATGGGAACGAGCTGGGATCGGTGTACACGGCAGGGCAGGTGCGGAGCACCAGAGAGGACGAATCCATGACGGACGAGGCCACGTCGGTCGAGGTGTCACGAAGGATCGAGGCGCCGGCAGCCCGCATCTTCGAGATCTTGGCGAGTCCACATCGCCACATGGAGTTCGACGGGTCCGACATGCTTCGGGGGGCCGTCATCGATCGTCCCATCTCCAGCGTTGGCGAGACCTTCACCATGAAGATGCATCGGCTCGGTCGCGACTATCTCATGCTCAACTTTGTGGTGGAGTTCGAGCCAGATCGCCGCATCTTCTGGACGCCCGCGCCAGGCGACGTCGAGACGGCTGGAGACGATCCATCCAAGGTCGGCATCCCTGCGGGCTACCGCTGGGGCTACATCCTGACTCCGGACGGTGACGACGCCACGGTCGTCACCGAGGTCTTTGACTGCGGCCCGGAGGAGAATCGATGGATCCTCGAGAACGAGGGCGGGGCGTGGATCAACGGGACCAACCCGGTGCTCGCGTCCATGGCCACCACTTTGGAGAGGCTCGAAGAGATCAGCACCGAGTAAGGGGCGAGGGCAGCCTGCTCCACGATGCAGGACGGAACGGAAGGTCAGGATCTGTCAGTGGGCGGAGGTCCCATCGGGCGCCGCCGACTGCACGTTTCGCCTCCTCTCGGCCTTCCACAAGAATGATGCGGTGACCACCATCGTGTCGATGTGGGGCGAATGCGGTCCTCGTCCCGAGCCCAATCACGCCCTCGATGAGCTCTTCGGTTCGATGTCTGCCACCGAATCGATCCGGCTGTCCTGTACGCCAGAGGCGACATGGGCGCTGATCTCGGAGATCGAACGAATGGGAGAGTTCAGTCCCGAGTGCGTCGAGGCCTGGTGGGTGAATGGCTTCCCTGCTCGCAGCGTCGGTGGGCGATTCGAGGGGAGGAACCGCATTCAGCGGGGCGACGCAATCTATGAGTGGATTCGACCCTGTGACGTCACGAAGTGGAGCCCTCCTGCAACGTTCTCTTACACGGTGGGTGATCGTTTCGATGGATCACCCTCGACGTGTTGGACCTTCTCGGTGCAGCCCGATGCCGACGCAGTGACTCTGCGCCAGGAGTTCGCCCACGTTGCCGATGGGCTGAGTGGGATCCGGGGGATGGCCGAGCTGGACCCACCTGCCGCGCGCCGAGTCGTCGCGGACCGCTTGTCGCAACTTCACGATGCAATGCGCCAGACCCTCACCGCGATGAAGCTCGTGCTGGAGCAGACGAGCACCCGGGCTTGACATCCGTCATTGGTGCGTCGCTCGGTCGTCGCTGCGGGCAGCGCCTCCCCCAACGGCTGAAGTCAAATGGGCACCTCGGCAAGGACGCATGATCCGAGCGCGCTGCCATGAGATGGGCCGCAGCGTCGGCCGGCGAGGGTCTCGCCACGTCGACTGGAACGGACCGATCAGGCGGGCCGGGGGCGCACGGCGCAAGCATCGGTCTCGACGTGAACGACCGCCGACCGGCGCCGCGATGCCGTGACCAGGTGTCGCGTCGCGCCACATTTCGCCTGACCGTCAGTCACAGAACGTGCTCTTGCAGGCCGCTGCCGGCACGAGGTATCCCCGCACGAAAATCCAGAACGGATCGTTTGCACCGGCAACGGTGACCTGCAGGCTGTGGCCATTCGCCAATCCGACGCCCGGAGAAAACGTCGTCGTGTACGACCCATCAGCGGAGTAGTACCCACCGGCGAGCGTCCTCGTGAGGTTGGAGCAGTTCGACGTGGATCCCACCGCAATGAACATGCTCGTGTCGTTTCCGACCGTCGCGCCGTGCGGGTCCATCGTTACGCCGGTAATGACGAACGCCTTGCCCGTTGGGGGAGTAAATGCGCAGCTCGTTCCGGGATCACCCGAGACGGTGAGATCGATCCCTCCGATGGCAGGGGTATCCGACGTCGAAAGGCCGGTCGTAGCGTTGACGGAAGCGTGGGCGCCGGTTGAATGGTCGGTCACGAAGGCGTTGGATCCCGTTGCCGCTGCGAAGGCACCTGCTGGGATCGCCAACGCGAGGAGTGCTGCGAGCACGATCGTCGTCAGTTGCCATCCGGTGAACGGGCCAACGCCCCGCTTCTGCTCGCTGTTTGAAGGGTTGTGTTCGTTGCCTGTCATGTCGTCCTCCTCCGATGATCCGATCGCAAGGGGTAGTCCATCATGGACGCACGTACCGTGCCGTTCGCTCCGGTTTGCTCGAGGACCACGAGTGAGTGACCTGGAGGAGAACGCAGACTGGGCTGAATGACCTCCCTCAGTGTGCGTGGAAGTGCTCTACTACCAGCTTCGACCGCACGGCTTTGACTTCGCCATCGCCAACGCGGCGCTCCAGAAGGTCAAGGCACGGTCCTCGAGGACCGGAACGTCTCGGGCGGTGAGCGAGGCTTGGTCAGCTGCGCCGCACGATCCACCGGCCGCATGTGCCGCAAGGTTGCCGTCGTTCAGTTCGGGCGAGATCGTCGACAGCAAGAACACGCCCGACGTCACACCGCGGTCCGACGAGGAGGATCGCCGCCCGGTTCACGATCCAGAAGCCAGATGGGCAAACGACGTGTAGGCAGTGGGCTCGAAACGAAGGCCGCTCGTCCGAATCGGCGTCAACGCTCCGTTGCGGCGAAAGGTCCATTCAGGGAGCCCACGCCGACGAAGATCCACCGCCCAGACGGAAGCATCGTCGCTGCGGTCAACACAGGATTGAGTGGGGGTTCCATGCTCGTCCAGGTCGTGCCAATGTTCACCGACGTCTCGATCGACACGATCGGAGGGTCGGTGCCCGCCGATGAGCTGCTCATGATCTTGCACGCGTTGCCGGCACACGCGAGGCTCGTCACGTCATCGAAGACGCCGATCGCCTTCCACGAGAGACCGCCGTCCGTCGTCCGGTACATCGTGTACGGCGTGGTGAAGGGCGCCCCCTGGCCGCCGTAGCCCGAAGCCAAGCAGGTGGTGGCCGAGGCACAGCTGACGTCCGCAAGTTCGAGGCTCGCGCTTGCCGTGACGACCGTCCACGTGGCGCCGGCATCGGACGTCACGGCATCCGCACCGGAGTCGACGGCGACGCAGTCGGTGGGCGAGCCACACGAGACCGGGCCGAAGCCGTAGCCGCCGGCGATCAGCCCCTTGATGGACGCCCTTGTCCAGCTCGCGCCACCGTCCGTGGTTCGCAGGATGTCGGTGCCGCCCATGGCAACGCAATTCATCGTCGTGGCGCAAGCGACGTTGAAGAGATAGGAGACCCCGGGTGGCAGCGTCGCCGGCGACCAGTGTGAGCCAGCATCTGCGGTGCGAAAGATGACGGGAGCACCCTGATCGGTCCTGCCCACTGCGAGGCAGTCGGCGCCCGACGGACAGGCGACACCGTTCAGTTCGGTGTCAGGAGGTGCGGCGTGCCGCTGCCACGTGGCGCCGCTGTCTCGGGACACCTCCACGTAGTCGATACCTACGGAAAGGCAGATGCTCGCGGTGGCGCACGCGACGCCGAGCAGCCCGGAGCGACCCGATGGGACACCCCGGGGGCTCCACGTCGCAGCGGACGGGTGCCCTACAAAGACGACGTCGGGCGGGGACCCGAATCCGTCCACGAAGCACGTCGCGGCGTGCGGGCAGCTCACGCCTCCTCCTCCTGTGCCGCTCGACGAGGTGATTCGTGCGACCGCCCACGTCGCGCCCGCGTCCGTCGTTGTCGCGGCGACGAGCGGCTGCGGACTCGACCGAGGCGACGGGATGGCGCAGGTCGTCGGGCTGCCGCAGCTGAGGCCGCCCACCACGCCGACGGACGCAGGCAGCGACCTCGTGGTCCACCTCCGACCGCCGTCTGACGACACCGTCACGCGGGCCCCTGTCACTCCGGCCACCGTGGTCATGCACCAGCCCGGCGTCGGACAGGAGATGAACGCCGGTGAGCTCCCGGACGTCGGAATCGAAAGGACTTGCTTGAAGGTGTGCCCGAAGTTCGTGCTCTTGTCGATGACGACGTGGTAGGTGGGGCCGGTCGACACTGTCGAGACACCGAAGCACGTGTTCGCCCTCGGGCATGCGACCGCATCCGACGCCGGCATCGGGAGGTCGGCCCAGCGCGCACCGTCATCGGTCGAGCGCAGCAGGTTCCCGCCCGCGGTGGCGTAGCACAACTTCGAAGAGGTGCAGTCGAGGGATCTGAAGTTGTACGGGTCGGCGAAGGGATCACCCTGATTCTCCGACGTCCATCTGGCTCCGCCATCCGTCGTCACGGCGAAGACTGGCCAGTAGGCGTCGAGGCCGACCGCCATGCAGTAGCTGACGGTAGGGCAGCTGAGCAGGCTCAGCCTTGGTGTAGAGGGTGCGACAGGCTCGGGCACCCAGGTCACGCCGCCATTGGACGTCCGGAAGATCGCGCCGAGTTGCGACTGCGCGTTGCCACCGCCGACGGCCGTGCAGACGAGGGAGGTGGGGCACGCGATGGCCGAGAGATTCGATGGGCCGAGCGCGTTCAAGCGCGAGTGCCACGCAGTGGTGGGCGCGGCCGTGCCTCGGGAAGAGGCAGCTGCCACCGCAGGGACCATGGCTGTGGACACCGCCAGACCGACGACTACAGCCACCACTTCCATCCGATGAATGGACCGCTGCATGATCCCCCGAGCACTGGCTGTCTGGAATCCTACGACCCGGTGACGAACAACGACAGCGCCGCCCGCGCGAACGTCCAGGTCTCCCCGGCTACACGACGTCGCTATGGGATGTCACTCGATCGGCACGGGACCGCGGGTTCGTGACGACGCCTCCGACTCGGGGTGTGCCAAGGTCCCGACCCGTGACCGCCCATGCGGCCCGTTCCTTCTTCGAGAACGTGTGCCGACCTCCCCAGGGAAGCCGACGGATCCGAGCCAACACGACCTGCAACGGTTCGCACGCCGACGCCTGCCCCGACGAGCGAGCCCTATGCGCATTTGTCAAGCAGGTCCCGGAGCCACTGTCGCCCATGTCCCGGAGCCGCGCCGGAAGGTGTCAAGCAGGTAGCGGAGCCACGGTGTCAATCATGTGGCGGACTTTCACAGCGCGAGTTCGAAAGGTAGGGACGAAAGTAGGGATCGCCCCCGCGGAGCGCAGGAGAGCCCCTCCCGAAGGAGGGGCTCTGATCTGGCACTTCCTTTCGTAGCGGGGGCAGGATTTGAACCTGCGACCTTCGGGTTATGAGCCCGACGAGCTACCAGACTGCTCCACCCCGCGTCGTGGCTGACAACCTTACCAGCGGGCGGCGGACGCCCCGTTCGTTCCCGGGCCGCCGCTAGGTCCTTCTCGTCGTGGGAGCGGTTGTGGTGGTCGTGGAGCCTGGAGACGTCGAGCCCTGGTGCGCGATCCTGGTGTTTGCCTCCTTGAGGTACGTGATCCCAAGGTTGACGTGGTGCTCGTAGGCCGCCAGAGGATCCTCGCCGCCGGCCTTGAGTGCGGCCGTGGCCATCTCGAACTGCGCCTGCGCAAGCGCCAGGAGCTGGTTCACGGTGCTGTGTGTGCCACCGGCCCCCCTTCCCGGCATGAGCACCTGGGCCAGCGCACCACCGAGCGTCGTCGCGAACCCCGTGTTCTTCCGGTACACGACGATGTCGTACTTGAGCTGGGGGTACGAGCTCGAGGTCGGCGACACGTACATCGGTCGGACGTACAGCATCGAGCCGTCGATAGGGATCATGAGCACGTTGCCGAGGATGACCGTGGAGCCCTCGCGGGCGAGGAGCGAGATCTGCGACGAGGCGGCGGTGTTGGCGTTCATCTTTGAGTCGGCCTGTACGGGACCCGTCCCGCCGGCCGGCGGTCGGTAGACGAGGAGCTTTCCATAGTCGTGCGCGTTGACGTCGCTGAGCGCGACCATGAACGCCGAGAGGTTGAGCACTCCGGAGCTCACGGTCGACGTGGACGACGACGACTGGCTGTTCGACTGCGCCGCGACGTAGGCGTCGGTCAGCGTGAAGCTCGGTGCCGTTTCTCCTGGCAGTGTGTACACCTGGTACAGCGGGTCCATCCTGGCGACGGACTGGAACTGGCCAGACCTGGTGACCTGCGTTGAGACCTGATTGAGATTGCTCGGCGCGCCCGCGCCGTCGGTCGGCGAGAGGCTCCAGCCGTTGCCGTTGCTGTAGAACGCCTCAGGGGTCGGGAGGTGGTAGCGACCGTAGATCGCGGCTTGGATCGAGAAGATATCTTCGGGGTAGCGGAGGTGGTCGAGAAGCGGACTCCCGTGAATCGCGCTCAAGGGGTGGATGAGCCCAGGGAAGGCGGACTCCCAAGCCTTCAAGATCGGGTCCTGCGGGTCCATCGCATACAGCGACACCGTGCCGGTGTAGGCGTCGACGACGATCTTGACCGAGTTGCGTACGTAGTTATAGGACGACGGCAGCCCCGTGTCGGCCGGGACGAGCTGCGAACTCGCGTTCTGCGAGTAGGGGTACTCGTCCGTCGTCGTGTATCCGTCGAGGACCCAGTCGAGGTGGCCCTGAACGATCGCCGCGTAGGGGTGGGCGTCGATCGAGAGGAATGGGGCGGCATGCTGCGCGATCTGGAGCACGTTGCGCATGTAAATGATCTTCGACGTCGACGTGATGTCGCTCGAGAGGATCAAGTTGGGGTCACCGAATCGGATCGAGAACATGAGGCGGCGGAAGAAGCCCCCGATGGGCACGCCGCCAGCGCCGTGGTACTGGGTCGCCACTGTCCTGGTCGCATTCTCGTAGTCGATCTCCTTCTGGCTTGAGTCGACCACCACGTACCCGTTCTGTGAGAGCCCGAAGTAGATGCCGGGCATCGTCACCTTCGGCCAGCCCGGAAGGCGCGTCTCAGGGACGTTCGCCTGGCTGAATACTGGCTGGCCGGGTGACTGCACCTGGTTCGACGCGGACAACACGATGCCGTAGCCGTGCGTGAATTGGAGGTGCTGGTTGACCCACGTCGGGCTGGGCACCCCGGCGGTATTGAGCTCGCGGATTCCCTCGACGACTGGGAGGAGCCGCCCGTTCACCATGTAGCGGTCCTCACCGATCGCAGAGATGGAGTAGTAGTTCCGGAGTCCTTGCAGCTGCTGGAAGGTGCTCTGTGAGATCGAGGCGGTGGGGTCCCACTGGCGGACATCCTGGAGCGAGGCCGAGACGCCGGGCTGCTGAAGGATCGGCTTGCCAACGGTTGGCAGGAAGTTCGTCATCGCGACGCTCGAGAGCCCGTAGGCCATCCGCGTCGCCTCGATGTTGCGCTGGATGTACGGCAGCTCGAGGGTGCTCTGGGCCGGGGTCACCTTCACCGCCTGGAGCACCGCGGGGTAGACCACGCCGATGAGCAGGGCGACGAACGCCCAGAGCCCGACGGCGATCACGGGGAGCGTCCAGCCGCGCTGCCAGATGTTCACCAGCAGGATGCCTGCGGCGATGATGCAGAGCCAGAACAGCAGCATCAGCGCGGGGAGCCGCGCGTGGACGTCGGTGTAGCCCGCACCGTCGAAGATGCCGTTTGTCGCAGACGTCACCATGTGCCAGCGCGCGATGAGGTAGCCCGCGGCCTTGGCGAGGGCGAGCAGCGCGAGCAGGACGGAGAGGTGGACCTTCACGCCCGGGGCGACCCGGGGCGTCACCCGGGCGGCCCGGATGCCGCCGTTCAGGTAGTGGAACACGGCCGTGAAGACGATGATTGCGACGAGCGAGGCGAGCACCCAGTCGACGACGAAGGTCAGGAACGGGAGGCGGAACACGTAGAACGAGACGTCCATGTTGAAGAGCGGGTCCCTGGTCCCGAAGGACTTCGAGTTCGAGAACAAGAGGTAGTCCTGCCAGTGGCCGATCGCCGCGGAGGCGGCGATCAGGGCCAGGACGAACGAGAGGAGGGCGTAGAGCCGGCCGGCGTACGGACGCACGGCGCTCTGGAACCGGCGCACGAGCTCGTCCTCGGGGGCGTCAAGGAGGAGCTCGGAGGGCCCAAGCCGGTTGCAGAGCAAGAGGTTGCCCCACATCGCGAGAAAGAACACGAGCCCGAAGACCAAGAACAGGCCGATCTTGGTCGTGAGCACCGTCGAGAACACCTCGTGCTGGTGGATCGACGAGTACCACAGCGAGTCCGTGTAGAGCCCCGCGAGGGACCGAAGGGAGATGGCGAGGATGATGATCGCCGCGACGATGACGAGCAGGACGATGCGCCGACGGGGGCGGCCCACGCGTGTCGCGGTCATGTCCGCCGAGCTGCGCACCGCCGGGAGCCTACGGCCGAGCCGTGGTCGTTCAGATCGTCACGCGGGCAGCACCGTGCAGCGGCAGCCCGCGTGCAGCGGCGGGAGCCGCACGGTCCCAGGGTCCGCGCCGTGCTGGTACGACGCGCCGACCGCCCCGCACTGCTCGCACGAGGGCTCTGCGGGCGCGATCACGAAGCGCACCTGGTGGCCGCTCGAGGCAGCGGCGACACCGGCATGGAACGCCCGCAGCGAGAGGTCGGCGCACAGCCGCTCGGTCCGCGCCCCGCGCCAGTCACGGTACGCCGCGGTCACCCGGTCCGTCCCGTCCTTGCCATTGTCGTTGGACATGCGCTTGCGCAGCGCGGTGACGAGCGTGGCCGCGAGGTCCTCGGCGAGCTCGGCGAGCGCGCCGTCGGCGAGCTCGGGCCCGACCACGCCGCCTTCGTTCGCGGCGAAGGAGCGTCCTGCGTTCGCCGCGTCGCGCAGGGGCTCCACCGACGCGAGGGCGTAGCGGTCGCGCTGCTCGCGCTCGGCACCGAGCCGCTCGGCCACCGCGGCACCCTCGGCGCCGCGCACCCGCTCGAGCGCGGCGTTCTGGTCGTCCTGCAGGGACCGCTTCACCTTTCGGACGAGCGCGTCGCGCGAGCGGGCGACCACCTCGTCGCGGCGCTGGAGGATCGCGCTGACCGGCGTGTCGGGGCGCACCGGGGTCCGGGTGGGCCCGTGCGCCGCCGCCTCGGCGCCGCGCTCCTCGAGGGTGGCCTTGCGGAGCTTGGCGAAGATCTCCTCGACCGCGTCGGGGTCCTCGGCGCCCCCCGGCGGCGCCCCGCCAGAGGGGTGCTCCGAGGCCGGGCGATCCAACGCCTCCTCGCCCATCGGCGGCGGCGTCGGCTTGGCGCGCAGCCGCTCGATCGCCGCCTGCTTCGCGCGCTCGTCGGAGCCCTCGAGGTCGCCGAGCGTCGCGTCGACCGTCGTGCGC
Source organism: Acidimicrobiales bacterium (assembly GCA_035937595.1). Lineage (GTDB taxonomy): Bacteria > Actinomycetota > Acidimicrobiia > Acidimicrobiales > RAAP-2 > Palsa-459. Next base: position 23,204 of record DASZHS010000041.1, read on the forward strand.
AGCGACTGCACGGACGCGGTCAGCGAGTCGCGAGCGGCGCGAAGCTGCTCGATCTGGACGTGGAGCGTCTTTCTTCGCACGAGCAGGTCCGCGAGGATCTTGCGTCGCGTCTCCTGCGCCTCGTCGACGATGGTGCGGCCCTGCTCTCGCGCACGGTCCACGAGCGCGTCGCCGTTCGACCGTGCCGTGTCGGCGAGTCGCTCGGCGGTCGCGCGTGCCTCGGTCTCGAGGGCGGCGGCGGCGTGCTCTGCCTCCGCCACGGTCGCGGCGGCGTGCCGCTGGGCGCCGACGATGACGCTCGCGGCGCGGTCCTGCGCTTCGCCGAGCAGCTCGGTTGCCCGCGCCTGGGCGGCGGTGACCACGTGCTGGGCCTCCTCGTGGGCGCTCTTCAGGACGGCGGCGCTCCGTGAGCCGAGGGCGCTCGTGAGGGTCTCCTCGTCGAGGACCGGGTGCAGGGCGCGCCGCTCGGCGTCGGCCACGTGCTCGCGGAGCTCGGCGATGCGGCGCTCCGCAGCCGCCAGCTCGCGGGCGACCTGCTCGAGGAAGCTGCGGACCTCCCGGGGGTCGAACCCGCGCCGGACCGGGGAGAAGGTGGCCCTGGCAACGTCGCTCGAGGCAAGACGCGAAGACGAGATCGTGGTCCGGTCTTCCATGTCGCGCCGAGCCTACGACGTCGCGCCAGCGCCGGACGCGTCCGCGATCGGGGCCGGCGGCCTCCCTCCGGCCGCCTCGATCGCCGCCAGGGCCTGGCGCAGCGTCCGCACGGGCACCACCTTGAGGCTCGGCGACGCCGCCTTCTTGGCCACCGTGTACTCGACGGTCGGCACCAGGAACACCGTCGCCCCCGCGCTCTCCACGGCGATCGTCTTCTCGGCGACGCCGCCCACGTCGCCGACCGTCCCGTTCGCGCTGATCGTCCCGGTCGCGGCGACCTTCGTACCGCCGGTGATCGAGACCTTCGACAGCGCGTCGATCACGCCGAGCGTCATGGCGAGCCCGGCGGACGGCCCGCCGATGAAGGCGGTGTCGATCGACACCTTGACCGGGAAGTGCCAGTCGGTCGCGTCCTCGATGCCGGTCCCCAGCACGGCGGTGACCGTCGGCGAGCCGGGGCAGCCGGTCGCCACGTCACCGGCGGGTGGCGCGCCGGTCGGTGCGACGACCGTGGTCGCCGCGGCATAGGTGATGGTGCCCGAGCTCGTGATCGTGGCGCGCTCGACGCGCAGCGGCACGGCCGTGCCCGGCCGCGCCCCTCGCATCGCGGCGACGAGGCCGCAGACGCTGCGCACGGGACGACCCCGGGCCCCGACGATGCGGTCGGCCACCGACAGCACGTGGGCCGCCGGGGCGCGCGTGCCGACGGCGGTCACGGTCACGCCCGCGGGCGTGCCGGTCACGCGGTAGCCGACGGCGCGCATCCCGACGGCCTTCGCGCTGTTCTGCGAGTCGTACATCTCGAGGTACCCCTGGGCGACCAGCTGCGACGTCGGCACGTCGCCTCCCGTGAGGTCCGAGCCCGGGATGAGCTCGACGTGCACCGGGTGGAGCTCGTCGTACAGCCACTGCCAGACGTTGAGCTGCGTGAGGTAGACGTCGGTGAGGTAGATCGTCTTGCGCACGGGCGCGTGCGGGTGGTCCGTGACGGTGATGAGCGGCCCGACCGGCTGGGAGAGCCCGGGGGTGATCGCGTACTCGTTCAGCTTGTACTGGATGGACCAGACGATCGCGATGCCCAGGGCGAGCACGACGCAGAGCGACCCGAACCCGAACCGGCGCCGACGTGGTGCTTCACTTGGCAGATGCTCGACGATGCGAACACCGTAGCCATGCGTGCTCGCGCGACCGTGCTCGCGGGCTACGCCGGCGACGTCGACGCCGTCCTGGCGGCGCGCAGCGACGCCGACGCGTCGGTCCGGGCGCGCGCCGTCGCCGCCGCAGCGCGCCTCGGGCGACGCAGCGTGGCCGACCGCGTCCGAGACCTCGCCGACCCGGCGGCCGAGGTGCGTCGCTGCGCCTGCCAGCTCGAGGCCCGCGCGCCGCGCCGCAGCGTGCGCGTGGCCACGGCCCTGGTCACCTGCCTCTCCGACGACGACCCCCTGGTGGTCATCGCGGCGGCCGACGCGCTCGGCGAGGCGGGGGCGGCCGACGCGGTGCCCCCGCTCGTCGCGACCGCGACGAGCCATGGCGACGCGCGCGCGCGGGAGGCCGGCATCGCCGCGCTGGCCGCGATCGGCGATCCCCGCGGGCTCGAGGCGGTCCTCGGTGGCCTCGACGACAAACCGGCCGTCCGGCGCCGCGCCGTCGTCGCGCTCGCCGCGTTCACGGGGGCGGCGGTCGAGGCCGCGCTCCGGCGCGCCGCCGAGGACCGCGACTGGCAGGTGCGTGAGGTGGCACGCGCCCTGCTCGCCGTCGGCGAACCGACGACGTAGCGGGGCTCAGCGCTCCGCGGACGCGAACAGCTGCGAGAGCCGGCCGAGGTCCTCGAGGCACCGACCGGCGCCGAGCACGATGGCCTCGGCCGGCACGTCGCAGGAGCGCACCGGCACCTCGGTCGTCTCGGCGAGCCGCTCGAGCAGGCCGTCGAGCTGCGAGCCGCCGCCGACGACGTTGAGCCCGTGCACCAGCACGTCCTGTGCGAGGTCCGGCGGCGCGCCCGCGAGGCACTCCGAGGACGCACGCACGATCTGGTGCACGTGGTCGGCGATCGCAGCGTGCACGTCGGCACCCGACATGCGCAGCGCGAACGGCGCACCGTCGCTCGTCCGCCGCGCGGGGACCTCCGCGGACCGCGGACGTGGCACCGGCGACGCGGTCGCGATCGACATCTTGAGCGCCTCGGCGGTCACGTCGGTGATGACCGCGTCCGCGCTGTGGCGCACCCACTCGGCGATGTCGCGGTCGAGGTCGTCCCCGCCGAGTCGCAGCGACGCGAGCGAGACGATGCCGCCGAGCGAGATCACCGCCACCTCGGTCGTGCCCGCGCCGGCCACCGCGACCGAGCTCGCGACTGGGTCGTGGATCGGCAGGCCCAGGCCGATCGCCGCCGCGATCGGCGCCTCGAGCAGGTGGGCGTGCGCCGCGCCGGCGCGCCGCGCGGCCTGGCGCAGCGCGCGGCGCTCGATCGCGGTCGCCGCCGCGGGCACGGTGAGCAGCACGCGTGGTCTCGAGAAGCGGCCGACGCCACACCGCTCCAGCACCCCGTGGAGGAGGCGCGCGGCGACGTCGAAGTCGGTCGTTGCCCCGGCGTGCATGGGCCGGAACGCGACCACGTGGCGGGGGGTGCGGCCGACGAGCTCGATCGCCTCGTGCCCGAGCGCGACGACCGAGCCGTCCCTGGTGTCGATCGCCACGACGGTCGGCTCGGCGAAGATGAGCCCGTCGTCCTCGGTCGCCACCCGCGTCGTCGACGTCCCGACGTCGATCGCGAGGGTGGGCGCCACGGCCACGATGGTAGGGGCGACGCCCATTGGGGCACGTGGGTCGCTACCCTCTCTTAGGTGCTCCGCCGGCTCCGGTACTACTTCGAGATGCGTGCCGCGGGCCGTGCCGGGTCGCCACCGCCGCCCTCCCAGCGCACCTGGGTGCACCCCTCCGAGCTCCCGGGGTCCTTCGACCGGGCCGTGATGCCGCCGCCGCGGGTCGCCGGCTCGCGGAAGTTCAAGACCCTCGTCGCGTCGACCGCCTCGGCCCTCCTCCTCGCCGGCGGCGTCCTTTTGGCCGAGCCGACCGGCACCCAGCTCGCCGGCGCCTCGACGGGGCCCCACGTCGCGACCAGCATCAGCGCGCTCCCCGCGGTCGATCGCACCGCGGCGGGCTCGATGCTCGCGCTCGTCATCTACGAGGGCCAGCACCTCGGGACGGCGACGGCCATGGTGCTCCCGCCCGGCGACCTCGCCGTCACGACCACGCCGGTGCCGAAGGGCGTCTCGGTCATGGGTCGCATCCTCGGGCACCCCTCGATGTCGCTCAAGGTCGTGGGCACCGACCACCTCCTCGGCGTGACGGTGCTGCAGCTCCCGATCACCGTGCCCGTCACCCCGACGGCCGCCCTCGCCCCCGCGGTGACGACCGGCGGCGCCCCGACGGCGCTGACCGCGCTCGCCGCGGTGCGCGGCGCGCTCACGGCCGCCGAGTTCGACTACGCCGCGGCCTACCTCAGTCCCGCCGCATCCGCCGCCACCGTCGGGCACTCGGTGATCTCGGTCACGCACGGCCGGAGCCTCGCCGGGGTGATCGCCGGCACCCTCGTGCTCGACGCGCGTGGCCAGGCGGTCGCCGCCGAGGTGCCCGCGCTCGGCGCCACCACCTTCGTGCCCGCGACCTTCCTCCAGCTCCTGGCCGAGCGGATCGTGCTCGGCAACGCCACGCACCACGGGTGGCTCCAGCTGGTCGGCGCCGCGACCTCGAGCGGGCGCGCCAAGGTCGTGGCGGTCACCGAGGGCGGCGCCTCGTGGCGCAAGGTCCTCCCCGGCGACACGATCCTCGCGATCAACTCGGTCCCCGTGCGCACCATGGCCGACGTCGGGTCCATCCTGTTCACGAGCTCACCCGGCCAGCCCCTCGACCTCACGGTGCTCCGCGCCGGCCACCTGCACGTGGCCGAGGTCATCCTCGCCGCTTCGCCGTAGGCTCGGCCCGATGGCCGGCGTCCCGTCCAACGGCTTCGAGGGACTGCTCGGCGACCTGCTGAAGGCGATGGGCGGCGCGCCCGCGACGGCGTGGTTCGACGCGGCGAGAGGCCTCGCGGTGAGCGTCGTGACCGACGAGCAGGAGGGGCACAACCCCGACCCGGTCGTTCGGATCCGCCTCGAGGAGCTCGCGCGCGTCGTCGCGATGCACCTCGGCGAGGTGACGGGCGCGCCCGTCGAGACGGAGATCGAGCCGGTGACCCGCGCGGCGTGGGCGGTCGCCGCGCTCACGTCCTGGCGCCCGAGGCTCGAGCCGCTCATCGCGGCGTCGGCCTCGCCACCGCCGCTGCCCGTCGAAGAAGGTGACGCGGCGGCGGCGATGCTCGCGCGGTTCACCGCCTCGATGGGCCCGATGTTCGTCGGGCTCCAGGTCGGGTCGACGGCCGGGCATCTCGCCGAGCACGCGCTCGGCTCCTCGGCGTTCCCGCTCCCGTGGCCGACGGCGGACCATGCGCTCGTCGTCGCGCGCAACGTCGAGCAGTTCGCGAGCGACTGGTCCCTCGACGTCGACGCCGTCACGGCGTTCACCGTCGCACGGGAGCTCGCCGCTCGCGTCGTCTACGCCCACGAGCCCGTCGCTCGCCGCGTGGAGGCCCTGCTCGCCGAGGCCACCGCCTCGCAGATGGCCGCGCAGCGCTCCCTCCTCGAGCGGCTCACCGAGGCGGACTCGCCCGGGGACCTCTCCGCGCTGCTCGGGGATCCCGAGTCCTTCGTCGAGAGCCTGGCCGGGCTCGAGGCCGCCGCGGGCGGCCCCGCCCACGACGCGCTCAACGCGGCGGTGACCGCGCTCAGCGCCTACCTCGACGAGCTCGCGCGCGTGACCGCCGCCCGCGTGCTGGGCGACGCGGCGCGCCTCGCCGAGGCGTGGCACCGGCACCGCACCGGCGACTCGAAGGGCGTGGAGGCCGCCGCCGCCCTGTTCGGCGTCGACCTCACGCGCGAGCGGGTGGACCTCGGGGCGGCGTTCGTCGCCGGCGTCATCGAGCGGGACGGCCTCGACGCGCTCGGCCGGCTCCTCGCGGACCCTTCGTCCCTGCCGACGCCCGCGGAGATCGTCGCGCCGGGGCTCTGGCTCGCCCGGACCTCGCTGCCCTCCCTCGAGGACCCCGAGGCGCCGCCCAGCCGGTCCTAGCCCGAGGTCCGCTCCACCGGCTCGCCCTCGTCAAAGCCGAGGTCCCACTCGAGCTCGAGGTGCTCGCGCTCGGCGTCACGGGCGACGCGCTCGCGGTTGCGCCGGAACTGCGGATCGTGGGGCGGCAGGAGGACGAGCCGCGCGTTCGCCCGGTCGGCGAAGGACTGGATGGTCTCCTCGTCCCCCCAGTCGCTCTGGATCTCCCAGTGGGGGGCGACGGGCCCGAGGTAGACGATCCGGACGTGCCCCACGGGCTCGAACGGCTCGACGGTCTCCTCGTAGGCCTGGGTCACGGCATCCTCCTGGTGTGGGCGTTCGGGCGGGCGGGGCGGCACGTCGCGACCGGCCCCCGCGGGTGCCGGAAAGTTACCGGTCCCACGTGAAAGATTGCACGTAGACGCGCTTGTCGGGATTGCCCCGATATGCGATGGTATTACTGGTATCTAGGAGGAGACAGATGGGCACCGAGTGGATGGCTGACGGCAAGTGCCGGGAGGTCCCGCCCGAGACGTTCTTCCCCAGCGACGGCCTGGGCGTGATCCGAGCCCAGCGGATCTGCGCCACGTGCGAGGTGTCGGTGGCGTGCCTCGAGTACGCCCTCGAGAACCACATCGACCACGGCGTCTGGGGGGGCAAGAGCGAGCGCGAGCGTCGGCGGATCCTCCGGACCCGCCGCAAGGGCGCCTTCACGAACCTGCACGCCTGACCGCTGGCGCGAGCGGCGCACTCGTGTGCGCCGTCAACCTCAGCGAGGGACGCGACGGCAGGGTGCTCGACGCACTCCGCGCGGCGGCCGCCGACGCGCTCTTGGACGTCCACGTGGACGTCGACCACCACCGGTCCGTCTTCACGATGGCCGGCGCGCCCGCCGCGCTGGTCGCCCGGGTGCGCGCGATCGCGCGCGTCGCCGTCGCCTCGATCGACCTGCGCCGCCACGCCGGCGTGCACCCGCGGCTCGGGGCGCTCGACGTCGTGCCCTTCGCGCCGCTCGAGGGCGACGGCCTCGAGGACGCGGTCGCCGCGCGGGAGCGCGCGATCGACGCCCTGGCCGCCCTCGGGCTCCCGGTGTTCCGCTTCGGGCGGGCCCGCGAAGGGCACGAGCGCACGCTCCCCGAGCTGCGCCGCGGGGCGTTCTCGGCGATCCCCCCTGACGCGGGGCCGTCCGTCCCGCACCCGACGGCGGGGGCGACGGCGGTCGGCGCCCGGATGCCCCTGGTCGCCTGGAACCTCTGGCTGCAGGGCGCCTCGCTCGAGGCGACCCGCGACCTCGCCGCCCGCGTGCGCCAGCCGCGCGTCCGAGCGCTCGGCCTCGCGGTGACGGGGGCCACCCAGGTGAGCTGCAACCTGCTCGACCCGGCCCGCGTCACGCCCCTCGACCTCTACCGCACGGTGGAGGGCGCCCTCGGTCCCGACGCCCACGTGGTGCGCTGCGAGCTCGTCGGCCTCGTGCCGAGCGCGGTTCTCCACGCGGTGCCCGAGGACTGGTGGTCCCGGCTGGACCTCTCCGAGGACCGCACCGTCGAGGTCCGCGCCGCCGCGGCGGGGCTCGGGGCGCGCTGAGGTCAGCTCGCCGAGGCGGCCCGCCGCTCGATGGCGCGGGCCCGGCGGAGCCGGCGGCGCTCCCGCTCGCTCATCCCGCCCCAGATGCCGAACTTCTCGCCGTTCTCGAGCGCGAACTCGAGGCAGTCCCCCTGGACGACGCAGCCCCGGCAGACCTCCTTCGCCTCCTTGGTCGACGCCCCGCGCTCGGGGAAGAACAGGTCTGGATCGACCCCCATGCAGTTGGCCCGGGCCTGCCACCCACGCTCCTCCAGGCCTCCCAGGATCGACGCGATCTCCATGTGACCTCCCCGGGGCGCCCTTGTTTCGGTGGCACCCCTGTAGTTACACGCGTGTCATCTTGGGCGATGCGACCCCGAAAAGCAAGGGAAAACCTCCTTCAGCGGCCACGGGACGCCCTGGACGGCCCACCTCGGGGGCCCTCCGGGGGCGCGGCGCCGGCCGGTCGGCGGCCCGCGGGGGCTCAGCCGGCGGGTCGGAGTCGGCGGTGGTGGCGCAGGAAGTCCGCCACGACGTAGCCGCCGAGGTCGTCGCGGGAGGGGTAGAAGGTGCGCCCGCCGTTGACCTTGCCGATCTGCTCGACGAAGGGGAACTGGGTGCGCTCGAGGTCGAGCGCGAACGTGTTGATCGTGATGCCCGCCCGCGTGCAGCGGAGGACCTCGGCCATCGTGCGCCGCAGCGTCTCGTTCGTCGGGGGGTAGTGGAAGTACGGCTCGCCGAGGTCGTCGAGGTGGGCGGTGGGCTCGCCGTCGGTCACGACGAGGATCTGCCGGGTCCCGTGCTCGCGGGCGAGCATCCGTCGCCCGAGCGCGAGCGCGTGCTGGAGGTTGGTCCCGTAGATGTAGTCCCACATGACGGTCGGCAGCTCGTCGACCTGGATCTCGCGCGCCACCTCGGAGAAGACGACGACCGAGAGGAAGTCCCTCGGGAACCGCGTGCGGATGAGCGTGGCGAGGGCGATCGCCATCTTCTTCGCGGGCACGAAGTTGTCCCGCATGGGCATCGACATCGACAGGTCGATCGCGAGCACGGTCGCCGAGCGCACGAGGGCCTCGTGCTCGACGATCTCGAAGTCCTTCGGCTCGAGCCGGACGGGCACACCGCGACCCTGGCGCGCGACGGCGTTGTGGACCGTGCGCGGCAGGTGCAGGTTGAACGCGTCGCCGGGCTCCCAGGGCCGCGCCACCTCCTCTCGGTCGTGGCCGTGGCCGGTGCGCAGCGAGGCGTGCTCGCCGAAGGCGCCGGTGCGCAGACGGTCGAAGAGGTCCGCGAGCGCCCGGGCACCGAGGCGGCGGACGCCGTGGGCCGTGAGCTCGAGGCGCCCCGCACGCCGCTCGATGAGCCCCGCGTCGGCGAGCTCCTTCACGAGCCGGCTGAGCCGATCGAGGCTGCGCGCCGCGTCCTCGCCGAGGTTGCGGCGCACCACGTCGAGGTCGATCTCGGGGAGGGCGGCGGCGGGGTTGTCCGAGCCCAGGAGCTCTTCGAGGCGCTCGAGGTCGCCTAGCTGGGCGGCCGCCTCCGTCGCGTCGGTGAGCGACAGGGGGCCGTCGCCCTCGAAGGCGTAGCCCCGCGAGGCGTCGAACTCGGGGAACGCGCGCGACAGGTTCGCCGCCAGACGGCTCATGGAGAAGTTGAGGTCCATGTCCTCGAAGAGCGACTGTGCGAGGCGCTCGAGCTCGGCGCGCTGGTCCGCGGACAGCGACTCGAACATCGCCCGCGCCGCCGCCATGCGGCGTGCCAGCTGCTCCAAAAGCTCGTCGAGGGAGTCGGCGGGGCCGAAGAGGTCGCCGTAGTCGGCCATGAACTGCTCGAAGGTCGGGTCGAGCGCCTCGCCCCGCTCACGCTGCTCGAGCATCCGGCTGAGCGCGTCCATGCCCTCGCGGAGCCGGCGGAGCTGCTCGGGGTCCGGGGTGGACAGGGCGCCCTTCAGCGACTCGAAGTACGAGCCCAGCAGCTGGTCGCGCAGCTCGGCCAGGAGCTGCTCGAACGCCTCGCGCGCCTCCGAGGAGACGAACTCGTAGTGGCGCAGCGAGTCGACGCGGTCCGCGAAGCGGTCCGGCAGCACGTCGAGGGCGACGGACCGCTCGGCGACGACGTCGTCGGTGACGCTGCGGCGACGCTCGTCGCCCGACGCGGCGGCCTCGTCGGCGAGGGCACCCAGCGCCGCGCGCTCCTGTCGCTCGACGTCGTCGAGGCGGTCACGGAACTCGGCGAACTGCTCGTCGGGATCGCCGCGCTCCAAGAGCTCCTGGCGCCGGCGCCGGGCGCGCTCCATCAGCCGCTGCAGCCCCTCGAGCCGCTCGCCCCCGTCGGTCCGCAGTCCCCGCCGCAGCAGCTGGTTCAGCGCGTCGCCGAGGTCGCCGCCCTCCAACAGGTCGTCGGTGAGCGCCTCGAGGAGGGCCTCGGCGTCGAGCTCGTCGTCGTCGCCCGAGCCGTCGAACCGCCGGTAGCCGTAGCGCGCCCCCATCTCACCGCCGGCGCTGGCGGTACAGCGCGCGAGGTCCGGACGCGTCCTTGCTCAGGCGCTTGGTGAGGTGCAGCCCCTCGAGCAGGAACTCGAGGGACGCGGCCATCTCCTCGTCGCCCGCGTCCTCGCCCGCGATGCGCCGGGTCGCCGGCTCGAGGGCGGGGAGCGCGTCGAGGACCTCGACGTAGTCCTGGGCGGCGAGGTCGTCGCCGACGTGGACGACGACCTCGTCGTCGAAGGTGGCGACGACCTCCGCGGCGTCCTCCAGCACGACGTGCTCACGGAAGACCAGGAGCACCGAGGCGGCGACGAGCTGAGCGACGACTTCGTGCTCGCGCCCCTCCTCCATGGCCTCGATCTCGATCTTGCCCTGCGTGGAGGCGACGACGGCCCCGAGGTCGCTCACGCGCGGCACGACGGCGTCGGAGGCCGTGCGCAATGATCGGCGCAGCGCGTTCGCGACGACGCTCTCGTAGTTTGCGATCGTGAGGCGCACCGACACGCCGCTGCGCTGGTTCACGAGGGGGCTGCGGCGCGCGAGCTGGGAGATCTCGACGACGGCGCGCTCGATGAACCACGGGACGACGATCGGGACCGACGTCGGCGGCAGCGCCGCCTCGTTGTGCACGATGTCGAGCTCGGTCTCCACGTCGCTCGGGTAGTGGGTGCGGATCTGCGCGCCGAAGCGGTCCTTGAGCGGCGTGATGATCCGGCCGCGGTTGGTGTAGTCCTCCGGGTTGGCGGTCGCCACGAGCACGAGGTCGAGCGGGAGCCGGATGCGGTGGCCCCGGATCTGGATGTCGCGCTCCTCGAGCACGTTCAAGAGCCCCACCTGGATCCGCTCGGCGAGGTCGGGCAGCTCGTTGATCGCGAAGATGCCCCGGTTCACGCGCGGGACGAGGCCGTAGGAGAGCGCGCGCTCGTCGGACAGGTAGCGGCCCTCGGCGATCTTGATCGGGTCAACCTCGCCGATGAGGTCCGAGATCGTCGTGTCGGGCGTCGCGAGCTTCTCGCCGTAGCGCTCGGCGCGGTGCACCCAGTCGATCGGCGTCTCGTCGCCGAGCTCGGCGACGAGGTCGATCGCGTGGCGCGACACCGGCGCGTAGGGGTCGTCGTTGATCTCGCTCGTCGCCACGATCGGCAGCCACTCGTCGAGCAGCTCGACGAGCGAGCGCAGGATCCTCGTCTTGGCCTGGCCGCGCTCTCCCAGCAAGATGACGTCGTGGCCCGCGAGGATCGCGTTCTCGAGCTGGGGCAGCACGGTGTCGTCGAACCCGAGGATGCCGACGGCGAGGGGCTCGCCGGCGGCGATCCGCGTCTCGAGGTTCGCGCGCAGCTCGTCGGCGACGCGCCGGGAGGTCCAGCCGCTCTCGCGCAGGGCGCCGAGCGTGCTCGGACGCCCCTCGCGTGTCGTCGTCGATGCCGTCGTCCGCTCGGTCATGCGCCGAGCGTAGGGCGCGGGCGACGGCCCCGGTCCGACCGCGTCGGTCGTCCAGCGCCGATTGGGACGCTGCCTAGGATGGCGCCCGGCCCGACACGGCGTCGGGCCCACGCCGACAGCGAGGAGCGTGGGTGACGGCGATCCCAGGCGCGACCCCGGTCCCCGTCCCCGGGCGGCGCGGCGGCCCCAACGTCCGCACGCTGCGCGAGGACCGATGGCAGGTCCAGCCCCTGGTCACCATCTCGGTGCTCACCGCCTTCGTCCTCTACGTGACGTGGGCCGCGTTCCAGAACAAGAACTACTACGTCGGCGCGCTCGTGCACCGCGACCTGCTGAGCCCGCTGTACTCCCCCTGCATCGCCGCGTCGTGCGAGGCGGGCGCCTCCCACGGCGTCCAGCTGAGCTGGTGGAACTTCTCGCCGGCGCTGCTGATCCTCATCATCCCGGGGGGCTTCCGGGTCACCTGCTACTACTACCGGCGCAGCTACTACCGCGCGTTCTGGGGCTCGCCGACGGCCTGCGCGGTCCAGGACAGCCACCGCCGCTACTCCGGCGAGACCCGGTTCCCGCTCCTGCTGCAGAACACCCACCGCTACTTCTTCTACCTCGCCCTCGTCGTCAACGTCGTGCTCACCTATGACGCCGTGCTCGCCTTCAACATGCCCGGCATCGGCGTCGGCGTGTCCGTCGGCACGATCGTGCTCGTCGTCAACGCGGTCATGCTCTGGCTCTACTCGCTGAGCTGCCACGCCTGCCGGCACCTCTGCGGCGGCCACGTGCGCACGTTCAGCGACCATCCCGTGCGCCAGCGCCTCTGGAAGCTCGTAACCCCCCTCAACGCCCGGCACATGCAGATCGCCTGGGCGAGCCTCATCATCGTCGCGCTCGCCGACGTGTACGTCCGGCTCGTGGCGAGCGGCGCGATCACCGACTACAAGCTCCTCTAGGGGGTGGGCCAGATCCACGAGACCGAGCACCTGGACTACGACGTGCTGGTCGTCGGCGCCGGCGGGGCCGGGCTGCGAGCGGCGATCGACGCGACGCGCCGGGGCCTGCGGACCGTCATCGTGACGAAGTCCCTCCTCGGCAAGGCGCACACCGTCATGGCCGAGGGCGGGGTGGCGGCGGCGATGGGCAACGTGTACGCCGAGGACAGCTGGCAGGTCCACTTCCGCGACACGATGCGCGGCGGCAAGATGCTGAACAACTACCGGATGGCCGAGCTCCACGCCCAGGAGTCGCCCGACCGCGTCTATGAGCTCGAGGCGTGGGGCGCGCTGTTCGACCGCACGGCCGACGGACGGATCCTCCAGCGCGACTTCGGCGGGCACCGCTTCGCGCGCCTCGCCCACGTCGGTGACCGCACCGGGCTCGAGATGATCCGGACCCTGCAGCAGAAGGTCGTCTCGCTGGGCGTCGACGTCGTGATGGAGTGCAAGGTGCTGCGACTCGTCACCGACGCCGACGGCGCGATCGCCGGCTGCGTCGCCTACCACCGCGCGACGGGCGGCTTCGTCACGTTCTCCGCGCCCGCCGTCGTGCTCGCGACGGGCGGGGTCGGCAAGTCCTGGAAGTACACCTCGAACTCCTGGGAGTCGACCGGCGACGGCCAGGCGCTCGCGCTGTGGGCCGGCGCCCAGCTGATCGACATGGAGGCCATCCAGTTCCACCCGACGGGCATGGTCTGGCCGCTCAGCGTGCGGGGGCTGCTCGTCACCGAGGGCGTCCGTGGCGACGGCGGCGTGCTGCGCAACGCGGCGGGCGAGCGCTTCATGTTCAACTACGTCGCCGACATGTTCCGCGCCGAGACGGCCGACTCCGAGGAGGAGGCCGACCGCTGGTACGACGACCACGCCGCGGGGCGGCGCCCTCCCGAGCTGCTGCCGCGCGACGAGGTCGCCCGGGCGATCAACACCGAGGTCAAGGCGGGACGCGGCACCCCGTACGGCGGGGTCTACCTCGACATCGCGTCGCGGCGGTCCCCGGAGTTCATCAAGCGCCGGCTGCCCTCGATGTACCACCAGTTCATGGAGCTCGCCGGCGTCGACATCACGACGACGCCGATGGAGATCGGCCCGACCTGCCACTACATCATGGGCGGCGTCCGCGTCGAGGCCGACACCGCGGCGACGAGCGTCCCGGGTCTGTTCGCCGCGGGCGAGGTGGCGGGCGGCATGCACGGCTCGAACCGGCTCGGCGGGAACTCGCTGAGCGACCTGCTCGTGTTCGGACGCCGCGCGGGCGCCGCGGCGGGCGACTACGTGGAGGGCGGGCGGACCGCCGCCGGGCTCGACGGCGCGGTCGTGGACGCGGCGATCGACGAGGCGACCGCCCCGCTCGGCCGCGACGCGGGCGAGAGCCCCTACGACGTCCAGCACGACCTCCAAGAGCTCATGCAGACCAACGTGGGGATCATCCGGACCGGCAGCGAGCTCGCCGAGGCGATCGACGGGCTCGACCGGCTCGCCGAGCGAACGGCGAACCTGGCCGTGCGCGGCGGGCGCGCGTACAACCCCGGCTGGAACCTGGCCACGGACCTGCCCAGCATGCTCACGGTCTCGCGGTGCACCACGCTCGGGGCGATCTCCCGCAAGGAGAGCCGCGGCGGGCACACCCGAGAGGACTACCCGACGCCGGACGCCGAGCTCGGGAAGGTCAACTTCGTGCACTCCCAGCCGAGCGGCGGCGGCTACCGCGGCGAGATCAAGACGGTGCCCGAGCCGATCCTCGAGCTGCCCGCCGAGCTCCGCGCCCTGCTCGAGGAGCCGACGTGACGGCGTCGGACGCCCCCGAGCAGGTGACCCTGCGGGTCTGGCGGGGCGACGCGACGGGCGGCGCCTTCGAGGACTACCGCATCGACAGCGTCGAGGGCGAGGTCGTCCTGGACGTCGTCCACCGCCTCCAGGCGTCCCAGACCCCGGACCTCGCCTGCCGGTGGAACTGCAAGGCCGGCAAGTGCGGCAGCTGCTCGGCCGAGATCAACGGGCTGCCGAGGCTCATGTGCATGACGCGGATGGACGAGCTCGACGCGGACCTCGTCACGGTCGCCCCGATGCGCACCTTCCCGATCATCCGCGACCTGGTGACGGACGTCTCGTTCAACTACGAGGTCGCCAAGCGCGTCCCGGCCTTCAACCCGCCCGAGCGGCCCGAGGGCGGCTACCGCATGCAGCAGGTGGACATCGAGCGGGGCCAGGAGTTCCGCAAGTGCATCGAGTGCTTCATGTGCCAGGACGTCTGCCACGTCATCCGCGACCACGACGAGCTCAAGGGACGCTACGCCGGACCGAGGTTCTTCATCCGCTACGCCGAGCTCGAGATGCACCCTCTCGACACGAACGACCGGCGCACGCTGATCCGCGAGCGCGAGGGGCTCGGGCT
>DASZHS010000042.1:0-51607 GCA_035937595.1 Acidimicrobiales bacterium
CGCGCGCCGACCGCCGGCGGGTACTGCGCGAGCGAGAGGGCGATCCCCGCGGCGGCGACACCCATGGAGATGGTGAGGACGCGGTACCACACCCGGTAGGCCGAGATCCCGTACTGGCTGACGGGGTTGCGCAAGGGCGACAGTCCCGTCGGGGCGAGGTGCAGGTAGCACAGGACGGCGATCGCGGTCGCGGTGCCGGCGAGGGAGCAGGCGCCGGCGACCTCGCCGATGCCCGGTGCCCCGACGTAGTGGACCGCGCCCGTCACCCCGATCGGTCCGGGCGGCGACGGCTCGTTGCCGCCGGCACCACGTCAGCCATGGCACACCGCCTCGACGTTGTTCCCGTCGGGATCGCGCACGAAGGCGGCGAAGTACGCGGCGTGGTACTCGGGCCAGAGCCTCGGCGCGTGGAGGATCTCGGCGCCCTGGGCGGCCGCGGCGTGATGGAAGGCGTCGACCGCCGCGTGGCTCGGCGCTCGGAACGAGACGTGCACCTCGCGAGACGGACCGTCGGCGGCGCGCTGCCCGATCCAGAAGTCGGGACGCCCGTCGCTGCCGTAGCCGATGGCGTCGTCGACCTCCATCACCCGGACGATGCCGAGCGGGAGGAGGACCTCGTCGTAGAAGGCGACGGCTCGCTCTGGCGCCGTGCTCTGCAGCGAGACGTGGTCGAGCACCGGCCGAGTGTGGCACGTCTGCGCTGACGGGCGTCCGCTCGTGAAGAGCCTCCGGATGGCGAGCCGCTCGCGAGGATGCCGACGCCGCGTCAAGCGAAGCGTCGCGAGGGCCCGGCCCCGGTCGTCGGTGCTCCGACGCGGCGGCACCGAGGCTCGCGGAGCGGCGAGCATGGGCAGCGTCGGACTCCGTAGGATCACGGCCATGGCCATGTGGCTCTCCGGTGACCCGAAGGCGGACAAGCTCCTCGCAGCGTCGCCGATCGCCCTCATGATCGGCATGGTCCTCGACCAGCAGGTGCCGTTCGAGCGCGCCTTCTCGGCGCCCTACGACCTCCAGCAGCGCCTCGGCGTGAAGCTGAGCGCGAAGAAGCTCGCCGAGATGGACCCCGACACCGTGCTCGAGGCGTTCACGACGTACCGGGCGCTGCACCGCTTCCCCGGGGCGATGGCCGAGCGCACGCAGCGGCTCTGTCGGATCATCGTCGACGAGTGGGCCGGGAAGCCCGAGCGGATCTGGGAGACGGCGGCGTCCGGCGAGGAGCTGGTGCAGCGGCTGAAGAGCCTCCCGGGGTTCGGCGAGCAGAAGGCGAAGGTGTTCGCCGCCCTGCTCGGCAAGCAGCTGGGCTGTCGACCGAAGGGCTGGCGCGAGGCCACCTCCCCCTACGGCGACGCGGGGACCACGATCTCCGTCGCGGACATCCTCGACGCGAAGACGCTCGACAAGGTGCGCGCCCACAAGCGCGACAAGAAGGCGAAGGCGAAGCAGCCCTCCACGTGAGCCTCCCCAACGGGGCGTGGTCGCTGTACCTGTGCACGCCCATCCGAGATGACCTCGTCGAGTTCGTGACGGCGTGCGTCGCCGGCGGCGTCGGCGTGGTCCAGCTGCGGGACAAGGTCCACGACGATCGCGAACTGCTCATCGCCGCCGAGCGACTCGCGTCGTGCTGCGGTGCGCTCCAGGTGCCGTTCCTCGTGAACGACCGGTGCGACGTGGCGCTCGCCGTCGGCGCCGACGGCGTCCACGTCGGTCAGGACGACCTCCCCGTCCAAACGTGCCGCGACCTGCTCGGTGACGACGCCATCGTCGGGCTCTCGACGCACGCGCCCGGCGAGCTCGACGCCGCCCTCGACGAGGCGGTCAGCTACCTCTCGGCGGGACCCGTCGAGGCCACGCCGACCAAGCCCGGTCGACCCGGGACCGGCGTCGCCTACGCCGCGGCGGCGGCGCGGTGCGCGATGGTGCCGGTGTACGTGACCGGCGGCGTCTCGGTGGCCAGCGTCCCTGGGCTCGTGGCCGCCGGGCTGCGCCACTTCGTTGTCGTCCGGGCGCTCACCGAGTCGTCCGATCCCGCCTCGGCGGCGCGCGAGCTCACCGACGCCATCGCGCGGGCCGTCTCGGTCCAGCCGGCCTAACGGATCCGGTCGAGCCAGCCGATCAGCGTGGCGACCATCCTCGGGTCAGAGCGGAGCCAGTGGCCCGCGCCCTGGATGATGCGGAGCTCCGCAGGGCCGCCCGCAGCGGCGACGAGCTCTCGGGCCGCCTCGACGGGGACGAGCAGGTCCTCCGCCCCGTGCACGACGAGGAGGCGCCGCGGCGGGATCAGCGCGACCGAGGCGATCGGGTCGAACGCGTAGACGCCCTTGGCCAGCGTCTCGGCGTCGTCGAGGGGCATCGTCCGGTCGATCGCACCCGAGGCCATGACGGCCGCGAAGAGCCGGTCGGGCGGTCCGGCCCACCCCGCGACGTCGGCGGGCGTCGCGAAGGTGGCGACGCCGCGCACGCGCTCCTCGTGCCCGGCGAGGTCCAACGCGAGCACGCCCCCGAACCCGAAGCCGCCGAGCCACAGCCGGTGGTGCCGCGCGAGGAGGTGCTCGGCGACCGCGGCGAGGTCGTCACGCCACCTCGGTCCGGAGAACGTCCCGGGATTGTCGCCGACGCCCGACAGCGAGCACGCCGCGACCGTCCAGCCGGACTCCATCGACAGGTGGTCCGCCAGCTCGGGAAGGGTCCCCGCCGCCGTTCGGCCACCGCCCCGCGTGAGCGGGAGGCCGTGGCACACGAGCAGGCAGCGGCCCTCCACCTGGCGGGTGGGCGGCGTCGCGACGACGACGGACAGTGGACCGGTCGGACCCGCGACCTCCTCGGCGACCGGCATCGCCGCGTGTGGCTAGATGCCCAGGCGCTGGGCGAGCAGCTCTCGGTGGTACGCCGGGTCACCCAGGAGGAGCTCGGAGCTCTTGGCGCGCTTGAAGTACAGGTGCGCGTGGTGCTCCCAGGTGAACCCGATACCTCCGTGGATCTGGATGTTCTCCCCGGCGCAGTGGAAGTACGCCTCCGAGCAGTAGGACTTGGCGAGACTGGCCGCGAGCGCCAGCTCCTCGTCGTCGGTGGCCGCGGCCCACGCCCCGTAGTAGGCGGCCGACTTGGCCGACTCGACCTCGAGCAGCATGTCGGCGCACTTGTGCTTGATGGCCTGGAAGCTGCCGATCGGCCGGCCGAACTGCATCCGGTTCTTCGCGTACTCGACGGCGTTGTCGAGCACGCGCTGCGCCCCGCCGACCTGCTCGGCGGCGAGGGCGACGGCCGCCAGCTGGAGCGTCTTTTCCAAGCCCGGCCCCGCGTCGCCGTCGCGCCCGACGAGGGACGCCGGCGTGCCGGCGAACTCGAGGCGCGCCTGCTTGCGGGTCTGGTCCATGGTCGCGAGCGGCGTGCGCGTGAGCCCCGGGGCCTCCGCGTCGACGGCGAAGAGGGACACCCCGGCGCCCGTGCGGGCGGCCACGAGGACGAGGCCGGCCGTGTGCCCGTCGAGGACGAAGCTCTTGTGGCCGTCGAGGGACCACGAACCGTCCCTCTTTGTCGCCGCCGTCGTGATCGCGTCGAGGTCCCACCGGCCGGTGTCCTCGGTGATCGCGAGCGTCGCGATCGTCTCGCCCGAAGCGATCGTCGGGAGCCACTGCTTGGCGGCGACCTCGTCGCCCGAGGTGAGCAGCGCGTTGGCGCCGAGTGCCACGGTGGAGAAGTACGGGGCGCACAGCAAGGCCGCGCCCATCTCCTCGAGGACCACGAGCAGCTCGACGTAGCCGAACCCCGCGCCGCCGTACGCCTCGGGGATCGTCATCGCCTGCAGGGCGAGCTGGTCGGCCATCTGGCGCCAGACCGCGGGGTCGTAGCCCTCGGTCGTCGCCATGAGGCGGCGCACCTCGGTCTCGGGTGACTTCTCCTCGAGGAATCGGCGGACGAGCCGGCGAAGCTCCTCTTGCTCCTCGCTGAAGCCGAAGTTCATCTCACCCTCGATTCTGGCGCGTACCGACCGGCTCGGCGCCTCTGGTTCTTACCAGACCGGCGGCGGGCACGACCAACCGCGCGGGCTGCGACACTGTGGGCATGCAGGGCGTCGAGCGGATCTGGGAGGACGCCGCCGTCGAGGTCCACCGCCTCGTCGTCGGACCGATCGCGAACAACGTCTACGTGGTGCGCTGCCGGCGGACCGGCGACGCACTCCTGATCGACGCCGCCAACGAGCACGACCGGCTGCTCGAGGTGTGTCGTGCGCTCGGCGTGGGGACGATCGTCGAGACCCACGGGCACTGGGACCACGTCGCGGCGGTCGGCGCGGTCCGCGACGCGGGCTTCGAGGTCGCCGTGCGCAAGGAAGACGCGGGCATGCTCGAGAGCTACGACCTGCTGTTGGAGGACGACGACGTCCTCGAGGTCGGACGGCTGCGCGTGCGGACCGTGCACACCCCCGGGCACACGCCGGGCTCGATCTGCTTCGCCGTCGAGGGCACGCCGCTGTTCTTCAGCGGGGACACGCTGTTCCCCGGGGGGCCCGGCAACACGCAGACCGATCTCGGGGACTTCTCGGTCATCATCCGCTCGATCACCGATCGGATCTACTCGGCGTACCCCGACGAGACCATCGTGCTCCCGGGCCACGGCGCGATGACCACCGTCGGCGTCGAGCGCCCGCACCTCGACGAGTGGGTCGAGCGCGGCTGGTAGTTGCGCCACCAACTCAGGGGCGCCGGCCGAGGAAGCACAGCAGCCTCGTCTGTTCGTCCGCGTCCTCCTCCACCGGGACCTTGTCGGCGAAGCCGTGCGAACGGAGGACCTCGTCGAACGGGGTCATGGCTGCATAGGTGTGTGTGACGAGCGCGGGGTCGAGATGCTCGTCGCCCCCTGTCGCTCGGGCCAGGTCCCAGGTGTGCACGAGCAGGTCGTGGACGACCACCGAGCTCACGAGCTGCTTGAGCGCCATCGGACCGAACGGGCTCTCGACCACCGTCGCGCCGAGCCCGGGGTCGGCGACCTTCGCGTGGAGGCTCGCGACCGCGGCGTCGAACCTCGCGACGTCGCCGTCGGTGGCGCCCTCGGCGATCGGCGTGCCGACCAGGTTGCCCACCAGCTCGACGACCCCCACCGCGTGGTCGATGAGCTCGCGGGCGCGCCACCCGCTGCAGGGCGTCGGGCGCTCCGCGTCGCCGGGCTCGAGCAGCACCAGGCGCCGCCGGAACCCCGCGGCGGCGGCGTCGAGTCGCTCGAGCGTGCTGGTCATGGTCCTCCTCGTCCGCGGAGAGTCTGCCCGACCGGTGCCGTAACGCCACGCTCGGGACGGCGTCGGTCCGTCCGCACGCGCTCGGTGTGCCCTTTGCGAACCTGGTCCGCGTGCCGAGGTGCGACGCGCGACGCGAGGGGCAGGACCTTCGTCGACGGAGGTCGCGAGGGACCCCACCGATAGGCTGGCGCGGTGACACACCCGCTGCTCGAGCTTCACGACGTCACGTGCGTCGCCGAGGGCGTCGAGATCCTGCGGGGCGTGGACCTCGTCGTCGGCGAGGGTGAGGTCCACGCGATCATGGGTCCGAACGGTGCCGGCAAGTCGACGCTGGCCTCGCTCATCATGGGCAGCCCGGACTACCAGCGGACCGCTGGGCAGATCCTGCTGCGCGGCGTCGACGTGGCCACGATGACCGTCGACGAGCGCGCCCGCCAGGGACTGTTCCTCGCGTTCCAGTACCCCGAGTCGATCCCCGGGGTCTCGGTCATCCAGTTCCTTCGACAGGCGATCGCCGCCAGGACGGGGGTGACCGACCTCTCCGTGCTCGAGGTGCGGCTCTCCCTCGACGAGTGGATGGACCGCCTCGGCATGGAGCGTGCCTTCGCGGAGCGCCACCTGAACGAGGGCTTCTCCGGCGGGGAGCGCAAGCGCAACGAGATCCTGCAGCTCGCCCTCCTCGAGCCCGACGTCGCGATCCTCGATGAGACCGACTCGGGGCTCGACATCGACGCCTTGCGCACCGTCGCGAGCGGCGTCCAGGCCGTCCGCGAGCGGCGACCCACCATGGCCGTCGTGGTCGTGACGCACTACGCCGCGCTGCTCGAGACGCTCGTGCCCGACCACGTCCACGTCTTGCTCGAAGGCAGGATCGTCGCGAGTGGCGGGCCCGAGCTCGCCGCGGTCATCGACGCCGAGGGCTACGACGCCGTGCGGGCGGCGGCCAGGTGAGCCGCTTCGATCCCGAGCGGGTCCGCGGCGACGTTCCGGAGCTCCGCCGGACGGTCCACGGCCTGGAGATGGCCTACCTGGACTCCGCGGCGTCCTCGCTCCCGCCGCGCGCGGTGATCGAGGCGATGTCGCGGTACTACGAGCGGACCCACACGAACGTGCATCGCGGCGTCTACGAGATCGCCGAGGAGGCGACCGAGGCCTACGAGCACGCCCGGCTCGCCGTCGGCCGGTTCATCGGCGCGGCCGACCCCGCGCACGAGATCGTCTTCACGAAGAACGCCACAGAGGCGTTCAACCTGTTCGCGCGCTCCTGGGGTGCGACGACCCTTCGCGAGGGTGACGTCGTGGTGCTGACCGAGATGGAGCACCACGCGAACCTGGTCCCCTGGCTCCAGCTGAAGGCGGACCGTGGCATCGAGCTGCGCTACCTGTCGGTGACCGACAGCTTCCGGCTCGATCTGCACGACCTCGACGAGCGGCTGGCCGGCGCCAAGCTCCTGAGCGTGACGGGGATGTCCAACGTGCTCGGCACGATCCCGCCCATCCGGCGGCTCGCCGACGCCGCGCACGCGGCCGGCGCCCTGCTCTCGATCGACGCGGCCCAGCTCGTCGGGCACGCGCCGATGGACGTGGGCGACCTCGGTGTCGACGTGGCGTGCTTCAGCGCGCACAAGATGCTCGGGCCGACCGGCATCGGCGTGCTCTGGGCGCGCGCCGAGCTGCTCGAGTCGATGCCCCCCTTCCTCGGCGGGGGCGGCATGATCCTCGACGTGCGCCTCGACGGCTTCCGGCCCGCCGAGGTCCCCCATCGCTTCGAGGCCGGGACCCCGCCGATCGCCGAGGCCGTGGGGCTCACGGCCGCGGTGCGCTATCTCGAGGGGCTAACGATGGACGCCGTCCAGGCGCACGACCTCGAGCTCACTGGCTACGCGCTCGAGCGCCTCGGTTCGCGCTTCGGCGACAAGGTCCGCGTGTACAGCCCGCCGGACCTCGTCGAGCGCGGCGGCGTGCTCTCGCTCGAGCTCCAGGGCGTCCACGCCCACGACCTCGCCCAGGTCCTCGACCGCCACGGTGTGTGCGTGCGGCCGGGGCACCACTGCGCGAAGCCCCTGATGCGTCGACTGGGCGTCACCGCCCTGGCGCGCGTCAGCTTCGGCCCTTACTCGGTGGAGCGCGACGTCGACGCCCTGCTCGACGGCATCGACCACGCGCTCGGGATGTTCGGCTGACGATGGACGACCTCGAAGACCTGTACCGCGAGATCATCCTCGACCACTACCGCTCGCCGAGGAACCACGGCGAGCTCCCGACGCCGCCCGCGCATCGCACCGAGGGGTTCAACCCGCTGTGCGGTGACGAGATCGTGCTCACGGTCGTCGTGGACGAGGGCACGATCAGCGACGTCAAGGTCGCCGGGCACGGGTGCTCGATCTCGCAGTCGTCCGCCTCCCTCATGACGGGCGCGGTCAAGGGCAAGTCGGTGGACGACGCGCGGCACGCGATGCGGTCGTTCAAGCGGATGATGACCGTCGCCGACGACGCCGACGAGGCGGAGGAGCCCGTGGACGTGCGGTCCCTGGGTGAGCTCGCCGCCCTCCAGGGTGTGGTCAAGTTCCCCGTCCGCATCAAGTGCGCCACGCTCGCGTGGAACACCCTCGACCAGGCGCTGGTCGAGCTCGACGCCTAGGACACTCGCTAGCGGACCGGCACCTTCACACCAGGCGTGCAGGCGACCGGGTTGAACGTGTACCAGGGCTCGGTGTGGATCGGCTGGGTCGTGGTCGTCACGTGGTGGTGCGCCGCCGGCGGGGTGTGCGACGGCGCGGGCGTCGCGACCGCGGGCGGCGGCGGCGTCTGGAACGCGCTGTTGGGCGGCGGGTGCGTCGGCCGGGTGAGGCCGCCAACGGTGCCGACCTGGCCGAAGATCCGGACCAGCATCTGCTGGGCGGCGGGCTGGTCGACGAAGAGCACGTCGCCGAGGCTGCCGCTGTAGCCCCCGAGCGTGGGCAGCGTGTAGGCCGCCATCGTCGTGGGGTTGAAGGAGTGGAACTTGAGCGCGAGGCCGAGCAGCTCGTTGTAGCCGAAGGTGTCGTCGATGGCGATGCCCTTCGGGATGGCGCTCAGGAAGCTCGCGATCGCGGGCAGGTTGGTGGCCTCGGACTTCGCGCGGTCGATCAGCGCGCGGAGGAACTGGTTCTGCCGGTCGATCCGGCCGAAGTCGCTGGTCCCGTCGTAGAGCCACTGACCGCCCTGCAGGTAGTAGAAGTGGCGGCTTCGAGCGACCGCGAGCGCGTCGAACCCGTTGAGCAGCTGACAACCGGTGTGGTGGATGTCGAGCGAGGAGTACCGGTCTAGCGCAGGGAACGGGAAGGACATGTAGATCCCACCGAGCGCGTCGACCGCGTTGGCGAGGCCGCCGAAGTCCACCTGGACGACGTGGTTGATCGGGATGCCGAAGTTCGCCTCGATGGTCTGGACGAGCAGCGTCGGGCCGTTCTGGTAGTTGACGTTGATCCGGTTGTAGTTGCCGAAGAGGCTCGTGTTGGCGAGCAGGCTCACGACGGTGTCGCGCGGGATCGACAGCACGCTGATGGTGCCGGCGTTGGGGTCGACGTGGAAGATCTTGACCACGTCGGAGCGCTGGCCCCCGACGCCGCCGGCGCCGGTGACCCGGGCGAGCTTGCCGGTGAGCCCCGCGCGGGAGTCCGAGCCGATCGCGAGGACGTTGAACGGCTTGCCGGGGACCTCCGGCGTGCAGACCTTGTGGACCACGCCGCAGAGCGGCTTTTGGATGGCCTTGATCTTGAGGTAGCCGTAGTAGTAGCTCGCGCCGGCGAGCCCGACGAGCAGGAGCACGAGCCCGAGCGAGGTGAAGGCGAGCACCCGCTTCGTGCGGCGACGGCGGTGCCGGCGGGCCGACCGCGGCGGTGCCGTGGCGTCGATCGTGCGCCCGAGCGTGCGCAGCGCGTCCTCGTTGGGGACGGTCACGTCGGGCGCTGCCGCGGTGCTCGCATCAGGCTCACTCGACGAGCCTGGAGCGTCCTTCGCGTCGATCTGACGTCCGAGTGCCTCGAGCGAGCTCTCGTTCGGTCCGCGCCGCTTCGAAGGAGGGCGACTCTGCCCTCGACGACGTGTCATGCGCGTCCCACGCTACCAAGGCGGTCTGCGCGCGCAGCGCGCGCGACACGTTTATAAGAAACTCATATAACCGTCGCGCTCCAACCGCTCGACGAGCTCACGGCCGCCGCTCTCGACGATGCGTCCGCGCACGAACACGTGGACCGCCGTCGGGCGGAGCACCTCCAGCAGACGTCGGTGGTGGGTGATGGCGACGACGCCGAGCCCCCACTCGCCGACCGCGGCGGTGATCGCGGCGCCCACGTCGTCGAGCGCGTCGACGTCGAGCCCCGAGTCGATCTCGTCGAGCACGGCCACCTTGGGACGCAGCACGCACAGCTGCACGATCTCGCTGCGCTTGCGCTCGCCGCCGGACAGGTCGACGTTGAGCGGACGATCGAGCAGGTCGGTCCGAAGCCCGACGGCCGCCGCGATCGTCGTCACCCTGGCCGGGAGGTCGCTGACCGCGACGCCGGCGTGGGAGAGCGCCGCCTCGGCGGTCACCCCCGGGACCTCGATCGGGTGCTGGAGCCCGAGGAACAGCCCGGCCCTCGCCCGCTCGTAGGGGGCGAGGGCGAGGAGGTCGACGCCGTCGAGGTGGACCGCGCCCTGCGTCGCACGCGGGCCCGGGCGCCCGGCGAGCACGTGGGCGAGCGTGGACTTTCCCGAGCCGTTCGGACCCATCACGGCGTGCACCTCGCCAGCTCCGACGGTGAGGTCGACGCCCTGGAGGATCTCGCGATCGCCGACCGCCGCGTGAAGGTCGGCGATGACGAGCCCGCTCACGGGACCTCCACCGTGACCATGCCGTCCTGCACCGCGACGGGAAACGTGCGGACGGCGTGCGTCGCCGGCAGCGAGCGCGGCTCGCCGGTCGCGAGGTCGAAGATCGCACCGTGCCGCGCACACTCGATCTCACACGTCAGGCCGTCCACCTCACCGTCGCTCAGGGGGAAGTGCTCGTGGCTGCACACGTTCTCGAGGCAGTACAGCTCCGCGCCGCACCGCACGACGACCACCTCGATGCCGTCGACGGTGGCGGGCACCGGGACGGCCTCGTCGAGCGCAGCGAGCTCGCACAGCTCGACGCGCGGCGTCACGAGGACCCGCCCGGCTCTGCGGCGAGCGCCGTCGTCACGTCGATGCGGCCGATCGCCTCGCGGAGGCTCGCCGAGAGGACGGCGTCGTCGACGAGCCGCTCGGTCTCGTCGAAGAACCCCTCGAGGATCAGCTGGACGGCGTCGGGGGGTGCGACCCCGCGCGACTCGAGGTACCAGCGCTGCTCGGCGTCCACGGGGCCGACCGACGACGCGTGCGAGCACCGCACGTCGTTCTCCTCGATGTCGAGGTTGGGCACGGCGTCGGCGTAGGCGCCATCGGAGAGGACGAGGCTGGCGTTGATCTGGCTCGCGTCCGCCTTCTTCGCGCCCTTGCGCATGGCGATCAGCCCGCTGTAGATCGAGCCCGCGGACCCCGCGACGGCCGCCTTCGACCGCAGCCGTGATTTCGTGCGTCGACCCTCGTGGACCTGGAGCGTGCGAAGGTCGTGGACCTGGTCCGCCGAGCCGACGTGGGCGGTGTGAAGCAGGCTGGACGCGTCGTCGCCGGCGAGGACGGCGTCGGCGCGCACGCGGTCGTAGCGTCCGCCCAGCCCCACCACCACCTGGCTGAAGGTGGCGCCGCGCGCGAGCGTGGCGCGGGTGCGCGCGATGGACCACGCCGAGAGCGAGAGGGACTGGACGGTGCAGACCTCGAGGCTCGCTCCCTCGCCCACCTCGTACTCGGCCACGCCCGCGACGAGCGAGCCCGGTCCGGACACCTGTTCGAGGACCCGCACGGAAGCGCCTTCGTGCGCCCGGATGAGCACCCTCGGGAAGGAGGCGCCCTCGGGGCACTCGACGAGGACGACGACGGGCCGGTCGAGCGTCGCCCCCGCCGGGACGTCGACCACGAGGGGCCCGGGGGTGAGCGCGAGGTTGAGCGCGGCGAACGCGTCGTCTGCCCCGACGAGGGCGCCGAGCCCCTCCTCGGGCGGTCCGAGCGACACCTCGAGGCCTCCGGCCGAGGGGTGCACCTCGACGCCGATCACCTGGCCCGCGTCGAGGGCGATGATGGCCGCGGGGCCGCGCCCGCCGACCGCGGTCTCGATCCTGCGCGCCGCCGGTGTCTCGGCGAGCTCGAGCTCGTCCAACTTCAGCAGGTCGAGCGGCGCGTAGCGCCAGACGTCGTCGGCGAGGTCGGGGAGCCCCCTCGTGCGGAAGACGTCGAGGGCCTCCTCGCGCTGCGCCCGGCGCCACGACGGCTCGTCGAACTGCGGCGCGGCGGCGGTGAGTCGTGTCACAAGGGGTGGTCGGCGTCGATGCCGGAGCCACGGCAGTGTACCGGCGACCCCCGAGCGACCTCGCGCTCGGTCGTAGGCTCGCCGCCGAGCAGGGAGGACGCCATGGGGACCGAACGACCGACCTCCGAGGTGCTCTCGTGCACCGTCGCCGACGGCGTTGCCACGCTCGTCCTCGATCGCGCGGAGAAGCGCAACGCCCTCGGGCCCGCGTTCTGGAGCGACCTGCCGAGGTTCATGGCCGACCTCGACCGCGACGACGACGTGCGCTGCGTCGTCATCGCCGCGGCAGGCCCGCACTTCTCGGTCGGCCTCGACCTCACCTCGTTCGGGGGGCTCGGCGAAGCCACGGCGGGCGGTGGAAGTGGTGGGGTCGCCGCGAACCGCGCGACCTTCGAGTCCATCGTGCGGATGCAGGCGTCCGTGAGCGCCGTCGCCGCGTGCCGCAAGCCGGTCGTCGCCGCGGTCCACGGGTACTGCATCGGCGGCGGGGTGGACCTCATCGCCGCGTGCGACGTGCGCCTGGCAGCCGACGACGCCGTCTTCTCGGTCCGCGAGACCAAGATCGCCATCGTGGCCGACCTCGGCAGCCTGCAGCGGCTCCCGCGCCTCGTGGGCGCCGGCCACCTCGCCGAGCTCGCCCTCACCGGGAAGGACATCGACGCCGAGCGCGCGAAGGCGATCGGGCTCGTGAACGACGTCTACCCCGGCGGGTTGGACGCGGTGCGCAAGGCGGCGGTGGACCTCGCCGCCGAGATCGCGGCCAACTCCCCGCTCGCCGTCCAGGGCACCAAGGCCGTCCTCGCCGCCAACGACGGGCGCACCGTGGCGGAGGGCCTCGAGTACGTGGCCTGGTGGAACAGCCTGTACCTGCACAGCGCCGACCTCACCGAGGCGATGACGGCGTTCTTCGAGAAGCGGCCGCCCCGCTTCACGGGACGCTGATCAGCGAGGGCGCGGCCAGCGGCGTCGCTGGCTCTTCTGGCGCTTGCGCTCGGCGGCGACCGCCTCTGGCGCGACGTCGTTGACGATCTTCTCGGCCTCCCCGAGGACCTCTTGCATCCGGTCGACGGGCACGTCGGGCTCGTCTTCGAGGGGCGGCTCGACGAGCGAGCCGTGCACCCAGCCCACGTCGGCCAGACGGGGCGAGTACTTGGGGCAGCCCTCGGGGCACTTCCACGGTGCCTCCGGCGCGAGGTCGAGCACGCAGAACCTGGCGACCTCGCCAGAGGCGTAGGTGCGGCTCTGGAAGTTCTTGCACTCCTCGCGCATCGGCATCGGACCATTCTTGCAGGACCCGGTCGCCGGCTGACCGCGCGACCGGCCGCGATTCGGGCCCCCGGTACGCTGTCGGCCGTGGCCCGACGGGACGTGTCGGTGCACGACGGCCCCCTCACCACGCTCGAGTCGCAGGATGCCGCCCTCGTCGCGGCGCACGCGTTCCACACCGACCCGTTCTTCGGGTACCTCGCCCCGAAGGCCGTGGCGCGTGCCCGGGGGCTCGCCCTGTGGTGCAACGCCATCTGCGCGCACCTCGGGCCGAACGGACTCCTGCTCACCGCCCGGCGAGAGGGTCGCATCGTCGGCGTCGGGGCGTGGGTCCCGCCGGGTGGATACCCGTTCCCGGCGTCCACCCAGGTCGCCCAGACCCTCGGCGCACTGCGCGCGCTGTACCGGCTGCCGTCCGCGCTGCCTCGAGGGCTGCGCTACCTGACCGCCATGGAGAAGGCACACCCGAAGGACCCGCTGTGGTACCTCCAGCTCCTCGCCTGCGCCCCGGAGCACCAGCGCAGCGGCGTGGGGGCCGCGCTCATGGGAGGCGTCCTCGCGCGGTGCGACACTGAGGGCGTGGCGTCGTACCTCGAGACCCAGAACGAGGACAACCTCCCCTACTACCGGCGTTTCGGCTACGAGGTCTCCTCGACGCTGACGCCCGTGCGCGGCGGGCCCCCGCTGTGGGCGATGCGGCGTGAGCCGCAGCGCCACGGAGCCACCTGAGTGGGGTCCACGCCCGAGATCGTCGAGGGCCCCCTGCGCGGTCCCGTCCTCGACCAGGCGACCGACGTCGCGGTGCGGGCGTTCGATGACGACCCCTTCTTCGGCTACCTGTTCCCGCGGGCCGACCGCCGCCACCGATCGGTCGCCCGACTACACCGAGCCGTCATGATCCACCTCGCCGACATCGCCGTCACGAGCAGCGCGGTGCTCGACGGCAAGGTGGTGGGCGTCGCGATGTGGGTGGGACCGGGCAGCTGGCCCTACCCGCCGACGGTCCAGCTGCGGCAGCTGCTCGGGGCGCTGCACGCGTTCCTGCCCGACGTCGGCGCGCTCAGCCGAGCCGGCAGGATCCTGCGCGCCGTCGAGTCCGCGCACCCGAAGATCCCCCAGTGGTACCTCCAGCTGCTGATGGTCGACCCGGACGTCCAGCGACAGGGGATCGGCGGACGACTGCAGGCGTCGACGCTCGAACGCTGCGACCGTGAGGGGCTCCCCGCGTGGGTCGAGACCCAGAAGGAGGAGAACCTCGCCTACTACGGGCGGTTCGGCTTCGAGGTCGTCCACGAGCACCCCATCGCCGCCGGCCCATCGATGTGGTCCCTCCGCCGCGAGCCGAAGGGGACCTAGGACCGGGCGCTCGATCTGGTGCCTCCGCCGTGTGCGGACGACCGTGGCGACCGTCGGAGCCGCCTGGTCCGGTGACCGCCCTCCCCGCGAGCCGCCGGGGACCCCTGTCGGTGCCTACGCGCCCGCCGGGTGCTGTCGCAGCCCGATGACGTTGTCGTCGCCGTCCCTCACCTTCGCGACGAGCAGTCCCGCGCCGACGTCCGTGGGCGCCTGCACCACCACAGCACCAGCTGCCTGCAGGGCCGCGAGCGCCGCTGCGATGTCGTCGACGTCGAAGAACGGCTCTGGTCCCGTCATGCCCTGGCCGTGCCCACCGGGAAGCAGGCCGATCTCCGCGCCCTCGGCGGAGAAGCCGACGTAGTAGGGCGAGTCGACGTGGGGCTCGGCCCCGATCAGCGCGGCAAAGGTCGCCTTCGCCTTCTCGACGTCCTTCACGGGGTAGAGCACTACCTTCATCGAGGGCATGGGAACTCCTCCTGTACGTGTCACGTTTCGCCACGCTCGTTGGTCACAGTGCTTGACACCAACGCCGAGGAGTGTGTGACACGTGGACGATACGGGATGGCTGGCGAACCAGTTCGAGGCGAATCAGCCGCGTCTGCGCTCGGTGGCCGCTCGGATCCTGGGGAGCGTCGAGGATGCCGACGACGCCGTGCAAGAGGCGTGGCTCCGCCTGTCGACCACAGATGCCAGCGAGATCGAGAACCTCGCCGGATGGCTGACGACGGTCGTATCGCGCATCTGTCTCAACGTGCTCCGCGCCCGCCAACGGCGCCCCTCTGGCACCACCGACGGCGACGACCTCGAGCGCATCGCTGATCGCACGGCCCTCCCGCCAGAGGACCAGGCCATCCTCGCCGACACGATGGGCACGGCGCTCCTCATCGTGCTCGAGACGCTCTCGCCCGCGGAGCGGATCTGCTTCGTGCTGCACGACATGTTCTCGATCTCCTTCGAGGAGATCGCGCCGATTCTCGGCAGGTCCCCGCCGGCGTGCCGACAGCTCGCGAGCAGGGCGCGCCGGCGCGTCCGAAGCGCCGAGGACCCGAGCGCGAACCCGGCCCGGCAGCGCGAGGTCGTCACGGCGTTCCTGGCCGCGGCAAGGAGCGGGGACTTCGAGCGGCTGCTCTCGCTGCTCCACCCGGACGTCACCCTCGTGGCGGACGCGGCCGCCGCCGCGATCGGGGCACCGGCGCGCCTCGACGCGGCAGACGACGTGGCGTCCTTGTTCTCCGGTGGTGCACGGGCTGCCAGAGCTGCGCTCCTCGACGGCGTGGCCGGTCTGGTGTGGTCGCAGGGAGGCAGGCCGAAGGTCGCCTTCGACTTCACCGTCGTCGCCGGCAGGGTGGCCGCGATCGAGATGATCGGCGACGAAGAGGTCCTCCAAGAGATGCGAATCGAGCTCCTCTCCCGTGCGGATCGATCGTGATCACCGCAGCCGGAGGACGCGTCGGCGACACGTCGCGGGGCCGCTGCCCGCGGCGCGGCGCTGACCGATCGCGGCGTGGCCGGGGTGTCGCCTAGAGGCGAGTCGAGGTGGCGACCGTGTGTTGAAAGATGTCGGCATCGAGGATCGCCGTCGCCTGCTCCTCGGACGGTCCCGAGCCTCGGAAGGCCTCGACGGCCTCGACCGAGTCCCACTGCTCGTACACGTTGATGCGGCGGGGGTCGAGCGGATCCGCCGTCAGCGAGAAGTCGAGGCAGCCCGGGCTCTGTCGGGCGAGCGCCATGACGTCCGTGCAGCCGCGCAGGTACGCAGCGCGCGCCGCGGCATCGACGATGAGGTGGCCGGCCACGATGATCGTCACCTCAGCGCCCGGCCTCGAACTCGCCTCATGCGGGCCGGGACGCCAGCGCTGCGGACACTTCGACGGCTCGACGCACCATGTCGCGCTAGCCGACCGAGCCCTCCATCTGGAGCTCGATCAGGCGGCTCCACTCGACGGCGTACTCCATCGGCAGCGTCCGGGTGATCGGCTCGATGAACCCGTTCACGATCATGCCCATCGCCTCAGACTCGGTCAGGCCCCGGCTCATCAGGTAGAAGAGCTGGTCCTCGCCGATCTTGGCGACGGTCGCCTCGTGACCGATCGACGCGTCGCTCTCGGCGACCTCCATCGTGGGCTTGGTCTCCGACGTTGACTCCTCATCGAGGATGAGCGCGTCGCAGCGAACGAAGGACTTCGACCCCTTGGCGCCTTCCTCGACCTTCACGAGGCCGCGGTACGTCGTGCGTCCTCCGTCCTTCGACACCGACTTCGAGACGATCGTCGACGTGGTCTCCGGGGCCGCATGGATCATCTTGGCCCCGGCGTCCTGGTGCTGGCCGGCACCGGCGTAGGCCACCGAGAGCACCTCGCCGGACGCCTTCGGTCCCACCAGGAACACGCTCGGGTACTTCATCGTCAGCCGCGAGCCGATGTTGCCGTCGATCCACTCGACGTGCGACTCCGCCTCGGCCCTCGCCCGCTTGGTGACGAGGTTGTAGACGTTGTTCGACCAGTTCTGGATCGTGGTGTAGGTGATGCGGCTCCCCGGGAGCGCGACGAGCTCGACGACCGCGGAGTGCAGCGAGTCCGTGGTGTACACGGGGGCCGAGCAGCCCTCCACGTAGTGGACCTGCGACCCCTCGTCGGCGATGATCAGCGTCCGCTCGAACTGGCCCATGTTCTCGGTGTTGATCCGGAAGTACGCCTGCAGCGGCATGTCCACCTTGACGCCCGGCGGGACGTAGATGAAAGAACCGCCCGACCACACCGCGGAGTTGAGCGCCGCGAACTTGTTGTCGTTCGGAGGGATGATCGTGCCGAACCACTTGCGCACGAGCTCGGGGTACTCACGCACCGCGGTGTCCATGTCGCAGAAGAGCACGCCTTGGGCCTCGAGATCCTCACGGTTGCGGTGGAACACGACCTCGGACTCGTACTGGGCGGTGACCCCTGCGAGGTAGCGGCGCTCAGCCTCGGGGATGCCGAGGCGCTCGTAGGTGTTCTTGATGGTGTCCGGGAGGTCCTCCCAGTCGCGCACCTGGCCCTCTGTGGGCTTCACGTAGTAGTAGATGTCGTCGAAGTCGAGGTCGGGCATGTTCACGGCGAACCACGCCGCCATGGGCTTGCGCTCGAAGCGCCGCAGCGCTGACAGGCGGAAGTTCCGCATCCACTCCGGCTCGGCCTTCATCTCGGACATCTCGCGGACGATGGCCTCGCTGAGCCCCTTCTTCGGCTTGAAGACGTAGTCCTCGGCGTCGCTCCACCCGAGCTTGTAGCGACTGAGGTCTAGGTCTTGGATGGCCACACACGCTCCAGTGGTCGAATTTCTCCTATCGCCATAGTAACAACTCGACCCCCAAACGACGCAGCGCCGCGGGGCTGGCAGGCTCTCGCCGTGCCACCCGTGCCTCCGCCGCGGGCGCCCCGACGCCCGAGGACCCTCACCCACTTCGGCGACGTGCGCGTGGACGACTACTTCTGGCTCCGCGACCGCGACGACCCCGACGTCCTCGCCTACCTCAACGCCGAGAACGACTACGCCGCGGCGATGCTCAAGCAGACCGCGGAGCTCGAGCAGGACATCTACGACGAGATCGTCGGCCGGATCCAGGAGACCGACGTGACCGCGCCGGTGCGGTGGGGGCCGTGGTGGTACTACGAGCGCACGTTCGAGGGCGCGAGCTACCCCGTGCACTGCCGGCGCCTCGCGGACGGGGCCGGCTTCCCGACCTCGCTCGACGGTCCCGGCGAGCAGGTCGTCCTGGACGAGAACAAGCTCGCGGCGGGCCACGGCTTCTGCTCGGTCGGCGTCGTGGAGATCGCACCCGGCCACTCGCTCTGCGCGATCGGCGTCGACCTCGACGGCGACGAGCGCCACACGATCTCGTTCATCGCACTCGACGGAGCGGCGGCGCCGCCCGAGACGATCGACGAGGTCGGCTACGCGGTGGCGTGGTCCAGGGACGCGCAGTCCGTGCTGTACGTGCGGGTCGACGAGGCCAACCGGCCCTTCGAGCTACGCCACCACCGGCTGTGGACGGACCCCGCCGAGGACGAGCTGGTCTACCGCGAGGACGACGAGCGGTTCCACGTGTCGGTCTCGCGGAGCCGCGACGACGCCGTCGTCCTGGTGCACGCCGCCTCGGCGCTGACGACGGAGGTCCACGCCGCCGACGCCGGCTCGCCCACCGACCTCGAGCTGGTCTGGCCGCGCCGGCATGGGGTCGAGTGCACGCTGGAGCACCTGACCGCACCCGACGGATCGCGATGGTGGATCGCGACGACGAACGACGGCGGTGCCACGGACTTCAAGGTCCTCGCCGCGCGGCGCCACGCGGCGCCGCTCGCGTTCCGCGACGTCGTCGCAGAGCGGCCCGGTCGACGCATCAACGGCGTCGACGCCTTCGCCGGACACCTCGTGGTCGCCGAGCGACGAGACGGCTGCGCGGCGGTGCGCCTCTTGCCGCTGCGCTCTGGAGACGACCCGTTCGGCGACGACCTCGAGGCGAGTGCCGTGGAGGTCGACAGCGACGAGGCGCCGGCGACGACGGTGCTCGGTGCGACGCGGGACTACGAGACCGACGTGGTCCGCGTCCTCCAGACGTCCCTCGTCTCGCCCTTCGGCGCCTTCGACGTGGACCTCCGCGACGGCACGAGGACCCTGCGGAAGCGCCAGGTCGTCCGCGGCGGGTACGACGCGTCGAGGTTCGCCTCCGAGCGTCGCTGGGTGACCGCACGGGACGGCACCTCGATCCCCGTCTCGATCGTGCTGCGCCGGGACCTCCTGGAGGACCGCGGTCCCGGCATCGCGCCGATCGCGCCCGTCCCCGTCCTCCTCTACGGCTACGGGGCCTACGAGGCGAGCATCGACCCAGTCTTCTCGGCGGCGCGGCTCTCCCTGCTCGAGCGCGGCGTGGCCTACGCCATCGCCCACGTGCGCGGCGGGGGCGAGCTCGGGCGCGCGTGGTACGAGGCGGGCCGCCTCGAGCACAAGGCGACGACGTTCCTCGACTTCGTCGACGTCGCCCACGCGCTCGTCGAGTCCAACCTCACCGACGCCGCGCACCTCGCGGCGATGGGCGGATCGGCCGGCGGGCTCCTGGTCGGCGCGTCGATGAACCTCGCCCCTGCGGCGTTCTGCGCGGTCGTCGCCGAGGTCCCCTTCGTCGACGTGCTGTCGACGATGCTGGACGCGTCGATCCCGCTCACCTCCACGGAGTGGGAGGAGTGGGGCGACCCGCTCCACGACCCCGACGCCTACCACCGCATCAAGGCGTGGTCGCCCTACGACAACGTGGTCGCCGGGCCACCGGGCGGTCCCGCGCACCCGGACCTGCTCGTCCTCGCGAGCCTGAACGACACGCGGGTGCAGTACTGGGAGCCCGTGAAATGGGTTGCCAAGCTGCGCGCGACCAACCCCGAGGAGCGCATCGTGCTGAAGACGGACCTCGGGGCGGGACACGGTGGGCCGTCGGGGCGCTACGACGCGTGGCGCGAGCGCGCCCTGGTGTACGCCTGGGTCGCCGACCGCCTCGGCGTCGGCGTCGCCTCGGTCCCGGCAGCAGGCTGAGGCGCCGACGTGGACGAGTTTCGCACCGTGATCGAGCCGTTCCGGATCCACGCGGTGGAGCCCGTCACCATGTCCACTCGCGCCGAGCGCGAGGGGTGGGTCCGCGAAGCGGGGTACAACCTGTTCAACCTGCGCGCGCGCGACGTCCTCATCGACCTGCTCACCGACTCTGGCACCGGCGCGATGAGCCGCGACCAATGGGCGGCGCTGCAGCACGGCGACGAGTCCTACGCCGGGTCGCCGTCGTGGTTCGCGTTCGAAGCGGCGGTCCAGGACCTCTTCGGGTTCACCCACGTGATCCCGACGCACCAGGGCCGCGCCGCCGAGAAGATCCTGTTCACGACCGTCGCGGGCCCCGGCACGATCGTGCCGAACAACACCCACTTCGACACGACGCGCGCGAACCTCGAGGCGACCGGCGGCGAGGCGCTCGACCTGCTCATCGCCGAGGGGCAGGACCCGACGAGCCGCCACCCGTTCAAGGGCAACATGGACGTCGCCGCGCTCACGGCGCTCCTCGAGGCACGCGGCGACCGCGTGCCGATCGTCATGGTCACGATCACCAACAACTCGGGCGGCGGCCAGCCGGTCAGCCTCGGGAACCTGCGCGAGGTGCGGGCGGTCTGCGACCGGTTCCGCAAGCCGCTGTTCCTCGACGCCTGCCGGTTCGCCGAGAACGCCTGGTTCATCCGCGAGCGCGAGGAGGGACAGGGCGGGCGGGACGTCGCCGACATCGTGCGCGAGATCGCGGGTCTCGCCGACGGGATGACGATGAGCGCCAAGAAGGACCCGCTCTGCAACATCGGGGGGTGGCTCGCCTGCCACGACGACGCGCTGGCCCAGTCCTTCCGCAACCTGCTCATCCTCACGGAGGGCTTCACGACCTACGGCGGGCTCGCGGGGCGCGACCTCGAGGCGATCGCCCAGGGGCTCCGGGAGTCCATCTCACACGACTACCTGCGGTACCGGATCCGCTCGACGGCGTACCTGGGCGAGGCGCTCGAGCAGCTCAACGTCCCCGTCGTCGTCCCGATCGGGGGCCACGCGGTCTACCTCGACGCGCGGCGGCTCCTCCCCCACGTCAACCCGCTCCAGTACCCCGGCCAGTCCGTCGCCGTCGCCCTCTACGAGCTCGGCGGCGTGCGCAGCTGCGAGATCGGCACGGTGATGTTCGGGTTGCAGCCCGACGGGTCCGAGCGGCCCGCCGCCATGGACCTCGTCCGTCTCGCGATCCCGCGACGGACCTATACCCAGAGCCACATCGACTACGTGATCGAGGTCTCCGAGCGTCTCGGCAAGGAGGCCTCGCACCTCGGCGGGTACCGCATCGTCGAGGCGCCGCCGCAGCTGCGCCATTTCACGGCGAGGTTCGAGCCCGTCGCCTGAGCCGTCGTGCGCACCATCGCGCGGCCGTCGAGGGTGCCATGCACTACCCCAGCTGCGGGTCGCACGAGCACGAGTCGCCCATGACCGCGGGCGGGTGACCGAGCGCCGAGGCACACCCGGATCGACGTCGTGGCCGCCGTCGTCGTCGACGTCGTGGACGACGTCGTGGTGGGCGGCGGCGTCGAGCCACGCCCGCGCTGGATCAGGTAGCCGGCGAGCGCGATCGCGACCAGCACCGCCACGACGACCAGCACGACGAGGAGCGTGCCCGTGTCGACCCGGGTGCGCGGTTGCATCCGTCCCAGCGCCCACGTGCGGCCGTGGCGGCGCTGGTGCTCCTCGGCGGGGGGCGTCGGGGACCACGGCTCGAGGTGCGCGGCTTGGGGATCAAGCCGGGGTCGGTCCGGGGCACCGTGCTCGTCGGGCACGGACACCGCGTCGACGACGTGCACCGAGCCGCCCCGGTCGTGCGGCTCGACGTGGAGAGTGTCGAGGCGCTCGTGGTAGTGCTGGATCGACCGGATCTCGTCGCGGCGCCGGCGCTGCAGCACCCGGAGCCCGACGACGACCACGACGAACGCAGCCGCGAGCGCAGCACCAACGAGCACGCGCCCATTCAACCCGACCGCCTGGGCCGGGTCCTCCCTAGGTTCGAAGGACCGAGTGCGGCCGCAGCGCGTCGGGGATCTCGTCGCGCCGCGGGTTCTTCTGGTCGCGAGGCGACAGCACCGGATCGACGATCCCCCAGTCGGCGCCCACCGTCGGGTCGTCCCACGCGAGGCCCAGCTCGTCGTCGGGGTTGTAGTAGCTGTCGACGAGGTACCAGAGCAGCACGTCGGTGAGCGACGAGAACCCGTGTGCGACGCCGGGGGGGATGAACAAGCCGCGTTCCTCGTCGCCGACGAGGTCGGTCACGAACGTCGTCTTCTCCGTGGGCGAGCCCACGCGGAGGTCGTGCAGGACGATGCGGGCGGTGCCTCGGAGCAGGTACCAGTAGTCCGCCTGGTGCAGGTGGTAGTGCAGGCCAACGACGGCGCCGGCCGCCTTCTCGGAGCGGTTGGCCTGGACCATCTCTCGGCCGAGCGGGAACCACTCGCGCCGGTAGGTCTCGACGAACCGTCCCCGGTCGTCGCCGTACGCGGCGGGCTCGAGGAGGAGGACGTCGGCGATCGGGACGGCGTGACGATCGGTGGGAGGCATCTCGGCAGCGTACCTAGGCGAGGTCGTCCAGGCCCGCGTACCTGCCGCGGTGGAAGACGAGCGGCTCTCGCTCCTCGGCGTCGAGCGCGTGGACGTCGGCCGTCACCACCTCGTGGTCGCCCCCGGGGTGGATCGACGCGATCGTGCAGGAGAACCACGCGAGCACGCCGTCGAGGATCGGACTGCCGTCCTCGGCCGCGGTCCAGGCCTGCGAGGCGAACTTGTCGATCCCTGACATCGCGAAGGTCCGGGCCACCGCCTCTTGGGAGTCGGCGAGCACGTTCACGCAGCAGCGCCCGGACTTGCGGATCCGCGGCCACGACGTCGAGGTGTGCGCGACGGCGAACACCACCATCGGCGGGTCGAGCGACAGCGCG
This sequence comes from Acidimicrobiales bacterium, assembly GCA_035937595.1. Lineage (GTDB taxonomy): Bacteria > Actinomycetota > Acidimicrobiia > Acidimicrobiales > RAAP-2 > Palsa-459. Next base: position 22,790 of record DASZHS010000042.1, read on the forward strand.
TGGAACGACTGGCACGTGAACCCCGCGGGCCCGTCGTCGTCGATGCCCGTGATCACCGTCACGCCCGAGGCGAACCGCCCCGCGACGTCGCGGAAGCGCTCCGCGCTGAACTCGCTCATCGCCGCGTCGCTGCGCGCTCGCCGCCCGTCACGACCGGGCACCATACCGGCGCCGTCGGCGACCCCTCGGTGACGCGCGCGGCCGAGGGCTACGCTGGGCGATGCCCGATGGTGTCGTCGAGACCCGCGGCATCACGTTCCACTACCTTGAGCGCGGCGCGCCCGACGCGCCACTCGCCCTGGTCCTCCACGGCTTCCCGGAGTCCCCGGTGAGCTTCGTCGCGCTCCTCGACGCGCTGGCCGAGGCGGGCTACCACGCGGTCGCGCCGTGGCTCCGCGGCTACGCACCGACCTCGCTCGCCCCCGACGCCAGCTACCACGTCGGCTCGCTCGCCGCCGACGCCAACGCGCTGCACGGCGCGCTCGGCGGCGACGGCCGCGCCGTGCTCGTCGGCCACGACTGGGGCGCGAGCGCGGTGTACCCGGCGCTCAGCGTCGCGCCCGAGCGCTGGCGCCGCGGGGTCGCGATGGCGGTGCCGCCGTTCGCGGCGATGGTCGCGGCGATGGCGACCGTGGACCAGCTCCGACGCAGCTGGTACATGTGGCTCCTCGCCACCCCGGTCGGCGAGGGGGCGCTGGCGGCCAACGGGCTCGCGCTCATCGACGCGCTGTGGTCCCAGTGGTCGCCCGGGCTGGACGCGGCGTCCGCCGCTCAGGGGATCGCCGCGGCCAAGGCGGCCCTCGCCGCGCCCGCCCACCTCGCCGCGGCGACCGGCTACTACCGCGCTCTGTTCGCGGACCCGCCGTCGGATCCTGACGCCGCCGCCGCCCAGGCGGCCGCCCTCGCGACGCCCCCCGTGCCGGTCTGCTACCTGCACGGCGTAGACGACGGGTGCATCGGGATCGAGGCGATCGGGGACCCGCTCCTGCACCTCTGCGAGGGCTCGCGCTACCACCGCGTCGCCGCCGCCGGCCACTTCCTGCACGTGGAGCGGCCCGCGCTCGTCGCCGAGCACGTCGGCGCGTTCCTCTCAGGCTGAGCGCGCGCCGCGCCCGGGGCGCCAGATCCCGCCTTCGACCTCGAGCAGACCCTCGGCCACCAGCTGCGCCGCGACGCGCGCCGCGCGCGCTGGGTCCTCGGGCCATCCCGCCGCCGTCGCGAGGTCCGACGCGGCGAGCGGGCGGTCGAGCGCCGCGACGAGCAGCCGTCCTCGACCCTCGCGATTCGAGCCGGCGAAGCGGGGCTGTGGCCGCGAGACGAACGCCGTGCGGCTCGCCGGGTCCGGCGCCCCGTCACCCGATCGACGCCACCGACAGCACGGCCGCAGCGGGCACAAAGAGCACGAGGGCACCGGGCCGCACGTGGTCGCACCCAGGTCGAGCATCGCCTGGTTGTGCGCCCACCCACGCCCGCGAGGGACGAGGTCGTCGGCGAGCGCCTGTGCCTCCCGTGGTGCGAGCGGTCGGTTCGCGACGGCGCGCGCGAGCACCCGCGCGACGTTGGTGTCGACGATGCCGACGTCGCGCTCGAACGCGAAGCACAGGACCGCTCGCGCGGTGTAGGGGCCGACGCCCGGGAGCGCGAGCAGCGCGTCGAGGTCGTCCGGGACGCGCCCGGCGTGGTCGTCCACGATCGCGGTCGCGGCTCCCTGCAGCGCACGCGCGCGCCGGTAGTAGCCGAGGCCCCGCCACGCGTCGAGGACGTCGCCGAGTGGTGCCGCGGCGCAGGCGGCGGGCGTGGGGAAGCGCGCGCAGCACCGCTCGTAGACGGCGACCGCGCGCTGCGCCTGGGTCTGCTGGCAGCAGAGCTCCGCGACGAGGACCCGCCACGGGTCACGCGTCTCGCGCCAGGGGAACGCCCGGGTGATGGGCAGCCCTTGGAGGCGCGCTCGCAGGGCCGCCGACGGCGCGAGGCGCTCAGTCCCAGACGTCGTCACCGTAGGGGCGGCGTCGCGGGGGGAGCGAGGCGGCCATCCAGACCATCACCTTGCGGCGGAAGAAGCAGACCTCCTCGCCACGCTGGTTGAACGCCTTCGTCTCCACGGTCACGATGCCGCGGTCCGGCTTGGAGCGGGACGGCTGCTTGCCGAGCACCCGCGTCTCGGCGTAGATCGTGTCGCCGTGGAACGTCGGGTGCTGGTGGCGAAGTGACTCGACCTCCAGGTTCGCGATGCAGGACCCCGAGACGTCCGGCACGCTCATGCCCAGCGCGAGCGAGTAGACGAGGTTGCCGACCACGACGTTGCGCCCGTGGACGGTCTCGTGCTCGGCGAACCAGGCGTTCGTGTGCAGCGGGTGGTGGTTCATCGTGACCATGCAGAAGAGGTGGTCGTCGGCCTCCGTGATCGTCTTGCCGGGCCAGTGCCGATACACGTCGCCCACCTCGAACTCCTCGAAGGCGCGGCCGAACGGTCGCTCGTAGGTGGTCACGTCGCCATTCTGCCCGTGGGCCGAGGTGACCACCCAATCGGATTGGTAGGTTCGTCCGGTGCCTGAGGCAGCACCCGCGTCGGGCACGCGCCGCGCGCTGCGGGTGACCGACGCCGTGGTGCTGATCGGGATCGGCGTCGTCACCGCCGTCCTGCACGTCGTCGCCGTCGCGCTCGGCGTGCGCATCCACTCGACCGACCTGAGCGCGCCGGCCCTCGCGCGCAACGACTGGCAGCTGCTCCCCGCGAGCCTGCTGCAGCACGGCCTCGTCGGGAGCCTCGCGCGCCTCCACAGCCAGCCACCGCTGTTCAACCTCGCGACGGGCCTCCTCCTCAACCTGCCCCACGCGATGCAGGCACCCGTGGCCTCGGGGGTGATGGTCGCCTGCGCGGTCGTCGTCGCCGTCGCCGCCGCCGGGATCCTCCTCGAGCTCGGCGTCAACCGCGTCGTGACGCTCGTGGTGGTCGGCGTCTTCATCGTGGCGGACCCCGCGCAGTACCTCTACGGCGCGTTCTACTTCTACGCGCTGCCCACGGCCGCCCTCGTGACCGCGACGGGCTGGGCCGCGGTGCGGTGGGCGCGCACGAACCGCGTCGTGCCCGGCGTCGCCTACGGCGTGCTCGCGGCCGGCCTCGTCCTCACCAACAGCTCGTACCAGCTCTACACGGTGGCGCTCGCCTCGGTGCCGCTCGTCTGGGTGCTGCGCCACAGCTGGCGGCGCGTCGTCGCCGTCCTCGTGGGGCCGCTCCTCGTCGTGGCGGCGTGGTACGGCAACGACATGGTCCAGTTCCACACCGCCACCACGTCGAGCTGGCTCGGCATGAACCTCGCGCGCGCGACGCTCTCGCTCGACTCGCGCGCCGACCTGCGCACGCTCGTCGGCCAGGGCGTCATCTCACCGGTCGCGCTGCGCCCGCCGTTCTCCCCGCTCACGACCTACGGGGCGCTCTGGCGCCATCCGCCGACGGGTCATGCCGCCCTCGACATCGCCACCAACATCAACACGCCCAACTACGACAACATCGCCTACGTCGCCATCTCGCGCCAGTACCTCGCCGACGACCTGCACTGGATCGAGCACCGCCCGTGGCAGTACGTGCTCCACACGACGGTGGGGCTCCGGCTGTGGCTGCTCCCGACTGAGCAGTACTACGCGACGGACCAGCTCCCCCACTACCACCTGGGGGGCTACACGACCGTCTACGACGCGCTGATCGGCCTCCAGCCGTCCGCGGACCCGACGGCCGTCGTGGCGGTCATCGCCGCGCACCGCGGCCCCGGGCTCTCGAACCTGTCGATCACCGCGATCGCCGAGGCGCTCCTCGCCCTCGTGGCCCTCCCGATCGTCGCGTGGCGCCGCCGACGACGAGACCCCCGGGGCGCGGCCGCCGCGCTGTGGATCTGGGTGCTCTCCGCGTCGGTCTTCGTCACGACGACGCTGCTCGAGGCCGCCGAGAACAACCGGTTCCGCTTCGAGCTCGGCGGGCTGCTCGTGTGCGGGGCGACGGTGGCGACGGTGTGGCTCGTCGACCGCTCAGGGCTCGGTCGCGGGCTCCTCAGCGGGGCGGGTGGCGAACGAGACGGACGCGCCGGGGAGGCTCTCGCCGTCGACGACGAACCGCCACGTGTAGCGGCTGGCCGGCGCCAGCTGGAGGGGGCCCAGGTTGACGGCCATGGGGACGTCCACGGGTGAGCCCTCGGGCACGCCCTGCGGCTGGCCCACCGCGAAGTCGCCCCGCATCTCGACCGGTTGGGCGCCCTCGGGCGTCTCGATCATGACCGCCCCACCGTCGGCGTCCTCCAAGAACAGCTCCCAGTGGTGCTCGCGCGACAGCTCGTGCCAGTCGACCTCGAGCTTGATGGCGACCGCCGAGGGGACCGGCTGCGGGCCGGTGACCGACCAGCCCCCGCCGAGGATGTAGAGCTTGCCGTCGGCCACCTGCGCGCTGTCGCACAGCAGCATCGTCACCTGCACGGGCGCGAGCCTACGGGTCCGAGCACGCGGTGCCCGTTGCACGATCGCTTAGGTTTTGCGGGTGGTTGACGGTGCCCCAGGGCTCGACGGTGCGGCCGGGGCCGTCGAGCTCGCCGGCGCGCTCGTGACGCGGGCCACCGAGCGGCTCGTCGCGCTCGGTGGCGTCGACGACAACCAGAGCCTCGCCTACGAGCTCGCCCACGTCGCCGCGGCCACCGAGGTCGCCCGCGCCGCCGTCCGCTACGGGGCGCACGGGCCCACAGAGGCCGACCTCGCGTGCGCGTTCGTCGCCGACGCGGTCGCCGACGCCGCCGCGCGGACCGTCGGGCGCGAGCCGCTCTTCGGGGTGGAGCCCGGCTGGCAGGGCCCCGCGCAGGCGTTCCTCGCCGGGGGGCGCGCACCCGGGTTCCTCGCCGCCCTCGCCGAGTCCCCCGGACCCCGGCACCTCGACGAGGACTTCACCTTGGTCGCCGACACGTTCCACCGCTTCGCCGCCGAGCAGGTCCGGCCGCACGCCGAGCACGTCCACCGCACCAACGGGGACATCCCCGAGGCGCTCATCTCGGGGCTCGCCGAGCTCGGCGGGCTCGGGCTCAGCGTGCCCGAGGCCTACGGCGGGTTCGCGACGGGCGGCGAGCACGACTACCTCGGGATGGTGGTGGCGACCGAGGAGCTCACGTGGGGGTCGCTCGGGATCGGCGGCTCGCTCATCACGCGCCCCGAGATCCTGACGAGGGCGCTCGTGCGCGGGGGGACCGACGCCCAGCGTGAGCGCTGGCTGCCTAGGCTCGCCTCGGGCGAGGAGCTGGCCGCCGTCGCGGTGACCGAGCCCGACTTCGGGAGCGACGTCGCGGGGATCACGACGACGGCCACGAAGGTGGACGGCGGGTGGGTCGTGAACGGCACGAAGACGTGGTGCACGTTCGCGGCGCGCGCGACCGTGCTCATGCTGCTCGTGCGCACCGACCCGGACCGCACCAAGGGCCATCGGGGGCTCTCGCTGCTGCTCGTGCGCAAGCCCCCCGGCGACGCCCACGGGTTCCGGGTCGACCAGCCACCCCGTGGCGAGGGCGGGCCGGGGCGGCTCGAGGGCCGGCCGATCGACACGATCGGGTACCGCGGCATGCACTCCTACGAGCTCAGCTTCGAGGGCTTCTTCGTGGAGGACGCCGACCTCGTCGGGGGCGAGGCGGGGCTGGGCCGAGGGTTCTACCTCCAGATGGCCGGGTTCGAGAACGGGCGGATCCAGACCGCCGCACGCGCGCTCGGGGTGATGCAGGCGGCCTACGAGGCCGCCGTCGACTACGCGCGGGGCCGGCGTGTCTTCGGCGCGGCGCTCCTCGACTACGAGCTCACCCGCGCCAAGCTCGGCCGGATGGCCGCGGTCATCCAGTGCGCCCGGCAGTTCTCCTACGAGGTGGCGCGGGTGATGGCGACCGGCGAGGGGGCGCTCGAGGCCTCGATGGCGAAGGCCTACGTCTGCAGGGCCGCCGAGTGGGTGACGCGCGAGGCGATGCAGCTGCACGGGGGCATGGGCTACGCCGAGGAGTACGCCGTCAGCCGCTACTTCGTCGACGCGAGGGTGCTGTCGATCTTCGAGGGTGCCGACGAGACGCTGTGCCTCAAGGTCATCGCCCGGCGCCTGTGCGAGGCCGCCTGAGCTACCGCGACCTCGTCAGCCCTGCGCGCTCGCCGCGGCTCACGAACTTGGTCGCCATCTTGCGGCTCGCCTCGTCGATCATCTCGTCGCCGAACATCACCGAGCCCTTGTGCTCCTCGTCGGTGGCGACCCGGTAGGCCTCGAGGATGTCCCAGGCGTGGTCGAACTGCTCCTGGGTCGGCGAGTAGACCTCGTTCAGCACGACGGCCTGGTCCGGGGTGAGCGCCCACTTGCCGTCGTAGCCGAGCATCCGGGTCCGCATCGCGAACGCCCGCAGCGCGTCGTGGTCCCGGACCTTGAGGAACGGCCCGTCGATGACCTGGAGGCCGTTCGCGCGCCCGGCCATCAGGATCTTCGAGAAGACGTAGTGGAAGTGGTCGCCGGGGTACTCGGGGATCGCGACGCCCCCGGTCAGCACGGGCATCTCGATCGACGCGGCGAAGTCCGCGGGGCCGAAGATGATCGTCTCGAGCCGCGGCGAGGCGGCGCAGATCTCCTCCACGTTGATGAGCCCCCGCGCGGTCTCGATCTGCGCCTCGATGCCGACGTGGCCGACGGGCAGCCCGCTGTTGCGCTCGACCTGGGTGAGCAGGAGGTCGAGGGCCACGATCTCGGCGGCGGACTGGACCTTCGGCAGCATGACCTCGTCGAGCCTCGGGCCCGCAGCCCCCACCACCTCGATCACGTCGTTGTAGGTCCAGGCGGTGTCCCAGGCGTTCACCCGGACGCACAGGACCCGGTCGTCCCAGTCCTGCTTCACGATCGCCTCGACGACCTTGGCCCGCGCGGCGACCTTCTCGTTGGGCGCGACGGCGTCTTCGAGGTCGAGGAACGTCATGTCCGCCGCCACCGTCGGCGCCTTCGCCAGGAACTTCTCCGACGAGCCGGGCGTCGAGAGGCAGGAGCGGCGGGGCAGGTCGCGGGAGCGCTCGGACATGGTCGAAGGTTACCGACGCGCGCGCGACGGGCCGGACGGCGCGTGGCAACGTCGTGGCGTGGCAGGGACCGAGCTCGAGGGCGGCACGCGGCGCCGTGGCCCGACGCGCACGGGCCGCTCCGGCGCGGCCGAGGTGCGACGTGGCCCGTGAGCACCGGGAGTTCGCGTCGACGACCGCCGCCGCGCCCGTCGAGGAGGTCTGGCGGCTGCTGGTCGCGACCGACCGCTACGCCGAGTGGGTCGAGTCCACCGTCGAGGTCCTCCGCACCGACGGCGAGGCCCGGCTCGGCGCGAGCTTCGAGGAGCGCTCGCGGATCTCGGGGCTCTTCATGGCGACGATCCGCTGGACGGTGACCGAGCTCGAGGTGCACCGCCGGCTCGCCTTCGAGGGCACGGGGGTGGCCGTGCTCCGCGGCCTCGGGTTCTCGGTCGACCTCGACGCCGTGGGCGAGGCGACCGAGGTCACGCTCACCTTGTGGTACACGCCGCGCTTCGGGTCGCTCGGCACGTTCCTCGACGTCGTCACGCGCGGCAACGTCACGAACGACCAGAAGCGGTCCGTCCGGACCCTCGCGTTCCTCGCCGAGCACCGCGACGGCGACGGCCGGTGACCGGGCCGCCCGGGGTCGCTCAGCCGAGGTGCGAGGTGAGGAACGCCACGGACCGGTCGAACATGAGGGTCGCGGCGGGGGCGTCGTAGACCTCTGGGCGGTCCTCGTTGGCGAAGGCGTGGTTCACCCCGTCGTAGACGTAGACCTCGACCTCGCGGCCGAGGTCGCGGAGCGTCGCGGCCAGCGACTCGGCGGCCGACGGCGGGAACGACTCGTCGAGGGCGGCGCAGTGGATCTGGACGGCCGCGGTCAGCCTCGCGTAGTCGGGCCGGCCCTCGGCCCAGGGGTGCACGCCGTAGCAGGGGACGACGGCGGCGACGGCGTCGGGCCGATGCGCACCGAGCATGAGGGCGAGCCCGCCGCCCATGCAGTAGCCGACCGTGCCGACGTGCGGCCGCCCCGTCCTCGCGACCAGCTCGTCGACGGCGCCCGAGAGGTCCGCGGCGGCCACCGGGACCTTGAGGTCCATCATCTGCTGGGCGGCCTCGCTCGGCTCGGTGACCGGCACCTTGGCGCCGTCGTAGAGGTCCGGGGCGAGCGCGGTGAGCCCGGCCGTGGCGAAGCGGTCGCACGTCGCCTCGATCTGCGGGACGAGCCCCCACCACTCCTGGATGACGATGACGCCCGGCGACCCCTCGCCGGCCTCGGCGAGGTAGCCCCGCGCCTTGGTGCCCGACGCGGTCGGGAACTCGATCGTGGTGCCCATCGCGCCAAGGTACCCCGTCGCCCAGCCGAGCCCGAAACGCCTGCTGACCTGCGGCGATCCAGGCGGTACGCCCCGGATGCCGGGTGCCTTGGCACACCCCGTGACGATCGGCAAGACTGACCGCGTTGTGACCGACGTCGGGCGCCGTGCGCGCACCTCGACGCCGCGGCCGATCAGGGGCGTACGAGGGCTCCGGTGGGTGGTGGCACCCACGATGGCCCTCGCCATCGTCTGTTCGGGCACCCTCATCGGCTCCTCGCGTCCCGCGTCGGCCAACGGGGTGGCGTCCGCCAAGGCCAAGGCCCACGCGCTGCTCGTCGAGATCCAGAACGAGTCCCAGCTGATCGGCCGGCTGGGGGGGCAGTACAACCAAGAGCAGGTGGCGGTGCACCGCCTCCAGAACCGGATCCGCGAGGCGAGGGTCGCCGTCGGGCGCGACCAGCGCGCGGTGAGCCGCTACCAGGCGACCCTGCAGGCGGCCGCCGTGAACGCCTACGTCAACAGCGGCTCGGTCGCCTCGACGAACCCGCTGTTCGCGACGAACGCCAACGCGCTCGGGGCGACGTCCATCTACAACCAGGTGGCCGAGGGCAACCTCGCGGGGTCGGTCGCGAACTTCACCAACGCCCGCCAGGCGCTCGCGAACAACGAGCGGGTGCTCAACGCCTCGCTCGCCGCGCACACGAAGGACACCTCTACCCTCGCGAACGAGAAGCTCCAGGGCGAGGCGCTCCAGGCCAATCTCCAGCACCAGCTCAAGCAGGCGGACGCGGCCGTGCAGCAGCAGCTGGTGCTCCAGCAGCAGCAGGCCAACGCCCAGGCCGCCGCGGCCGTCGCCGCGCCGCAGGCGCCCAACCAGAACTTCCCCGCCCCGCCGCCCAACTCGTCGGCGAACATCGCGGTGGACACGGCGCTGTCGTTCCTCGGGGTCCCCTACGTCTGGGGCGGCGCGTCGAGGGCCGGCGTCGACTGCTCCGGGCTCACGATGCTCTCGTGGGCCGCGGCGGGCGTCCAGCTGCCGCACTTCTCGGGCGCCCAGATGGCGGACTCGACGCCCGTGCCCATCTCCGACCTGATGCCCGGCGACCTCCTCTTCTACGGCCCGGGCGGCAGCGAGCACGTCGCCATGTACATCGGACACGGCACGATGATCGAGGCGCCCTACACCGGCGCGGTCGTCTGGCTCACCCCCGTGCGCTTCGGGTACGGGTTCGCAGGCGCGGGCCGGCCGTAGTCTCGGGGCGTGCGCCCCATCCCCACGGCGTTCCACCTCGGGCCGCTCGAGCTGCACACCTACGGGCTCGGCCTCGCGATCTCGTTCTACGTCGCGTGGCGCTACCTCGTCGCTCGCGCGAGGTCCCGCGGCTTCGCCACCGAGTGGCTGACCTCGATGGGCATCTGGGTGGTCGTGGCCGCCCTCCTCGGCGCGCGGCTCTTCCACGTGGTCACGCACTGGTCCACCTACTCGGGCCAGCCGCTCCAGGTCCTCGAGGTCTGGCACGGCGGGCTGGCGTCCTTCGGGGGGCTCCTCTTCGCGGTGCCGACGGCGCTGTGGGTCACGCACCGCCGGTGCCCTGAGGTCGGGATCCTCGAGGGCCTCGACATCGCCGTGCCCGCGCTCGCCCTGGGCTGGGCGATCGGGCGGCTGCTCGGCCCCCAGCTCATGGTCGCCGGGGGCGGGCACGCGACCACCCAGTGGTTCGGCATGTACTACGCGGGCCAGGTCGGCCGGCGCATCCCGGTGCCGATCATCCAGGCGATCGAGGACGGCCTGCTGCTCGTCGTGCTCCTGGTCGTCGAGCGACGGCTCGCCCGGCTGGCGGCCGCCCACCCCGGCCGCCGCCCGCCCACCGGCGCGCTGACCGCGATCGCCATGGTCGTGTGGGGCGTCGCACGGGCCGTCGACGAGCTGCTCTGGCTCGGCCAGGACGGGCACCTCGGCTCGGTCCTCGTCCAGCTGGCGGGCGTCGCGCTCGCCCTCGGCGGGCTCGCCGTCGGGGTCGCCGTCGTGCGCAACTGGCGCTCCTTCCTCGCCACGCCCAGCCCACCGGGCGTGGCGGACCCCGCGCGGCTCGCCCGTCCGTGACGACGACGGCCCCCGCGCGCGCCGACGCGAGGGACGAGTCGCGCGAGACGACGCTCGCCGATCGGCTCGTCGGGCTCGGCTGGGTCCGGCGCTACGAGTGGGCGCTGTTGCTCGCCGTCGCGGCGGTCGGCGCCGTCGCCCGCGCCGGGGGGTTCTCCTCGGGCACCCTGTACCGCGACGACGCCTGGGTCGCCCTCACGACGCGCGTCCCGCTGGGGACCGCCGCGAGGATGGTCGTGACCACCCCCGGCTTCGTCCTCGGCGAGCGGGTCTGGATCGGCTGGTTCCCCCATGCGCTCTGGGCCGACCAGCTCCCGACGTTCCTCGCCTCGGTCGCCGGCATCGTCGTCGTCGGACGGCTGGCGAGGTGGTGGGGGCTGTCCGCACCCGCCGCCCTGGTCGCGGCGGGGGTCGTCGCCCTCGCCTACAGCGACGTCCAGTACGCGACCCGTGTGAAGCCCTACGCCTTCGACCTGCTCGGCGCCTGCCTCGTGCTGTTCCTCGCCGAGCGGGTCAGACGCCACGGCCCGCGCGGGGCGGTCTGGCTCGCGGGGGCCTCGGTAGCGGTCTGTGCGATCTCGCTCACCCCGGTCCCCCTCGTCCTCGGCGTCTGGGTCGCCCTCGGGGTCGAGGCCGTCGTGCGCCGGACCGTCTCGGTGCGCCTCGTCGCCGCGGGTGCCGCGACGGCGCTCGGGCTCGCGGCGCTCTGGCTCGCCGTTCGCGCCGGCATCTCGCCCCGGCTGCGAACGAGCTGGGACGGGTACTACCTCGTCGTCTCCTCCCCGCACGGCTTCGCGCACTCCGCGAGGACCATCCTCGACGGGCTCGTGCGCGGTGTCGGGGTGACGACCCCGTCGCTCGGGATCCACGGCCTCGGCACCCTCGACCGGGTCGCGCTGTGCGCGCTCTTCCTCCTCGGCCTCCTCGCGTGGCGGCGCCAGCTGCTCTCCTTGGCCGTGCTCGGCGCCGCGGTCGTCTGCTCGATCCCCTCGCTCGTCCCGCTCGGGACGGGCCGCACCGACGCGTACCTGTACCCCGCGATCGCGATGGTCCTCGCCGAGGGGGCGGCGATCGCGTGGCGCTGGACGCGGCGCACGCACCGCGCGCTCGCCGTGGTCGCGCTGTGCGTGGGGCTCGGCGTCGCCGGCCTGCTCGCGGCCGACCGCGTCGTGCACCGCCAGGGCTACCCGGGCGGGGACTTCGCCGTCGCGGCCGGGCTGGTGCACCGGGGCCTCGCCCAGGGCGACCGCGTCGTCATCGGCGGCACGGCGCGATGGCCCTGGTCGTACTACGACGTGCGCCACGTGCGCATCGTCCACTCCGACCTCTACAACAACGGCTACACGACGCTGAGCGACCGCGCGAGGGTCATCGTCGTGCCCGGCACCGCGATCGAGGGCGGGTACCTCGCCTCGTCACGACGCGCGGCCGTGCGGGTGCGGAACGGCTGCCCCGCGGTCCTCTACGTCGAGTCCGACGACTGGCCCTCGATGCCGGCGACGCTGCTGCGCCAGCTCACGACGACGGGCGGCCTCGCGGTGGTCAGCCACCGGGTGGTCGCGGGCTACCAGCTCTGGGCGCTCCGCTCGGCCGTGCCGTGCCCGCTCGCGCGGTGACGACGCGCGGCGCGAGCCCTAGCCCGTGCGGACGGGCGTCGCCGCCGGGCGCACGTCGGCCTTCGTCACGCTGAGGTACGCGACGAGCGCCACGATGAGGGCCGCCAGGACGCCGGCCACGATCCCGTCGCCGAGCCCGAGGCCGCCGAAGGAGGTGGGCTTGCCGAACCCGTCCGCGAAGGAGGCACCGAGCGGCCGGGTGAGGATGTAGGCCCACCAGAACGCCGCGATGGGGTTGAGCCCGAGGTACCGCCACGCGAGCGCGGGCAGGCAGATCATCCCGAAGAAGAACGCCCCGGCACCGAAGAACCCGAGGTGGAGCTGGATGGCCATGAGGTCGCCGGCCGCCGTGCCGAGGGCGAACGTCGCGGTCACGGTCGCCCAGTAGAAGAGCTCACGTCGCAGCGTGTCGACGGTGTGGATCGAGAGCGTGTGCTCGACGCGATCCCACGCGACGAACACGACGGCGAGGACGATCGCGAAGGCCACGGTCGACACCGCGTAGGGGACCTTGAACTTCACGTGGGTCACGTCGGCGGCCATCGTCCCGAAGACCGCGACCATGGCGACGGTGAGCCAGTACACCCACGCGACGTAGCGCCGGACGGAGAGCTGGAGCGCGAGGGCGACCACGAAGACGACGAAGCCCGCCAGCACGGCGAGCACCGGGTCGAACTTGTGCACGCTGTAGTCCGACACCGACTCGCCGAGCGCCGTCGTCAGGACCTTCACGACCCAGAAGAGCGCGATGATCTCGGGGACCTTCACCTCGGTCCGTCGCTCGAGATCCATGGGGCACGGAGCGTAGGACACCCCGGGCGCGCGTCGGCCACCGTCGGGAGGGGTCGAACGGGGTGCCGCGAGGCGTCGGACCGGGTGAGCGACGGTGTCGGGCCGCGGGTCCGGCGCGGCGGCACCGGTGCGCGGCCTTGGGGGCGAGTCCTCCTCGCGCCGCCGGGGTGATATCGTACTTGACCGCTGGGAATACTTTAGTTAGAGTGCCCCGGCGCCTAGTAAATTGCTAGGTGTACAACAGATTGAAGGGACCCTCCTCCGATGCGACGGCTCACCCCCCGCCGACTCACCCGACTCGCTGCCCTCACCCTTCCCGCCACGCTGCTCGCGTCCGGCGTCGGCGGCGCCGGCATCGCCGCCGCCACCGCCCCGCGCGGGACGGACACGGTCAACGTGGTCGGCTACTCGATCGTGGCCAACGCCTACGCCGCCCTCGAGGCCGCCTTCCAGGCGACCCCCGCGGGGAAGAACGTCGTCTTCAACAACTCTTTCGGCGCCTCCACGACCCAGGCGGAGAACGTCGTCTCCGGCCAGCCGGCGGACGTCGTCAACTTCTCCCTCGTCACGGACCTCGGGCTCCTCGTCAACCACGGGCTGGTCTCACCCGCGTGGGCGACCAGTGGCGCCGGCAAGGCCGAGCACGGCGTCGTCACCGACTCGTACGTCGTCGAGACCGTGCGGCCGGGCAACCCGACCGGCGTCGCGAGCTGGGCGAGCCTGGCCAAGGCCGGCGCGCAGACCGTCACGCCCGACCCGTACAGCTCGGGCAGCGCGCGCTGGAACCTCCTCGAGGTCTACGAGTCCCAGATCCGGCTCGGCAGGACGCCAGCGCAGGCCTACAAGTTCACCAACTCGGTGGTGAAGCACGTCGTCGCGGAGCCCTCGAGCGGCTCGAAGTCCCTGACCGCGTTCCTCGCGGGCACGGGCAACGTGCTCCTCGCCTACGAGGCGGACGCGCTGACGGCCAAGGCGGCCGCCAAGCCGATCGACGTCGTCTACCCCGCGCAGAACATCCTCATCCAGATGCCCGCCGCCCTCACGAGCACCGGCACGTCCAACAAGGGCGCCAGGGCCTTCTTCGCCTACCTGTTCTCGCCCGCCGGCCAGAACGTCTGGGCCCACAACGCGTTCCGCCCGACGCTCCCGTCGGTCGCGAGGGCGACGGCGCACCTGTTCCCGAAGTCCTATTCTGCCAAGCAGCTCACGACGATCCAATCACTCGGAGGGTGGACGGCGGTGACCAACAAGTTCTTCTCGCCGAACGGGATCATCATGAAGATCGAGGCGGCGAATGGCTATACAAGCTGACGCACTCGACGTCGCGCGCAAAGCGCCGCCGGCTCCCCGGAGCCGGCGGCGTTTTCGCGTTCGCCCCCTCTCGGCGATCGGCATGGCCGGCGGCGCGACCCTGCTCGTCGGCTACCTCTCGGTCATCGTCCTGCTCCCGATCGCGGCCCTCGCCGCGCACGGGCTCGGGCTCTCGATCCACACCCACGGGGCGGGGCTCGCCTTCTGGGACTGGTCGGTGCACACCGACTTCGCGGCGTTCTGGTCCGCGGTGACCCAGCCCAACGCGCGGGCCGCCATCTGGCTCTCGCTGTGGCTCTCCCTCGCGGTCGCGGCCGTCAACGCCGTCGCGGGCATCGCGATCGCCTGGGTCCTGGTCCGCGACGACTTCGTCGGCAAGCGCGTCGTCGAGGCCGTCATCGACCTGCCCTTCGCGCTCCCCACGATCGTCGCGGGCGTCGTCTTCCTCTTCCTCTACGGGGTGAAGAGCCCGGTGCACGTCACGCTCTTCGAGACGGTGACCGGGCTTTTGGTCGCCCTGCTCTTCGTGACGCTGCCGTTCTCGGTGCGCGCGGTCCAACCGGTCCTCGCCTCCCTCGACGGGCAGGCCGAGGCGGCGGCGCGCACCCTCGGCGCGGGCTCGTTCCGGACCTTCCGCACGGTCGTGCTGCCGTCCCTGCTGCCCGCGGTGCTCTCCGGGTTCGGGCTCGCCTTCGCGCGCGCGGTGGGCGAGTTCGGCTCGATCACCCTCATCGCCGGCGGCCTCGCAAAGACGACGACGGCGTCGATCCTCATCTTCAGCCTCATCGGCGCCGGCAAGCCGGACGTGGCGGCGTCGGTGTCCGTCGCGCTCCTCGTGCTGAGCCTCCTCCTGCTCGCGGGCTCCTCGGCGCTCGCTCGCCGGATCTCGAAGCGGCTCTCGTCGTGACCGCCGCACCCATCGGCGCGCGCCGGATGTGGCCGCTGCGCGCGGCCGTGCTCACGTACCTCGCGCTGCTCGTGGGGCTGCCCGTCGGGTACCTCTTCTACAACGCCTTCAGCTCGGGGTTCGGCGCGTTCTGGCGCGCCGTCACCCAGCCCGCGGCGGTCTCGGCCCTCTGGCTCTCGGCGAAGATCGCGCTCGTCGTCGTGCCGGTCAACACGGTGGTCGGCATCGGCGCGGCCCTCCTCCTCGCGCGCCGCAGGTTCGTCGGACGGCGGTTCTTGGACCTCACCTTCGACGTGCCGATCGCCGTCTCCCCGATCATCATCGGGCTCGCCCTCCTGCTCGCCTACGCCCCGCTCGGGAGCTGGTTCGGCCCGTGGCTCGCGCGCCACGGGATCATGGCCATCTTCTCCCCCACCGGCATCGCGCTCGCCTCGATGGCGGTGTCGCTCCCCTACGTGCTGCGCTCCGTCGTCCCGGTGCTCGTCGAGGTGGGCGAGACCCAGGAGGCCGCGGCGCGCACGCTCGGCGCGGGCGCGTGGCGGCGGTTCTTCACGATCACGCTCCCGGCGATTCGCTGGGGCGTGCTCTACGGCGTGACGCTCACGCTCGCCCGCACGCTCGGCGAGTTCGGTGCGGTCCTCGTCGTCTCGGGCAACCAGTCCAAGACCCAGACCATGACGCTGTGGATCGCCAACGAGTGGGAGCAGAACTACAACGAGCTCTCGTCCTTCGCCGGTGCCGTCGTGCTCGCGTCCATCTCGATCGTCGTGCTCGTCGTCCTGTCTATCCTTCGGTCGAGGGAGAAGAGACTGCATGTCGATATCGCTTGACCAGGTCACCAAGCGCTTCGGGGTGACCTTCGGGGTCGAGGACGTGACGACCGAGATCCCCTCGGGCGCCCTCACGGCGATCCTCGGTCCCTCCGGTGCGGGCAAGTCGACGCTGCTTCGGCTGATCGGCGGGTTGGTCACGCCGGATGCCGGGCGCATCTCGATCGACGGCGAGGACGTGACCGACGTCGACCCCCGCCATCGCAACATCGGGTTCTGCTTCCAGAACTACGCGCCGTTCCGCCACATGACCGTGGCGAAGAACGTCGCCTACGGCCTCAAGGTCCGCCACCGCCCGCGGGCCGAGATCGCCGCGCGGGTGACCGAGATGCTCGAGCTCGTCCGGCTCTCGGACCTCGCGGGCCGCTACCCGGCCCAGCTCTCGGGCGGCGAGCTGCAGCGCATGGCGCTCGCCCGGGCGCTCGCGATCGAGCCGAGGGTGCTGCTGCTGGACGAGCCCTTCGGCGCCCTCGACGCCCAGGTGCGCGGCGAGCTGCGCACCTGGATCAAAGAGCTCCACGACGCCGTGCACGTGACGACGGTCCTCGTCACCCACGACCAGAACGAGGCCATGGAGATCGCCGACAACCTGCTCGTGCTCAACGAGGGCCGCGTCGCCCAGGTCGGCACGCCGACCGAGCTCTACGACCACCCCGCGTCGGAGTTCGTGCTGCGGTTCCTCGGCCCGTCGACGACGCTCGACGGCCAGGCCGTCCGCCCCCACGACCTCGAGGTGGTGGGCCCGACGGAGGGCACGCCCGCCGTCGTGACCGAGGTCGCCACCCTCGGCTTCGAGATCCGCGTCTCGCTGCGCCTCGACGACGGCCAGGAGCTCTGGGCGCAGATGAGCCGCGCCCAGTTCCAGGCGCTCGCCATCGGCGTCGGCGACCGGGTCGGGCTGCGTCGCCGCCCCGGTGCGGCGGCCCGCCCGGCGCAGGCGGCGCCCGATGCCGCGACCACAACGAGCACCGACGGTGCCCCCGTCACGACCCCCGACGACCAGGGGCGCGCGCTCACCCGCTGAGCGGACCGCGTCGGTGCGGTCGCCGGCACGCCCACAACGGCCGTGCCGGCGCCCGCGAACGGACGCGAACGCCGGGCCGACTAGGCCGGCGCGAACGTCGCGGTGATGCTGTTGTCGGGTCCCGACACCTGCTCGGTGAGCAGCGGCGTCATGGCCAGGCAGTTCGCGAAGGGCGGGATGGTGTAGGTCGCCGTGTAGGTCGACGAGCCGATCGCCTGGAACGGCCCGGTGAGGGTCAGGGTCACGGGGGTCGCCGTCTGGCACTGGTTCCCGACGAGGTTGACGGAGGTGCCGTTCGGCGTGAGCGAGGTCACGTCGATGTTGAACGTCGAGTGGGACGTGATCGTGAACTTCTTGAAGTTCACCCTGCCGGTCACGGGCTTGGTCGGCGCCATCACGAACGTGGCCTGCGCCACGCCGATGCCCTCGAGCTTGACGGGCGAGGTCGCCGGCGGGAGCGTGAGCTTGCCCCGGAGCGCGCCGGTGTTCGTGTTGATCGTCCCGACGAACTTGCCCGTCGGCACGACGACGGTCTGGTTCAGCTTCTTTACGTAGGTCGAGGAGTTGACGAGCTCCTTCACCTTGAAGAGCGCGCTGGATTTCGATGACGCGCCGGCGGGAGCGGACAGCAGCGTGCCCGCGGCCAGCGTCGTCACGAGTGCTCCGCTCAGCAGTGCGGCGCCGAGGTGGTGCTTCTTCATTGGATCGTCCTCCCGGTCAGGCTGAATCGACTCGTAGAGGGCCCTGCCCGCTCCGCGGCGCTCCCAAACCTCCGCCCGACACCGGGGTGCACCAGCGTGGGACCGCCCCGACAGAGACAGGGGGCCCGACCGGGTCGTCGCCGACCCGGTCGGACCCCCTGCCGGCGCGCCCCGAGGGCCGGGAGGTAGGTCGGTTCCTCAGGGAGTGGGCACCGTGAACGGCGCCGTGGCGCTGCCCGTCGAGCCCGTGCTCGTCACCGTGGCCGAGCCGGCGCTGGCGCGGCCGGGCACCTTGGACCGCAAGGTGATCCGACCGCTCTCATTGGCGACCGCGGAGCCAAGACGGACGCTCGACGCTCCGGTCTGCGCGAACACGCTGGCCACGTGGTCGCCCTCGCCGAAGAACTGTCCGGTGATCTTGAACGGCGCCCCCGCGCTCCCCGAGTTCGGCGTGAGCGAGATCGAGGGGACGTCGTAGTTGGGATGGGCGGGGACCGCGTTCCCCGACGCGTCCGAGCCTGGGCACCCGTTCGTGCTGTTGTCCCACTCGGTCTGCATCAGGTAGTGCTTGCCGTCGATGGTCTGGCTGTACTGGGCGCCGGCCTGCCCGTAGAGGTTGCCGAAGTCCCAGGCGCACATGTCGCCGATCTCCTGGCCAGCGGCGCTGTCCGACGAGTTGCTGTCCCACCAGCCCGTCCCGAACGGGTCGGTGATGCTCTCGTTGTGCTCGTGGCTGATGATGGAGATCTCCGGGTCCGAGGCGTTCGCGTTGGGATACGAGCCCTCGTCACAGGTGACCGGGTTGCCGTTGGTCTGCTGGGCGAACGGCATGTTGGCGTAGATGATCTGTGAGTTCGTGTCGACCGTCGAGTCGAAGTAGGCGCTGTGGTAGGCGCAGAAGTACGAGAACGAGCACAGCGGCGCCGTCACCGTCGTCGTCACGCCGTTCTGCGTCTCGCTGACCGACGCCGGGAAGCACGTGCCGATGTTCGGGGCGGTGAACATGAAGAACTCGGTCTGGTTGCTCACGCGCCAGCCGTGCTTCTTCACCACGGTCGAGATCTCCTGCTGGATCTGCTGGTCCGTCACGCACCACGCGGTCGTCGAGGGCGGGTTGGTGCCCCCGTTGGTGGCGGCGACCGGGGTGTCGGGACAGTTGACGGGATCGAGCGCCGGCAGCGGGTTCGTGTCGAGCACGGCGCCCCCGTAGGTCGTCTTGTTCTGGATGTACTGCTTCGGGCCGCCGTGGAGCTGCTGGTAGTACTGCGTGGCCACGTTGTAGACGTTGTTGCTCTTGCCGCGCGTCGCCTGCAGAGCCTTGAAGTAGCCGTCGATGTTCTTGGCGTAGCCCTTCGGGAACTGGTAGCCCGAGGGCTGCCAGTAGATCGCGTAGACCTTGTTCGTCGTCATGACGGGCCCGCCGTTGTAGTGCAGCGCGCCGCTGGCCGGCGCGCTGTTCGAGAGCGTCCCCTTCTTGCCGACGTGCAGCGGCGGGATCATCCCGTAGATGTGGCCGATGCGGGCGTGGAACGGGATCGTGGTGGAGGTCGCCATCGCCGGCAGGACGAGCCCCGGGAGGGTGAGCGCCACCACCGGCACGGCGAGTACGAGTAGAAGCTTTCGCATGAGCGTTGTGTCTCCTTCATCAGGGCGCCGGGGTGTCCAGGCGCCGTCGTGGTCGTGCGCGTCAGCACGCTGGCCATCAGGGCGAGGGGCGCACCACCACGAGGTCACGCGTCGGCGTCCCCCGCCCTCCCGCCACGACGTGCCGGTCAATCACCGAGCGGGTCACTGCCCGAGACGCGCACCGACGAAACCATGTTTTTGTGGCGGTCCGGTTCCGTGGCGCCCCGGCGCGCCGGCACCAGCGGTGACCGCGCACGCCCGCGTGCGCCGGGCGTCCGCGGGGCGGCGCCGCCCGTCGGCTACGGGAGCCGCAGGATCGTCGCGCCCGTGGGGAGGTTCGGTGGTGCGTAGCTGCCGATCCCCGCGGCGAGGCACTCGCCGGACCTCGTGCAGCTCACCGAGGTGAGCGCCCACTGGTCCTTCGGGATCGACTGCGCCGTCCACGTCCTCCCGGCCGTCGTCGTCGCGATCGCCGACGCGGCCGTCGGGTTGAGCGTGTCCTGCGCCGCCGTGGTCTGCCCCACGGCCTCGCACGCCGACGCGCTCCAGCACGAGATCGCGTCCAGCAGCGCCGTGGCGCCCGGGGCGACGACGGTCGTCCACGTCGCACCGCCGTCGGTGGACCGGGCGATCACGCCGTGGGTCGCCGCGCCGCGCCGCACGCTCGACGCGGCGAGGCAGACCTTCGCCGACGGGCAGGCCAGGCCGGACAGGGGTCGCAGCCCGGCGGGCACGCGGGAGGTCCGCCAGGTGCGGCCGCCGTTGGTCGTGAGGAACGCGACGCCGACGGACGCGCCGCGGCCCCCGACCGCGACGCAGTCCGTCCGGGTGGCGCACACGACGCCGAAGAGGTCGGTCGCGGTGTGCGGCAGTGCCTTGGCCGTCCAGGATCGACCGCCGTTGGCGCTCGAGAGCACGGCCGTCCAGCTGTTCGTGAGGTAGGCGGTGGCCCAGCACCGCGTCGCCGAAGCGCACCAGACGCGGTTGACCTCGCCGACGCTCACGGGCACGGCGCCGGCGCTCCAGGTGACCCCGGCGTTCGTCGTCCGCCAGGCCGCCCCCTGCCCGTCGGTGTCGCTGCCGATGACCAGGCAGTCCGACGGGGTCGCGCACACGGCCTGGTCCTCTTGGGCCAGCGTCGCCGGCAGCCCGAGGTCCACCCACGACGTCCCGGCGCTGGGCGTCCGCAGCAGCATCGAGTTGCCGTAGGCGTCGACGGCCCCGACGACGCACACCGACGGGGAGGGGCACGACGCGCTCCCCGCGGCATCGATCGCGTTCGAGACGCGCTCGGGCGTGAAGGACTGGGTGCTCGGCACGACGTCGAGCATGAGCGCACGGTCGGGGTAGGCGTCGGCCGTGGCGTAGCCGACGACCTGGCAGCCGTCCGCGGAGGGGCAGGCGACCCCGAGGAGCCGCTGTGACGGGTAGGTCGGCGAGACCTCGGACCACGACGCGCCGCTGTCGGTCGTGAGCACGAGGTTCGCGCCGTCCGTCCCGACGCAGGAGGTCGCGCTGCCGCACGCGAGCGCGGTCGGGACGACGGCGCCATCCGACATCGACCAGGTGGCACCGCCGTCGGACGACCTGACGATCCCGGCGGACGGCGACGATCCCACGCACACCGTGATCGATGGGCACACGGCCAGCGTCGGGAAGGACGCGCCCGCCGCGTAGGCACCCCAGGTCGAGCCGTCGGTCGTCGCGAGGATGGAGGTGCCGTAGGCGAAGCAGGTCGTGGCCGTGGCGCACCACAGCGAGTGCAGGTCCGTCGTCGTCTCGTCAAACTGCAGCGACCAGGTGGCGCCACCGTCGGACGAGCCGACGATCACGCCGTTCGGGCTCGCGCCGCTGCCGCGACCCTCCGCGAAGCAGGACGTCGTCGTCGGGCAGGCGATCGCGGTGACCGTGGCGATCGCCGACGGCAGCGCGACGACGTTCCAGGTGAGGCCGTCGTCCGTCGAGCGCACGAGCACCGACCCGTCCCCGCCCGCGAGGCACACGGCGCCGTTGCACGTGACGGTCGCGAGCGTCGTCGCGCCCTTCGGCACCGCGACGGGAGACCACAGGCCACCGCCATCGATCGTGCGCAGCTCGATCGGCACCGGGGCCAACGGGTAGGTGGCGCTGGACCAGCCCACGGCGACGCAGCCGGAGACAGAGAAGCAGGACACCGACGCGACGTAGGCGATGGGCGGTGGGAACGAGGCGAGCACCGACCACGCCCGCGGTGCGGCCGACGCGACGCCGCAGGCGAGGAGCGCTGCACTCGCGAGCAGCCCTGCGACGAGGGCGCCCGCGAGCGCCCGAGGCGGGCGAGAGTGCGCGGGCACGACGGCATCGTAGGGAGGGACTCACACACTGCATAGGCGGATCACACAGTTGTCGAAACTGTGCGGCCGCGATCCCGCGCCGACAACGACGCACGGGGCTGCGCCCATGGCCACGTCACCGTGTGCGCAACATCGAGCGGGCGATCGGGCGGTCCGGTGCCCGAGCCGTCCGGACGTGGGAGGCGGAGTGCCCCGACCGAGGTGAGCCACCTCGGTCGGGAGCACCAGCCGCTAAGCGGTCGAGCTCTCCGACACGCTCTCTTGCTCGCCGCCGAACACCGCAAGGCCGTAGATGACGCCGACACCGAGCCCGACGTACAGCAGCGACCAGACCGGTGCGTACGGGAGCCACCAGACCGCGCTGATGGAGAGCACCGCGCCGGCGGCGATGCCGAGCCAGCGACCGACCTCGGACCCGCCCGCAAGCGCGAGGGCCACCAGGATGAGCAAGACGCCCACGATGAGATAGATCCAACCGTAGGTCTTGAGTGACGTCCCGAAGAGCGACCCGGTCAAGTTGTAGCTCGACTGGATCGAGTTCGCGTTGTGGATCATCCAGATGCCGTCAAAGATCCGCATGATCCCAGCGGTGAGAAGGACGACCATGGAAAAGAGGATCCAGCCTCTTCCTTCAGTCTTCATCGTTCCCCCATTCTGAGTGACGCCCGATGCTCGGACGCCATGACGTGCAGCAGACGACGCTATTCCTAACGACGGGTGAGTCGAGGGATCCACTCGACAACGGGCGTGCGACGATCAGTCCCGTGCGCGCCGCACACGCACCTCCACGCACGGTGCGCAAGGTGGCGGGACCGAGCGAGCTGACGGATCAGTAACCCGGGTACGACGTCGTGGGCGTGGTGGGCGTCGAGACCGTCGTCACGAGCTGGCCGAAACGGTCAATCGCGTGCCAGGTGCCGCCGTAGCTCGTGAGGCCCTGGCCGCCGGACTGTCCCGGTCCCGTGTCCCCAGAGAACTCGTACATGCGCCACCCGTGGTACGTCGCGAACGTGGCGTTGCCGGAATGCTGCGTGCCAAGGAGGGCCGACCGGATGCCGGCACCCGCGTGCACGGCGGCGCCGCTCGGGACTCTCACCGGCGGCCAGATCGCGGCGCACCCGTTCGCCGTCGTGCAGGGGAGGTTCCCCGAGCCGGACGACAGCACGTAGACGGTGAAGCCTCGCGCGTCGACGACGACGGTCCCGAGTCCGGTGACCGCGGCCGTGCGCAGGGTGGTGCCCAGCGAGCCTGGTGCGCCCGTCGTGGTGGTCGAGCCCGAGTAGCTGGGGCCGCTGCCGCACGCCGCGAGCAGCCCTCCTGCCGCGACGACGACCGCGACCACGATGCGGGGACGTCTCGTCGCCCCGATGGCGCGACGCACGCCAGCTCTACGTGGGGACGGAGCCTCGACTCGCGGTGTGGCCATGGTGGTGGTACTGCGGCGTCCGAACATCCGTTCATCGTGGCAGCGCGCGGCGACCGGTCGGGGGAGCCCCGATCCGTGCGAGGGTGCGTATCGCGGCGCTCAGGCCGGCGGCGAGACGGGCGGCCGGCGCCGGCGGGCCTCGTCGATCGGGCCCATCAGGCCCACTGGGTAGCCATCGGGGTCGTCGACGATCGCGTACCGGCCCCCCCAGAAGGCGTCATAGGGAGCCTGGTGCACCTGGTGGCCGGCCGCCACGAGCGCCGCGACGACCTCGTCGACCTCGCGCCGCGACCTGAGCTGGATGCCGATGACGGCTGAGCCTCCCGTCGCCCCGTCCCACCGTGCGTCCCACAGCGCCACCGAGTCGGCCGTGTCGAACTCGAGCTGTACGCCCGGCTCGAGCGGGACCTCGACGTGCGACGCACCCTCGTCGGCGTCGATCTCGAGGCCGAGGGTCCGGTAGAACGCGAGCGTCGCGCCCATGTCACGGACGACGAGATTGATCTGGCCGAGCCGGGGTCGAGGCGTCATCGCAAGCGACCGCCACGGCGTCGAGCAGATCGTCGAGGCGTTGCGTCGCCTCCATGCCCCCGACGGCGTGGCGCGTGGCGCGCCGGCGTGGAGCGTCTCGGGTGCGGAAGCGGGCTGCACGTCGTCTCTGGTCTTTCCGCGTCAGCTCGGGGTGACCGAGGCTGCCTTGGAGGGCGTCCCGGTGCCGTACGCGTTCGTCGCGGACACCGTCACGGTGTAGGCAGCGCCTGAGGTCAGCCCGGCGATCTGGCAGGAGTGGCCGGCCTTGGTGAGCAGCGTGGACGCCGTCGAGCAGCTGAAGCCGCCAGGTGCGGCGGTCGCGGTGTACCCGGTGACCTTGGCGACGCTGCTCGGCTTCGGCGCCGCCCAGGACACGGCCACCTTCGCCTTCCCCGACGTCGCCCGGACCGACTGGGGCGGGCCGGGGACCCCGACGAGCGCCGTCACGTCGGACGACGGCGCCGAGGTGCCGAGCACGCTCTTGGCGACGACGGTGACGTCGTAGACCACTCCGTTGCTCAGCGGCAGCACGGTGCAGGCGTCGCCGTGCGCCAGGCACGTGACGGAGAGGTGCCCGGGCGCCTTGGCCGTCGCGAGGAAGCTGATCACCCCGGTGGTCGACTCCGTCCAGCTGACGTGCAGCGAGCGGTTGCCCGCGCCAGCGGTGACCGACGACGGCGACTCCGGCGACGACCGGGGTGCGACGGGCGCGGCGATCGGCGAGAGGACGATCAGGGAGACGGCCGTGAGCGCGAGCGCCGCCGCACTGGCGCCTGCGGTGCGTCGGGTGAACCTGGTGCCTCTCATCGCGCCTCCAAGGGAGCTCTCGTTGATGGTCATGCCCCAGATGCCGGGGTCCAAACAGCAATACTTCTCCCTCGCGCCGGGGTTCTGACGGCGACGGTGCGTCGCTGTCGAGGCGGGTCCGTCACGAAGGTGTGGCCCACTGTCGGCCCAGCTCGAACCAGACCGTCTTGGTGGAGCCGCCGACGGACCACTCCACCCCCCAGTCGTCGGCGAGCTCCCCGACGATCTGCAGCCCCCTTCCGTGCGGTTCCATGACCCGGATGCCGTGCTGGACGGGGATGCCCGACCCCTCGTCGGTGATCCCCACCCGAATACAGGAGGAACTGCGGTCCTTGACGATGACGACCTCGAAGTTGGTCGCGGCGTGCCGCACGGCGTTGGTGGCGAGCTCCGAGACGAGGACCTCCACCAGCTCGAGCTCGTCCGGGGTGCGACCCTCGAGCGAGGCGCTCACGAAGGCCCGTGCGCGACGCACCGAGCCGTCGTCGTGCGTGAACCGACGCGTCGTCGTGGTCGTGTGCTCGCCGAGTGCGCGCCAGGAGGGTCCCGGGCTCGGCTCCGCCGCCGAGAGCGATGGCGCCCACTGCAGGCCCAGGAGGGCGACGTCGTCGTCGGTCCCCGCGGGCACGAGGGTGTCGACGATGTCCGTCAACATCTGGTCGATGGGCAGGTCCGGGGTCGGGACGGCGCGTCGCAGCCGCTCCAGGCCATCGTCCAGCGAGCGATCGCGTCGCTCCACCAGTCCGTCGGTGTACAGGACGAGGGACGAGCCCGCGGCGAGCGAGATCCGCGCGGACTGCCGCGGGATCGTCGACGCCACGCCGACCGGCGCGTTCACGGGCACCGGGAGGAACCGAGCGCCCCGCGCGTCGACGAGGAGCGGGGGGAGGTGGCCGGCGCTCGCGAGCACGGCGGCCTGGCGTGGCACGTCGAGCGCGGCGCAGATGACCGTGGCGAAGCACTGGTCTCGCTCGACGTCGACGAGGTCACCGAGCTTCTGGAGGACCGCGTCGGGTGCGTCACCCTGCACCGCGTACGCCTTGATCGCGTGGCGAAGCGTGGCCATGACGGTCGCCGCGCGCAGGCCGCGCCCCGAGACGTCGCCGACGGTGAGGAACAGGTGCTCGTCGTCGATCGAGATCGCGTCGTACCAGTCCCCTCCGACCTCGAGGTTCTTGACGCCCGCGACGTAGCGAGCGGCCATCCGGACCCCCGGGAACGAGGGCTCCTCGGCAGGCAGCAAGGAGTGCTGCAGCGTCTCTGCGATCCCCCGCTGCGTGTCGAACTGCGCGGTCCGATCGATGGCGAGGCGTTCGGCGCGCACACGGCGCCGGGTCAGCCGCTCGGTGGTCGCCGCGGCAGTGACCGCCAGGGCCAGGCCGCCCGCCCCGAGGACCCAGGGCGTGGTGCGCGGGAGGACGCCGGAAGGGCGTCTGGCGAGGACGGTGACGATCGTGACGTGCCCGTTGCCGAAGCCGACGACGGCCTTTGCCGAGGTACCGGAGCCTGAGAGCCCTTGCGTGGACTCCATCAGGACCGACGGCGTCGAGGAGCGCCCGAGGTACAGGGAGAAGTCGATCCCCGCGAACTGGGGCGGCGGCGCCGGCGGCGGGCTCTCGGCGTAGACGATCAGCCGAGGCGTCCCGGGCAGGACCTCGGCGAAGCCCAAGCCCACGAGGTGCCCGGTCGTGAGGCCGGTGATCCACAGCTGCGGGCTCGGACGCACGGAGCCGAGGAATCGGGCGGCCGCACCCCGACGTGACAAGAGCTCGGGCCGGATCCCCTCGACGAGCAGGAGGCGAGGACCCGCGCCGGTCCGCTGCCAGAGCGAGATCGACCGGAAGGGGGCTTCGTTTCCCACGTCAGTTCTAACGAATGCACCGAACGCGGCGACGCCAAACCTCACTTCGATCCGGTCAGCGGCGATCAGCGGCTGCTGGATCGCCGGGATCACGGCCTGGAGGGCGGTGTCCACCTGGCGGATCTGGGCGCGCAGGAGGCGATTGTCGCTGTCACGGATGGACGTCGCGGTCACCAGCGCGAGCGTGAACGACAGCGCCACGCCGACGACCAGCACCACCGCGCTGGGCCAGTGCAACGCGCGACGTCGCGCGGCACGTGGTGCGTCCGTGTCCGCGTCGGGGTTGGATGGCACCAGAGCTCGGCGTGCGGTCGCTCGGGCGTCGGACGGCGGACGCTCGCTCGGCTGGCGCTCTCGCCCTTGGGTGGTGCCGGCCATCTAGGCGTTGTCCTCCTGGTCGGACCGCAGCGACACCCCGGCGAGAGGGACGTGCGACCGGTCGCGTCGCTGGCACTGGCACTGGCTCGTCCCCGCCGCGATCGTGAGCGGCGCGGTGCGCGGTGCGTTCACAGACCTCGCACGGCGTCTTCGAGGGAGGGACGGACGTCGAAGATCTCGATGAGGCCGGTTGCCTCCAAGAGGCGGCGCATGGTCGGTCGGGTCACGACGAGGCGAAGGCTCGACAGCCCGTCGCTGGCCAGGTGCTGGTGGACCTCGACGAGGACGCTCAGTCCGCTTGAGTCGAGGAAGGCGACGTCCGTCAGGTCGACGACGACGACGCCTTCGCCCGGAGCGAACTCGGCGAGGATCGTTCGGAGCTCCGGCGCGGTCGCAAGATCGACCTCGCCCTGGACGTGCGCGACGACGTGGGTGGGACGCCTCGTCACCTCGACGTGCATGCTCACGACGACGTGCTCCCTTCTGAGACCGGGACCGGTGGGTGATGCTAAGCGCCCGGCCACCGACGTGGGGGAAGCACGCCGGCGGCACCCGCGTCGGTAGGTGGCGCACCGCGCTTTGTGCACGGGCGCCCTCGCCCTCGGCAGGCTCGACCCCGCCCACTCTGCGCGCCGCACGCGGGAGCCGCTCGAGCCCGAGTCTCGGGCCGACGGTCGGAGCATCCGGTCGTAGTATCACCACGATCTCGGTCACACGCCATCTGCGAGCCACAGGGGTACACGAGCCATGAGACATCGCAAGCTCGGGGGGGCGTGGTGCAGTACGTAGAGCTGTCCGTCCCCGCCGCGCCGACGTACCTCTCGCTGATCCGACTCAGCGTCGGCTCCGTCGCGACGCGACTCGACGCGACGCTCGATGAGCTGGAGGACCTCCAGCTCGCCGTGGACGAGCTGTGCCTCCTGCTCCTCTCGAGCTCGACGTCAGAGGAGGGTCGGCTCCAGGTCCACATCGAGTGGGAGGGCGACCTCGTGGAGGTCCGCTGTGGACTCCCCGGCGCGGTCCGCTCCCTGGCGAACGGTCAATCCGCGTCCGGGCTAGGGCCAGAGGCGCTCTCGCGACAGATCCTCGATGCGCTGGTGGACGAGCACGGCGCCGACGTCGTCGACGGGGTGCTGACCGCATGGCTCAAGAAGCGCAGGGTGCCCGCCATCACGGGCCCATGACGCCGAGCCGCAAGTCAGAGGAGTCCGCGGGCGTTCGGCTCGCCAGCTCCTCGACGACGAATGCGACGCGCGACGCGCTCATCACGTCGCACCTCGGCCTCGCCCACTTCCTCGCACGACGATTCTCCGATCGTGGTGAGTCCCACGAGGAGCTGGTGCAGGTGGCATCCGTCGGGCTCGTGCAGGCGGCCGACCGCTTCAACCCCTCGCTGGGCGTCGAGTTCTCGACCTTCGCGACCAGCACGATCCTCGGTGAGCTCAAGCATCACTTCCGGGATCGTGGGTGGGCCCTCCGCACGCCCCGGCAGATTCAGGAGCACTACCTCGAGGTCACCGCAGCAGCCTCAGAGCTCACGCACGAGCTGAAGCGGACCCCCAGCGTGAACGAGGTCGCCGCCGCGTGTCGGCTGACGAGCGAGGACGTGCTCGTCGCGATGGAGGCGGGGCAGAGCTACCGCGTCGCGTCACTGGACGCCCCCTGGACGGAGTCCGAGTCGGTCGGGGACCAGGTGATGGGCACCGAGGACGCGATCGACGTGATGGAGCAGCGCGCCCTGCTGCTGGCCGCCCTGGAGCGTCTCGGGCCGAGGGACCAGCAGCTCCTGCGCTTGCGATTCGTCGACGAGCTGAGCCAGTCGGAGATCGCCGATCGGATGGGCATGAGCCAGATGCACGTCTCGCGCCTCTTGCGGCGCGCGCTGGAGCTGCTTCGGGCGGCGCTCGCCGATGAGTGAGCCAAAGGTCCC
Source organism: Acidimicrobiales bacterium (assembly GCA_035937595.1). Taxonomy (GTDB): domain Bacteria; phylum Actinomycetota; class Acidimicrobiia; order Acidimicrobiales; family RAAP-2; genus Palsa-459. The sequence goes on from DASZHS010000042.1 coordinate 51,327, forward strand.
GCGCGGTGCGTCACGAGCGGCTGGCGGACGGGACGGCAGAGCTCGCCTAAATACGATGACACGGTCGTGCTGAGGTCGAACTGAGGTCCCGTGGTCCCGAATGAGCCAGCTTCTCGCCTCTCGACGTACCACGCGAAGCGGGACCCCGAGAAGACGCCCGAGCCGATGGCGTCGACGTCGAGTTCGACGACGGACCATGACCCGATCTTCGTCATCCAGGAACACCACGCCCGTGCGCTGCACTGGGACTTTCGGCTCGAGCGCGACGGCGCCCTTGTCTC
>DASZHS010000043.1:0-6855 GCA_035937595.1 Acidimicrobiales bacterium
CGCGCGCAGCCCGAGCCCCCGCGCGTAGGCCACCTCGGCGTCGGTCACGTGCCTCTGCATCGCGCCGACCTGGCGTCCGCCGCCGCGCGGTCCGGTCCGCAGCGCCCCCGCGGTCGAGGCGACCTCGTCGAAGCGCGACCAGCACGCCGTCAGGATCGCCGCGAACCGCTCGCGGTCCGCGGTGCGCAGCGCGCGGCGGTCCCGCGCGGCGACCTTGCCCGGCGCGCCGAAGTCCGTCGTGGCGTCGCCATCGACCACCTCGCGCACGAAGAGCGCGCCGGTCGGTGCGGCAAGTGCGGCGGCGGCGAGCACACCGGCGTAGCGATCGCGGTACGACGCGAGCGCGTCGAGCGCGGCGTCGCGCGAGCCCGCCGCGCGCGCCCACCCCGGCCAGTCGAGCGCGCTCGCGAAGGTGCGCCGCTTGCCGACCTCGAGGACGACGTCGACGCGCGCCACGGGTGTCAGCCCGTCGGGAAGAACACGTCGATCTCCCGCGCCGCGGCCTCGGCGGAGTCCGAGCCGTGGACCAGGTTCGCGCTGAGCTCGCTCGCGAGGTCGCCCCGGATCGTCCCTGGGGCCGCCTCGGCGGGGTTCGTGGCCCCGATCAGGGTCCGGACGATCCCCCAGGTGCCGGCAGGGCCCTCGAGGATCCCCACGAAGGACGGGGACCGGGTGATGAAGGCCACGAGCTCGGCGAAGAAGGGCTTCCCCTCGTGCTCGGCGTAGTGGCGCCGCGCCGTGGCCTCGTCGATCTGGCGGAGGTCGCCCGCCACCAGGCGGAGCCCCTTGCGCTCGAGGCGGCCCAGGATCTCGCCGATCAGGCGACGCTCGACGCCGTCGGGCTTGACGATGACGAGGGTCCGCTCCACGGCGCGAGACGGTACCACCGGGGGTCAGCCGCGATGCGGCCCGAGCCCGAGCAGGTGGCCGCGCACCGCGCCCACGACGTAGAAGCTCCCCGTCACGACGACGAGGTCGTCCACGCCCGCGTCGTCGAGGGCGGCGTCCAGCGCGCCGCCGGTGTCGCGCACGACACGCGCGCGCGTTCCGAGCCGGGTCGCCGCGTCCGCCAGCACCGACGCGTCGAGCGCGCGCGGCGTCGACGGCTCGCAGCAGTACACCATGTCGACGCCCGCGCGCACGAGCGGCGCGAGCAGCGACGTCGGGTCGCGGTTCGACAGCATGCCGACGACGAGCCGGCGTGCGCCCGTGACGGTGAACGACTCGTCGAGCGCGTCGCCGAGCACCGCGGCCCCCGCGGGGTTGTGCGCACCGTCGACGAGCACCATCGGGTGCACGCGCAGCACCTCGAGTCGCCCCGGGATGCGCATCGTCCCGAGCGCGGCGGCGACGACCTCGTCGCCGAGCGCTGACCCAGCGAACGCCTCTGCGGCCGCGACGGCGCACAGGGCGTTCGCACCCTGGTGGCGCCCGTGCAGGGACAGGAACACGTCGTCGTGCGCGCCGAGCGGCGTCGAGACGCTGACGCACCGACCCCCGGCCGCGAGGTCGTTGCGCGCGAGCTCGAGCTCCGAGCCGCGTCGCCACACCTCGCTCGCGCCCGCGGACGTGGCGAGCGAGGCCTGCAGCGCGATCGTCGAGGGCGCCTCGTCGCCGAGCACGGCGATCGCCCCTGGCTTGACGATGCCCGCCTTGTCCCGCGCGATCGCCTCGACGGTGTCGCCGAGGACCTCGGTGTGGTCGAGTGAGACGTTGGTGATCACGGCCACGGCTGCGGTGATGACGTTGGTCGCGTCCCAGGTGCCCCCGAGGCCGACCTCCACGACGGCCACGTCGACCGCCTCGTCCGCGAAGTGCAGGAGCGCACCGACGGTGAGCAGCTCGAAGCGCGTGAGGCGCACCCCCGAGGCGCGCTCGAGGTCGGCGAGGCGCCCGAGCAGGTCGGTGAGCGCGTCGTCGGTGAGCGGGGTGCCGGCGACGCTGATGCGCTCGTGCACGGCGTGCAGGTCGGGGCTCGTGAACGTGCCGACCCGCCGCCCCGTCGCCTCCAGCAGGGCGGCGGCGATCGCCGTCGTCGATCCCTTGCCGTTGGTGCCCGTGACGTGGACCGCAGGGACGTCGAGCTGGGGGTCACCCAGGCGCGCCAGGGCGTCGCGCACGGGTGCCAGCGTGGGCAGGTCGCGGCGCGTCGGCGCCGTGCGCTCGTAGTCGACGTGGCCGGACAGCCACTCGAGCGCCTCGTCGAGCCCCCCGCGCGAGGCGCCCAACGTGCTCAGGAGGCGGCGCGGCGCGTGCGGGTCGGCTTGGCCGGGACCAGGGTGGGCGCGGCGCGGTCGCGGACCACGTTCGCGTCGACGACGCACCGGGCGACGTCGGTGCGCCCGGGCAGGTCGTACATCACGTCGAGCAGCACCTCTTCGAGGATCGCGCGCAGCCCGCGAGCGCCCGTGCCGCGCAGCAGCGCGAGGTCCGCGACCGCCTCGAGCGCGTCGTCGGTGAGCTCGAGCGCGACGCCGTCGAGCTCGAAGACGCGCTGGAACTGGCGCACGAGCGAGTTCTTCGGCTCGGTGAGCACGCGGCAGAGCATCTCGCGGTCGAGCTGGCGCACCGCACCGACGACCGGCAGGCGGCCGATGAACTCGGGGATGAGCCCGAAGCGCATGAGGTCCTCGGGCAGCACGTGGCGGAAGATCTCCTCGTCCGCGCTGCGCGTCGAGCCCACCTGGGCGCCGAAGCCGATCGACTTGCGACCGATGCGCTGCTCGATGATCTCGTCGAGGCCCGCGAAGGCGCCGCCGCAGATGAACAGGACGTTGGTCGTGTCGATCTGGATGAACTCCTGGTGGGGGTGCTTCCGACCGCCCTGGGGGGGCACCGAGGCCGTCGAGCCCTCGAGGATCTTGAGGAGGGCCTGCTGGACCCCCTCCCCCGAGACGTCGCGGGTGATCGACGGGTTCTCGGCCTTGCGCGCGATCTTGTCGATCTCGTCGATGTAGATGATCCCGGACTCGGCGCGCTTCACGTCGAAGTCGGCGGCCTGGAGCAGCTTGAGCAGGATGTTCTCCACGTCCTCGCCCACGTAGCCCGCCTCGGTCAGCGCCGTCGCGTCGGCGATCGCGAAGGGCACGTTCAGCATGCGCGCGAGCGTCTGGGCGAGCAGCGTCTTGCCGCAGCCGGTCGGGCCGAGCAGCAAGATGTTGGACTTCGCGAGCTCGACCGCGTCCTCCTTCGGCTGGCCGGCCTGGACGCGCTTGTAGTGGTTGTAGACCGCGACGGACAGGATCTTCTTCGCGTAGTCCTGGCCGACGACGTAGTCGTTCAGGAACTCGAAGATCTCCTTCGGCTTCGGGAGCTCCTCGAAGGGGACGTCGGCCTGCTCGTGCAGCTCATCGGCGATGATGTCGTTGCACAGGTCGATGCACTCGTCGCAGATGTAGACGCCGGGTCCCGCGATGAGCTTCTTGACCTGCTTCTGCGACTTCGCGCAGAAGCTGCACTTGACGAGCTCGCCGCCCTCACCGAACTTGGCCACGTCTCGTCCCCTCCGCGTCGGGCCTCCGCGGAAACCTTAGGCGGCGCCGACTGCCGCGAGGGTGGTTCCCTCCCGTGACGCGATCACCTCGTCGACGAGCCCGTAGGTGACCGCCTCGTCAGCGGTCATGACGAAGTCGCGGTCAGTGTCCTTCGCGATCCGATCGACGGGCTGGCCCGTGTCGGCCGACAGCATCTCGTTCAGCAGGTCGCGCATCCGCAGGATCTCCTTGGCCTGGATCTCTATGTCGGACGCCTGCCCGCCGACGCCGCCCCAGGGCTGGTGCAGCACGATCCTCGAGTGCGGCAGCGCGAACCGCTTCGACTTCGTGCCCGCGCCGAGCAGCACGGCGCCGGCCGACGCGGCCTGCCCGAAGCAGAACGTCGACACGTCCGGCTTGATGTACTTGAGTGTGTCGTAGATGGCGAGGAGCGCGGTGAGGTCGCCGCCCGGCGAGTTGATGTAGAGGTGGATGTCCTTCTCCGGGTCCTCGGACTCCAAGAAGAGCATCTGGGCGCAGATCAGGTTCGCCACCGTGTCGTCGAGCACCGAGCCCAAGAAGATGATCCGCTCCTTCAAGAGGCGCGAGTAGAGGTCGTAGGCGCGCTCACCGCGGTTGGACGACTCGACCACGGTCGGGACCAGGTAGTCGGACGAACGCAGGTGGTCGGACAGTCTCACGATGGCTCCTCTTGGTCTGGCTCGCTCGAGGACTGGTCTACCTGCTCGGCGCCGTCCCCGGCGTCATCCGGCGCCTCGTCGTCCTCGAGCAGCGCGCGATCGATCACCGAGCCGGTCTCGTCCACGTAGGTCACCCGCTCGAGCACCCAGTCCGCCGCGAGCTGCTTGGTCGTCGCGGCGCGCAGCGCCCCGAGCCGCCCGCCGCGATCGAGCTCCTCGCGGAGCGTGGCGGCGCTGCGACCTGACGCACCCGCGAGGCGGGTCAGCTCCTCGTCGAGCGCCTCGGGGGACACCTCGAGCTGCTCGTCGAGCGCCACGGCCCGGAGCGCGAGATCGACCTTGATCGACTGCATCGCCTCGGCCCGCATGATCGCGACGAGGTCGTCCGGCGACTGGTGCGTGAGCTGCAAGAAGCGCTCGATCGAGGATCCCTGGCCCTCGATGCTGCGCTGGAACTCCTGGAACCGCTCACTCGTCTCCGCGTCGTACAGCGACTCGGGGACGTCCGCGTCGGCCACCTGTGCCGCGAGCTCGGCCATGGTCGCGTCGCGCATCGCACGGCGTGCCTGGGAGAGCTTGTAGGTGTGGATGCGCGCGAGGTAGGCGTCGCGCAGCTCCTGGGCGGTCGCGAACTCCGAGTTCTCCTCGACCCACTCATCGGTGAGCTCTGGCAGCACCCGCTCGCGCACGTCCTTCAGCACGAGCGTGAAGGACATCTGGCCGCCGCCCGGTGCGACGCCCGAGACCTCGAGCGTCTCGCCCGCCCGCATGCCGGAGAGCTGCTCGTCGGCGGTGTCGACGATCGTGCCCTGCCCGACGATGTAGTCGTAGTCCGGGACCGAGATGACCTCGTTGCCCTCTGCGTCGCGGCCCGTCACGTCCATCGTCACGTGGTCGTCCGTGGCGATCGGCCGGGCGACCTCGTTCAGCACCGCGTCGGTCTCTCGCAGCTGGTCCAAGAGCTGGTCGACCTCGTCGTCGGTCGCGATGGGGGACGGGATCGTCACGCGCAGGGCGTCGTAGCCGGTGACGTGGACCTGGGGGCGGATCTCGACCACGGCGTCGAACTCGACCGGCCCCTCCTCCTCGCCCCTGGTCACGTTGAGCTCGGGCGAAGAGATCGGCTCGACCTCGGTCGCCGACACCGCTCTCGCGTAGTAGTCGGGCAACAGCTCGCGCATCGCCTCGTCGCGCAGGGCCTTCGGGCCGCCGATCCTCGCCTCCACGACCTGGCGCGGCGCGCGACCGGGGCGGAAGCCCGGGATGCGGACGGAGCGGGCGAGCGACTTCGCCGCGGTCGAGAGGGCCGCCTCGACCTCGTCCTCGTCGACCTCGACCGCGATGCGGACCTTGTTCTCCTCGAGGATCTCCGACGTGGCGCGCATGGTGGGCGCCCACTGTAACGGTGGACCCACGAGCGACCTCTGCCCACGACGCGCCCGCCACGCGCGGCGCGCGACGCCGAGCGAGGCGTCGATGTCCCAGCCGCCGCGCCCGAGCCCGTGACGTCGACGTGCTCGCCGTGTCCTTCTGAGCGACGGGGAGGGTTGAGCCCAGGAGGGCGACGGCCCGCGCAACCGGGACTCGAGGACGCGGCGCGGCGTGGGCCGCGCGCTCGGTGGGTCCTTGGGCGCGGTGGATCGGGATCGCTGGCCCTCGGGACGAGTACCGGGGCCCTCGGTGCCGATCAGGTCGCTGAACTGGTCGCTCACCGCCCCAGCGCAAGCCGGTCGGCGAGTCGAGGGCCGCACCGTCCGCGTCCTCGCCGAGCACGACGGGTGATGCCGATGCCGCATCGAGCCACGTCGGGCGAGGTCTGGCTAGCGTCGGCCCAGTGGCGGGGCCTTGCGGCCCCTCCCGAAGGGGGAGCGATGGCTGAGTTCGAGGGCTACTGCGTCAAGTGCCGGGAGAAGCGGATGTTCGACGGCGCGGAGGTCGAGCTCGCCAACGGCCGTCGCGCTGCCCAGGGACCGTGCCCCGTCTGCGGCACCAAGATCAACCGGATCCTCGGCAAGAAGGTCGAGACCTAGCCGCTCGCGAGAGGCTCTGTCCCCGGTGACGAAGGGCGACCGGTACGCTCGCCCCGCCGCGGCGGCGGCGCGACGGGGCGTGGCGCAGTTTGGCAGCGCGCGTGCTTTGGGAGCACGAGGTCCTCGGTTCAAATCCGGGCGCCCCGACCAGCAGGGATCGCGGGGATCAACGGGGCGGGGCGACGCACAGCCACGTTGTTAGCGTCGCTGGATGCACGTCACGGGCACCCTCCAGCGTGAGGCGTGGGACGCCGGCCTCGTCCCGCCCGTCGAGCGAGTCCGGCCGGGCCTGTGGTCCATCCCCGTCCCCCTCCCCGACAGCCCCCTTCGCTACGTCCTCGTCTACGCCCTCGAGCTCGACAGCGGTGTGGCGCTGATCGACGCGGGGTGGGACACGCCGGAGGCGTGGACGGCGCTCTGCACCGGGCTCGCCGTCGCCGGCGGGACCGTCGCCGACGTGCGAGCGGTGATCGTCACCCACATCCACCCTGACCACTACGGGCTCGCCGGGCGTGTTCGGGAGGCGTCTGGCGCCTGGGTCGGGCTCCATCCGGCCGACGCCGCGCTGCTCGTCGGCCGCTACGTCGACACCGACGGACTCGTCGCCTCGATGGCCGACCTCCTCGAGGTCTGCGGCGTGCCGGCGGGTCT
>DASZHS010000044.1:0-2041 GCA_035937595.1 Acidimicrobiales bacterium
CTGCGCCGACAGCAGCCCCGGCCACTCGGTGGGGTCCGGGTGGTGTCGCGCGTCGACGTTGGCCACGACGACGGGGTCCGAGTCGCGGAACGTGACCTCCGCGAGCCGCTTGCGCAGGGACTCTCGCGCGCCGGCGAGCAGCGGCGTGTGGAAGCCGCCGCTCGAGGCGATCTCGGTGGCGGTGGTCGCGCCGAGTGAGCGAGCGATCGCCAGCGCGGTCGTGACGCCCTCTGGGGTGCCGGAGATCACGACGCGTCGCGGGGCGTCGTAGCCCGCGATCCAAGCCGCACCCTCGGCGCGCGCACAGGCCGCCTCGACGTCGTCGTCGTCGAGCCCCTCGACGACGGCCGTCGCGCACGGCGTGGTCGCCGCGACCTTGCTCGCCGCGGTGCCGCGGGCCACGACGAGGCGCACGCCGTCGTCGAAGTCGAGCGCGCCGGCGGCGACCAGGGCCGTGTACTCGCCCAACCCGTAGCCCGAGACCGCCATGGGCGCGAGGCCGAGCCGCTCGGCCGCGTCGAGGGCGACCAGGCTCAACACGAACGTCGCGAGATGCGCGTTGGTGAGCTCCTGCAGCAGCTCGCCGCGCTCGCCGCGCAGCAGCGCGTCGACGTCGCGGCCGGCCGCCTCGCTCGCGGCGTCCACCAGCTCCCAGGACGGGTGCGACGACCAGGCGTCGCCCATGCCCGGCCACTCCGCGCCGTGGTCTGGGAGCGTGAACGCGAGCATCCCAGTCGCCTCCTCGAGCGTCGTGGGTCGTCGCACCATGGTGGCACGCCACGTCGCGGTGACCTCCACATACCCGCGGGTCACTTTGCGGATACACCGCGAACGCACCTCGGTGCTTGCAGCGGCAACGCGCAGCGCGACCGCAGCAAGCGCAACGTGCACGCGCGCACACCGCGAGGGAGGCTCGGAGGGTGAACGCACGCCAAGCGCTCGAGTTCGTCGAGCAGCACGGCGTCGTGCTCGTCGCCGCGAGGGGCCCGGTGCCGCGACTCACCGAGGCGATCGCGGGCGAGCCGATCACGGGGAGCTGGTGGGGCCACGCGAAGGGCCATGAGATCTACGCGGTGCTCTCGTCGGTCACGGCGTCTGACGACGTCCTCGTCTGCCGCGCCGTCAACGGCAAGGTCACGCTCGTGCACCGACGACTGTGGCCCGCCTTGGTCCGAGCCGCGGACACCATCGGACCCGATCGACTCGCGCGGGTCGAGCAGGAGCACACGGCGGCGGGACACCACGTCAACCACGAGACGCCGTTCCCGCAGTGGGCGGACGCCGCGTCGATGAACGCGGCGTCGACGATGAGCGCGGCGGACGCACTCGAGCAGCTGGGCGCGTGGGCGGCACCCCCGAGCGGCGCGAAGACCCGACGGACGCCCTCGCCCTGAGCCGGACGCGCCACCCGTCCGCCGCGCCGCTCGCCGGCGCCGAGTCCGCTCGGTGCCGCGACTTATAGTGACGACGAGGTACGAGCGCGCTCGTGTGGCGGGCTCGTGCCGAGGAGGCGAGGCTATGCGCAGCGGTGTCCCGGCGCTCGTGGGTGAGACGGCGTTGGTGACGAAGGCCATCCACGGCAAGCACCAGCCGGGCACGGTCCGCCTCCGCGGAGAGGAGTGGTTCGCCATCCCGCTCGATCCCGACCAGGACATCGAGGAGGGCTGCGACGTCGTCGTCGCGGACATCGACCGCGGCCTGCTCGTGGTCTATCCCGTTGGTGCCTAGTCTCGGTGCATCGCCCAAACGGTGAGGGAACTGAAGGAGGGGCGCCGTGCTCGCGTCCGTAGGAGTAATCGCCACTGAGGTCGTCGCCGCGGTCGTGGTCGTCGGAGGGGTGGCGATCTTCTTGAAGTCCTCGGTGAAGGTGATCCAGCAGGGGAGCGTCGGGGTCGTCAAGCGCCTCGGGGAGTTCCGATCGATTCGCCAGCCCGGGCTTGCCATCGTCACGCCGTTCATCGACAGGATGGAAAAGGTCGACATGCGCGAGTTCCCGCAAGTCGGGGACCAGCAGGCGGTCATCACCAAGGACAACGTCTCG
>DASZHS010000045.1:0-100708 GCA_035937595.1 Acidimicrobiales bacterium
GGGAACTCCGGGGTGATCCTCTCGCAGCTCCTCCGCGGGATCGCCGAGGGCCTCCGGGACCACGACGCCGTGGCCCCCTCGGTGCTCGCCGACGCGCTCAGCCGGGCGGACCGCATGGCGCGCCAGGCGGTGGTCCGGCCCGTCGAGGGCACGATCCTCACCGTCGCCCGCGCCGCCGCGGAGGGTGCCCAGGCAGCGACCGAGCTCACGACGCTCGTGCGCGGTGCGCGCGACGCCTCCCGCGCCGCCCTCGAGCGCACCCCCGAGCTGCTCCCCGTCCTCGCCCAGGCGGGCGTCGTCGACGCCGGTGGCGCGGGGCTGTGCCTGCTCATGGACGCGCTGTGCAACGTCGTGGCGGGCGACCCGCTGCCGGACCCGCCGTCGACCGAGGGTCTCGAGGTGCGCGCCCCCGAAGGCGTCGCCGTGCACCACGACTCGGTCAGCGACCTGCGTTACGAGGTCATGTACTTCCTCGAGGCGCGCGACGACGCCGTCGCGGGGTTCAAGGACATGTGGGCCGGGATGGGGGACTCGATCGTGGTGGTCGGCGGCGACGGCCTCTACAACTGCCACATCCACACCGACGACGTGGGCGGCGCGATCGAGGCCGCCCTCGACGTGGGCCGCCCCCGCGGGATCCGGGTCACCGACCTCGCCGAGCAGGTCATCGAGGAGCGGTGGGTGCGCGAGGGCGCGCTCGCCCACGTCGCCGCCGACGAGGCGGGTCCGGCGGCCCGCACCGCCGTCGTGGCCGTCATCCAGGGCGACGGCGTCGGCCGGATCTTCCGGTCGCTCGGCGTCCGCGGCCTCGTCGCGGGCGGCCAGTCGATGAACCCGTCGACCGAGGAGCTGCTGGCCGCCGTGGTCGCCACGGGCAGTGACGAGGTCGTGATCCTCCCCAACAACAAGAACATCATCCCGGTCGCGCACCAGGTCGCCGAGGTCGCCGAGGTCCCGGTCCACGTCGTCGAGTCGGCCTCGATCGTGGAGGGCTTCGCGGCGCTCCTCGCCTACGACCCCGACGCGACGGGCGAGGCCAACGCGAAGGCGATGGCGGCCTCGTCGTGCCACGTCGTCGCCGCCGAGGTGACGCGGGCGGTCCGCGACGCGGCGACGCCCGCGGGCGAGGTGCGAGAGGGCGACTGGATCGGGCTCACCAACGAGGGGGTGCAGTCGATCGCCGAGTCGGTGGCCGTCGCCGCCTGCACGCTGCTCGACGCGGTGGTAAAGGACGGCCACGAGCTCGTGACCGTCATCGAGGGCGAGGGTTCGACGCCGGCGACCACCCGTCGGATCACCCAGTGGCTGGCCGAGGAGCGTCCGGGCGTCGACGTCGAGGTCCACCACGGCGGCCAGCCGCTCTACCCGTACCTCTTCGGCATCGAGTGACCTCGGGCCGCCGCCTCGTCCAGCTCGACGAGATCCCCGTCGACCGGCTGACGTCCGTCGGGCCGAAGCGCGCCGAGGCGCTGGCGGCGGTCGGCATCCGCACGGTGCTCGACCTGCTCTTCACGTTCCCGCGCAGGTACCTGGACCGGTCACGGCAGGCGGACCTCTCCGACCTCGCCGTCGGCGACGAGGCCGTGGTCTTCGCCGAGGTCCGAGCCGTTCGGTCGCGCCGCACGCGACAGGGGAGAGCCCTCGTCGAGGTCGACGTCGCGGACCAGTCGAGCGAGATGACCGTCACGTTCTTCAACCAGCCATGGCGTGCCAAGCAGCTCCGCGCCGGGGTCCAGGCGCTGCTCTTCGGCAAGCTCGACGTCTACCGCGGGCAGCGGCGCATGGTGAACCCCGTCGTCGACGTCATCGTGGGGATGGACGGCGACGAGCGCGCCGCGACGCGCACGATGCGCGTGATCCCCGTGTACCCCGCCTCCCAGAAGGCCGGGCTCACGAGCTGGGAGCTCTCCCGCGCGTGCGCCGAGGCCCTGCGTCGCGCGGGCGAGTTCGCCGACCCGCTGGCCGAGCTCGCGGCGCGCCTCGGGCTCGAGTCGAGGACCGAGGCGATGCAGCACATCCACCAGCCAACGGCGATGGCCGACACGGCCGCGGCGCGCGCTCGGCTCGTCTTCGACGAGCTGTTCCGCCTCCAGCTGTCGCTCGTGGCTCGCAAGGCCGCGCTCGCCAAGGACGCACGGGGCATCGCGCACCCGGCCAACCCCGCCGACGCCCTCGTGGTGCGCGGCGCGCTGCTCGGCGAGGGCGCCTCGCTCGTCGCGCGGTTCCTCTCGTCCCTCGCGTACGAGCCGACGGGCGCCCAGCGTCGTGCGATCGCCGAGCTGTTGGCGGACCTGTCGACGGAGCTGCCCATGCACCGCCTGCTGCAGGGCGACGTGGGGGCGGGCAAGACCATCGTCGCGGTGGCGGCGCTGCTCGCCTCGGTGGACGGGGGCCGCCAGGGCGCGCTCATGGTGCCCACCGAGGTCCTCGCCGAGCAGCACGCCTACGCCGTGCGCCAGCTGCTCGAGGGCATCGAGCTCGCCGACCCGAGCCGCCTCGGCGCCACGCGCCCCGTCGGCGTCGTGCTCCTCACCTCCCGCGTCAAGGGCACGGAGCGCCGGCGCGCGCTCGAGGGCCTCGCGCGCGGCTCGATCGACCTCGTCGTCGGCACGCACGCGCTGCTCACCGACGACGTGCGCTTCCGGGCGCTCGGCGTCGTGGTGATCGACGAGCAGCACCGCTTCGGCGTCGAGCAGCGCGCCGCGCTGCGCGAGAAGGGCACGGCGGAGGGTGCCGCGGGTGCGGACCCCGACGTCCTCGTGATGACGGCCACACCCATCCCTCGCACCGCGGCGATGGTGCTGTTCGGCGACCTCGACATGACGGTGCTCGACGAGGTGCCGGAGGGCCGCGTCGCGGTCGAGACGCGCTGGGCGCGCGGCGAGCTCGGCGTGGAGGAGGCCTGCGGGCGCGTGCGCGCCGAGGTCGAGGCGGGGCACCGTGGGTTCGTCGTCTGCCCGCTCGTCGAGGGATCGGACCGGGTGATCGCCGCCTCGGCGGTGGCCGAGTACGAGCGGCTGCGCGACGGACCGCTGCACGACCTGCGCCTCGGCCTCCTCCATGGCCAGCTGAAGTCCTCGGAGAAGGAGTCCGTGATGGACCGGTTCCGGTCCGGCGCCGTCGACGTGCTCGTGGCGACCACGGTGGTCGAGGTCGGTGTCGACGTGCCGGACGCGACGGTGATGGTGATCGAGGACGCGTACCGGTTCGGGATCGCCCAGCTCCACCAGCTCCGAGGGCGCGTGGGCCGCAGCACGCTCGCCTCGTGGTGCTACCTGCTCGGCGAGCCCACGACCGCGGACGGCACGGCGCGTCTCGAGGCCGTGGCCGCGTCCAACGACGGGTTCGCGCTGGCGGAGACCGATCTCGAGCTGCGCGGCGAGGGGACGATCCTCGGCGCGCGCCAGCAGGGCCGCAGCGACCTGCGACTCGCCAAGCTCTCGCGCGACCGAGACGTGCTCGGTGTCGCGCGTGCGCTCGCAGAGGAGGTGTTGGACGCGGACCCCGACCTCTCTGACCACGACGACCTCCGAGAGGAGCTCGCCGTGTTCCTCGACGACGACGAGGCGGCCTGGCTCTTCAAGAGCTAGCCGGAGGCTCGCGGTTTGTCGCACCAGTCGCTCGACCCGTCGCTCCTGGGAGGAGCCACGCGGTCTCGGCCACCCGTGCGGAAGATCGACGGGTGCGGCGCTGCGAGCGCTCGGGCGGGCGTAGCCTGACGGAGCGTGCGATGAGAGGTGTGTCCATGGGCAGGTGGGCCGGGAGCGCCAGGAACGGGATCGCGTCGCTCTCGGTGCTGGCCCTCGTCGGCGTCGCCGCCCCGGCCGCACCGAGCGGGCCGACCTCGGGCCACGCCGTCCCAGCCGGCGGCACGTGGGGTCGGGCGACCATCGCCGGTGCGTCCTTGACGTCGGTGTCGTGCCCCGTGGCCGGGGCCTGTGTCGCCGGCGGCTCGTCGCAGGGCCGCCACGCCATCGTTGCCAAGGAGGTCGGCAGCCACTGGCGCGCACCGACCCTGGTGCCCGGGATCGGCTCGCTCGACGCCGGCAGGGGCTCCGAGGTCCTCGCGGTGTCCTGCAGCGCGCCCGGCAGCTGCGCGGCGGTCGGCGAGTACCTCGGATCCCAGGGCCTCGGTGGCTTCGTCACCAACGAGGTCGCAGGGACGTGGACGACCGCCGTGGCGGTCAGCGGCGCCGGCCCGCTCGACACCGTCTCCTGCGTCGCGAGCGGCACCTGCAGCGCCGCGGGCCAGTCGCCGCACGAGACGAACAGCCTGGCGGCCGGACCGACGCCCGCGGCCGTGGTCGTCGACGAGACGGCGGGCGTCTGGGGCGCGGCGATGGACGTGCCCGGCCTGCCACCCGCCGATCCCAACCCGAGTCACGCTGAACCCGGCGGCAACGTCACCTCCATCTCGTGTCCCTCGGCGGGGGAGTGCAGCGCCGGCGGGTACTACGAGAACGGGGTGTCCGAGGCGTTCGTCGTTTCGGAGTCGTCCGGTATCTGGGGCACCGCGGTGATCCTCAACCCGTACGACTCCGCTGACGTCGTCACCTCGGTGTCCTGCGCCGCTGCTGGGGACTGCAGCGCCGGCGGGAGCTACCAGGGCAGGGCGTTCGTCATCGACGAGCTGCACCACCTCTGGGGCCCGGTGGTCGAGCTGCCGGAGGGCTCGGTGGTGCTCGCGGTGTCCTGTGTCCCGTCGGGCTACTGCGCCGCGGGCGGGACCACCAACTATCGGTGGGCACCCGCCTTCGTGGTCGACCGGCGACACGGCCTCTGGGGCGCCGCGAAGCTCGGGGCGCCGACCCTTCGCGGGGCCATCGACGCGATCTCGTGCGCCGAACCAGGCGACTGCAGCGCGGGGGAGCAGTACCGCGGACCCCAGCCCACGCCGAGGTACGGCGTCGTCGTCAACGAGATGGCTGGCGTCTGGGGACCGCCGATCGAGGTGGCCGGAACCCAGCCGGTCCCGTCCGCGCAGGTGGGGTCCTACACCGGGGCGAGCGCCGTGTCGTGCGCCGCACCGGGCAGCTGCAGCGCGGTGGGCCAGTTCCTCGGACCCAAGTCAGCTCCCACGGGGTTCGTCGCGAACGAGACGCCGCAGGTCGCGCCCAAGGTGGCCTCGATCACTCCCTCCCGGGGTGCCGCGACGGGCGGCACACGCGTCACGGTCCTCGGCGACGGGTTCGCGAACGCGCTCTCGGTGCGGTTCGGCGCCACGCCCGGGACCGACCTGCACGTCGTCGATGCCTGGGAGCTCACGGTCGTGGCGCCGCCCGGCGGCGCGGCGGTCGGCGTGCAGGTCGTGACCGAGGCCGGCACCTCCCCGACGGTCGCGCGCGGCACGTTCGCCTACCTGCCGGTGGTCGAGCGCGTGGCACCGGCGAGCGGCTCGGCGCGGGGCGGCCGGCGCGTGGACGTCTACGGCGCCGGCTTTGACGGCGCGACGTCGGTGCGCTTCGGCACCCGCGCCGCTCCCAACGTCGACGTCGTCAGCTCGCACGACGTGCGGGTCACCGTGCCCGCCGGTGCGGGGACGGTCGACGTGCGCGTGACCACGCCGACCGGGACGTCCGCGGCGGGCACACAGGACCGGTACCGCTACGTCTGAGCCGGCGGAGGGCAACGACCTCGGTACGCTCGCGCCGTGCGCGTCGTCGCCGGTCAAGCTCGGGGACGACGTCTGACCGCGCGGCTGCCCGCCCACGTGCGGCCCACGACCGACCTCGTTCGTGAGGCGGTCTTCTCGTCCCTCGAGTCGCGCGGTGGCCTCGGCGGCGCCGTGGTCCTGGATCTGTACGCCGGCAGCGGTGCGTTGGGCATCGAGGCGCTGTCGCGCGGGGCGGCGTCGTGCACGTTCGTCGACGACGACCCCGCGTGCCTCGAGGCCGCGCGCCGCAACCTCGAAGCGGTGGGACTCGCGAGCAAGGCGACGACGTTCGTCCGCGCGACGCTCCCGCAGTGGTGCGCGGCCACCCGGTTCGACCTCGTGCTCTGCGATCCCCCCTACGGCGACGTCGACCTCGCCGCCATCCTCGAGGGCATCGACGGTCACCTCGTCGTGGTCGAGACGGACCGCGACGTCGTCGTGCCCGAGGGCTGGGAAGCGACGGGCGGGCGCCGCTACGGCGGTACGCTCGTCACGATGCTCACCCCTCTGCGCCCGGGCGTGGGCGAATGACCATCGCGCTCATCCCGGGGTCCTTCGACCCGTTCCACAACGGCCACCTCGAGGTGGTGGAGCGCGCCGTCAACGTCTTCGACGAGATCGTGGTCGCGGCCCTCCGCAACCCCCAGAAGGCGGACCCCTGCTTCAGCCTGGAGGAGCGCCGCGAGATGATCGCCGAGTGCCTCGCGCACCTCGACAACGTGCGGATCGTGTCGGTGTCCACGCTGCTCGTGAACGTGGCCGACGAGGTGGGGGCGACGGCGATCGTGAAGGGCCTGCGCGCCGTCTCGGACTTCGAGAGCGAGCTCCAGATGGCCCAGATGAACCGCTCCCTCTCGGGGATCGAGACGATCTTCATCCCCACGAGCTCGTCGCACTCCTTCATCGCCTCGCGCCTGCTGCGCGAGGTCGCCCGCTACGGCGGCGACGTGAGCCCGTTCGTGCCCGCGCCCGTGGAGAAGCGCCTCCGCGAGCGGTTCGCCCGCGAGGCGCCATGACGTACGCCGACGACCCGGATCCCGACGGGGCCCTCGAGGACCTCGAGCACCCGGCCGAGCCGCCGAGCGACGCCGAGACGCTGCTGCGCGAGGCGATCGACGTCGTGGCCAACGCCAAGGCGATGCCCCTGTCGAGCTCGGTGCTCGTCTCGCGCGACGAGGTGCTGGGGCTCCTCGACGAGGCGCTCGCCGCCCTCCCCGACGAGTTGAAGCGCGCGCGCTGGATGCTCCAGGACCTCGACGCGATGACCGAGCAGCGCCGCCGCGAGGCCGACGCGTTGCTCGACGAGGTCCGCGCCGAGGCCGCGCGTCTCGTCTCTCGCACCGAGATCTCGCGACAGGCGAAGACCCACGCCGAGCGCCTGGTCGCCGACGCCGAGGAGCGCGGTCGCGCGATCCTGCACGAGGCGGAGGACTTCTGCGACCAGCGCCTCGCCCAGATGGAGATCGTGCTCGACCGCCTGGCGAAGACGGTGCAGTCCGGTCGCGCACGGCTCCGCCCCCGCATCGAGCCAGAGGAGGCCAACGACGACGCCGCGCTGCGAGACGAGTCAGCGTTCTTCGACCAAGACACCGTCTAGTCGCAGGAAGGACCGTGCCATGAACCCCTTCGTCGTCCCCGTCGCCTCCCTCCTCCGCCACGCCGGCGCCACCGTCGAGGTGGACTTCCGCGCCCCGTTCGACCCCGACGGCTCGCTCGCGGCGACCGCGCCGGGCGCGGCCGAGGTCGTGCCGGGCGCGGACGCCGAGGTGCGCCTCGTGCTGACCTCGTTCCTCGGCGGCGTGACGGCCACCGGCACCATCGTCGCGCCGTGGCGGGCATCGTGCCGGCGCTGCGCGACGTCGGTCCATGGGGTCCTCGACGTCCGCGTCGACGAGCGGTTCCGGCGCGGTGCCGAGCCCGACGACGAGGACGCCTACCCACTCGTCGACGAGGAGGTCGACCTCACCGATCTCGTGCGCGACGCCGTCGTCCTCGAGCTCCCGCTCGCGCCGCTGTGCCGCCAGGACTGCGCGGGGCTGTGCGCGAACTGCGGTGCGGACCGCAACGTGGACCCGTGCGACTGCCGGCCGGACGTCGACCCGAGGTGGACTACACTGGACGCGCTCCGCGTACCGGATCAGGCCTGACGCCCCCGGCACTCCGTCCACCACCGAGGCACCATGGCCGTCCCCAAGCGAAAGACGTCGAAGGCGAAGTCGCGCTCGCGCCGCGCCGCGAACTGGCAGCTCCACGAGCCCCCGCGGAGCGTCTGCCCGCACTGCGCCCGCGCCAAGGCGCCCCACGTCGTCTGCCCGAACTGCGGGTGGTACAAGGGTCGCCTCGCCGTCGAGGTCGACTGAGTTGCCCCCTGGGGCGCAGCTGCCCGTCGCGCTCGACGCGATGGGCGGGGATCGGGCGCCCGCCGAGATCGTCGCCGGGGCGAGGGCCGCCCTCGACGAGTTCGGCGTGGACGTCGTGCTCGTCGGGCCGCCTGATCTCGTGGGCGACACGCTCGGGCTGCCCCTCGTCGCGTGCACCGAGGTCATCGCCATGGACGAGGACCCCGCCCAGGCCGTCCGTCGCAAGAAGGACTCGTCGATCGTGCGGGCGGCGGAGCTCGTCCGGGACGGCAAGGCCAGCGCCGCGGTCTCGGCCGGCAACACGGGCGCGGTGATGGCCGCGGCGCTGCTGCGCATGGGCCGGCTGAAGGGCGTGGTGCGCCCGTGCATCGCGACGCCGCTGCCGCGGCCGGGCACGGTGCCGGTGCTCCTGTGCGACGCCGGCGCCAACGCCGAGTGCACGTCCGAGATGCTCGTGCAGTTCGCCCAGATGGCGAGCGCGCACGCGACCAGCCGCTACGGCGTGGCGACACCCCTCGTGGGCCTGCTGTCGATCGGCGAGGAGCCGACCAAGGGCACGCCACTCGTGAAGGAGACGCACGCCAAGCTCGCGGACCCGAAGAGCGGGGTCAACTTCTACGGCAACGTCGAGGGCCGCGACCTCATCGAGTCGCCCGTCGACGTGATCGTGACCGACGGGTTCACCGGCAACGTCGCGCTCAAGACCCTCGAGGGCGCGCTCAAGTTCATGTTCGCGACGCTCACCAAGGTGATCTCCACCGACGACGCGACGCGGGCGGCCGGCGACGTGCTCCTCGCCCACCTCCTGCCCGTCGCCGGCGACCTCGACCCCGACACCCACGGCGGGGCGATCCTGCTCGGCGTCGACGGCGTGTCGGTCATCTCTCACGGCTCCTCGTCGGCGCGGGCGATCAAGAACGCGGTGCAGGTCGCCCACGACCTCGCCGCCGGTGGGGTCGTGGACGCGCTGCGCGCGGCGATCCACCACTCGTGAGTGCTCTCGGGGTCGAACCGCCCTCGGTAGGCTCACCCACACACCCAAGGAGGCGAGTTGCCCGCCGAGACCCACAACAACGCGCCGGCGCCGGACCGCGCGGCGATCTTCGAGCTGATCCGGGACCAGCTGAGCGAGATCCTGGAGATCGACCCCGCCCAGGTGACGGAGGCGTCGTCGTTCGCCGACGACCTGGACGCCGACTCCCTGGCGCTGATCGAGCTCGTGGAGGCGCTCGAAGAGGAGCTCTCCGAGCGAACGGTCGGGTTCCGGATCGACGACGAGGACCTCGAGGACCTGAAGACGGTGCGCGACGCCGTCGACTACGTCGAGGTGAAGCTGAAGGCGAGCTGACCGGGCACGTGGGAGCACCGGACAGCCAGCTCGACACCCTCGCGCGCACGCTCGGCATCGAGGCCGACGACGCGGCGTTCCTCGCCTCGGTCACCCACTCGAGCTACGCCGCCGAGCACGGGGTCGCGTCCAATGAGCGCCTCGAGTTCCTGGGCGACGCCGTCGTGGGGCTCGTGATCGCCGAGCGCGCGTTCCGCGAGCTCGACCTCTCCGAGGGCGGGCTCGCACAGGTGCGCCAGGCGACCGTCTCGGAGCCGACGCTCGCCCAGGCCGCGCGGGCGCTCGGCCTCGACCGCGCGCTCCGCCTCGGCCGCGGTGAGGAGTCCACCGGTGGCCGGGGGCGCGACTCGCTCCTCGCCGACGCCTACGAGGCCGTGGTGGCGGCCGTCTACCTGGCCGAGGGGCTGGAGTCGGCGCGCGCGCTGGTGGCGAGCAGCCTCGACGCGCGGTTCGCCGAGGAGGCGAGGGACCCGGGCGCCTCCGACGCGAAGAGCCGGCTCCAGGAGTGGGCCGAGGCCCAGGGCCTCGGCGCGCCGCGCTACGAGGTCACCGGCACCGGGCCCGGGCACGACCGGCGGTTCACCGCGACCGTGCTGATCGCGGGCGAGGCCGCGGGCACCGGCGAGGGGTCCTCCAAGAAGGTGGCCGAGCTCGCCGCGGCGCGGGCCGCCTGGGAGCGTCGCGATGCCTGAGCTCCCCGAGGTCGAGACCGTGCGCGCCGTGCTCTCCCGCGAGCTGTCCGGCAAGAAGATCAAGAGCGTGACCGTCACCAACGGCAAGCTGACCAAGCGGCACAAGTCGGTGAAAGAGTTCCGCGGCCTCCTCGAGGGCACGACGGTCAAGTCCGTCGGCCGCCTCGGCAAGTACCTCGTCATCGGCCTCGACTCGGGCAACCACCTCGTCGTCCATTTCGGGATGTCGGGCCAGCTGCTGCGCTCGAAGAGCGCCAAGGACGTGAAGCCCAAGCACACCCACGTCGTCATCGCCCTCACCCAGGGCGGCGAGCTGCGCTACGTGGACCCTCGGATGTTCGGCGAGCTCTTCGTCTCGCTCGCCCCGCCCGAGGGCACCAAGGTCGAGGTGTCCCCGTACGCGCGGCTCGCCGTCGGCGGCGACGGCGTCGCCCTGCGCGGCAAGGTCCCCGAGCTCGCCGACCTCGGGATCGACCCGGTCGAGGACGTCGTCGGGTGGGACCGGTTCGCGGCCATCCTCCGGGACCGGACCACGCCGCTCAAGGCGCTGCTGACGGACCAGCACGTGATCGCGGGCATCGGCAACATCTACGTCGATGAGATCCTCTACACCGCCGGCCTGCGCTACGACCGCCCGTCGGGCTCGCTGTCCACGATCGAGGTGCGGCGGCTCCACCGGTCGATCGGCGAGGTGCTCGCCGAGGCCATCAAGCACGGCGGCTCGACGCTCCAAGACGAGCAGTTCGTGAACCCCGACGGCGAGCCGGGCGGCTACCAGGCGTTCCACCACGTCTACGGCCGCGAGGGCGAGGCCTGCCACCGGTGCCGCACGCCGATCGAGAAGGTCACCGTGCGCGGCCGCGCCACCTACTTCTGCCCGAACTGCCAGGCGTGACGAGGCCGCCGGCTCGCGCCGGCGGCCCCGTCCGCTGGTGGTCCCGCGCCTAGCCCCCCGGCGGCGGGGACTGCAGGCTGAGGGTCGAGGGCAGGCAGAACTCCTCGTGGGTCGTGTTGGGGTACACCGTCTCGTTGCCGAACTGGTTGGAGTCGAACACCGTCTTCCAGATCGGCGTGGGCGACGTCGGGAAGCACACGAGGTTCGGGTCGTTGGGCCCCTGCGGCGGGTACGAGAACCCCGTCGGCAGGATCTTCACGGTGGGCACGCACAGCTGGTTCGCGTGGGCGAGCTTCAGCGGAATGTACCGGGGCGCGGAGAACTCGTCCTCCACCTTCACGAGCGCCGGCGGGTGGAAGCCGTAGGACGCGGCGAGCGCGACCAGCGGGTAGCAGGTGAAGTGGTCGAGCCCGGGTGGGGCGACGCCGGGACCGGCGCCGGGATACGTGATGTTGTCCTTCCAGCTCGGCAGGCACAGCTTGTTCGGAGCGCCCGTCCGCATGACGGCCTTGCCGAACTGGTTCGTGACGAGCACGGTCGCCGGCCCGAGCGCGAACTTGAGGTTCCAGCACAGCAGGTGGGCGAGCGGGTTGAGCGCCTTGAACAGCGCCCGCGGCACCGACTTGTTCGCGGGGTTGCAGTGCGTACTCGCAGGGCCGAAGACGGGCGTGAACGGCTTCGGCTGGATGATGTTCACGAGCTGGATGCCCTGCGGGACCTGCGGCGCGGCGACCCGAGCCTGGTAGCAGAGGAAGTGATCGAGCGTCACCGTCGAGCCTGCGGTCGCCGTCCCCGCGGACGACACCAGCAGGCCACCAGCGACGAGTCCGACCGCGGTGAGCGCCGCACCGAGCCGCAGCCCCGCGCGGGTGAGCGTGTGTGACATGGCTACCCCCTTTCGCGGCGGTCGAGGTGACGACGCCGCGAGTTGCCACACCGGAACGTAGGGTCGTCGCCGAACCGTGTCAACGGAATCCCCTTCAAGATTCGCGACGTGGCGCAAGGTTGTGGTTCGCGTGCGTGTGCAGCGGGCCACGACGCGACGCACGCGTGACGACGCCGCGACGCACGGGTGACGATCGTCGCACTTCGTCCGCGTCGCTCGCGTCCGCACACGTGTGCGCCGGGCATCAACGTGCAGCTGACGGCGCCGCTCACGTGCATCCACGATCGGCGACGTCGGCACCCGCTCGACCGCAGGACGCGCGACGCCGCGGCACACGGCGGTGTCGATCGGACCACCAGGGCGGGTCCCGAGGACGACTTGGCTCGCCCGGAACGCAGCGTGACCGAGGTGCGCACCGGCGGTCGCTCGGCGGGTGCCGGGGGCGCGCGGGACGCTCGTCGGACGGCCGCCGCTTTGCTGGTGGGCGCCGCGTCGCGTGGTGGGACCAACCACTTGAGCGCGGGCACCGGCAGGTAGGTTTCCCTCAATGTTCTTGAAGCGGCTCCACCTCAAGGGCTTCAAGTCGTTCGCGGAGCCGACCACGCTCGAGTTCGAGCCGGGTGTCACCGTCGTCGTCGGGCCGAACGGCTCGGGGAAGTCCAACGTGGTCGACGCCGTGACGTGGGTCCTCGGCGCCCAGGGGCCGCGGGCGCTGCGCAGCCAGAAGATGGAGGACGTCATCTTCGCGGGCACGGCGTCCCGTGCCGCGCTCGGCCGCGCCGAGGTCAGCCTCACGATCGACAACTCCTCGGGGAAGCTCCCCGTCGACATGGCCGAGATCACGATCACCCGGACGCTCTTCCGCAACGGCGAGTCCGAGTACGCGATCAACGGCGCCCCCTGCCGCCTGCTCGACATCCAGGAGCTCTTGAGCGACTCGGGGGTGGGTCGCCAGCACCACATGATCATCGGGCAGGGCCAGCTCGACCAGGTGCTGAACGCCCGGCCCGAGGAGCGCCGGAGCGTCATCGAGGAGGCGGCGGGGGTGCTCAAGCACCGCCGCCGAAAGGAGCGTGCGGAGCGTCGGCTCGCCGCGACCCAGGAGAACCTCGAGCGCCTCGGCGATCTGGTGCGGGAGGTCCGGCGCCAGATGCGCCCGCTGGAGCGCCAGGCCGCCGCGGCACGGTCGCACGCCGAGCTCGCCGCCGAGCTCGCCGCGGTGCGCCGCTTCCTCTACGGCCAGGAGCTCGCCGTGCTCACGGCGCGCGACACGGAGCTCACGGCCGCGCTGCGCGGCCTCGAGGTCGACGTGCGTGAGCTGCGCCAGCGCACGCGGACCCTCGACGCCCAGGCGTCGACGGCTGCCGCCGAGCTCTCGAGCCGTCGCGAGGAGGAGCTCGCCGCGGCGCTGGCCGAGCTCCAGGGGCTGCAGGGACGCGTGGGCGGCACGCTCGGCGTCCTCGTCGAGCGGCGTCGCGGCGTGGAGGCCGCACTCGACGCCTCGGCCGACGAGAACGTCGTGGCGTCCCTCGAGGCCGACGCCGCCAAGCTCGCGGGCGAGCTCGAGGAGGTCGCGACCCGGCGAAAGTCGCTCGACGTCGAGCGCTCCGAGCTGCGGGCCGCCGAGGACGAGCTCACCCGCCAGCGGCGGGAGTTCGAGGCGACCTGGGGGAGCGCGGACGGCGACGACGCCGTCGCTGCCTACGACCGCGCGGTCGAGCGACGGACCCTGCTCGAGCGCGCGAGCGAGGCGAGGTCGTCGACCACCGCCGGGCTCGTCGAGCAGCGCGACCGAACCGCCCAGCGCCTCGACGAGCTGGTCCGCACCGCGGGCGACGCCGCCGCCGCGCTCTCCGAGGCAGAAGCGCGGCGCGATCGACTCGACGACGAGCTCGGTGCTCGCACGACCCTCGCCGAGGAGCGGCGCCGCGAGGCCCTGGCCGCCGAGGAGGCGTGGCGGGAGCGCCACGTCGTCGCCACGCGCAGCCAGGCGAGGGCCGAGGCACTCGAGCGGGCGCTCGCCGACCTCACCGGCGCGGGAGGTCGCGACGCCATCGGCGACCTCGACGGGGTCCTCGGTGCGCTCATCGACCTCGTCGAGGTGGACGCCGGCTACGAGCTCGCCGTCGAGGCGGCGATCGGCGCCTCTTTGGCCGCCGTCGTCGTCGACAACGGGCCGACGGCGCGGCGCGCGCTCGAGCGCCTGCGTCGAGGGAACGCGGCGGGCCTCGTGCTGCCGGCCCTGTCGGGCGGCGACACCCGCGTCGTCGTGGCCCGTGGCGCGAGCCCCCTGCGCGACGTCGTCCGTCCTCGCGACGACGTCGTCGACGACGTCGCCCTCGCGCTCGACCGCTTGCTGGCGACCGCCTTCTGCGTCGAGGACATCGACGCGGCGGTGGACCTCGCCATCGCTCGTCCGGACCTCGTGGTCGTGACCACGGCCGGCGACCGGCTCGCGACCAGCGGTTGGCGCGCCGCGGCCGGCGACGCCGTCGTGACGCGCGGTGCCGTCGAGGCGGCGTTCGAACGAGCGACGCTCGACGCTGCGGCGGCGGCGACCTCCGAGACGGCCCTGGGGGTCGCCCGCGAGGCGCTCGAGTCGGCGCGCGTGGCGGCGGCGACCACGTCCGACGAGCTCGGGAGCGCGCGCGCGGCGTGCGCATCGACCGCATCGCACCTCGCTCGGCTCGAGGCCGAGCGGCTCTGGTGCGACGAGGAGCTCGGCGAGACGACGGCGATGCTCGACGCCGCGGTCGCCGAGACGGCGCGTGACGCCGCGGACCTCGCCACCTTGGTCGAGCTGCTGCCGGGGCTCGAGGACGCCGCGGCGCGCGCCGCGGAGCGCACGGGCTGGGCGGCCGAGGCGACGGCGACGATCGAGGCGAAGCAGGCCCAGGTGCTCGAGCTCGCGACGGAGCTCGGGTTGGTCGAGGCATCGCTCGAGGAGCGCGGGCTCGTGCTCGAGTCGAAGCTGGCCGAGGTCGAGCGGCGGCTCACCGGCCACGCGGTCGAGCGCGAGGAGGCGAGCCTGCGTCGCCGAGGGCTGGAGGCGGACCTCGACGCGCTCGACGCGCTGGCGGGCGTCGTCACGGCCGTGTCCGCACGCGTCGACGACGCCCACGAGGCCGTCGGCGCCGAGTACCGCGACCAGCTGGAGGCCGCCCGCGCGGGCGGCGCGAGGCTGGAGGAGCTCCGGCGCGAGCGCGCCGACGCCGACGCGGTGCTCGCCACGACGAACGAGCGCGAGCGGGAGCTCGAGGTGGAGGCGACCGGCGTGGCCGCGCGCCTCGAGGCACTCCAAGAGACCGTCCGCCGCGAGCTCGGCGTCGAGCTCGCCGCGGTAGCCGGCACCGAGCCGCCGCCGCTCGAGGCCGACACGACGCCGTCGCGACGGGCCGACGAGCTCTCGGCGCGGCTGGGCGACCTGGGGCCGATCAACCCCCTCGCGCTCGAGGAGCTCTCCGTCCTCGAGGAGCGCCATCGTGAGCTCGACGCCCAGGTGGCCGATGTGCGCACGGCGCGGCGCGAGCTCCAAGAGGTCGTCCGCACGCTCGACGAGGAGATCATGGCCACGTTCTCGGCGGCCGCCGCCGACGTCAACGAGCACTTCAGCGAGCTCGTGGCCACGCTGTTCCCCGGGGGCCAGGGCCGCCTCTCGCTCACCGATCCCGACGACCTGCTGCACACCGGCGTCGAGATCGAGGTCCGCCCGCTCGGCCGCAACGTCCGACGGGTGTCGCTCCTGTCGGGCGGCGAGCGGTCGCTGGCCGCGCTCGCGTTCCTCTTCGCCGTGTTCCGGTCGCGCCCGTCGCCCTTCTACCTGATGGACGAGGTCGAGGCGGCGCTCGACGACGTCAACCTCCACCGGTTCTTGGGGCTCATCGACGAGTTCCGGGACGAGGCCCAGCTCGTCATCGTCTCGCACCAGAAGCGGACCATGGAGGCGGCCGACGCGCTCTACGGGGTGACGATGGCGCCCGGAGGCTCGTCCCAGGTGGTGAGCCAGAAGGTCGATCGCGAGCCGGTGCCCGCGTGAACCACGCGGTGCTCTGGATCGTCATCGCGGTCGCCGTCGTGGTGCTCGGCGCCGCGACGGTCGGGCTGGTCCGCGTCCGGCGGCGCCGGGCCGTCGAGTCGGGTCGGCCGCCGACGGCGCCCCGGTCGATGCCCGCCCCTGTTGCGGTGGCCCCGGCACCGGTCGAGGCCGTCGCCGCCGCGCCGCCCGCGCCGGCGACGCCACCCGCGGCGCCACCCGAGACCGTCGCCCCGCCGGAGCTGTCGTCGCGCCTCTCCTCTGCGCGCTCGCTGTTCGACCGCGTCCGCGCGCTGCGCGGCGGGTCCACCGTCGGCGCCGACGAGCTCGCCGAGGTGGAGGAGGCGCTGCTGCGCGCCGACGTCGGCACGGCGACGACCGCGGTCATCCTCGAGGCGATCTCCGCGTCGGCCGCCGACCGGACGCTCGGCGCCGACGGCGTCGCCGGGGCCCTTCGATGCGAGCTCCTCGAGCTCCTCGGCCCCGCGCCCGCGCCGCTGTCGACGAAGGTCGACGCCGACCGAGTCGCGGTGTGGCTCTTCGTCGGGGTCAACGGCGTCGGTAAGACGACGACCATCGGGAAGGTCGCCGCCGCGGTGTCCAAGGACCAAGAGGTCCTGCTCGCGGCGGCGGACACCTTCCGTGCGGCTGCCGCGGACCAGCTCGAGACCTGGGCGACGCGCGTCGGCACCGACCTCGTCCGTGCCGACGAGGGCGCGGACCCCGGCGCGGTCGTGCACGACGCGCTGCACCGCGCGGCGTCGAGGAAGATCCGCCTCGTCCTCGCCGACACCGCCGGACGGCTGCACACCAAGACGAACCTCCTCGAGGAGCTGAAGAAGGTCCGCCGCGTCGCCGATCGTGCGCCGGGACAGGTTGCCGAGGTGCTGCTCGTGCTCGACGCGACGACCGGCCAGAACGCGATCGCCCAGGCGCGCGAGTTCTCCGACGCCGTCGGGGTCACCGGGATCGTGCTCACGAAGCTCGACGGGACCGCGCGCGGTGGCGTCGTGCTCGCCGTGCAGCGCGAGCTCGGGATCCCGGTGCGCGTCGTCGGGGTCGGCGAGCACGCCGAGGACCTCCTCGCCTTCGATCCCGTGGCGTTCGTCGACGCGCTCCTCGGCGAGTAGGCGGCGGGGTCCCGGGTAGGGTCGCCTGCGATGTTCGACGCCCTGGCAGAGCGGCTGGACCGCATCTCGTCCTCGCTGCGCAGTCGCGGGCGGATCTCCCAGCGCGACCTCGATGAGGCGCTCGCCGAGATCCGCAGCGCGCTGCTCGACGCCGACGTGGAGCTGTCCGTCGTCCGGTCGTTCCTCGACGGGGTGCGGTCACGCTGCGAGCTCGAGGCGCTCTCCCAGAGCCTGACCCCGGGTCAGCAGGTCATCAAGGCGGTCAACGACGAGCTCGTCACGGTGCTCGGCGGTGAGCCGCTGAAGATCACGTACGCCTCGCGCCCGCCGACCGTCGTGCTGCTGGCGGGCCTGCAGGGCGCCGGCAAGACCACGGCCGCGGCGAAGCTCGCGACGTGGTTCAAGTCCCAGGGCCGCGCGCCGCTGCTGGTCGCCGCGGACCTGCAGCGCCCGGCGGCCGTCGAGCAGCTCCGGGTCCTCGGTGGCCAGGCGGGCGTGCCGGTGTTCAGCCGGGCGACGAACCCCGTCGACGTGGCCGTCGGCGGGGTCGAGGAGGCCGTGCGCGTCGGCCGCGACGTCTGCATCATCGACACGGCGGGGCGACTCGCGATCGACGAGGCGCTCATGGACGAGGTCCGCACGATCTCGGCGCGGACCTCGCCGCACTACACGTTCCTCGTCATCGACGCCATGACGGGCCAGGACGCCGTGCAGACGGCGAAGCGGTTCCACGACGCCCTCGAGCTCGACGGCGTGATCGTGACGAAGCTCGACGGCGACGCGCGGGGCGGTGTGGCGCTGTCCGTGCGCACGGTCGTCGGCAAGCCCATCGTGTTCGCCTCGGTGGGGGAGCGGCTCGCGGACCTCGACCTGTTCTATCCCGACCGGATGGCGAGCCGGATCCTGGGCATGGGCGACGTCCTCACGCTCATCGACCAGGCCGAGCGCTCCATGGACGCCGACGTCGTGCAGGCCACGGCCGAGCGGATGATGGGAGGGCAGTTCACCCTCGACGACTTCCTCGCCCAGCTCACCCAGGTCCGCAAGATGGGCTCGCTCGGGGGGCTCATGCGCCTCATGCCGGGGATGAACCGCGACCTGCGCGAGGCGGCCGACCAGCTCGACGACCGCGAGGTGGATCGCATCGAGGCGATCGTCCGATCGATGACGACCAAGGAGCGGACCGACCCCTCGATCGTGGACGGCTCGCGTCGCCAGCGCATCGCGAGGGGGTCGGGGACGACCGTCGTGCAGGTCAACCAGCTGCTGCGCCAGTTCAAAGAGATGCAGAAGATGATGCGGGGCATGGCGAGCGGTGCCGTGCCGAACGTGCCCGTCATGGGCGCGATGAGCGGGAAGCTCGCGCGCGCGGCGGCGCGTCGCATGCCCGACGGCGAGCTGCCGCCGCAGCTGGCGGCGCTCGCGGGCCCGAGCGCCGGCGTGCCGAGCGGCCCGCTCGTCGCGCCGCGCGCCGCTGCGTCGCGTCCCGGGAGCAAGAAGAAGAAGGGCGGGAGGGTCACCCCTCCCAAGCACCGCTAGACTCTTCCGGTCCCGCGCCGTCGCGTGGGGGCCGTGCGCTCGCGCGGCCGATCGGAGGAAGCGTGCCAGTCAAGCTCCGTCTCGTGCGGATGGGCAAGAAGAAGCAGCCGACCTACCGCCTGGTGGCCGCCGACAGCCGCAGCCCGAGAGACGGGCGGTTCCTCGAGGTGCTCGGCACCTACGAGCCCCGCGGCGCTTCGCGCGCGGCGCCCGAGACCGTGCTCAAGGTCGACAACGACAAGGCCGTCAACTGGCTGCAGCGCGGCGCGCAGCCCACCGAGCGCGTGGAGAAGCTGCTCCGCGCCTCTGGGGCCTGGGCGACCTTCACGGGGCAGCCCGCGGGCGAGCCCGAGGTGCCGGCCCGGGCGACCGCCGCGCCCGACGCCGCCGTGGCGACGAGCCCCCCGCCCGCGGCGGCTGCGCCGGCGCCGGCCGAGGACGCGTCCGAGCCGGAAGCGCCGCCCGAGCCAGCGCCCGCCGAGGCCGGGAGCGCAGAGGCGTGACGACCGCCGACGAGGGCTACGTCGAGGGGGACATCAACCGCGTCGCCGACGACGAGTACGACGACGACTTCGACGACGCGTTCGACGACGCCGCCGAGGAGGGCAACGTCGCGCACGGGGACCGCGAGGAGGCCCCGCTCGCGACCGCGGTGCTCACCCACATCGCGACGTCGCTCGCCGACGAGCCCGACCAGGTCAGCGTTGTCCCAGAGGCGAGGGGCCGACGGGTGACGCTGCGGCTCAACGTCGCCCAGCAGGACATGGGCCGGGTCATCGGGCGGCGGGGCCGCACGGCGCAGGCCATCCGCGCCCTGGTCGCTGCCGCGGGCGCGAAGGAGGGGCTGACCACCTCCGTCGACATCGTCGACTGAGATGGCCGCCGCTCGGCGGTCGGCGCTCGAGGTCGGGGCGATCGATCGCCCGCATGGTCTCGCGGGGGCGGTGGTCGTGCACCTCGTGACCGACCAGCTCGAGCGACTCGCGCCCGGCGCGACCCTCGACACCGACGCGGGCGTGCTCACGGTCCGCGCGGCGCGACCGCTCAAGGGCCGCTTCGTCGTGGCGTTCGAGGGCGTCGACACGCTCGCAGCGGCCGAGGCCCTCCGGGGCACGGTCCTGCGCTCCACGCCGATCGACAAGGCGGGCGCGCTCTGGGTCGACGAGCTCATCGGCGTGACCGTGCGCGCCGCCGACGGCGCGAGGCTCGGCACCGTCGTGGGCGTCGAGGCGAACCCGGCGAGCGATCTCTTGGTGCTCGACTCGGGCGCGCTCATCCCCTCGCGGTTCGTGGTGGGCGAGCTCGTCGACGAGACGGTCACCGTCGAGGTGCCCGAGGGGCTCGTCTGATGCGCATCGACGTCTACACGATCTTCCCCGAGGTCGTCGACGGCTACGCCGGCGCGTCGATCCTCGGGCGCGCACGGGAGCGCGGCGCCGTCGACCTTCGGGTGCGGGACCTGCGGGCGCACACGAGCGACGCCCGGCGCACGGTGGACGACACGCCGTTCGGGGGCGGTGCGGGGATGGTCCTGTCGGCCGGGCCGATCTTCGCCGCCGTCGAGGCCACCGAGGCGACCGACGGCGCCTGCCGACCGCTCTTCGCCCTCACCCCCGGGGGTCGCCCGCTCGACCAGGGCGTGGTCCGCGAGCTCGCCGCGCTCGACGGGTTCTCGCTGCTGTGCGGCCGCTACGAGGGGATCGACCAGCGCGTGCTCGACCACTGCTGCGACGGCGAGCTGAGCGTGGGCGACGTCGTGCTCGCCGGTGGCGAGCTCGCCGCGCTCGTCGTGATCGAGGCCGTGGCGCGGCTGTGCGACGGCGTGCTCGGCAACGACCAGAGCGCGCTCGACGAGAGCTTCGCCGACGGGCTGCTCGAGTACCCGCAGTACACGAAGCCCGCGACGTTCCGGGGCTGGGCCGTGCCCGAGGTGCTCCGCTCGGGGGACCACGGACGCATCGCCCGATGGCGACGGGCCACGGCGCTGCGCCGGACGATGGCCGCGCGGCCGGACCTCATCGAGCGGCGCGGCGGCGTGCGCCCCGAGGAGCGCGCGCTGCTCGACGAGCTCGAGGCCGACGGACCCGCCGGCTGACGAGGATCGCTCCGAGCACGCGGGGGTACCCTCGATCGGGGAGCCACGCTCGACACGGGAGGACGTCATGGCCGCCAAGGACCTGTGGGCGACGGTGCACGCCGAGCGCCGCGCGCTCGCCACCGACCTCGCCGCGCTCGGAGAGCCCCAGTGGTCGACGACGTCGTGGTGCGAGGACTGGACGGTGCGCGACGTCGTCGCCCACATGACCGCGACGGCGTCGATGAGCCCGCCGTCGTTCTTCGCGAAGCTCGCCGGCTCGGGGTTCAGCCTCTCCAAGCTCCAGGCCAAGGACATCGCGCGCGAGCGCGGCTCGACGAGCGCCGAGACGCTGGCCAGGTTCCAGGCAAAGGTCGACTCGACGTCGCACCCGCCCGGCCCCCCCACGACCTGGCTGGGCGAGACGCTGGTCCACGCCGAGGACGTGCGGCGCCCGCTCGGCATCGCGCACGCGTACCCGCCGGAGGCCGCCGTCGAGGTCGCGTCGTTCTACTCGGGGTCGAACCTGCTCATCGGGTCCAAGCGTCGCATCGCCGGGCTGCGCCTCCACGCGACGGATGCCGACTGGACCCACGGCGACGGCCCGGGCGTCGAGGGGCCGATCATGGCGCTGGTCCTCTCCATGACCGGGCGCGCGGGCGCCAACGCCGAGCTCAAGGGCGACGGCGTGGCGACGCTCGCACAGCGCGCCTGAGGCGGGCGCGCAGGGCCGCCCGCAGAGAGGCGTCCCGCCCTCGCGGGCTAGGATTGCGTGCCGCGCTCTGCGGACCGAGAGGACCGGATGCACCCCACCGAGCTCATCGATCGCGACTCGCTGCGCGACGACGTCCCGCCGTTCAGCCCCGGCGACACCGTGAAGGTGCACGTCCGCGTCGTGGAGGGCACCCGGGAGCGCGTCCAGGTGTTCCAGGGGGTCGTCATCCGACGGCAGGGCACCGGGCTGCGCGAGACGTTCTCGGTGCGCAAGGTCTCCGCGGGGGTCGGCGTCGAGCGGACGTTC
This sequence comes from Acidimicrobiales bacterium, assembly GCA_035937595.1. Classification (GTDB taxonomy): domain Bacteria; phylum Actinomycetota; class Acidimicrobiia; order Acidimicrobiales; family RAAP-2; genus Palsa-459. The sequence goes on from DASZHS010000045.1 coordinate 21,632, forward strand.
CCCGTGCACTCGCCGACGATCGCGAAGCTCGAGGTGGACAGCTACGGCGACGTCCGCCGCGCGAAGCTCTACTACCTGCGCGACCTGCACGGCAAGGCCGCGAAGATCAAGGAGCGCCGCACGCCTCGCGGCGCGTGACGCGCACCGGGGTGCCGCGGTGTCGATGAGCGAAGAGGAGCTCGACGACTACGAGGCGGGGCTCGAGCTCTCCTTGGTCCAGGAGTACAAGGCCGTCGTCTCGATGTTCAAGTGGGTCGTCGAGACCGAGCGGCGCTTCTACCTCGCGAACGAGGTCGACGTGCAGGTGCGGTCGAACTCCTCGCCCCCGCTCCTCGAGGTCACCCTGTCCGACGCCTGGGTCTGGGACATGTACCGCACGGTGCGGTTCGTGCCCTCCGTCCGCGTCCTCACGCTCCGCGACGTGAACGTCGAGCGGCTGCCCGAGACAGAGCTCGGCTCGTAGGCGGCGACCTGCCACAATGAGGGGGTCCGAGGAGGACCGTTGCCCGACCTGATCGTCGAGCGCGCCGACGGCGTCGTCCGTGCGACGCTCAACCGCCCCGAGCGCAAGAACGCCCTGACGTACCAGCTCTTCGACGACCTCGCGGCGCTCTTCGCCGAGGTCGACGCCACCGACGCCGACCGCGTGCTCGTCCTGCGCGGCCTCCCGGGTGCCTTCTCGAGCGGCATGGACCTGTCGGACCGTGGCGCGGAGGGCGCACCGGCGCCCGGCACGAGGGACGCGATGGACCGGATCCACCTGGCGGCGCTCGCGCTGCACCGGCTCTCCAAGCCCTCCGTCGCCGCGGTCGACGGCCTCGCCGCCGGTGCGAGGATGTCCCTCGCGATCGGCTGTGACCTCGTCATCGCCTCGACGAGGGCGCGCTTCAGCGCCATCTTCGCGAAGCGCGGCCTCTCGATCGACTTCGGGGGTTCGTGGCTGCTGCCGCGGCTCGTGGGCATGGGCAAGGCCAAGGAGCTCGCCCTGCTCGCGGACTTCATCGACGCCGAGGAGGCGCTGCGGATCGGCCTCGTCTCCCGCGTCGTCAACCCCGACGAGCTCGACCACGCGGTCGACTTCGCGGTGCAGCGCCTGGCGCACGGCCCCACCGTCGCGCTCCGACAGGACGTCGAGCTCCTCCAGGCGTCGCTGCAGTCGACGTTTGAGGAGGCGATCGCCGCCGAGTCCGCGGCGCAGGTCCGCAACCTCGAGACCGAGGACGCCGCAGAGGCGATCGCGGCGTTCCTGGAGAAGCGCGACGCGCAGTTCCGCGGTCGATGATCCCACCGCTCGTCAGGTTGCCCCCGACGGTGCTGCAGCACGACGCGCCCGAGTCGGTCGGCTCGCTCGACGCGCTCCGGCGGTCCGTCGAGGCCGTCGGGAGCGGAAGAACCGTGCTCGTCGGTGCGCACCGCACGACGAATGGTGCCCTCCTCGACGAGTTCGTGGTCGCCACGTCGCTGTCGCAGCGGTCCGACGCGGTGGCGATCGGCGTGGCGACGAGGGTCGGCGCCGGGCGCACGGCCTCGGTCGTCGCCCGAGAGGCGACCGCCGCCGAGCTGCTCGGCGCCTGCCACGTGCTCCTCTTGGAGGGCGAGGCGGCCGCGTGCCGCGACGCCGCCCGCGTCGTCACGACGCTGTTCACCGAGGGCGCCCACACCGTCTCGACGCCGACGGCCGCCATCGTGGGCGCGCGCAACCTTCCGCTGCCCGACGTCCCTGGTGGGCCTCCCGTGTGCTGGCGCGAGGGTGGGGTGCTTCTCCAGCAGGTCAACGGCGCGCCCGTCGAGCGCGGGCGGGTGCTCGTCGTCGTGGCCGGCGAGCGGCTGCCCGAGCCGGAGGCGAACGTCCTCGTCGTCGTCGAACATCCCCTCGACGCGCCGGCAGTGCTCGCCTCGGCGCTCGCGCGGTGACGGGCTGGTCGGTCCGGGGACGACGGCTCCCCGCGCTCGACGGCCTCCGCGCGCTCGCCGTCCTCGCCGTCCTCGCGTACCACCTCAACTTCAGCTGGGCGAGGGGCGGCTACCTCGGCGTCGACCTGTTCTTCGTGCTCTCCGGGTTCCTCATCACCTCGCTGCTGCTCGAAGAGCACGAGGACCGGGGCACGATCCGGCTCGGCGCGTTCTGGGGCCGTCGGGCTCGCCGGCTCCTGCCGGCGCTGTTCGCGATGGTCACCGCCGTCATGGTCTTCATCGTCCTCGAGGGCCGCCTCGGGAACACCGGCTTCATCGCGGGGTTCGACCTGTCGTCGCTGCGGCGCGAGGCGATCGCGACGCTGCTGTACGTCGCCAACTGGTGGCAGATCGCGTCCCAGCACAGCTACTTCGCGCAGTTCTCCGCGCCGAGCCCGCTGCAGCACACCTGGAGCCTCGCGATCGAGGAGCAGTTCTACCTGCTGTGGCCGTTCGTCACCGTCGGCCTCCTCGCGAAGGGCCTCGCCCAGCGCCGACGAACCGGCGCTGTGGTCTCGGTCCTGATCGCCGTCGCGTCCACCGTGCTCATGGCGGTGCTGGCCATCCACGAGAAGGACCCGTCTCGCGCCTACTACGGCACCGACACGAGGATCGCGGACCTCGCGGTCGGCACCGTGCTCGCGTGGGTGACCGCACGCCGCCCCGAGACGCCGCCGAGGATCGCGTCGTTCCTCCGCGCGGCGGCGCCCCTCTCGCTCGCCGGGCTGCTCGCGCTCATGGTGCTGGCGGGGACGCCGGGCGGGATCCCCGAGGCGTTCATGTTCCGTGGCGGCTTCCTGCTCGCCTCGGTGCTGTGCGCCGTGCTCATCGCCGACGTGCGGCGCGAGGGCTCGGTGCTGGCGCGCGGGTTCGCCTGGCGCCCCGTGGTCGGGATCGGGCTCGTGAGCTACGGCGTCTACCTGTGGCACTGGCCGGTCATCGTCTTCGTCACCTCCGTGAGCACCCCGCTCACCGGCGCGGGGTTGCTCGCCGCACGGCTCGCGGTGATCGCCGCGCTCACCGTCGCGAGCTACGTCCTCGTGGAGCTGCCCGTGCGGCGTGGGTGGATCGCGGTGCGGCTCCGCTGGGTGCTGTACCCGCTCGCCGTCGCGGTGACCGTCGCGGCCGTGCTCATCGGGACGACCCCGTCGCTCGTGATCAAGTCCTACGTGCGTGCCACCCTGCTGCGGTACGCCCCGGCCGAGCCGGTCCGCGGCGCCGGCGGGCTGCAGGGGCAGGTGCCGATCCACCTCGACCACGCGATCACGCCGACCGCGCCGCTCCGCGTCGTCCTCCTGGGCGACTCGATGCTCGACGTCGCGGGTCCCGGGGTCGTCGCGGCGCTCGACGCGACGGGCCAGGCGAGGGCGTTCGACCACGGGTTCCCCGGTTTCGGGACCTCGAACGACGCCGCGTGGCGCGGGTACGTCCGCCACTGGGTGGCCGCGACGCACGCCGACCTCGTGCTCTTCACGACGGACTGGGACGGCAACGCCGCCATGGACGTCGCGCGGTACCGGCACACCATGCGCGAGCTCATCGACGTGGCGAGGAGCGCGGGCGCCGCTGGCGTCGTCTTCTTGCAGTACCCGAAGACCCACCCGATCGACGCGACGACGCCCGCCGCCCAGTCGGCGGCGGCCGCCCAGATCCTCGCCTGGAACGACGCGGTGGCCGGCATGCCGTCGCTCGCCCCTGGGCGCGCGATGTACTTCCAGATCGCCCCGAGCGTCGAGCTCGACGGCCGGTACGCGTCGTGGGTCTCGCCGCCGCGGGACCCGTCCGCACCGTCTTCGACGTGGGACCGCGTGCGCAGGGTGGACGGCGTGCACCTGTGCCCGCCGGGCATCTCGCTGTACGCCGCGGCGATCGCCGCCGACGCCGCGTCCGCGTTCCACCTGCCCGACCCCGCGGCGGGATGGTGGGTGAACGGCTGGCAGCGCGACCCCATCGTCGCGAGCGGCGACCAGTTCTGCCCCGCGGACCATCCGCCGGGCTGAGCTCGGTCAGGGGCCGCGCGGTAGCGTGAGCACCCATCGGCACCGGCCAGGACATCGTCGTTCGCGACGCGACCGGGCGCGACTGGGACGCCGTCTACCCGATCTTCTCCGCCATCGTCGCCGACGGGCACACCTACGCGTACCCCGAGGGGCTGTCCTCGGACGAGGCCCGCGCCGCGTGGGTCGAGCCGCCGCCCGGCCGCTGCGTGGTGGCCACGCTCGGCCCCGACGTCGTCGGCACGGCGAAGATGGGGCCGAACCGTCCGGGGCGGGGCGCCCACGTCGCGACCGCGAGCGTGATGGTCGCGTCCGAGCACCGGGGCCACGGCGTCGGGCGTGCCCTCGGGCGCGAGGCCATCGCATGGGCGGGCGAGAACGGGTACCGCGGGATCCAGTTCAACGCCGTCGTGGCGTCGAACCTCGCCGCGGTGCGCCTGTGGCGCGAGCTGGGCTTCGAGGTCGTCGGTCGGGTCCCGGGCGCGCACGAGGACCGCACGCTCGGCGACGTCGACCTGCTCGTGATGTACCGATCGCTGCGGTGAGCCGCGCCCCTCGGCGTCAGTGCCGGGACGGCGCCATCGCCGGGACGCGGTGCTCGGCGAGCCACGTTGCCACGTCGCCGATCGGCATCGGGCGGGCCAGGAAGAAGCCCTGGGCGAGGTCGCAGCCCGCCTCGATCGTCGCCGCCCAGCAGGCCTCCGTCTCGACGCCCTCGGCGACGACCTGCAGCCCGAGGTTGTGCCCGAGGTCGACGACGGAGCGGACGATGGCGGCGTCGGCACGGCTCGTCGCGAGGTCGATGATGAAGCCGCGGTCGATCTTGAGCTCGTCGATCGGGAGCGTGGCCACGTAGCCGAGCGAGGTCTGGCCGCTTCCGAAGTCGTCGAGGCTGACGCGCACGCCCAGCGCGCGCAGGTCGCCGAGCACCCGTGTCGCCCCTGCCGGGTCCGCGAGGAGCGCGGTCTCGGTCATCTCGACGACCAAGAGCTCGGCGTGGAGCCCCGTCGCCGCGAGCTCGCGGCGGACGAGCTCGACGAACCCCGGCCGACCGAGGTTGCGCGCCGACACGTTGACCGCGACCGAGACCAGTCCCGAGACCACCTGGAGCTCGCAGATGTCGGCCAGGGCGCGGTGCAGCACCCACTCGGTGAGGCGGTCGATGAGGTCCGACTGCTCGGCGAGCGGGACGAAGCGGTCCGGCGGGAGGAGCCCGAGCGTGGGGTGCTGCCAGCGCACGAGCGCCTCGAGGGCGTCGACTTGGCCGTCCGGCATGCGCGCCTTCGGCTGGTAGTGCAGCACGAGCTCCCCGGCGTCGATCGCGTGTCGCAGCTCGCTCGCGAGCGAGAGGTTCGCCGCGTCGTAGAGGTCCTGGGACGGGTCGTAGCGCAGCACGCCGGCGTGCCGGGACTTCGCGGCGTACATGGCAACCTCCGCGCGCTGCAGCAGCTCGTCGACGTCGATGCCGTCCTCGCGGGCCATGACGTAGCCGATGGAAGAGTCGACCGACAGCGGGAGGCCGTTCACGAGCACCTCGCGCTCGACCGTGCTCCGGACACGCCAGAGCGCCCCCTCGGCGTCCTCGCAGTCGCGCAGGATGAGGCCGAACTCGTCACCGCCGAGGCGGGCCACCGTGTCGTCGGGTCGCAGCTGGTCCGCGAGGCGGGTGGCGAGCTCGGTGAGCAGCGCGTCGCCGTTCGAGTGCCCGAGGGTGTCGTTGATCTCCTTGAACCGGTCGAGGTCCACGATGGCGATCGCGACGGGGACGCTGCGCCGGGACGCGGCGGCGATCGCGACCGCGGCGCGCTTCTGGAAGACGACGCGGTTCGGCAGGTCCGTGAGCGCGTCGTGCTCGGCGAGGTAGGTGTTGAGGCGGAGCTGGCGGCGGAGGCGCCGCGTCACCGACACCGAGATGCCGAACAGCGCGACGTAGAGCGCGCCGAGCGCGAGGGCGAGGTCGCGGTACAGGCCGGTGAGCCCCGAGCTCACGTCGGCCTCGATCGGGGCGTAGGGGAGGTACGCCTCGAGCACGCCGACGCGATGCGGCGGGGAACCGGCGCTGAGCGGGAGGTAGACCTCGACGGCCCGAGGGCCGACCTTCCCCAAGTCGTTGGCGTCGCTGTTGAGGTGTGTGAGGCGCGCGACCAACGCCCCGTGCGCGGCGTTCAGCGCGTCGTCCTCGGGGCGCTGGCGGAACCCCGAGCCGTCGTCGGAGAACACCACGTTGCCCTGCAGGTCCCGGACGCGGAGCCGAAGCACCTCGTGGGAGCGGACCGCCGTGTCGACCAGGGCACGAAGGTCCGCGCGCTCCGTCGACGTCAACGGGGCGGAGAGCGGTCGGCCGTCGAGGATCGGCTCGACGGCGGTCTCGGCGATGAGCAGCGCCTCGGAGCGGCCCTCGGCGACCCCCCGTCGCTGCGCCTCCGAGCGGTACGACGACGCGAGCAGCAGACCGAGCACGACGACCAGGACCAGCCCGATCGCCGCGTAGGTGAAGAAGACCCTCGCCATCGTCTGGCGCCGTGCGCCCGGGTGCTGCATAGCAGGCGCAAGTCTCGCCAGTTGTCCAGATGCTGTGGATCAACGCCGTGCCAACAGGCGGACAACTCTCGGCTCGAGCCCGCCTCGGACCCGGCGAGGCACACCCCGACGCCGAGGTCCGGCGACGCTACGGCGAGGCTGCGAACCCCGCCTCGACGAGGTGGCCGCGCACGCCGAGGGCGATCTCGTCCATCCGCGCCGGCTCGACGACGTCGAGGGACGCGCTGCCGAGGAGACCGAAGATCGACGGTCCGCGGTAGGCCTCGGGGAGGTCGGCGCCCCGCGGGACGACGTGGAAGTGGACGTGGTTGAACCCGACCGACTCCGCGAGCTGGAGCACGTAGGTCTTCTCGCAGCCGAGGACCGCCCGCAGCGCGGCACTGCATCCGCGCAGCAGCGGGCCGAGCTCGTCGGCCTCGACGTCGTCGAGCGCGTCGACGGTGACGACGTGGCGCAGGGGGAGCACCACGAGCCAGCCCTCGAGGTTGGCGTTGAAGGCGTGCGCCACGGTCCACCGCGAGGTGCGGATGATCCGCTCGCGCGGCGGCGGGTCCACCGCGCCGATCCGCGGGCACGCGAGGCAGGCCGCCTCGTCGTCGAGCACGAGGCGTGTGGCCGGAGCGCCCATGGTCGCAGTCTGGCAGCCGTGCCGCGCGCTTCCTGCAGCACGGTGCGTGCGCGAGCCACGGGTAACCTGCCCTCGTGCTGATCGGAGCCCACGTCCGCGGCGGCGGCGCGCTGACGGACCGCCTCGTGCGCGGCGTCGAGCTCGGCGCCGACGCCATCCAGGTGTTCACGCAGAGCCCGCGCGCCTGGAAGCCGACGCAGTACGCGCCCGACGTCCTCGCCGCGTACCGAGCAGCCGCCCACGCGCACCCCACCGTGCGAGCGACGTACTGCCACGCGACCTACCTCATCAACCTTGCGACACCGGACGACACCCTCTACTCGCGCAGCGTCGAGTGCCTCATCAACAACCTGTCCGTCGCGAGGGGGATGGCCGCCTCGGGCCTGGTGCTGCACATCGGCAGCCACAAGGGAACCGGGACGGAGGGCGCCATCGCGCGGGTGGCCGAGGGCCTGCGGCGCGCCCTCGACGAGGCCAACGACCCCGACGACGCCGCGGCGCCGGCGTGCCCGATCCTCCTCGAGAACGCGGCCGGGGCCGGCGGCACGGTCGGCCGCACGCTCGAAGAGCTCGAGGCCGTCATCGTCGCAACCGACGAGGACGAGCGGCTCGGGGTCTGCATCGACACCCAGCACCTGTGGGCGAGCGGCGTCGACTACTCATCGGTGGCGCTCGCCGACGCCGTCATCGACGAGGTGCGGACACGGTTCGGCCTCGAGCGCCTGGGCTGCATGCACCTCAACGACTCAAAGGTCGAGCGTGGCTCGAACCGGGACCGCCACGAGAACCTCGGCGACGGCACGATCGGCGCGGCCGGGCTGGCGTCGCTCGTCGGGCACCCTGACCTCGCGACCACAGCGGCCCTCCTCGAGGTCCCCGGTGAAGGTGACGGTCCGCGGTCCGTCGACGTGGACGCAGCTCGAGCGATCCTGGAGGAGGGCTCGGCGATGCGATCGTCGCAGCGACCCTCCGCCGGCGCCGCGAAGGCCGCGAAGCCCGCCAGGTCCGCGACGAGCGCCAAGGCCGCGAAGCCCGCCAGGTCCCCGAAGGCGGCCAAGGACCCGAGCGCGACGACGAAGCGACGTGCACCGAAGAAGGGCGCATGACGTCGCGGCTCGAGTCGGACTCCATGGGCACCGTCGAGGTGCCTGCCGAGCACTACTGGGGAGCGCAGACGGAGCGGAGCCTCCACCACTTCGCGATCGGTCAGGACACCATGCCGCTCGCCGTCATCCACGCCTTCGGGATCCTGAAGGAGGCCTCGGCCGTCGTCAACCACGAGCTCGGGCTCCTCGACGAGACGCGCGCCACGCTGATCGAGCGGGCCGCTCGCGAGGTGGCCGAGGGCCGCCTCGACGCGGAGTTCCCGCTGCGGATCTGGCAGACCGGCAGCGGCACGCAGACCAACATGAACGTGAACGAGGTCATCGCCAATCGCGCGATCGAGCTCTCCGGTGGCGTGCTGGGCTCCAAGGACCCGATCCACCCGAACGACGACGTCAACCGGTCGCAGTCCTCGAACGACACGTTTCCGACGGCGATGCACATCGCGGCGGTCCTGGAGATCCGTCGCCGCCTGCGGCCGGCCGTCTCGGCCCTCCGCGACGCGCTCGCCGAGCGCGCCCGCGCCTTCGAGGACGTCACGAAGATCGGGCGCACGCACCTGATGGACGCGGTGCCGCTCACCGTGGGACAGGAGTTCTCCGGGTACGTCGCGCAGCTCGACGCCGACCTCGTTCGCCTCGAGCTGGCCCTGCCCGCCCTGTACGAGCTCGCGGCGGGAGGCACCGCGGTCGGTACCGGGCTCAACACGCACCCGCAGTTCGCCGAGCGCGTCGCCAGCCAGATCGCGACGATGACCGGCGAGCCCTTCGTGAGCGCGCCCAACAAGTTCGCCGCGCTCGCTTCCCACGACGCGATCGTCTTCGCGCACGGCGCGATCCGCACCCTCGCGACGAACCTGATGAAGATCGCCGACGACCTGCGGTGGCTCGGCTCGGGGCCGCGCGCGGGCCTCGGCGAGCTCGTGCTGCCCGCCAACGAGCCCGGGAGCTCGATCATGCCCGGCAAGGTCAACCCGACGCAGTGCGAGGCCATGATCATGGTCGGGATCCAGGTCCTCGGCAACGACGCGGCCGTCGGGAACGCCGGCTCGAGGGGCAACCTCGAGCTCAACGTGTGCAAGCCCGTCCTCATCTTCAACTTCTGCCACTCCGTGGACCTGGTCACCGACGCGTGCGATCGATTCCGTGAGTTCTGCGTCGTCGGGCTGGAGGTGGACCGCGAGCGGGTGCGCGAGCACCTGGAGCAGTCGCTGATGCTCGTGACCGCGCTCAACCCCGTCATCGGCTACGACAAGGCGGCGCTCGTCGCCAAGCACGCCTACGAGGAGCACACGACGCTGCGCGACGCCGCCGTCGCGCTCGGCTTCCTCACGGGGGCGCAGTTCGACGAGGCCGTGGTCCCCGAGGAGATGACCCACCCGTGACACGACCGCCTCGTCTCGACGCCGGGACGATCGACCAGGCGCTCGCCTCGGCGCGCTCGCCGTGGGAGCGCACGGGCGACACCCTCGTCCTCGAGCGCCGGTTCTCGTCGTTCCCCGACGCGATCGCCTTCGTGAACGCCGTCGCGGACCAGGCCGAGGCGCGCAACCACCACCCGGACATCTCGATCCGTTACACCGAGGTCCGACTCGAGCTGTCGACGCATGACGCCGGTGGGCTCACCCAGCTCGACCTCGACCTCGCCGCGGCCGTCGCGCAGCTCTGAGCGGCGTCGCGGTCCACGGGTGGATCCAGCCGCGCCCGCCTGGCTCCGAGCCGACGCCGAGGGCGAGCCGGCGGGCACGCAGAGCTCCTGGCTCGGCGTGGACAGACCCTAGGATCGCAGCGTGTACAGCCAGATCGCGAGCAACAAGCGGCGCAGCGTCCTGTTCATCGGGGTCTTCTTCTTGATCTGGATCGCCATCGGGGCGCTCGGCGGGCTGCTGTTCATCGTCTTCGCCAGCCGGCACCAGGCCTACCAGGGCGGTCCGGTGACGACGACGCACTACGGGATCGGTCCCGTCGTCGCGGGCATGGTCCTCTGCGCGCTGCTCGCCCTCGGCGGGGTGATCTACTCGCTCACCTCGGGAGCCGCCCTCGTGCTGCGGGTCTCCGGTGCGGTGCCGGCCGACCCCGTCCGCTACCAGCAGATCGACGACCTCGTCGCGTCCCTCGCGATCGGTGAGGGGATCCCGAAGCCCGCGGTCTACGTGATCGACGACCCGTCGCCGAACGCCTTCGCGACCGGGGTGAGCCCGCAGAAGGCGGCGATCACCTACACGACGGGGCTGCTCGGGATGATGAACCGCGAGGAGCTCGAGGGCGTGACCGGCCACGAGATGAGCCACATAAAGAACCACGACATCCGTCTCCTGCTCGTGGTGGGCACCATGATCGGCATGGCCGCGCTGCTCGCGAGCATCCTGTGGCGCAGCGCCTTCTACTCGTCGATGGGCAGGAGCCGGGACAACTCCGGCATCATCCTCCTCGCCCTCGGCGGGATCCTCGCCCTGGTCGGGTTCGTGTTCGGCCCGCTCATCCGCCTCGCCCTCTCGCGGCGCCGCGAGTCGCTCGCCGACGCGAGCGGCGTGGAGCTCACCCGGAACCCCGCGGGGCTCCTCAGCGCCCTGAAGAAGCTCCAGCAGAACGACGTGCCGTTCAAGAAGATGAACCACGCGACCGCCGCCATGTGCATCGACGACCCGCTCCAGCACCACGAGACCTGGACGCACCGCCTCTACGACACGCACCCGCCGATCGCAGAGCGCATCGCCGTGCTCGAGAAGATGGTGTCCGGCCAGACGGTCTGACGGCGGTCCCGCCGCCTCGCGACGCGCCGGCGGCGACGCCCGTCGGGTCCGCCCACCGAGCACGGTGCCGGCCGCGAGGGGTCCCTGCGGCGTCGAAGCAGGTGCCGCTCAGGTCGACTGCGGCGGTGGCCCTCCGGTGCCCGAGGCGGGCGGCGGCCCGGCGCTGCCGCTCGCCGGCGGCGGTCCGGAGGTCGCCGAGGCGGCGTCCGAGCCGGGGAACGACACCGTCGGCACCGCCCTGTCCGTCGCGTCGGCCTCGTAGAAGGCGACGGCCGTGAAGTGGAACATCCCCGCGATGAGGTTGCGCGGGAAGCTCTGCAGGGCCGTGTTGTAGTCGCGCGCGCTCGTGTTGTAGTAGCGCCGCGCGTACTCGATCTTGTCCTCGGTGGCCGTCAGGGTCTCCTGGAGCTGGACGAAGCTCTCGACGGCGCGCAGCTGCGGGTAGTTCTCCGCGACGGCGAACAGCGAGCGCAGCGTGCCCGAGAGGGCGTTCTCGGCGGCGGCGACCTTCGTCGGGTCGCCCGTCTGGCCGGCGGCGACCGCGGCGGCGCGGGCCTGGGTGACCGCCTCGAAGGTGCCGCGCTCGTGAGAGGCGTAGCCCTCGACGGTCGAGACCAGGTTGGGGATGAGGTCGTGACGGCGCTTGAGCTCGACGTCGATCTCCGACCAGGCCTCCTGGGTCCGGTTGCGACGCCGGACGAGACCGTTGAAGGCGGCCCACAGCCCGAGGGCCAAGAGGACCACCAGGACGACGATGACGATGACGATGGCCATGGGACTCCTTCGGTGCTCGTCGTGACCGTACCAGCGCGCCCCGCGCGCAGCGTCGAGCGGGGCGGTCAGGCCTTGTCGGTCGCGGCCCCGCCACCTTCGAGCTCGGCCGCGGGCGCCGACGACGCGCCGAGCTCGGCCTTCAGCCGCTCGAGCTCGTTGTCCACCTCGGCCGTCGTGGAGACCCGGTCGAGCTGGGCCTGGATGTCGTCGACGGGGTGCGACAGGTCGGTGAGCGCCCCGCTCTGGATCAGCTCGTCCATCGCGCCCGAGCGCGCCTGCATCTGGGCGATCTTGTCCTGGGCGCGCTGCATGGCCGCCCCGGCGTCGCTCATCGACGAGGAGATCCCGGTCACGGCCTCGCTGATGTGCGTCTGGGCCTCGGCGGCCGTGTAGGTCGCCTTGATCGTCTCCTTGCGGGTGCGGAAGGCCTCGACCTCCGCCTGGAGCCGTCGCGAGGTCTCGATCAGCCGCTGCTCTTGGTCCGCCACCTGCTGGTGCTGGGCCTCGAGGTCGCCGAGCTGGCCGGCGACCACCGTGCGACGCTCGAGGGCGACGCGGGCGAGGTCCTCGTTGCCCTGGGCCAAGGCGGCCTTGGCCTGGGACTGGAGCTTGTCGCCCTGCTTCTTGAGCTCGTTGGCCTGCAGCTCGATGCGCTTGCGCGCCGTGGCGACGTCGGCGACCGCCCGGCGGACCTTGGTCAGGTTCTCGAGCTGCTTGTCGTAGGAGAGGTCGAGCGTCTCCCTCGGGTCCTCGAGCCGGTCCAGCGCCCGGTTCCCCTTCGCCTGGAAGATCGTGCTCAGCCGCTGCCAAAAGCCCACGGGGCCTCCCCTCGCGGCAAGCCTACGCCGCAGGGGCTGGCGTCCGGCTGCCTCGCAGGTGGAGGACCCGCACCGGGCGGGGCGTCGCGCCGAGGGCGCCCCGGTCGCCCGGCAGCTCGCGTCGGGCGGTCAGACCCCGAGCAGCGAGAGGTGGATCGCGCCGGCGCTCTCGGCGAGCACCAGGGCGATGGCCGCGGCGAGCAGGGCGAGCAGCGCCGCCCTCGCCGCGATCGCGCGCCCGCTCACCTTGCGGCGAGGGGGCGGTCGCGGACCACGTCGCGCAGCGCGGACCACGAGCACGTGGCGACGTCCGCGGCCGCGACCGCCGCCGCGAGCGCGCCGAACCCCAGCAGGAAGTCGAGGTCGGCGACCCGCTCGTCGGCGTCGGGCGCGAGCGCGCGCAGCTCGTCGGCGTCGATGGCGGGTCGGACGACCAGCTCGGTCACGCCCGCCGGCAGCGCGGCGACCCACGCCTCGGGGTCCTCGAACAGCTGCGCCGTCGGGGTGCGGACCGTGTCCGGCCCCACCACGCCGTGCGCGGCGGCGAGCGCGTGGAGCGGGTAGCCGAACTCGAACTCGTCCGGACGCGAGGGATCCGGCAGCCGCAGCGGGAGTCGGGCCTCCTCGGCCAGCTCGATCAGCACGTCGAAGAGGGCTGGGTGGGCGAACAGCGCGCCCTCGTGCACCGACAGGTGGGAGGGGTCGATCCCGAAGAGCGCCGCGCGCTCGAGCTGGGCGCGGCACTCACGGCGCACCTCGTCGGGGTCCGCGTGGTCGTGCAGGTCCTCGACCGTGGCGGGGAAGCCGCCGTCGCCGCCGAGCAGCGACGGTGCGATCGTGACGGGGCCCCAGCGATACCGCGGCAGCCCCGCGGTGAGCGCGAGGTGGACGCCGACGTCGCGGTCCGCGCCACGCGCCGCGGCGAAGCGAGCCCAGGGCGCCGGCACGAGGAGGCCCGCGGACGTCGCCGCTCCCGCCCGGAGCGCCTCGAGGGAGCCCATCGTCGCCGCGTGGCACAGCCCGAAGTCGTCGGCGGTGACGAGGAGCGCCCGACCGTCCCCGCCGAGGCCCAGTCGGTCGGCGAGCTCGGTCACCCGGGCGCTCCGAGGCCGCGGTCCTGGCCGTGCGCCTCGTCGGCGAGCGCCTCGCGGTGCCGGTCGAGCGCCGCGGCGAGCGAGGGGTCCGAGACCGCGAGGATGCGGACGGCGAGCAGCGCCGCGTTCGCGGCGCCGTTCACCGCGACCGTCGCCACCGGCACGCCGCGTGGCATCTGGACGATCGAGAGGAGCGAGTCGAGCCCGTCGAGCCGGTCGAGCGCGACGGGGACCCCGATCACGGGCAGCGACGTGACGGCGGCGAGCATCCCCGGGAGGTGGGCGGCGCCGCCCGCCCCCGCGATGAGCACGCGCAGCCCCCGGTCCCTCGCCTCGTGGCCGAAGCGCAGCATGTGGTCGGGGGTCCGGTGCGCAGAGACGACCCGCAGCTCGCTGGCCACGCCGAACTGCGCGAGCACGTCGACGGCGGGGCGGAGCACCGGCAGGTCCGACGCGCTGCCCATGACGACGGCGACCTGGGGCGCGCTCACCGGGCGCCCCTCGCGGTGGCCGGTACCGGCGTGCCCAAGGCGGCGGCGGCGCGCCAGGCGTGTGCGGCGACCACCTCGGCGTCGTCCCCGAGCACCGTCACGTGGCCGAGCTTCCGCCCGGGTCTCGGTGCCTTGCCGTAGAGGTGCACCTTGGCGGTGGGCTCGGCGAGTGCCGCGGCGAGGTCGTCCGCGGCGACGGCGCCCTCGGCGCCGAACACGTTGACCGAGCAGACCGCGGGAGCGACGAGGTCGGTCGCACCCAGCGGGAGGTCGAGGACCGCGCGGAGGTGGTTCTCGAACTGCGACGTCGTCGCGCCCTCGATCGTCCAGTGGCCCGAGTTGTGCGGCCGCACGGCGACCTCGTTCACGACGAGGCCGTCGGCGGTGTCGAAGAGCTCGACGGCGAGGACCCCGACGGCGTCGAGGAGCTCGGCCACGCGACGCGCGAGCTCGGCGGCGCGCGACGCCGTCTCGTCGTCCAGTGCGCCGGGGACGTGGACCTCCCGGCAGACCCCGCCGACCTGGGCGGTCTCGACAGCCCGCCACGCCACGGTGTCCCCACCCGGTCGCCGCGCGAGGAGCGCCGCGAGCTCGGCCCCGAAGGCGACGGGCGCCTCGGCGACCACGGCCACGCCCTGGCCGCGCCATCGGGTGACGGCGTCGGCCGCCTCGTCGAGCGTGGTCCCGACGACGACGCCGCGCCCGTCGTAGCCGCCCCTCGCGGCCTTGACCACGGGGACCCCGCCCACCCGCGCGGCGAGCCCGCGCAGGGCGGCGAGGTCGTGCTCGGCGGCACCGTCGAGGACCTCGAAGGCCGGGACGGGGAGCCCCGCGAGCGCGAAGGCGCGGCGCTGCTCGGCCTTGTCGACCGCGGCGAGGAGCGCGCCGGAGGAGGGTCGGACCGCCACGCCGCGGGCCTCCATCGCCCGGACGGCGTCGAGGTCGACGAGCTCGTGGTCGAAGGTGACGACGTCGCAGCGCGCCGCGAGCGCGCCGAGCGCCGCGAGGTCCGTGGCGCTGCCGACGATGACGTCGCCCGCCACCTGGGTCGCGGCCTCGTCGGGTCCCGCCGCGAGCACGACGGTGCCCACGCCCAGGGCGCTCGCGGCCTCGCAGAGCATCCGGGCGAGCTGCCCCGCCCCCACGATGCCGACGATCCGATGGTCCTCGGGGTGATCGGTACGCTCGGGGACCGCCACCGCGGCAGGCTACCCGCCGCCCTCAGAGGAGGCCCATGCGACTCGGCACGAGCATCGACACCGACCAGCCGATCGACGACGTCATCGCGAGCGCCCGCGCCGCCAAGCAGTCGGGGTTCTCCTCGGTGTGGTCGTCGCAGATCTTCGGCGCCGACGCGCTCACCGTGATCGCCGTCGTCGCGCGGGAGGTCGACGGCATCGAGTTCGGGACCGGCGTCATCCCGGTGCACCCGCGGCACCCCCAGGCCCTCGCCCAGCAGGCGCTCACCGTCCAGGCGATCTCGGGCGGGCGGCTGATCCTCGGGATCGGGCTGTCGCACAAGGTCGTCGTCGAGGGGATGTGGGGGTTCGACTTCAGCGCGCCGGCGGCGTACATGCGCGAGTACCTCGACGCCCTCATCCCGATGCTCCACGGCGAGGTCGCGAGCGTGCACGGCGAGCGCGTGCACGCCGTCACGATCGGGCCGGTCGGCCCCAAGGGCGGGACCGCGCCCACCCTCGTGGTGGCGGCGCTCGGGCCGGTCATGCTCGAGCTCGCCGCCACCATGACGGACGGCACCGTGACCTGGATGACCGGCCTCCCGACGCTGCGCGACTACATCGTGCCGACGATCACCAAGGCCGCCGCCGCCGCCGGCCGGCCGTCGCCGCGCGTCATCGCGTCCCTCCCGATGTGCTGCACCGCCGACGTGGCCGCGGCCACCGAGCGGATCAACACGACCCTCGCGATCTACGGGACCCTGCCGAGCTACAAGGCCATGCTCGACAAGGAGGGGGCGACCGCGCCGGGCGACGTGGCGATCGTGGGCTCGAGGGACCAGCTCCTCGACGCGCTCGGGCAGCTCGCCGCGGCGGGCGTCACCGACATGAACGGCGCGGTCATCGGCAGCCCCGACGAGCGGGACGCGACGATCGAGGTCCTCTCCGAGTTCGCGAGGCGCCCGTAGCTATCGCGGGATCTTGGTGCGCTTGAACTCGTTCAGGCGCGTGTCGTCGACGAGCATCGTCACGATCGACTCCACGGCGCCGACCGCGTCGGCGGGCGACGTGGGGCGCTGCATGAGCCGGACGAACACGGCCTCGTCACCCACCACGAAGGTGGGGACGCCGAAGTGCGCGTGCTGGTCGACGAGACGCCGGAAGCCAGCGGCGAGCTCCTTGCGCGGACCGCCTCCCTCGACGGCCTCGAAGACCGCGTCCACGTCCGCGCCGGCCTCGGCGAGGACCGTGGCGACCTCCTCGCGCGTCGAGAGCCGGATGCCCTGCTCGTGCCGCGCGCGGAAGAGCGCCAGGTGCACGTCGAAGAACTGCTCGGGCCAGGTGTCGCGCACCACGATCGAGGACTCCATGGCCAAGAGGTCGTCGCGCTTGGCGGGGTCGTCCCAGACGTCGGGGGCGTGCTCTTCTTTGTGGACCTGGCGGAGCGTCCACGGCGTGAACGTCACGTCCCACCCGGCGCCGGCGCGCAGCGCCTCGACGACGTGCTCGTGGCCGATGTGCGCGAAGGGGCAGAGGTAGTCGTACGAGACTTCGAAGGCTGGCAGGGTGCTCACAGGGTGTCCTCTCGTTCGCGTCGATCGTACGGGGCGGCGCCGCCGGGTCGGCTCACGCCGGGCGCGACGAGGGGAGGACGACCGCGAGCGCCGAGCCCGCCAGCGTGCCGACCGCGGCCCCGGCGACGACGTCGGCGGGGCGATGGTGCCCGACACGAACGCGGGACCAGGCGACGAGCGCGGCGAAGGCGAGCGCGAGACCTCGACCGGCGGGACGGCGCGGGACCGTCAGCGCGGCGAGGAAGGCGGCGAGCGTGTGACCCGACGGGAAGCGGTCCGAGGTGGGCAGGCGCGCGAACGTGGCGCCGCTCGTCTCGACGCGCGGCACCGCGTAGCGATGCTTGAGCGATCGGGTGAGCACGAGCGACGCGATGCCCGCGACCCCGAGGCGTCGGGCCGCGCTCCGCGGGCTCGAGCGGCGGGTGAGCACCTGGAGGAGGGCGACGACGACCCAGATGGCGCCGAAGTCGCTCGCGACCGAGACGGCGTCGGCGAGCCGGTTGGGCGGCGTCGACGTGTCGGGTCCCTGGGCGTCGTCGGGGGGCACGGCGCCGCGAGCCTACGACGCGGCGGTCCGTGCGAGCCGCGGCACGACCCCTGCGAGCGCCGCGCCCTCGCAGCGGTCGGCGAACGCGCAGTAGCCGCACAGCGGTCCCGGCGAGACGCGGAACGAGCCGGTCGCGTGCGCCTTGCTGATCGCCTGCCACACCGCGACCGCGCGGCGCTCCTGGCGCGTCACGGTCGTCGCGAGCACCTCGCGCTCGACGGACAGCGGGGCGCGCAGGTACAGCAGCCGCACCGCGACGGGTCGCACCCCGAGGGCGCGCTCGCAGAGCAGCGCGTAGGTCTCCACGCCGGCCATCTTCGAGCGCTCACGGCCCGGTCCCGGCGCGCGCCCCGTCTTGTAGTCGACGACGACGAGCCCGCCCTCGTCGTCGCGGTCCAGGCGGTCGATGATCCCGCGGAGCGGCAGCGCGTCGAGCCCGCCGCCCACCTCGAGCGCGGTCTCGAGCCGAAGCTCGACGCCGACGGCGTCGACGGTGCGAGGATCCTCGAGCGCGAAGTAGTTGCGCACGAGGAGCGCGGCGTCCTCGACGAACGCCGCGGTGGCCGCGTCGTCGAGCGCGAGCACCCCGAAGCCGTCTGCGATCTCGGGCGTCGCCGCCGCCTCGTGCAGCCGGGCGACGGCCAGCTCGAGCGAGCGCTCCTCGGGCGCCGCGACGAAGAGGCCCTCGAGCGCGGCATGCACGAGCGTGCCCTTGAGGGTCCAGATCGTCGGCGGCTGCTCGAGCCGCTCGACCGCCTGGTACTGGAACATCCTCGGGCAGTCGGTGAACGTGGCGATCCTCGAGGGCGAGATCGACGAGGGGAGTGCCGCGAGCACCATTTCCGCAGCGTACGCACACGATGTGTCGTCCTCGCGCGAGGCTCGGATAGACAGGTGCGATGGTGCGTTCCAAGGCCGAGGGCCCGGACCCCGGGGCGACGGCGCGCCTCGCTCGGAGCGAGGAGTGGGCGGGGGTGCGGGCCGGGGACGCCGTCGACGTGCTCGACGACCGCGAGCGCGGCGCGACGTGGCGGTTCATCGCCTGCGTGACCAACGTGGCGACGGGGGAGCGATGGGTGGAGGTCGTCGGTGGCCGCGGCGGCGAGCAGCGCCGCCGCTCCTTCCGGGTCGACCAGCTCTACCCCCGCGGCTCGGTGCGCGGCGGCGTCGCCACGAGCGCGCCGCTGGACGACGCCCCGGGGCTGCCCCTGTAGCCCGTGCGACGGAGGAGGGGCGGGCCCGGCGGGCTCCACCGGGGCGTCCCGTCCCTGGACGTCTCCTCGAGCGGCCGGTCGCTCAGTGCCAGACGAGCAGGCTGATGATCACCGCGCAGAGCGTCGCCACGAGCGCCCACGCGATCCACGCGGGCGGTCCGCGCCGGCCCCACTCGTGGTAGCTCATTCCATATTGTACCGCGGCGACGGGCGGCGCTTCCCGGACGTGGGCGCGCGCCACCGCCTCGTGCCGTGCGGCCGCGCTGCACGACTAGAGGCTCGCGCCGGCGTCGATCACGAACGTGGCGCCGGTCACGTACCTGCCCTCGTCCGAGACGAGGTACAGGACCGCGTTCGAGATGTCGACCGGGTCCGTCGCCGCCACCGGCAGCGCGTTGATCCCCTGGGCGGCGAGCTCGAAGTCGGCGCGCGTCGGGGACTCGAGGTCGGGCCGGAACAACCGGTAGAGCGCGTCGTTGAGGATCATGTCGGTGAAGACGTTCGTCGGGTGCAGCGTGTTCACGCGGATCCGATGCGGCGCGAGCTCCTTGGCCAGCACGCGCATCAGGCCCACGAGGCCGGCCTTGGACGCCGTGTAGTGGGCGGTGTGCTCGCTCGCCTTCATCGCGGCGAGCGAGCTCGTGATCACGATCGAGCCGCCCCGGTCCGCCGCGATCATGTGGTGCGCCGAGGCCCGGACCGTCTTCCACACGCCCGTCAGGTTGATGTCGATCGTCGTCGCCCAGGTCTCCTCGCTCATCTCGAGCGTGGGCGCGGGCGACGAGATGCCCGCGTTCGCGAGGATGATGTCGAGTCCGCCGAACCTCGACACGCCCTCGTCGACCACGGCCGCCATCGCGGCGAGGTCACGGACGTCGGCCTCCGCCGCGAGGATGCGGCCGCCGACGCGCTCGACGAGGCGGACGGTCTCGGCGAGGTCGTCCGCCGTGGCGGTCGGGTAGGGGACCGTGGGGACCGGTGCCGAGATGTCGACGCCGATCACGTCGGCACCCTCGCTCGCGAGGAGGACGGCGTGGCTCCTGCCCTGCCCGCGGGCCGCCCCGGTGATGAAGGCGACCTTGCCTTCCAGTCGGCCGCTCACGCCGACGGCCATCGTTCGGCGTTCGTGTAGGCCTGCAGCCAGCCGGGGTAGCGCTCCGGCGGCCGGCTGACCGCGTCGAGCGAGGCGAGCTCGTCGTCGGTCAGCTCGAGGTCGACGGCCGCGAGGTTGTCCGCGAGCTGGTCGACGCGGCGCGCGCCCACGACGACGCTCGTGACGACTGGCTGGGCGAGCAGCCAGGCCAGCGCGACCCTCGCGGCGCTCGCGTCGTGCGCCTCGCCGATGCTCGCCAGCACGTCGACGATGTCGAAGGCTCGCTCGTGGTCGAGCGGCGGGAAGTCGAGCCCGGTGCGTCGCGCGTCGGGCTCGGTGGTGCCGTGACGCGTGAACTTGCCCGAGAGGAACCCACCGGCGAGCGGGCTCCAGACGGTGAGCGCCAGCCCCTGGTCCTCGATCATCGGGACCAGCTCTTCTTCGACGTCCCTCCCGGCGAGCGAGTAGTACGCCTGCACCGACGCGAACGGCGCGAGCCCGCGTCGCGCCGACACCCCCAACGCCTTCATGACCTGCCACGCGGCGAGGTTCGAGCACCCGATGTAGCGGACCTTGCCCTGGTGCACCGCGTCGTCGAGCGCGCCGAGGACCTCGTCGAAGGTCGTGAGCGGGTCGAAGCTGTGCACCTGGTAGAGGTCGAGGTAGTCGGTGTCGAGACGGCGCAGGCTGTCCTCGAGGGCGTTGAAGAGGTGGACGCGCGACTGGCCGACGTGGTTGGGGCCCGGGCCGACCCGGTTCTGGACCTTGCTCGCGAGGACGAGGTCACGTCGGCGACCCTTGAGGAGCTTGCCCAGGAGCTCTTCGGACTCGCCGTAGGCGTACGTGTTCGCCGTGTCGATGAAGTTGACCCCCGCGTGGAGCGCGGCGTCGACGAGCTCGCGGACGACGTCGGGGCTCAGGCCGCCGAGCACGGCGTAGGGCGGCGCGTTCGCGCCGCCGAAGTTGGCGCCGCCGAGGCAGATCCGAGAGACGAGGGTCCCCGTCGATCCCAGTCGGGCGTACCTCACCGGCGCCGACCGGCCGGCACGGCGCGCGTGGGTGCGGTGGTCACGGGACGGACCGCAGCAGGCCGCCGTCGACGCGGAGCACCGACCCGCTCACGTAGCCGGACAGCGCGCTCGCGAGGAAGGCCACCGCGGCGGCGACCTCCTCGGGCGTCCCGAATCGCCCGACGTCGTTCGGGGCGAGGTCCCGCACCGCGCCACGCTCGATCTCCGCCCACGTCTCGCCCCACTCGAAGCTCGCGTTCGCCTGGGTCATGATCTCCACGAGCGCCGGCACGAGGATGGCGCCGGGCGCGACGACGTTGGACGTCACACCGGTGTCCTGGAGCTCGCGCGCGAGCGAGACGGCGAGGTTGTGCCGGGCCGCGAGCGCGGCGCCGTAGTGCGGGTAGGCCGCCGACGGCTGCTGTGCGAGGCCGCCACCGATCTGGATGACCCGTCCCCACCCGCGCGCACGCATCGGCGGCACGAGCTGCTGGATCAGCAGCACCGCGCTGAGCACGTTGATGCGGTAGCTGCGGAGCCAGTCGTCCGCTGTGGCATCCTTCCACGACCGATGTGCGTACTCCCCAGCGTTGTTCACGAGAATGTCGACCGGCCCACCGGCTAGGGCGGCGGCAGCCACGTCGGCGGGGGCGCCCTCGTCGGCCAGGTCCCCGAGCACGAGCTCGGCGCGACCCCCCGTCGACGCGATCGAGCCGGCCACCTCCTCGGCTCGCGCGGCGTCCCGCCCGTGCACGATCACCGTCACCCCCTCGGACGCCAGACGCTGCGCGATCGCACGGCCGAGCCCCGACGTCGATCCCGTGACCAGGGCGCGCTTGCCGTCGAGTCCAAGGTCCATCGTCCCGAGCCCCCTCGCTCCCCGCCACGCACCCCCGCCGACGTCGTCGCCAGGGGTGGTCCCGGTCGGCCTCGCCCGCGCGGCATCGCCCCGCGAGGTGCACAATATAGAAGGCGATACCATCATGTCTCCATGTGGTCGCCGGTGAGCCCCGTGCGATGAGCGCCGCGCGTGACGCCACCAACTGGGGGCGATGGGGTGAGGACGACGAGCGGGGCGCCGCCAACCTGCTCACGCCCGAGGCGGTGCTCGCGGCGTGCCGTCGGCCCGCGGTGGGGCGCGTCTACGAGCTCGGGATCGAGCTGCGCCGCGGCGCCCCCGTGGGCGGGAACCGCGTCCCGCCGATGCACTTCATGACCCAGGACGGCGGGGACTTCGCCGCGCTCGGCCGCACGGACTGGGGCACCGCCGACGACTACCTGGTGCTCGCCACGCAGGGCACGACGCACGTCGACGGGCTGGCCCACGTCTGGTCCGGCGGTGCGCTGTACAACGGGTTCCCCTTCACCGAGGTCCGCAGCAGCGGGGCCGGCCGCCTCGGGCTCGAGAAGCTCGGGGGCCTCGTGGCTTCCGCGCACGTCCTCGACTTCACGGACCTGCGAGGGGCAGCGTCCGAGATCACCGCCGAGCTCGTCGACGGTGCCTTCGCCGCTCGGGGCACGCGCCCGTTGCCCGGTGACGCCGTCCTCTTCCGGACCGGCTGGATGGACGACGCGCTGGCGGGGAACGCGGTTGAGGACACCTACCCCGTCGTGGCCCCGTCGATGGGCCGGTGGTTCGCCGAGCACGACATCGCCATCGTCGGTGCCGACAACATCGCCGTGGAGGCGACCGGCCGACGCGGCGTCCTGCCGCCGCTCCACAAGGTGCTCGTCCGCGACCTCGGCGTGTCGATGCTCGAGCTCTTGGACCTCCGCGGCCCCGGCGAAGACAACGTCGAAGGCGGACTCCTCGTGGTCGCGCCGCTGCGGATCTCGAGGGGCGTCGGCAGTCCGGTGAACCCGCTCCTCATCGTCTGACCGCGATGGTGCACCACCTTGCCAGCCCGCCGCGCGGCCAGGTGGCGGTGGTCGGCGTCGGATCCACGCGGCAGGGCGAGCTCCCCTCGATGACCGCCGACGAGATCGCGGTCGACGCGCTCCGGCTCGCGCTGGAGGACTGCGGGCTCGAGAAGCGCGACCTCGACGGGCTGATCACGTGCAAGTCCTTCGGCGGCACGGGCATCGACACGGACATCGGACGCCTCGCCGGACTCGAGCCGCGGTTCAGCGCGACGCTCGACTACGGGACCTGCAACTTCTCGCTGCACCTGGCGGCGATGGCCATCACGTCCGGCATGGCCACGACGATCGCGCTGTGCTACGGGACCAACCAGCGCACGGCGGGCAACCGGTTCCGCGCGGCGGCGGGCAGCGGGGCGTCGGCCCTCGAGCTGCACGGCTTCCACAACATCGCCGGCCAGGGCGCGCTCGCCTTCGCGCGCCACGCGCACCTCTACGGGACGACCGAGGCCCAGCTCGGGTGCGTGGCGGTGACGGAGCGCGCGCACGCGCAGCTCAACCCGGCCGCGATCTTCCAGGACACGCTGACCATCGAGGACTACCTCGCCGAGCCCTACCTCGTGGCGCCGCTGCGACGCTCCGACGTGTGCATGATCTCCGACGGCGGGGCCTGCCTGATCGTGACGGCGTCCGATCGCGTGGCGGCGGTGAGGACGTCGCCGGCCTACCTGCTCGGGATGGGACAGGTCACCGCGCTGCGCCAGTACCAGCACCCCGACAACCTGCTGCGACCCTGGGTCGCGGCGCTGCAGGGCGTCTACGAGCAGGCGGGCGTGCCGCGCGCCGACGTCGACGTGCTGTTCGTCCAGGATCCGGTGAGCGTGTGGGTCTGCCAGATGCTCGAGCTCTACGGCTTCTGCGGTCCCGGCGAGTCCGGTCCGTTCGTCGAGGAGGGTCGCATCGCCCTCGGCGGTGAGCTGCCGGTCAACACCAACGGCGGGCAGCTCTCTGAGAGCTACATGTGGGGATGGCTGCACCTGTGCGAGGCGGTGCGCCAGCTGCGCGGCGAGTGCGGGGCGCGCCAGGTCGACGGCGCGACGTTCGCGCAGTACTGCTCGACGAAGGGGTTCGAGAAGGCGGCGACCTCCATCCTCGGACGCGAGGTCCCGACGTGAAGACCTCCGGTTGCCGCCGCACCCCACCGCCTCCCGCCATCCGGCACGGCGCGGCCCGATGAGCGACGAGCCCCTCGTGGCCGCCGCCGCCCGGCTGCTCGGTGCGGACCCGGGCGACGCGGCGCTCGCGTCGCCCGAGCTGCGGTTCCAGCAGTGCGACGCCTGCGGGTACCTGCGCCACCCCTCGGCACCGAGGTGCCCCGAGTGCCTCGGTGCGGACTTCCACTGGCAGCCCGACCGCGGCCTCGGCGCGATCTGGAGCTTCTGCGTCTACCACCGCGCGTTCGATCCCGCGTTCGCCCAGGCGGTGCCCTACAACGTCGCGCTGGTCGAGCTCGACACGGGCCCGCGGCTGGTCTCGAACGTGCTCGGCGTCGAGGCGACGGAGCTGCGGATCGGCCGCCGCGTGCGCGCCGAGCCGCGCGAGGTCGCCCCTGGACGACACCTCGTGTACTTCGTCCTCGACGAGAGCGCGACGTCGTGAGCGGACCTCGTGATCTTACCGCCGCGGTCGTGCGGACCGCGCTCGGCTGTCGCGCGGAGGATCTCGGGCCCGACGGGGTGCGCACGATCAAGCTCGCGATCCTCGACCTCTTGGGCTGCTGCGTCGCCGGCGCCGACGCGCTCGGCTCGCGGCTGGTCGCCACGTGGGCGCACGCCGCGAGCGGCGCGAGGGGCGACGCCGTCATCATCGGGACCGAGCTGCGCGCCACGCCCGCGCTCGCCGCGCTCGCGAACGGCGCGTCGGGCCACGCCCTCGACTACGACGACGTCTCGGTGCGCATGATCCACCCGAGCGTGACGATCGTGCCCGCCCTGCTGGCCGCCGGCGCGGCGCGCGGCGCCACGGGCCGCTCGCTCCTCGACGGCTACCTCGCGGGCTTCGAGGTCGAGGCCCGGCTGTGCAAGGCGCTCAATCCGGACCACTACGCACGGGGGTGGCACACGACGGGGTCGATCGGGACGCTCGGTGCCGCCCTTGCGTCGTGCCGGGCCCTTGACCTGGACGAGGCACCGAGCCGCCACGCGCTCGGCGTCGCGGCCTCGTCGGCCGGCAGCATCCGCAAGAACTTCGGCAGCATGGTGAAGCCCCTCCACGCCGGGCAGGCTTCGTTCCACGGGCTGCAGGCGGCAGAGCTCGCCGCGAGCGGGTTCACCGCGGACACCTCCGTCCTCGAGGGGCCGCGGGGCTTCCTCGACGTCTTCTCCTCGCTCGACCGCGCGGCCGAGCTCGCCGAGGCGTTCGAAGACGACGCGCCCTACGAGCTCGTCGCGTCGGGGATCGCGCTCAAGCGCTTCGCGTGCTGCGGCGCCATCCACTCCGCCCAGGACGCGATCCTCGAGCTGCGGGCGTCGGCGGGGTTCGCGCCGGGTGACGTGGACCGCATCGAGTGCCGGGTCAACCCGCTGATCCCGGGCATCCTCGTGCACCACGTGACCCAAGACCCCCTCGAGGGGAAGTTCAGCGTGGAGTTCTGCCTCGCCGTCTGCCTCGCCGACGGTCGCGCCGGCCTCGCGCAGTACACCGCGGCCCGTGCGGCCGATCCCGAGCTCCTCGAGCTCATGCGCCGGATCGACGTCGTGGTCGACGCGTCCATCCCGGTCGACCTCGCCTACTTCCCGTCCGTCGTCACGGTGTCGCTCACCGACGGGCGTCGGCTGTCCACGCGGGTCGACGTCCCGACCGGCTACCCGGAGAAGCCCCTGTCCGTCGACGCCGTCGTGGACAAGGCGCGCGAGTGCGCCGCGCCCACGCTCGGCGCGACGCGCTTCGACGAGCTGGTCGCCACGGTGCTGCACCTCGAGGACCTGGAGGACGTCGGCACCCTCGCCGCGCTCCTCGCGATCGACGGCGACGGGCGGGCGTCGTGACCACGGCACGCCCGCCGACGGGCGCCCGTGCGGGTGCGCTCCGGACCGACGGGGCCCTCGTCCGCGACGTCCTCGCACGGCGCGCGGCGTCGGATCCCGCCTCGCCGTTCCTGCGGTTCGGGCCCGACGTCGCGACCTACGGCGAGGTCCACGCCGCGGCGACGGCCGCCTCGCGTGCCGTGCGCGACGTCGGCGTCGAGCCCGCCGAGCTCGTCGGGGTCATGCTCGCCAACTCCATCGCGTACGTCGAGCTGTACTTCGGCCTCGCCTACCGCGGCGCCGCGGTCGTCCTCGTCAACACCGACTTCCGGGGCTACCTGCTCGAGCACGTGCTCAACGACGCCGGGTGCCGGACCCTCCTCGCGGGCGGCGAGTTCCTCGCGACGCTCGCGGCGTCCGAGGACGCGCTCGCCCAGCTCGAGACGATCGTCGTCGTGGGCGCGATCCCCGACGGCGAGGACCCCGGCCAGGCGTTCTCGAGGATCCGGGTCGTCCCGCTCGACACGCTGCGGGCGGCGCCGGGCGAGGGTGCGCCGGCGCCCTCGGAGGACGCCGCGACCCCGGGGTCCCTCCACTGCGTCGTGTACTCGTCGGGGACCACCGGGCCGTCCAAGGGGATCATGATCAGCAACGCGCACGCGCTGACCAAGGCAGACGAGGTGCTGCGCATCTGCGCGTTCACGCCCGAGGACGTCCTGTACTCGCCGCTGCCCCTCTTCTACTCGATGGGGCTGCTGCGCGGCGTCCTGTCCGTGGCGCTCGTCGGGTCGAGCATCGTGCTGCGGGACCGCTTCAGCGTGAGCGCCTTCTGGGAGGACGTCCGGGCGCACTCGGCGACGGTGGCGCACTGCGTCTTCAGCATCCCGAGGATGCTGGCCACGGTCCCCGAGGCGCCCGACGACCACGACAACTCGCTGCGGTGCATGTTCAACGCGCAGCACGACGCCGAGTTCGAGCGCCGCTTCGGGGTCACGCTCGTCGAGAGCTACGGGCTCACCGAGGCGGGCAACGCCATCTACAACCGCCTGGGCGAGCCGGTCGTCAAGGGGTCGTGCGGGCGGGTCTCGGACGACTGGGAGGTCCGGCTCGCCGACGCGTCCGGCCGGGAGGTCCCCGTCGGCGAGACGGGCGAGCTGCTGCTGCGGCCGCGCGAGCCGGCGAGCGTCATGCTCGGGTACCTCCACCAGCCCGACGCCACCGCCGCGGCGTTCCGGGACCTGTGGCTGCACACCGGTGACCTCGCGCGTCGTGACGCGGACGGCTTCTACTACTACCAGGGCCGCACCAAGGACGTGATCCGGCGGCGGGGACAGAACATCTCGGCGTGGGAGGTGGAGGAGATCCTCCGCTCGCACCCCGACGTCGGCGAGGCCGCCGCACTCGCCCGTCCCTCCGACGTGGGCGAGGACGACCTGCGGGTGGTCCTCGTCGCGAGCGAGGAGGGCGTGTCGCTCGACCTCGTCGCGATCGGGGAGTTCTGTGAGCGCCGGATGCCGGCCTTCATGGTGCCGAGGTACCTCGAGCAGGTCGCGGCGCTGCCGCGGACCCCGAGCGGCCGCGTCGAGAAGTACAAGCTCGACCGTGCCGCGAGCTCGAGCGCCCTCGACCGGGGGAGCGCGCGCCGCCGCTGATCAGGCAGGGGCGAGGGGGCCGAGCCGCTCGGCGGGGGCCTTGAAGACCCAGTGCTGCTCGCAGCTCGGCGCGCCCTGGAAGCGGCACTGCTTGACCTCGACGGCGAGCAGGTTGTCGTCGGCCGCGACGTAGCCCTCGAAGCAGCCCGCCTCGAAGGCCTCGGTGTACACGCCGTTCTCGGGGTGCGCCTCGCTGAAGTAGATGCACTGCGTGCGCCGCACGATGCAGCGGGTGTCGTCGTACTCGGCGAACAGGGCCGCGGCGTGCTTGGGGCCGCGGATGGAGTGCACGAGGTCCTGGTACAGCGCCATCATCCGCGGCTCGCCGCGGCGTTCCCGGCCCCGGGACCGCAGCAGCGTCGCGTAGCCCTGGCCGCCGTAGCGCCGCCCGATCTCGTGCGCGATGCGCAGCGCGGACTCGCGGCCGACGACCGCCTCGGCGACCGAGTAGAAGGACTGGAAGTTGTTCTCGATCTGGCGGCTCATGCTGTAGACGAGGTGGTCGACGGTCAGCTCGCCGATCGTGATGTCGTAGCGCTCGAGCCGGTCCCGCTCGGCCGCGGGGAGCCCCGCGCCGGGGTAGAACAACAGGTGATCGCCCGCGTAGTCCTCCTGCGTCACGACCCGCCGCCCTGGGCCTGCAGCGCGACGAGCTCGGACCGCGACACCTTGCCGGTGGACCCTTTGGGCAGCGCGTCGACGAAGATGATCCGACGCGGGAGCTTGTAGCCCGCGAGCGAGTCCATGCAGTGCCGGAGGATATCCTCCTCGCTCGCGTCGCGGCCCTTGCGCGTGACCACGGCCGCGGCCACGACCTCGCCCCAGACGTCGTCGGGGATCCCGAAGACGGCGGCCTCGCTGATCCCGTCGTGGCGGTGCAGCACGGCCTCGACCTCCGCGGGGTAGACGTTCAGCCCGCCCGAGATGAGCATCTCGCGCTCGCGACCGACGATCGTCACGAGGCCCGTCTCGGCGATCCGGACGACGTCGCCGCTGCGGTACCACCCGTCGCGGAGCGCCTGCGCCGTCGCCGCGGGGTCGCCCCAGTACCCCGACATGACGTTCTCGCCCCGGATCCACAGCTCGCCGGGCTCGCCCGGCGCCACGTCGTCGCCGTCGGGGCCGACGACGCGCAGCTCGACGCCGGACGTCGGGTAGCCGGCGGAGCCGAGGTGCCCGCCACCGGCTGCGTGGTCCTCCCTCGAGAGCACCGTCACGGGGTGCGGGGCCTCGCACGAGCCGTACACCTGGGTGAGGACGGGGCCGAAGACGTCGATCGCCTCCTCGGCGAGGGCCACGGGCATCGGCGCGCCGCCGTAGGTCAGGTTCCGGATGCACGCGACGGCCTCGGGCGTGCAGCCCGGGTCGTCGAGGAGCATGCGGATCATGGTCGGGACCACGAAGGTGCTCGTCCCGCCCGAGGCGCGCATCGCGGCGAAGAACGTGGCGGGCGCGAACTTCGCGAGCGTCACGTTGCGCGCGCCGCGGACGAAGTAGGCGAGGATCTTCGACCCCGAGCCGTGCGACATCGGCGCGACGTGGACCATGCCGTCGTGGCGCCGGGCGTCGAACTCGTCGAGCAGCATCGCGGCGGTGGCGGCGACGCGCGCGCGCTGCGAGGTCGTCGCGCCCTTCGGCCGACCCGTGGTCCCCGAGGTGTGCAGGATCATGCTCGGCTGGTCGGGGTCGACCACCATGTCCGGCCGGCTCGGGCTCGCGGCGCTGAGCAGCGCCCGGTAGGACTCGTCGTCGACGTTGATGACGTGGCGCAGCTCGGGCAGGTCCGTGCGCATCGCCTGGGCGCGATCGAACTCGCCGCGGTCCGTGACGAGGATCTCGGCGCCGCAGTTGGCGAGGATGAAGCTGCGCTCGTCGTCGGTGAGCCGCGGGTTGATCGGCGCCTTCACCTTGCCCGCGCGCGCGATCGCGAAGTCGACCTCGACGAACTCGAGCCGATTGGCCATCAGCACGCCGACCCGCGAGCCGTCACGGGGGGAGAGGCCGAGCAGGGCGTTGGCGAGCCGGGCCGAGCGCTCGCCGACGTCGGTGAAGGTGGCCTGGCGCTCGCCGTCGACGACGGCGACGCGCGAGGCGAACCGACGGCTCGCGCGCTCGACCAGCTCAGCGATGGTGGTCATCGAAGGTCCCCCACCTGCGGCCCAGCACGTCGCAGATCTCGCCCACCGTCGCGTACGCGCGCACCGCGTGGAGCAGCGTCGGGATCGTGTTGGCGCCCGAGGCGGCCACCGCGTCCAGCTCCTCGAGCGAGCGGCGCACCTGCTCGGCGTTCCGGGCGCGCTTGACGGCGCCCAGCCGCTCGATCTGCTCGCGCTCCGTCGTCGAGTTCGCCGTCGGGGCGTGCGTCGCGAACCGCGGGGTGTCCACCTGGAACCGGTTGACGCCGACGACCACGTGGTCGCCGCGGTCCACCGCGACCTGGTGGGTGTACGCCTGGGCGTCGAGCTCGGCGTGCAGCCATCCGGACTCGAGGGCGGCGAGCGCGCCGCCCTCGGCCTTGATCTTGCCGAGGTAGTCCCAGGCCGCGGCCTCGAACTCGTCGGTCAGGCTCTCGACGAGGTACGAGCCGCCGAGCGGGTCTGCCGCCCTCGCGACCCCCGTCTCGTACGCGAGGATCTGCTGGGTGCGCAGCGCGACGCGGACGGCGTCGTCGGAGGGGAGGCCCAGCGCCTCGTCGAACGACGACGTGGCGAGCGTCTGGACCCCGCCCAGGACCGCGGCCATCGTCTGGTACGCGATGCGCACGACGTTGTTGAGCGGCTCCTGCGCGGTCTGGGGGCTCCCGAGGGTGTAGCAGAAGATGTTCGCGCGGAGGCTCTCGGCCCTCTTGGCGCCGAAGCGGAGCTTGAGGAGCTTGTACCACATCCGTCGCGCGGCGCGGAACTTCGCGACCTCCTCGAACACGTCGAGGTGCGACGAGAAGAAAAGGTAGATCGAGGGCGCGAAGGCGTCGATGTCGAGGCCGCGGGAGAGCGCGGCCTCGATGTACTCGATCCCGTTGGCGAAGGCGATCGCCACCTCTTGGACCGCGGTCGAGCCGGAGTCTCTGATGTGGTACCCGCAGAACTCGATCGGCTCCCAGGTGGGCAGGTGCGTCGCGCAGTACTCGACGACGTCGACGGCGAACCGCAGCGCCGGCCGCGGTGGGAACACGTAGGTGCCCCGCGCGAGGTACTCCTTCAGCACGTCGTTCTGCAGGAGGAGGCGGAAGCTGTCCGGCGGGTACCCCAGCGACTCGGCGGCGGCGACGAACAGCGCGACGGCGATCGGCCCGATCGCGTTGGCGGTCGTGCGGATCTGGGCGACCTTGTCGAGCGGGATCCCCTCGAGCATCGTCTCCATGTCGGCGAGCGTGTCGATCGGGACGCCGACGCGGCCCACCTCGCCCTGGGAGAGCGGGTGGTCCGAGTCCAGCCCGTTCTGGGTCGGCAGGTCCAGGGCGACCGAGAAGCCGCGCTGGCCCTGCTCGAGGAGCGAGCGGATGCGCAGGTTCGTCTCGGACGCGCTCGCGACCCCGGAGTACTGGCCCATGACCCAGAGCCGCTCGCGGTACATGCCGGGCGCGACCCCACGGGTGAAGGGCGGCTCGCCCGGGAAGCCGAGGCGCTCGAGGTACTCGGCCTCGGTGCGTGGCGCGTCGAGCGGCGTGTAGAGCGCCCGCACGGCGAGCCCCGACAGCGTCGCGCTGCCGACGTCGCCCGGCGCGAGGCGCGCCTCGTGCCGGGCGGTCCACTCGTCGAGGGCGGCCTCGAGCTCGGAGGGGGGCCGCTCCGCGGGGTCCGACGTCATCGGTCGCCCGCGCCGTCGACGTGGACGACCACCGCCTCGGCCTCGCCGATGCCCCCGCAGATGCACACGAGACCGAACCCGCCGCCCCGACGACGCAGCTCGCTGATCGCCGTCATCACGAGGCGCGCCGCCGTCGCGCCCGTCGGGTGCCCGATCGCGATCGCCCCGCCGTTCACGTTCGTCCGCTCGCGGAGGCGACCCGCCACTTGCGCGTCGCCGTCGGCGAGGACGAGGGTGGCGACCAGTGGCACCGCGGCGAAGGCCTCGTTGATCTCGAGGACGTCGACGTCGTCCAGGGTGAGGCCCGCCTGCTTGAGCGCGAGCTGGCCCGCGACCGCTGGCATGGAGGCGATGTGCTGGGGGTCGCCGGCCGCCTCCGACCACCCGACGATCGCCGCCAGCGGCGCGCGGTCGGCGATCGCCGTGCCGGTGAGCACGAGCATCGCCGCGCCCGTGCTGAGGTCGGGCGCGTTGCCGGCCGTCACCGTCTCGCTGCCGTTGACCGTCTCGAGGCGAGCGAGCGCGTCCATCGACGTGCCCGGCCGAGGGACCTCGTCGACGGCGAGCTCGACGGGCCGGCCGTCGTGGTCACGGGTGGCGACCGGCGCGAGCTCGTCGGCGAAGAACCCCCGCTCGAGTGCCGCGGCGTAGCGCGCCTGGCTGCGGCACGCCCACGCGTCCTGCTCGTGGCGCCCGATGCCGTGCGCCGCGGCCTCCGTCGAGGCCTGGACCGCGCGGGCGACGCCGGAGTACGGACAGGCGACGACGAGCTGGTCGGTCAGCACGACGTCGCCGAGCCGCTGGCCGAAGCGCGCCGTCTCGAGGAAGTACGGCACCCGGCTGAGGTTCTCGACCCCGCCGGCGACCGCGGTGCGGGCCTCGCCCAAGCGGATCGACCGGCTCGCGAGGTTGATGGCGGCGAGCGACGAGCAGCAGGCGCGGTCCACGGTGTAGGCCGTCCTGTCGTCGGGGATGCGCGCGGCGAGCTGGACCTGGCGTGCCACGGAGCGGTCGCTGCCGGGGAAGTTGACGCCGACCGCCACCTCGTCGACCTCACCGGGTGCGACGCCCGCGCGCGCGAGCGCCGCGCCGACGGCGTGGGCGCCGAGCTGGGGGAGCGACAGGGTGCGCAGGGCGCCGCCGAACCGCCCGAACGGCGACCTCGCGTAGCCGAGGACGTGGACCGAGCGCGCGGTCGCCCCCGCCGTGGTCACGCAGGCCTCCGACCGCGCCGCGCCGGCTCGGGGAACGACCCGGGAGGGGGGACCGCCTCGTCGAACGCACCCACCAGCGATCCCATCGGTTGCACCGTCCTCGCCCGCACGATCGGTCCGCAGAGGGGACCCGCCGCACCCGAGCTGCGCCGACCCCGCCGTCCCTCCGCGCCGGACCGGGCGTGCTCGGAGGTCGTGTCCATGATGTTGATCTGAGTTCCACAGTATGGTAACGGCGGGCGGCTCCGAGCGTCAAGCACGACGACGCCGGACCCGGCCGCCGTGCCCACGTGGGCAGACAGGAGGTCGGCGTGACGCAGCGGTTCGCAGGCAAGGTCGCCCTGATCACCGGCGCCGCGCGCGGCCAGGGACGCGCCGAGGCGGTGCGGCTGGCCGAGGAGGGCGCCGACGTCATCGCGATCGACGTGTGCGCCTCGATCCCGACGGTCACCTACGACGGCCCGGGGCCCGACGACCTCGCAGAGACGGCCCGCAGGGTGAAGGACCTCGGCCGGAGGGTCGTCGCGGTCGAGGCCGACACGAGGGACCTCGCGGCGCTGCAGGACGCCGTCGACCGTGGGGTCGACGAGCTCGGCCGGCTCGACGTCGTCGTCGCCAACGCCGGCATCTGCTCGTACGGGCTCCTCTGGGAGCTCACCGAGGAGCAGTTCCGCACGATGCTCGACGTGAACGTCGTCGGCACGTGGCACACGTTCAAGGCGACCGTGCCCACCCTGCTGCGCCAGGCAGAGGGCGGGGTCATCATCGCGACCAGCTCGGTCGGCGGCACGCGCGGCATGCCGTGGCTCGGCCACTACGTCGCGTCCAAGCACGCGATCTCGGGGATGGCGCGGACCCTCGCGAACGAGCTCGGGCAGCACAACATCCGCGTGATGATCCTCGTCCCGAACGCCGTCAACACGCCCATGGGCGTGGACCAGACCCTGGTGGCGAGCGTCCAGTCGAGCCCCGCGCTCGGCGCGATCTTCATGAACGCGCTGCCGGACACGCTGACCGAGCCCGAGGAGGTCGCCGCCGCCGTCGCGTTCATCGCGTCCGACGACGGCCGGCACATGACCGGCTCGGAGTTCGTGATCGACCTCGGCACCCTCGTGCGGTAGCGCGTCGGCTCGCTACCGGCGCGACGACAGGCCCGCGCCCTCCTCTTCCTTCTCCTTCTCGTAGCGGAGCTTCGCCTGCTCCCACGCGGCGGCCGCGGACTCGATGAAGCGGCCGTCCTGGCGCTCGATCCACTCGATGTTCCCGATCGCGCGGTCGTTCGAGCCCTGGAACTCCGGGGCCACGTGGCGCATGAACAGCTCGTAGGAGTACATCGACGCCTCGCGGTTCGCGAGCTCGTGGTTCTGGGCGAGGAAGCAGCCGAACCCGCCGGTCTGGTCGCGGTAGCGCCGCACGGCGTCGGCCATCCGGTCGGGCGTGCCGATGACCGCGATGCCCGAGTCGTTGAGGACGTCGATGATGTCGTCGGGCCGGGACCAGTCGGCGTCCTTGGACACGGGGAAGAACGGGATGCCCGACGCGAAGAAGCGCATGAGCGCCTGCAGCCCGAAGCGGACGTCCTTGCGCGCCTGCGCCTCGGTCTCGGCGAGGTGGTAGAAGCCGACGACCCGCCAGTTCGCGCGGTCGACGACCTTGCCGCACTGGTCGGCCTGCTCCTGGACGATCGACCACATGGAGCGCAGCGCCTCGAACCCGGCCTCGGTCGCGCCCGCCATCGAGAGCAGGGACACCCCGGTGCGGCCGGCGAGGCTGGGCCCGCTCGGGGAGACCGCCGAGGCGACGGCGATCTCGAAGTGGGGGTAGGTGTAGGGACGGAGGTTGAGCCGGCCTTCGCGCATCGTGAACCAGCTCGTCTCCATCGAGACCGGCTCGTCCGCGGTCAGCAGGCGCATGATCGCCTCGAGGGACTCGGCCATCTTCACGCGGCTCTCGGAGAAGTCGAGGCCCATCATGTGGGCGTCCGAGGGGAACGCGCCGGGGCCGACGCCCATGATCACGCGGCCGCGCGTCAGGTGGTCGAGGAACACCATCCGGTCCGCGACGATGAACGGGTGGTAGTAGGGGAGCGACACGACGCCGGTGCCGAGCCGGATGCGCTTGGTCCGCTCCGCCGCCGCGGCGAGGAACATCGCGGGGTCGGGGATCGTCTCGTAGCCGTTCGAGTGGTGCTCGCCGACCCAGGCCTCGTCGTAGCCGAGCTGGTCCAGCCACTCGATGAGCTCGAGGTTGCGGTGGATCGCGAGGGTGGGGTTCTGCGCGGGGTCGTGGAGCGGGCCGATGAACGTCCCGAACCGCAGCGGTTGGCCCATGGTCTCCACGCTCCTTCTTGTCGTTCCCGCGCGGCTCGGCGCCGGCGCGGGGCGAGGGCTAGCATCCAACATGTGGAAGTCTCATCCAATGCCGCGGTGAGTCTCATCGCATTCCCGGACCGTGTCAACTCCGTCGGCTGACGCGCCGGGCGCGGACGGCGCGGCACCCGGGGTGCGGCTCCTCACGAGGGCGGAGCTCCTCCGCGGCGCGGTCAATGACCTGCCCGGCACCGAGGGGCCGGGGTGCGCGCGCACCGCGTACCCGGGGCTGCGCGCCGGCACGTTCCGCTCCACGCTCATGGTGATGCCGGTCGGCCAGCGCAGCCCGGCACGCACGTCGGACATCGAGCACGTCATCGTGGTGCTCGAGGGCGCCTTCGTCTTCACCGTCGACGGCGTCGACTACCGCGTCGAGGCGCTGGACCAGCTCTTCGTCCCCGTGGGCGTCGTCTGGGAGTACCAGAATGCGGCGCTCGCCCAGAGCACCTACCTCGCGATCGTCGGCCCATGAGCACCCCGGACGACGCGCGCGAGCCACCCAGCCCCAGCACGCACGAGGAGCCGACGTGACCCGTCCCGCGAGCAGCCCAGCGACCACCACGGACATCCACGCCGCCGCCGTTGAGCACGCGGGACTCGCGGCCCGGGCGGCCTACCTCGGCTGGCGGCACCTGCGCTCCGAGTACAGCCAGGACATCGACACGGTCCTCGCCACGCTCGAGACGGGCGGCCCGTGGACCTGGACGCTGCCCATGGGCGCGATGGCGTCCTCCGAGGCCGACGGCGCGGACGTCGCGGCGTCCGAGTCGCTCCAGTACGTCTGCGCCACCACGATGGACGAGATCCGCCAGCAGTACGTGGACATGCGCACGGCCGTCGAGCTGTGGGACTGGATCTCGATGACCGACCTGCGGTCCAGCTGGTACATGGTCACCCACGGCGTCGGGAGCCTGATCGAGAAGCCGGCCGGCAACGTCTTCCAGGTCGAGTCGGTGACGATGTTCCCGATCGGCACCGACGGGATCCTGGGCGAGGTCCAGATCGGCGCCATCGCGAACGAGCGCCCCAACCGCTGGCCCGAGGTACCGACCGGCGACGGCCACGTCCCCTTCCCGGGCAAGCGGCTCGAGGCGACGGTGCTCCACAACGAGTTCATGGCGGCCATCCGCGCGCAGGACGCACCGCGCGTCGCAGCCACCATGCGGCCGAACGTCGCGACGGCGATCCGCAGCTACCTCACCGACGACTACGAGATGGCCAACCTCACCGGCGCCGGCGCGCTCGAGGACTACTACCGGGCGCTCTTCGATCGCGTGGAGGTGCTCGAGCTGCGCCTCGTGAACCGGATCGTCGAGTCGTGGTTCGTCTTCGCCGAGCTCCACTGGGTCGTCCGGCACCGCGCCGGCACCGGCGACGTCGTCGAGTTCTGCACGGCCGACATCGCGCCGATCGACGCCGACGGGAGGTTCTGGGTGCGCACGGGGGTCGGGACGAACCCACAGGCGACGGCACCCGGTCGCCTCGCGCCGTACCTCGACGAGCGCGGCCCGATCGACAAGCAGGGCTGGGAGTTCGACCTCATCGGCGGCTAGGGGCTTCGCGCACGCCGCCGCCACGGTGCGGCAGCGTGGCTCGGGTCACATCGCCGACGTGCCCGCGTCGACGACGAGCGCCGACGCGGTGACGTAGCGCGACTCGTCCGAGGCGAGGAAGACGACCGCGGGGCTGATCGCCTCGGCGGGCAAGAGCCCCACCGGCTGGACGTTCGCGAAGGAGCCCGCGAGCCTCGGGTGCGCGGCGAAGAGCTCGTCGGCGTCGGACTCGCCTCCGGCCATCACCGTGTCGACGCCGCCGGGGTGCAGGCTGTTCACCCGCACGCCGTCGTCGGCGAGCTCCTTGGCGAAGGCCTTGGCGAGCCCGGTGATCGCGAACTTGGTCGCGGTGTAGGGGATCATGAACGGCATCGCCTTGAGGCCGCCTGCCGAGCTCACGAGGATGATGGAGCCACCGCCGGCGTCGATCACGTGGCGCGCCGTCGCCATCACGGTGTTCCAGGTGCCCGTCAGGTTGACGTCGATGGTGTTCTGCCAGATCGCGGGTGTCACCCTGTCCCAGCGGTGGATGCTGCCGATCCCCGCGTTCGCGACGACGACGTCCAGGTGGCCGAGCTCGGCGACGCCCTGCGCCGCGGCGGCGGCGAGCGCGTCGCGGTCCCGGACGTCGGCGTGGACGGCCACGACGCGGCGGCCGAGCTCGCGGACCAGCCGTGCGGTCTCGTCGAGGTCCGCCGACGTGGCACCGGGGTACGACGTGAACCCGAGCGGCGCGCACACGTCGACCGCCACCACGTCGGCGCCCTCGGCGGCGAGCGCCACCGCGTGCGCGCGCCCCTGGCCCCGTGCGGCGCCCGTGATGAAGGCGACCTTGCCCTTGACCCTGTCCACGCTGTCCTCCCTCGCTGTGCTGGGACCGCCCGCACCCAGGTCGGGCTCGGGGTCGCTCGGCGAGCCGGTGTCCCGGCTACGACGTGGCGCCGCCCGCGGCCGCCTCGGCGTCGGGCCGGCCGCCGACCGGGAGGAGCCCGGGTGCGGCCGGGCGGCGCTTGGTCACGCCGGCGGTCTTCGAGAAGACCTGCTTGCTGAGGCCGATGGCGACGATGAGCGCGACGCCCTCGAACACGTTCGGGACCCAGTTCGCGACGCCGGCGAGCGCGAGGCCGTACTTGCCGGTCGCCAGCATGAGGATGGCGAGGATCGTGCCCCACGCCGTGAACCGCTTGAGGCGGAACTGGGTCGCCCCGAGGAAGACGGCGGCGAACGCGGGTAAGAGGTAGGCGTCCCCGCTCCCCGGCGCGGCCGAGGCGTACTGGGCGGTGAGCACCAGCCCGGCGAACGCGCCCAGGATCCCGCCGATCACGAGCGCCCCGCTCTGGATCAGCTTCACGCGGATGCCGGTGTTCCGCGCGACGTCGGGGTTGAGGCCGACGGCGTAGGTGTAGCGGCCCGTCGGCGTCTGGGTGAGCAGCGTGCCGATGACGACCGCGAGGATCCCGAGGTACAGGACCGGGATCGTGAAGTTCTGCCAGCTCGCGATCGCGAAGTAGGTGCCGAACGAGCCGCTCAGCTGCGGCGGCCCGAGCGACGACTGGCTGCCGGCCACCGCGACGGCCAGCGCGTCGCAGATGAGCCACACCGCCAAGGTGCCGATGATCGAGGGGACCCGCAGCACCACCACGACGAACACGTTGACGAGACCGATCACCGCCCCGATGCCGAGCGTGAGCGCCACGACGGCCCAGATCGACAGGCCCGTGTTCTGGAAGAGCCACGCGCAGCAGACGCTCGTGAGCGAGATGTTGCCGGCGATCGACGCGTCGATCGCCCCCGCGGCCATCGGCACGAGGACGGCGAGCGCCGCGAGACCGGAGAGGGCGTTGAGGTTGAGGACCGCCCGGACGGTGTTCATCGTCGGGAACAGATCCGGCTTCCACACCGAGAACGCGACGATCATGAGGACCCAGACGTAGACGATGCCGATGCTGCTCGGCCCGAGGTTGCGCCGCAGGCGCGCGAGCGTCATCTCAGGCACCGTCGCAGCACCGCGTCACCGTAGAGCCCCCTGGTCCGATCCGCCGACGGCATCCCGTGCGCTCGATGGCCCCACGCAGCACGCGGGACGGGCCTCGGGAGATCCCGAGACCCGTCCCGCGTGCAGTGCGCAGTGAGGCTGCGGTTACTTCCAGAGCTTCTCGTACTGGGCGAGGTACCCCTTCACGAGGAAGTAGGGGTAGGTCACCTGCGAGGCCGTCGCCTGCGTCACGGCCCAGTCGCCGCCCGCGCCCTCGGAGGGCTTCACGGACATGTGGACCTCGTAGCGCGCCAGCGCGTCGATGAACTCGGCCATCGCGTCGGTGTTCGGGACGTTCATGATGCCGGCGATCGAGCCGCCCTTGAGGTAGCCGAGCGTCGTCGGGTCCGGCGTGTTGACGAGGATCTTCACGCTGCCGTGCCCTGCGCTCTTGAGCGCCTGGGGCAGGCCGGCCGCGTACGTCGGCTGCGAGGCGACGACGAAGTTGATGCTCGGGTCGGCGTTGATCTTCGCCACGACGTCGTTGATGACCTGGGACTGCGTGGCGGTCGCGGCCTCGTCGAGGTTCGTCTCGGGGCACGAGGGGCACAGCCGCGTGTTCTCGGCCACGAACGCGTTCTGCTCGAACGTGCTCGCCGGGAACGTCGTGCTGCCGATGAACAGCGAGTTGGACGTCGTGCCGTCGGTGCCGAGCACGAAGTCACCGAGCGCCTTGCCGGCCTTCGTGTAGCTGGGCTGCCCGTTGACGATCGCCACCACGCCGTTGCCGGCCGTGTCGGTCACGAAGCCGTTGATCACCGGGATGTGGGCCGACTTGAGCTGCGAGACCTGGCTCGAGAAGAGCACCTCGGGGAACCCGGTGCCCATGGCCGCGCTCGGATGGTTGTGGACGACCTGGGTCCACGCGTTGCCGATCGAGGAGGGCGTGAGGCCTCCGGCGATCTGGACGACCTTCCAGCCGAGCGCCTTCGCCGCGGCCGCGAGGGGCGAGACGAGGATCGCGCACTGCGGCACGCCGCAGACCACGAAGTCGATGGTCTTGTGCTTCGGGATCGGCTTGGTGATCTTGACGCTGACCGGGATCTTGGTCGGCCGGATCTTGAGGGCCGCGAGGGCCTTCTGGGCCGCAGGAATCGCCGTGCGGTTGGCCTGGCTGGCCCCCGACGCCGAGACGTTGGCAAGCACGAGGCCCGCCGCCAGCGAGACCGATACGGCGGTCACGCCTACGAGCCGCTTGCCGCGGATGGTTGCTGACACGGTTCCCCCTACTGTTTGGTTCCAGGTGACGAACTGGGCTTGCTGGCACCGGGTCTCCGCTCGGCGCTGCGCCGAACCTAACTACTGTGGATGGTGCTGTCAAATGGTGGAAGGTTATTAATCATCACCGGCGAGGTGCTGTCGTTGCGACGAGATCACGCGACCGGTGGTTGCCGACGGCGAAGCCGAGCGAGGGCCAGCTCGCTCGGGATTGACATGATGGGCTGAGCGTCCACATCGTGTGGACCGGCGATCGGGGAGCGGGCGTGGAACTCGGAGCGGACTTCCTCGGGCGGGTGGCGACGGCGCGCGCGGACCACCCCGCCATCGTCATGGGCGGAGCCGGCACCGTCGTCTCGTACCGCGAGCTCGCCGAGCGCTCCAACCAGCTCGCGAGGTTCCTCGCCAACGTCGGGCTGGCGCGCGGCGACGTGGTCGCGGTGCTCATGGAGAACCAGGTGGGCTTCTTCGAGACGGCCTGGGCCGCGCAGCGCTCCGGCCTGTACTACGCGGCGGTGAACTGGCACCTGAGCCCCGACGAGGTGGCGTACATCCTGTCGGACTGCGGCGCGCGCGTGCTCGTCACCTCGGTCGCCCAGGCCCCGCTCGTCGGCGCGCTCGAGGGACGCATGCCCGTCGTCGAGGTGGTGCTCTGCCGCGACGGCGTGCTCCCGCAGTCCACCCACGCCTGGGACGACGTCGAGCGGCTCGACGTCGCCGCGCTCGCCGACCCGACGGAGGGCTGCGAGCTGCTGTACTCGTCGGGGACCACGGGACGGCCGAAGGCGGTCAAACGGCCGCTGCCCGAGGACGGCGGCCTCGTCCCCAACCACGAGGGCGCGCTCGCGTCCTATCGGACGACGTACGCCGCCGGTCCGTCGTCGCGCTACCTGTCGCCCGCCCCGCTGTACCACTCGGCCCCGCTGATGAGCTGCCTCGCGCTGCATCGCCTCGGCGCGACGGTCGTCGTCATGGAGCGGTTCGACGCCGAGGCGTGCCTGTCGCTCATCGAGCGCCACCGCGTCACCCACGGCCAGTTCGTCCCCACGATGTTCGTCCGCATGCTGAAGCTGCCCACCGCGACGCGCGACCGCTACGACGTCTCCAGCCTCGAGCTCGTCATCCACGCCTCCGCCCCCTGCCCCCTCGAGGTCAAGCGCCAGATGATCGAGTGGTGGGGGCCGATCCTGCACGAGTACTACGGCGGCACCGAGGGGATGGGGACGACGACGATCGACTCGGTCGAGTGGCTCGCGCACCCCGGCTCGGTCGGGCGCCCCTCGGGGTGCACGATCCACATCGTCGGCGACGACGGCGCCGAGCTCGCCGTCGGGGAAACCGGGGTCGTCTACTTCGAGAGCACCCGGAGGTTCGAGTACCTGAACGACCCGGCGAAGACCGCCTCGATCACCGAGTCCCATGGGTGGCGGACCCTGGGCGACGTCGGTCGCCTCGACGCAGACGGGTACCTGTACCTCACGGACCGGGCCACGTTCATGATCATCTCGGGTGGCGTGAACATCTACCCCCAGGAGATCGAGAACGTCCTCGTGATGCACCCGTCGGTCAGCGACGTCGCGGTCTTCGGGATCCCGAACGACGAGTTCGGCGAGGAGGTCAAGGCCGTCGTCCAGCCGGCGTCGGGCGTCGCCGCCGACGACGAGCTGCGCGCCGCGCTCGTGGCGTTCGCCCGCGAGCACCTGGCGGGGTTCAAGGTCCCGCGGTCGATCGACTTCGTCGACGAGCTGCCGCGCGACCCCGCCGGCAAGCTGTTCAAGCGCCACCTCCGGGACCCCTACTGGGCACGCCACGCGACCCAGCTCGTCTGACGGTCCGCCCGCCTCCCATGGCCACCGCCACCCGCGCCCCTCGGCGCCGTCGAAAGGCTCCCGCATGCACCTCGTCCGCTACGTGACCCCCGAGGGCGGCGTCGCCGTCGGCGTGCGCGTCGACGAGGGCGTCGTGCCGAGCGGCTACGACGACATGCGCGCGCTCATCGCCGACGGGGACGCGGGCCTCGACGCCGCGCGCGCGAGCGTCGCGAAGGCGCGCCCCGTCGCCACGGCGCGGCTCCTCGCCCCGATCGACAACCCCGGCAAGATGCTCTTCTTGGGGATGACCTACGACGTCTTCCGCGAGGGCGTCCCGCCCGAGCAGGAGCCCTACGTCTACGCGAGGGTCCAGAGCTCGATCGCCGCGCCCGGCGAGCCGATCGTCCTCCCCGACGAGGAGGCCACCGTGCTCTACGAGGGCGAGCTCGTCGTCGTCATCGGCGCCCCGATGTTTCGCGTCGCCGCCGCCGACGCGATGCGGCACGTCTTCGGCTACACGCAGGCGAACGACGTGACCTGGACGCAGTGGGTGCACGGCCCGGGGGGCACGACGAAGGTCGGCCCGCAGATCTGCCTCTCGAAGAACGCGGACACGTTCTGCCCGCTCGGGCCGGACATCGTGACGCCCGACGAGCTCGACCCCGTCGACCTTCCCTTCACGGTCACGGTGAACGAGGAGGTGCGCACGAGGTCCTCGACGGCGGGGCTCGCGTGGCCCATCGCAGAGATCCTCGCGTTCCTGTGCCGGGACATGACGCTGTGGCCCGGCGACCTCGTGTCCACGGGCACGTGCGAGGCGAAGGACCTCCTCGCCGGCGACACCGTCGTCGTCGAGTTCGACGGGCTCGGCCGCCTGGAGAACCCCGTCGTGGGCCGCTGGCAGCTCGGCTGACCGGCGCGATCTAGCCGGCCGCGCCCCGGGTCGGCGGCGCGAGCGAGTTGACGCAGAACGCGCCGTCCTTCATGACGGCGAGCACGTTGCGGGCGGGGTCCTCGAGGACCGAGACGTCCTCGCTCGGGTCGTCGCGGGCGACGACGAGGTCGGCGAGCGCGCCGGGCGACACCGTGCCCACCTCGCCCCCCAGCTGCATGAGCTCGGCCATGTGCCGCGTCGCCCAGCGCAGCACGTCGAGCGGGGCGACGCCGGTGTGCTTGACGTAGGTCGAGAACTCCGTCGAGTACACGCCCGGCACGTGCGGGACGATCGGGACGCCGTAGTCGTCGCCGGGCAGGATCTTGACCCCCGCCGCGTTGGCGATCGGCACCATCCTGGCCAGGTTGTCCCACTCGTCGCGCACGCCGCGCGTCAGCTCGGCGTCGAGCCCGCCTTGGGGGACCACGCCCTCGGACATCCCGAGGGCGACGTCGAGGACGCGCATGCTCGGCACCCAGTACGTGCCGCGCGCGACCATCTCTTCCACGATCCGCTCGTCCAGCTCGTCGCCGTGGTCGATCAGGTCGACCCCGGCCGTCACGCACTCGGCGATCAGGTCGTGCCACGCGGCGTGGGCGCGGACCCGCACGCCGAGGTCGTGGGCGGTCTCCACGGCCGCGACGAGCTCGTCGTGGCTGAGCCGGCGGAAGTGCGGCTCGGTGATCCCGTGGCCGCCCGTCGGCAGGATCTTGATCCAGTCCGCCCCGCGGCGCACGCAGGTGCGCACCGCCTTGCGCACCTCCAGCGGTCCGTCGACGAACAGCTGCATGCCGGTGTTCCCGGCCTCGTACCACCAGTGCGGGCGGTCGTTGCCGGTCGTCTCGAGGTGCGGGCTGCACGCGAGGAGCCGCGGGCCCTCGATCAGCCCCTCGTCCATCGCCATCTTGAGGCACGCGTCGAGGTCGTTGCTGCACGCCGCGCTCACCGCCATCGTGTACCCGGACGCGAGCAGGTTCTTGCACGTGTTGATGGCGACGGCCATGAGGACCCCCGCCGGCCGCTCCGCGCCGCCGTAGACGTGCTCGAGGAGCGCCATGTCGATGTGGTGGAACTCGGCGTGGAGGTGGCCCGTGCCGAGGCCGGGGAGCAGCGTCATCCCCGTGAGGTCGAAGACGACGTCGTCGTCGAGCGGCGCGACGCGCTGGGCGACCTCGGTGATGCGTCGCTGGTCGACGACGACGGTGAGGTCCGGCTTGGCGCGGTGCTCCCCGTCCAAGACGTTGGCGTGCGTGAACACGGTCCGAGCCATGGCTACTCCTTCATCGCTTCGAGCGCCCCCGTGGTCGAGGACGACACCTGCTGGGCACCCACCATCGCGGAGAGCACGCGACCCTCCTCGATCCCCTCGCCGGTGAGCTCGTCGGCGACGCGTCCCTCGTGCAGCACGAGCACGCGGTCGCAGATCGCGAGGAGGTCGTCGGTGTCCGACGAGCTCACGACGAACGACACGCCGGCACTCGCCTGGTGCCGGATGAGGTCGTAGATCGCCTGGCGCGCGCCCACGTCCACGCCGCTCGTCGGGTCCTCGATCACCATGACCTTCGGCGCGAAGCTGAGCCACTTGCCGAAGACGGTCTTCTGCTGGTTGCCCCCGCTCAGCAGCGCGTAGAGGCGCTCGGGGTCGCGGGGCCGGATGTCGAGCCCGGCGATCCAGCGCGCCGCGTGCTGGGACTCGACCCCCCGGTCGATGAAGCCGCGCGTGGAGTCCCGGTCGAGGGAGGGCAACGAGATGTTCTCGCGCATCGTGAACTCCATGATCGCCGCGCCCGCGGCGCGGTTCGGGAGCACGAGGACGACGCCCAGGCCCTTCGCCTGGCGCGGGGACGGGTCGACGCGGCGCCGCCCGTCGGCGACCTCGAGCGTCACGCGGCTCGCCCGCTCGCCCACCAGGGCGCCCGCGAGCTCCTCGCGACCCGAGCCCGAGAGGCCCGCGACGCCGACGACCTCGCCGACGCCCACGTCGAAGTCCACGCCCTCGAGCCACTGCGCCGTGAGGCCGCGCACCGTGAGCGCGGGCGGCTGCCCGGGCGCGGGCATTGGGGCCGAGGGGGGCGTCGAGCGCGTGTCGAGGTCGCCGTGGGCCGCCGCGGCGGCGCCGTCGTCGCCCACGATCATCGCCACGAGCGTCGCGTGATCGATGTCCGCGACGCTGACGGTCCCCTGGGAGACCCCGTCGCGCAGC
Organism: Acidimicrobiales bacterium; assembly: GCA_035937595.1. Taxonomy (GTDB): domain Bacteria; phylum Actinomycetota; class Acidimicrobiia; order Acidimicrobiales; family RAAP-2; genus Palsa-459. The sequence goes on from DASZHS010000045.1 coordinate 66,082, forward strand.
ACCGTCGTGCGCTCGGCCAGCTGGAAGATCTCGTTCAGCCGGTGCGAGACGTAGATCACGCTCGTGCCGTCGCTGCGCGCCTTGCGCACGAGCGCGAAGAGCGCGGCGACCTCGTGCGGGGGGAGCGCGGCGGTGGGCTCGTCGAGGACGAGCACGCGCGCGGGTCCGTCGTCGTCGTCGAGCGCCCTCGCGATGGCGATGGCGCTGCGCTCGACGGGGCGCAGCTGCGAGACCGGGCAGTTGACGTCGAAGTCGATCGAGAGCTTGTCGAGCAGCCGTCGCGTCTTGCGGCGCTGGGCCGGCCAGTTGATGAAGGCGCCGGTCTGGCGCACGTAGCCGAACCCGAGCGCGATGTTCTCGACGGCGCTGAGCTCCTCGATGATGCCGAGCGACTGGTGCACGAACTGCAGCCCCATCCGCCGCGAGTCCCTCGGCGAGCCGAACGGGAGCTCCTCGCCGCGGACCCTCACGACGCCCCCCTGGTCCGGGGTGTAGATCCCCGCCAGGATCTTGATGAGCGTGGACTTGCCCGAGCCGTTCTGGCCGAGGAGGGCGTGGATCTCGCCGGGACGCACCTCGAGGTCGACGTCGATGAGCGCCCGCTGCCCGGGGAAGGTCTTGGACAGGGCCACGACCTCGATCGTCGGGGTCGACGCGGTCGCCGACGCGCCGTTGGTCGCGGGCGTCGCCGCCACGTGGTCGCGTCTCGCGGTGGCCGGCGTCGCGACGGCGGCGCCAGCGACGTCCGCCGGGGCCACCGGGGTCTCCACGGGCAGGGCGGCGCGGCGCCTGTCCCGTGCGGTGCGGCGGCGCGAGGACCGGCTCGGGTCGTAGAGGTGGGTGAGCCCGATCGCCGCCATCAGCGCCACGCCCTGGAAGACGTTGGACGTCCACTGGGGCGCGCCGACGGCGAGCAGCCCGTACTCGCCGGTGCCGAGCATGTAGACGGCGATGACGGTGCCCATGGCGTTGAACCGTCGCGCCGAGAACTGCGTCGCGCCCACGAAGACCGCCGCGAACGCGGGCAGCAGGTAGGTGTCGCCGATCGCCGCGGTCCCCGACGTCAGCTGCGCGGCGAGGACGATCCCCGCGAAGGCCCCGATCAGCCCCGAGCACACGAGCGCGCCGGACTGCACCGCCTTCACGCGCACGCCGGCGAGCCGGGACGCCGCCGGGTTGAACCCGACGGCGTAGACGTAGCGGCCCGACGCCGTCCGCGACAGCACGGTGCCGAGGATCACCGCGATCACGACGACGAAGACGAAGGGGATCGTGAAGCCCGCCCAGCTCGCGTTCGCGAGGTAGTGGGCGAAGCTGCCGTTGGTCCTCGGCGAGCTGATCGTCGAGCTGTTGCCGCCGATCGCCCCGCTGAGCGCGTCGGCGATGAGCCACGTCGCGAGCGTCCCGATGAGCGACGGGATGCCGAGGACCACGACGACGAGGACGTTGAGGAGCCCGAGGCACAGGCCCGTCGCGAGCGAGAGCAGGATGATGGTGGGGAGGGGGAGCGAGGTGTGGATGAGGAGCCAGGCGCAGGTCACGCCCGAGAGGCTCATGTTGCCCGGGACCGAGGCGTCGAAGGTGCCCGCGGCCATCGGGACCAGCACCGCGAGCGCGGCGAGGCCGGTGACCGAGTACTCGTTGACGACCGCGCGCAGCGTGTAGCCCTGGTCGAACGCACCGGGCGACCAGACCGAGAAGATCGCGATGATGAGGACCCAGACGTAGACCGCGCCGATGGTCCCGACCGACAGCTGCTGGCGCCACGTGCGGGACGTGGCGGGGACGACGGCGTCGCCGCCGGGCCCGGGCACCGGCGGGCCGCCGACGGCCAGCGGGGTGCGGGGCGGCACCGTCGCTCAGCCCCGAGGGCCCTGGTGCGACAGCACCTCGGCCGCCTCGGGTCCGTAGACGCCGGTCCGCTCGACCGCGACGTAGTCCTCGATCGCCGCCGGCAGCCCCCAGCGGGCCCGGAAGCCGAGCTCCTCGTCCATCCGGGCGCCCCGCAGCGGGCGCCGGGCGCGCATCCCGGGCTGTGCGCCGGGCCCGAACTCGACGACGACGTCGGGTGCCGCGAGGTGGAACGCCTCGGCGACCTCGCCGAGGGAGTGCATCGCGCCCGAGGACACGTGGTAGATCGGGTGCGCGAGGCACGCCGCCATCGCGAGCTCCGAGAGGCCGCGGACGGTGTCCTTCACGTAGGTGAACTCGTAGCGGTCGTCCGCGCCGCTCGTGGCGCGGTAGCCCGAGCCGTCGAGGACACCCTGCACGGCGTTGCCGATCCACGACACCGGCCCCTGCCAGGGTCCGAAGACGCCCGTCACGCGCGCCACCACGAGGTCCAGCCCGAAGACGTCGCGGAACGCGAGCAGCCCGACCTCGGCGGCCGTCTTGGACGACCCGTAGATCCCGACGGGGGAGGGGGGGCACGTCTCGTCGATGTCCTCGCCGACGGGCGTCGCGCCGCCGAAGACCGAGCGCGTGCTCACGTAGACGAAGCGGTCGAGGTGCCCCGGAGCGGCGAACCGCTCGCACAGCCGCCACGACGCCGTGGCGTTGACGTCGAAGACCTCGAGCGCGGACGGGAACGACGGCGCGGCCTGCCCGAGCGCGGCGGCCATCTCGGCGAAGCGCAGGAGCGCCGCGACGTGGACCACCGTCGCGCGCGGGCTGGCTGCCTCGACCAGCGCGTCGAGCGTCGCGTCGTCGCGGAGGTCGCCCGCGACGTAGGTGCACCCCGCTGCGTCCAGGCCCGCGAGCACCGGGGCGGGCAGCGCCGTCGCCACGTCCGTCGCCACGACGCGGACCCCCTGGGCCACGAGGGTGCGGGTGAGGTGCGACCCGATGAACCCGGCGGCCCCCGTGACGACGAACGTCGGGGTCACCGGTGCTCGGCGATCTGCTCGAACAGCTGCGAGCGGTAGGGGTCTGCCGCAACGCTGCCGCTCAGCGTGAGGCGCCCCGCCCGGACGCGCTCGAGGAGCTCGGTGTGCGCGTCGACGACGGCACGTCCGGCGATCTCATAGACCGCGAGGTAGGTCGCCCAGGCCTCGGTGCGCGGCGGCGCGAGGGGCGAGGTCGCCGCGCGGAACCGCCGGCACGACGCGAAGCCCGGCACCGTGAGGATCTCGGGCACGTGCACGTCGTCGTACCACGCGTTGAAGGCGGCCTCCTGGCCGGGCAGCGCCTCGGTCTGGACTGCGAGTATCCCTCGCTCCATCTTCCCCCTCGGTCTCGACTCCTTGCAGCCTGACAGGCCCGCGACGGGCCGTCACCGGGACCCTCAGCTGCGGAACGACGCGTCCCAGGCAGAGGTGCCGGTCCGGTACGTGCCCGACACGCGTCGGTGCGTCCGCTCGCCGGTGCTCGGCAGCTGTGGCCGCGCGTGCTGGAGTGCGACGTTGTTCCAGATCACGAGGTCCCCGACCTGCCACTGGTGCGTGTAGAGGTTCGTTGGCGCATAGAGATAGGTGTGCAGCTCGGAACGGAGCGCCTCGCTCTCGTCGCGGTCCCAGCCGACGAGCTTGTCGAAGAAGAGCGAGTCGACGACGAGCGAGGTCTGCCGGCTGACCGGGTCGTCGTACAGCACCGACTGGGTCGCCCGGGGCGCCTCGGGGGAGGCCGTCTCCTCCGAGTAGCGCTTGTCGCCGCCGGTGAAGTCGATCAGGAAGAGCCCCTGTTGGCCGTGCACCCTCGCGCGCAGGTCGTCGGGGAGGTCCGCCGCCGCGCCGACGCCCGAGGCGAAGACCGTGGGCGCGGGCTCGTCGGGGAGCACCATGGCGAAGAGCGAGATCGAGTTGATCGGCTGGTCCTTCCACATGAGGTCGGAGTGGAAGAGGTAGGCGTTGTGCTGGCCGTCGTTGGGGGCGACGGCGAGCTTGTTCGAGAGGAACCCGAAGCGATCGCCGTTGGTCCACTCGTCGGGCACCAGCTCGAGCGCCTCGACGAGGCGGATCTGGTCCTCGGCGGCGAGCACGGGGTCGCGGAACAGGAGGAGGTGGAACGTGCGGAACGCCTCGCGCAGCTCCTCGACGTCCTCGGGCGCCTCGGTCCATGGCCCGCTGAGGTCCAGGTCGACCTCGGCGCCGATTCGCCCGTCCAGCGGCATGATCTTCATCGCACCGGCCTCCCCTGGACGCCGACCGGCGCCCAGGACCCACGATCTCACATTGTGGTTATCATGTCCATATCACACTGCCCCCGCGCCTGCGGGTGTCCCTCCCGTGGCCGGGGCAGGCAGTCCCGCTCCTCGCCGCACCTCATCCGGCGAGGAGCGGGACACACCCGTGGACGAAGGCCGCGAAGCCGCCGGGATGGGTCCGATGCGCGCGGTGGCCGGCGCCGGCGACGACGCGCGGCTCGCGGCCGTAGTGGCGGGCGACGATGCCGGCGTCGCGCGCCGAGTAGCCGTCGCTCATCTCGCCGCGGCCGGTCGTGACGGGCGGGATCGCGGCCTGCCAGTCGAACGGTGCCGCGAGCGCGTCGAGCACCTGGCGCCGACAGGCGTCCCACGCCACCACCAGGCGATCGGCGCTCGCCGCGTCGCGGCCGGCGCTCGCCTCGTCGCGCGCCGCGTCGACGTTGCCGTCCACCTCCGCGAGCATCGCGGTGCGCTCCTCGTCGGACCACCAGGCACCCCAGGGGACCGCCGTCTCGTAGAGCCCAAGCCCGTCCACGAGGTCCGGGCGGCGCAGCGACGCGAGGAGCGCGACGAGGCCGCCGAGGCTGTGGCCCACGACGGTGGACGGTCGCCCGTCGAGTCGGACCACGAGCTCGTCGGCGTCCTCGGCGAGCGACGCCGTGCCCTCGCGCCAACGCTCGCCGTGGCCTCGCCGGTCGTAGGTGACGACGTCCACGTCGCCGAGGTACGCCACGACCTCGTCGAAGCCGCGCGCCCGCTCGACGGCGCCGTGGACGAGCACCACGCGCGGCCGGCCGCGCGGGTGGCCCGACGAGCGCGCCGTCGTCACACGAGCTGCCGGGTCAGCCAGTCCGTCGCGCGCACGAAGGCGTCCTCGGACGCGGCCGCGTCGAACGTCGACCGCGCGTCGCAGTTGAACCCGTGGCCTGCCTCGGCGTAGCGGACGATCTCGACCGGGACGCGCGCCGAGGCGAGGGCGGCGCGGAGCGATTCCACGTCCTCGACGGGGATCGAGCGATCGAGGTCGCCGAAGAGCCCGAGCCACGGCGTGGCGAGCTGGTCCACCTCGTCGAGCAGGGGCGGGAGCGCAGGGAACGCGCCCTGGTCGACGATGCCCCCGCCGTAGTAGGAGATCGCCGCGCCGAGCGTGCGGCGCAGGGCCGCGAGGAACGCGAACCGCCCGCCGATGCAGAACCCGACGACCGCCACCTTGGAGGGTGGGATGCCGTCTGCGCCCAGGTGGGCGATGGCCGCGTCGAGGTCGCGGAGGAAGCCGTCGTCATCGAGGCCCTGGGAGAGCGCCATCGCCTGGCGGAAGTCGTCGTACGGCGCGACGCCCTTGCCCGATCGGTGGAAGACGTCGACGGAGAGCCCGACGTACCCCTCGGCGGCGAAGCGTCTCGCGACGTCCTCGATGTGCCGGTTGACGCCGAAGGCCTCCGGAATCACGATGACCGCGCCGAGCGGCTCGCCGGGGGGCGTCGCCTGGTAGGCGCGGGCGGGCCCATCGGCCGTGTCGAGCTGGACGTCGCTGGTCTGCACGTGTCTCCCTTCGCCGAGGCGACCCGGGGGTCAGCCGTTGTTGGTGTCGAGCTCGGTGCGCGGTGATTCCACGAAGCAGGTGCCGTCGACGGCCACGAACCCGGTGTCGGTCTGGATCAGCGGGTTGACGTCGAACGTCCGGAGCCAGCCGCGAGCGCCCGCGGCGAGGTCGCCGGCGCGGACGAGGAGCTCGGCGAGCGTCGCGCGGTCCCATGGCGGGCTGCCGCGGAAGCCGTCGGCGACCCCGAGGTCGTCGAACTCGGCGATCATCTCGGCGGCGTCGACGGTGCCGAACGGGGCGAGTCGCCCGCTCACGCGGCGCAGGACCTCGACGAAGACGCCACCGAGGCCGAAGGCGACGACGGGACCGAGCTCCGAGGCACCGGAGAGCCCCAAGAAGACCTCGCCGTGGCCGCGGAGCTGTGGCTGGACGACGACGGTCGCGGGCAGCGCGCTCGACTCGGCCAGGGCACGCAGGTGCGCCACGGCCTCGCCCAGCCCCGACGGGTCCACGCCCAGCAGGACCGCACCGTGCTCGGTGCGGTGCGCGACGTCGCCGAGCTTGACGACGAGGGGTCCTGCGAGCGTGGTGGAGGGCGCCACGTCGTCGCGGCCGATGACCTCGAAGGGGGCGACCTCGATCCCTGCCCCCGCGAGCAGCGCCATCGCGTCGGCGAAGCTGAGCATCGACTCGCCGCCGCCGCCGCCGACGAGCGTGGTGCCCGGGCGCTCGACGCGCCGCACCGAGGAGGGCGCGCGGACCGCCGCGTCCCGGCGACGCCGCGCGAACCTCGACATCGACTGCAGGCCGCGCAGCGTCCCGCGCAGCCCGTTGCCGATCGCGATGCCGAAGTCGCGCTGGTACTCCTCCATCCATCCGCCGGCCTGACCGGCGAGCGGGGAGAGGAGGAACGGCTTGTCGGAGTCTGCGGACGCCGCCGCGAAGCGGTCGCTGAAGCGCCGGTTCCTCGTGTCCCAGGGCGCGAACTGGCTGAGGAAGATCAGCGCGTCGAGCTCGGGGCGGCCCGCATAGGTCGTGACCAGCTGGTCCCAGATGTCCAGGTTGCTGAGGATCGCGCCGGTCGCGTCCAGCGGGTTGGAGCAGCGCAGGCTCGGGATCAGCCCCTGCACCCATGCGGTGAGCGCAGGGATCTCGGGGACGTCGATCGACTCGGCCTCTGCGAGGTCGGCGGTCATCGTCGCGAACCCCCCGGTGCCCGTGAGGACCCCGAGCCCCCGCAGCTCGGACCACTTCGCTGCCGGGAGCTGCTCGAGGAACTGCAGGCGGTCGACGAGCTCGTCGACCTCGAGGGCCGTGTCGATCCCCGCCTGGCGGAACGCCACGTCGTAGACCCACGCGTCGCCGATCACCGTGCCGGTGTGCGACTGGGTCATCCTCCTGCCGCGCGCGGAGCGGCCGAGCTTGAGCGCGATGATCGGCTTGCCGGCTCGCAGCGCGCGCGCCGCGGCCGCGAAGAAGGCCTCGGGTCGGCGGACCTTCTCGAGGGCGAGGGCGATGATCCTCGTCGCAGGGTCATCGACGAGGTGGTCGAGGTAGTCCGCCATGTCCGTCACGGCCTCGTTGCCCGCCGAGATCAGCAGGTTGAAGCCCACGCCGCCGACGCGCCACGCGCTCGCCGCCACCGCCTCGAGCAGCGCCCCGCTGTGCGCGACGACCGACACGCCGCCTTTGCGGCGGTCGAAGCGCGGGAGGAACGTGAGCTCGTGGCCGCGCTGGATGTCGAGGTAGCCGACGCCGTTCGGACCGACCACCGGGAAGTTGCCGCGGCGCGCGGCACGGACGAGGCGTTCCTGCAGCGCCACGCCCTCGCCGCCGACCTCGGCGAACCCGCTCGCGACCACCACGAGGCCGCCGGACCCCGTGTCGGCGACGTCCTCGGCGAGCGCGACGGTGCCCGACGCCGACAGCAGGCTGAACACGGCGTCGACGGGCCGGCCGATCCTCGAGAGGCTGGGGAACGTCTTGTGGCCGAAGACCGTGTCGTACTTCGGGTTCACGACGAACGCCTCGACGTCGCGCTCGAAGATCGAGGCAACGGTCTCGGCGAGCGTCGAGGTGTCCGACGCGCCGACGACCGCGACCGAGCGAGGCCGCAGCAGCCGGTCGAGGGTCGCGCGCTCGCCCCGTGCCTCGGCGTCGTCGACGTCCGAGACGGCGCGGTCGTCGCGTGCGGTGGGGGTGGTCTGCGAGCCGGCCATGTCCTCGGCGCCTCAGCGGTCGGGGCTCGCGTCGCCGGGCGTGTCGCGCCGCGCGGGGGCGACGGGTGGCGCGTCCCGCCAGCTCGGGACGCCGAGCGCGGGGGTGCCGACCGGCGTGCCGTCCTCGTTGAGGAACATCCAGTGGGCGTGGTTGACCTGGTGGAGCGTGAACGCGGCGTTCAGGGCGTTGGTGAAGCCCATGATGTCGACGGCCTGGTTGACGGCCTCCTTCACGAGCAGGGCCGTCATCGTGGGCACGCGCGCGATGCGCAGCGCCCACCGCTCGGTGAGCTCCGCGAGCCGGTCGGCGGGGAAGACCTTGCTCACCATGCCCAGCTGGTGCGCCTCCTCGGCCGACATCGAGTCGCCCGTGAGCAGCAGCTCCTTGGCCTTGCGCGGGCCGAACTCCCAGGGGTGCCCGAAGTACTCGACGCCGCACATCCCGAGCCGGGTGCCCACGACGTCGGCGAACGTCGTGCCCTCCGCCGCGACGATGAGGTCACAGGCCCACATGAGCATCAGGCCCGCGGCGAACACCGGGCCGTGCACCTGGGCGATCGTGATCTTGCGCAGCGAGCGCCACCGTCGAGTGTTCTCAAAGAAGTAGTGCCACTCCTGGAGCATCCTCGCCTCGACGCCCTCGCGCGATCCGCCGTTGGTGCGACGGGTCACGTGCTGGTTCGGCCCGGGGTCGCGCTCCTCGAGGTGCTCCTTCGAGCCCATGTCGTGACCGGAGGAGAACATGGTGCCCACGCCGCTCAGGATCACGACGCAGACCGCGTCGTCGGACTCGGCCCGGTGAAACGCGTCGTCGAGCTCGACGAGCAGCGGTCGGTGCTGCGCGTTGCGCACCGCCGGTCGGTTGAGCTCGATCCTCGCGAGGGTCCCCTCGTGCAGCGTCGAGTAGACGACGTGCTCGTAGCCGCCGTCGGTCGCCGTCGTCCCGTCGCTCATCTCGCGCCTCCCTCGCCCGACGTCGACGCGATCGTCGAAGGGCCGCAGGTCGCGGCGCACGCTTCGTCGAGCTCGCCGGCGACGCTAGCCATGCGTCCCTGGTCGACGGCGGGCGCAGCGTCTCGCGCGAGGCGAGGTGCGCCGCCGCTCACCCGGCGCCGAACCACTCGCCGACGGGCGCGGGCAGTGTCTCGAATCGGTGCTGCGCCGGCTCGAGCAGCGTCGGTGCGGCGGCGTGCTCGCCGCCGAGCATGTACTCGAGCATGTGGGCCCGCCGCGCGAACAGACCGGCGTCGTGCTCGACGGTGAAGCCGATCGCCCCGTGGTTCTGGACGTTGTCCGCGGTGTTGAGCTTGGCGGCGCGGGTGGCGATCGTCTTCGCCGCGGCCGCCTGGAATGCCGCGTCCTCCGTCCGGCTCTCCACGTGGTAGCCGGCGAAGAGCGTCTGGGCACGGGCTGCGTGCACGCGGATCGCCATGTCCGCGCATCGGTGCTTGACGGCCTGGAACGTGCCGATGGGCTTGTCGAACTGGGTCCGGACCTTCGCGTACTCGACGGACATGTCGAGGACCGCCTGGGCCACGCCGAGCTCCATCGCCGAGACGAGCAGCTGCGCGCGCGCGAAGAGCAGGGGGTCCTCGAGCCGGGCCACGACACGTCCGACCGACGCGCGCGCGAGCCGCACGGAGGGGTCGACGCTCGGCGCCTCGTCGAGCCCGTCCACCTCGCACAGCTCGCACGCCGATCCCGTGAACCGCACGACGAGGCCGTGGGGCTCGGCGTCGAGCACGAACTGCCCGACCTCGAGGCCCGCCCGGCGGCGGCCGTCGAACAGCGCCTCGGCGACCTCGTGGGCGCCACCGGCAGCGGCCACCCACGCCCCGACGACGGTCGACGCGTACGGCCCGGGCGCGAGGTGCCGCCCGAGCTCGGTGAACAGGAGCACCTCTTCCAGTGGGCCGCACCCGACGCCGCCGAGCGACGACGGCACCCCGAGGGCGAACCAGCCGAGCCCTGCGCACTGCTGCCACACCGTCGCGTCGACCGCGAGCGGTGTCGTGCCGGACGCCGCGGCGTCGGCGAGCTCGCGCAGGCGGGGGAGCGGCAGCTGCTGGCCGAGCAGCTTCGCGGCGACCGTGCCGACGTCGAGCTGCTCGCTCGTGAGGACGAACTTCATCGCGGGAGCCCCAGTGCGCGCTCGCCGATGATGTTCTTCTGGATGTCCTTTGTGCCCCCGGCGATGCCCGCCGAGAACTGCGTGAGCCAGTACTCGCTCCACGTCCCGAGCTCGAGGGACGCCGGTCCCAGCACGTCGATCGCGAGCCGACCGACCTTGTGCTGGAGCTCCCCCCAGAACGTGCGGACGGCCGTCGTCATGGGCGACGGCGCGTGGGCGCCGCTCGTCGACTCGGCGACGCTCAGGTACGTCATCGACCGCAGGGCCGCGCCCTCGGCCCGCACCGCCGCGAGGCGGGCGGCGAGCTCGTCGTTCTTGAGCAGGTGCTTGTCCTTCGCGAGCTCGACCAGCCTGTCGATGTCGCGGAGCGTGCCGAGCTGGTAGTCGAGCGCGGCGGGTCCACGCTCGATCGCGAGCGTGGACATCGCCACGCTCCACCCGTTGTTGAGCTCGTCGACGACGTTCTCGACCGGGATCCGGACGTCCTCGTAGAAGATCTCCGAGAAGTGCGCACCGCCGTCGATCGTCCGGATGGGCCGCACGTCGATCCCCGGCGAGTGCATGTCGCAGATCACCCAGGTGATGCCCTTGTGCTTCGGGGCGGCCGGGTCGGTGCGGACGAGCAGCTCCTGGTAGTCGGCCAGGTGGGCGTAGCTCGTCCAGACCTTCTGGCCGTTCACGACCAGGGTGTCGCCGTCGAGCTCGGCGCGGCACTTGAGCGAGGCGAGATCCGAGCCGCTCTCGGGCTCGGAGAACCCCTGGCACCACGGCGTCTCTCCGCGCAGGATCGGCGGCAGGTACTGGGACTTCTGCACCTCGCTCCCGCGAGCGATGAGCGTGGGGCCGGCGTGCGCCAGGGCGACGACGAAGCAGCTGTGGCCGACGGGGAGGCCCGACTGGACGTACTCCTCGAACCAGATGATCTGCTCGAGGAAGCTCAGCCCCCGGCCCCCGTACTCGACGGGCCAGTCGATCCCGGCCCAGCCGCAGTCGAACTGGCGGCGCTGCCACGCCGAGCTCCACTCGCGCATCTCGACGGTGTCGAGCGGCGGCGGCTCGCCGGGGTCGTTCTCGCGCAGCCACGTCCGGATCTCGTCGCGGAAGGCGCGGAGGTCGGTCGGGCTGTCGACGTCCATGCGCTCCCCCCTCGTGGTCCTCGTCTCTACAATGTGGAGTAGACTTTCAGATTATCACGGCGCTCTCTGCCAGGTCCCGGGGGGATCGGTCGCCCGCCGGCGATGCGGACGCGCCGTGCGCGCGTGCCGGCCGGTCGGCGTCGCACCTACGGCATGATCGTGAGCCCGCCGTTCACCATCAGGGTCGCACCGGTGATGAAGGTCGAGTCGGGGCCGGCGAGGAACACGACCGTCCTGCCGACGTCGAGCTCTGCGTCGCCGTCGCGGCGGATCGGGCGCTGGGCCAGCTTCTCCGCCAGCCGCTCGGGGTGCTCCTTGAAGTAGGCCTCGGTCTTGGGGGTGCTCGCCTGGGGGCTGAGCGCGTTGACGCGGATGCCGAGCGGGCCCCACTCGTTGGCCGCGACCTTGGTGAGCCCGCGGATCCCCTCCTTGGCCGCGCCGTAGCCGGCGAAGCCGGGCAGCCCGTGGGTGCCCGCCGAGGAGACGATGTTGACGACCGACCCCCCGCTTACCGAGAGCAGCGGGAACGCCCGCCGCATGAACCGGAAGGCGCCCCACAGGCCGCTCGCGAGCGCGAGGTCGAAGTCCGCGTCGGTGTGCTCGGCGAAGGGCACCCCCGACACCATCGCCTGGGCGCAGTTCACGAGGACGTCGAGGTTGCCGTGCGTCGCCTTCGCGACGCGGCACGCCTCCTCGGCGGTCGCCTCCGCGCCGACGTCGCCGGCGACGGCGGCACACCGCACCCCGTGTCGTTGGACCTCGGCCGTCGCGCGCTCGGCGAGCTCGCCGTCGAGGTCCACGAGGACGACGTCGGCGCCCTCCTTGGCGAGCGCCTCGACGATCCCGCGCCCGATGCCCTGCGCGCCGCCGGTGACGATCGCGACCTTGCCCTCGAGCACGCCCAACGCTGCCTCCGCTCTGGCGGGCCCCGCCAGCGACACGGGTACCTTAACGGTGCGCCTACGCAGCGATCGGTGGTCGATCCGTCGCGCGACGACGGACGGCGACGCGGGTGCGTCGCGGCGAGCGGGGAGGGGTAATGACGACGTTCCGCATCGACACCGACCGCGTCGCGGACAACCTCGCGAGCAACACGTTGCCGCAGTTCGACCCGGGGCTGCCGATCGAGCACGACCCGTACCCCGACTACGCGAGGTACCGGCGCCTCGACCCGATCCACTGGGGCAAGCCCCACGACCCGCGGCTCCCCGGTGTGTGGTACCTCTTCTCCTACGCGGACTGCCAGTCGCTGTTCCGCCTCGGACTCGGCACGGAGTGCCCGATCGGGGGGATGCCGTCCAAGCTCGGCTGGGACTTCGGGGCCGACGTCCCCGAGGGCGCCGTCGACTACTTCGAGCTGCGCAAGCGCTTCCTCACCGCCCAGGACCCCCCGGACCACACCCGCGTGCGGTCGGTCATCGCCAAGTTCTTCACCCCGAAGAGCGTCGAGGCGCTCCGACCGCGCATCGAAGAGATGGTCGGCGCCATGCTGGACGCGGTCGAGCGGCACGCACCAGGTCCCGTCGACATCGTCCAGCTCCTCGCCTCGCCGCTCCCGCTCCTCGTCGTGTCCGAGGTCATGGGCGTGCCCTTCGACGACCGCGAGTACGTGCACCAGATGTCCGTCGGCCTCGGTGGCGGCTTCGACCTCGACGGCACGCTCGACCGCCTCCTCGCCGCGGGCGAGGCGGCCCGGGGCTTCAAGAGCTACCTGCGACTGCAGTTCGAGTCGCAGCGCGCCGATCCCAGCGACTGCGTCATCAGCGGCATGCTCGAGGCTGCCGCCGAGACGGGCAAGCTCGACGAGCTCGACCTGTTCGCGACGGTCTCGGTCCTCATCCAGGGGGGGCACTCGACGACGATGGGCCTGCTCGGCCGGGGCCTCCGCGGCCTGCTCGAGCAGCGCGAGCAGTTCGAGCTCCTGTGCGCGGATCCCGACGGGCTCGCCGCGTCGGCGACCGAGGAGCTGCTGCGCTGGACGAGCCCCGCCCAGCGGCCCCCGCCGCGATGGGTCTACGAGGACATCGAGCTCGGCGGCGAGGTGTTCCTGCGAGGTGAGGTCCTCGAGCCGATGATCGCCTCGGCGAACCGGGACGAGACGGTGTTCTCGGATCCCGACCGCATCGACGTCCGGCGACCGTCCAACCCGCACCTCGGCTTCGGCGGGGGCGTCCACCGGTGCGTGGGCTCGACGCTCGCGCGGCTCGAGGGCCAGGTGGTGTTCCGCGAGCTCGCGAGGCGCTTCCCCGGGCTGTCCGTCGATGCCTCGTTCGAGCCCACCTACATGGATCGCCGGGCCGTCCGCGCGATCAGCTCTTTGTCCGTCGTCCTCGGCTGAGACGGGCGGTCGCCGCGATGGCTCGCTCGACGAAGCAGGGCTCGCCCACCGCCGCGCTCGCGGACTTCGCGAGCGCGCTGCGCTTCGAGGACGTGCCGGCCCGGACGGTCGCCCACGCCAAGCTGTCGATTCTCGACGCCATCGGCTGTGCCCTGTTCGGTGCCACCCTCCCGTGGGTCGAGGCGCTCCGGACCACGGTGCTCGCCGAGGGCGGCGCGCCCCAGGCGACGCTGTGGGGATCGACGGCGGCGGCGTCGAGCGTGCAGGCGGCGCTCGTCAACGCGACGGCCGTGCACTCCTTCGAGCTCGACGACGTCCACATGGGCGGGATGGTCCACCCGGGGGCGCTCTGCCTGGGGGCGACGCTCGCGCTGGGCGAGCCCGCTCGCGGGCACGGCCGCGAGCTGCTCACCGCGTTCGTCGCGGGATGCGAGGTCGGCACGAGGGTCGGCCGCGCCGTCGGGCCCGCCCACTTCCACGCCGGCTTCCACCCGCAGGGCACCGTCGGGGTCTTCCTCGCCGCCGCGGCCGCGGGTCGCGCGCTCGGCCTCGAGCCGAACGTCCTTCGCGACGCGCTCGGCCTCGCGGGCTCGCAGGCGGGCGGGCTCATGGCGGCCCAGGAGGGCTCGATGGTCAAGCGCCTGCACTCGGGCCTCGCGTGCCAGGCGGGCGTGCGCAGCGCCCAGCTCGCCGCGGCCGGCTTCACCGGCATCCCCGACGTCCTCGAGGCGGCGTTCGGCGGCTTCTGCTCGACGCTCGGCGGGGGCGACGTGTCGCTCGAGGCACTGACGTCCGGCCTCGGCACCGTGTGGGAGACCGACGAGATCGGGTTCAAGCCCTACGCGTCGTGCGCCGCGGCCCAGTCGAGCATCGACGTCGCGCGCGAGCTGCGAGACGAGGTCGGCGACCCGTGTCGCGTCGCCTCGGTGACCGTGCGGACCTCCACGCAGTCGCAGGTCCACTGCGGCTGGGTCTACGCGCCCAACGGGGTCACCGCCGCGCAGATGAGCATCCCCTTCGGCGTCGCGACCATGCTGCTGCACGGCGACGTCGGCGCGCACCGCTTCACCGACGAGGCGATCGCCGACCCCGCCACCGTCGAGCTCGCGGGCCGCGTGCAGGTCCTCGGTGACGAGGCCGTCGACGCGCTCGGCCCCGAGCACCGCTACGTGGTGCGGGTGCGGATCGAGACCGGCGACGGCCGCGTCGTCGAGGGGAGGGCGCAGGACCGGCCGGGCGGCGCGTCGCGGCCGCTGTCGCGCACGGACGTCGTCGCCAAGTTCACCGGTCTCGCGACGCCGCGGGTGGGGGCGACGGCGACGGCGGCGATCCTCGAGCTGGTCGACCGGCTCGAGGACCTCGACGACGTGCGCCTGCTCGCCGCCGCCCTGTCGGCCCCCACGGGCTGACGGGGTCCTACCGTCGTCTGCTACGGGCGATACCCCAGCTGCTCGGAGACGTAGGCGATCTCCTCCATCAGCGTGGTGAGGTGCGACATCATCACCTCGCGCGTCCACCGGTGGTCCGGGCCGGTGATGTTCACCGCGGCCCGCACGTCCTTGTTCGGCCCGAAGAGCGGGAACGCGAGCGCGCTCGCGCCGGGGATCGTCTCGCCGACGCTGATCGCGTAGCGGTTCTCCCGGACCTTCGCCAGCCGATCGTGCAGCTCGCGACGCGACGCCGCCGAGTCGATCAGCCGGTCGACCATCTCGAGGCGCTCCTCGGACCACGCCGTCAGCACCTGGCCGGAGGCCCCTCCCGGCAGCGGAAACGTCCGTCCGACGCCCGTCGCGGTCCGGATCGTCCGGCGGCTCACGAGCTCCGCGAGGCACATCCGCAGGTCGCCCATCGGGATGTGGAGGCCCACGGTCTCGCCGGTGATCTCCCGCATGCGCTCGAGGTGCGGGATCACGGTGACCACGAGCTCGTCCTGGTCGCTGCGCTGCAGGAGGACCCGTGCGAGGTCGAGGATCGTGGGACCGAGGGCGTAGTTGCCGGAGATCTTGTCGTGGACGAGGAACCCCTCCCGCTGGAGTGCCTTGATCATGCGGTGCGCCGTCGGCAGCGTGAGGTTGGTCCGCTGGGCGATCTCGGTGAGGCTCAGCGTCGAGTCCTGCTCCTTCCAGCAGAGCAGGATCCGGAGCACGCGGTGGACCGCCTGGGAGCCGCGCTCGAGATTCGCGTCGGGCCGCTCCACGACCTCTTCTTTGGTGTCAACCAATGGTGCCCCGATCGTTCCGCTCGGGCGCCCGAGGGCGTCGAGGCCTCACGCGGCTCGAAGGTGCGTCGTACGTCCCGCATCCGAAGCGCTGACCACGCGAAAAAATCTATCAGGATCTCCCGCTTCCAGGTCGCCCAATGGTCCGCCCGCACCTCGCTCCGCGGCGGCGTTCTCCCCCTGCGCTACATGCCACATCCGCCGGTGATCCCGGACTCGCGCACGTGCCGCTGACGAGCCAACTCGACGCCCGACCGCAGGGCATCGTCGTCGGCGGCGCGACGACTCGTCCGCAGAGGTGACCTCCGGGCCGCGCTGCGACCTCGAGGGAGATGACAGGATGACGCGATGACGACGCGTGACGACACCGCTCCGAAGAGGCTGACCGCCGACGAGATGATGGCCGCGGTGCAGCGTCACGGCGACCTCGAGTGCACGAAGGTCGAGGGCGGTCCCTACCCCGTCGACGTCGACGGCGCCATGTCCACGATGACGTCGAGTCCCCGGTGGGCCCAGTATCCGACGATGCCGATGGTCCACGGCGCGGACGCCGTGCGCAGCATGTACGTCGAGCTCGACGGCAACGCGTTCTTCGAGGTGCAGCGGTGGTGGGCCGACGAGGACCGCCAAGACCTCATCGCCGAGATGCGGGTCGGCAAGGTGCTGGAGGACGGGAGCCGCACAGAGTGGGACCACGTCGTCCTGTTCGAGTTCGATGACGGCCTCATCAAGAGCGAGATCGGCTACCACTCCATCAACCTCGAAGGGATGTGAGCCGAGGGGCGGCGGCGTCCCGCGGGCCGGCGGCGCTGCTCGACGCGAGAGCTGCCGAGTAAACCTCGATGGAGGGCCGGCTACTCGCCCGCCGGCTGGATCGGCGCGGCGGGGCTCGCCACCCGCTCACCGCCGGTGAGTCGCGCCGCGACGAGCAGCGGGATCGCGGTCAGCAGCAGCACGCCCACGACGACGGCGTTGACCTCCGGCAGCTGCTGGCCGAGCCGGATCGCACCGAAGATCCACAGCGGCAGCGTGTTCTGGGCCCCGGCCGTGAACGTCGTCACGATGACCTCGTCGAAGCTGAGCGCGAAGGCGAGGAGCGCGCCCGAGACGAGCGCGGTTCGCACGATCGGGAGCGTGATCAGTCGGAACGTCTGGATCGGCGACGCCCCGAGGTCGGCCGATGCCTCCCTGAGCGACGTCGACGTCCGCCGGAGCCGCGCCAGCACGTTGTTGAAGACGACGACGATGCAGAACGTCGTGTGCCCGATCACGATCGTGTAGAGGGAGAACTGGATGTTCACCAGGAAGAAGGCGCTCTGCAGCGCGAGACCCGTCACGATGCCGGGAAGCGCGAGCGGCAGGACGAGGAGCAGGGACACGGTGTCGCGACCGAAGAACTTGAAACGGTGGATCCCGAACGCGACGAGCGTGCCGAGCACGAGCGCGATCAGGGTCGCGAGCGCGCCAGCCTTGACGCTGAGCCACAGCGCGCTCCGCACCGCCGGGTCGTTCCACGCGACGTGGAACCAGTGGGTGGTCCAGTGCTGGATCGGGAACGTCTGGACGTTGGACGCGTCGAACGCGAACAGGACGATGACGCCGAGCGGCAGGATCAAGAAGCCCACGACCAGCGCCGCCCACAGGCCGAGCGCCCACCGAGAGGGTGCGGACAGCCTCACAGCGCCTCGAAGGCGCCGGCGAGACGGGCAGCGAGCAGGTAGACGCCCATGATCACGATCGAGACGAAGGCGAGCGCCGCCGCGAGCGGGAGGTCGCCCCCGTTGATGGCCGTGTCGTAGATCGCGTTGCCGATGAAGTACGAGCTGGAACCGCCGATGAGCAGTGGCGTGATGTAGTCCCCGAGGGTGAGCGAGAACGTGAAGATCGTGCCGGCGACGATGCCCGGGAGGATCAGCGGCAGCAGCACCCTGCGGAACGTGGCGAACGACCCGGCGCCGAGGTCGGCCGACGCCTCGAGGTACGAGTCGGGCACGCGCTCGAGCGCGCCGTAGATCGGGACGATCATGAAGGGGAGCCACAGGTAGCAGAACACGACCCACATCGCGGTGTTCGAGTAGGCGATGTAGGTGTGCGGCAGCCCGAGGTGCGACTCGATGGTCGGCAGGAGGCCCTTGTCCGAGAGGATGTTCACCCAGGCGTAGACCCTGGCCAGGTAGCTGGCCCACAGCGGGAGCAGGACCAGCACGATGAGAAGCTGGCGGACGCGTCGCGTCGCGATCTTCGCCATGAAGTAGGCGAACGGGACCGCCACGATCACGTCGGTGATCGTGACGAGCACGGCCATCACGACCGTCCGAAAGATGATCGACCGGTAGTCCGGCTGGGTGAGCACCTGGGAGAAGTTCGACCAGGTCCAGGTGTGATGGATGTTGCCGGTGAGCGGGTCCACCGTGAAGAACGCGGTGGCCAGCATCACCACCAGCGAGGCGAGGTAGACGACGAGGAACCACGCGAGCGGCGGCGACAGCGTCAGGGCGCCGCGAAGCCAGGGGCGGCGCCACAGCGCCGCCCCTGACCTGCGGTAGAGCGTCCCGGCGAGCGTCACGAGGACGCGGCTAGCCGATGATGGTCGTCCAGGCCTGCTGCCACTGCGTGAACGACTCGCAGTTCGACTTCCCGTTGCCGCACTGCGGCAGCGGCGTCTTCCAGAACTTGAGCGTCGCGTAGTAGCTGGCCGGCGCGTTCGCGTGGTACAGCGCGCAACCGTTCTTGAGGAGCGTGTTCATGATGGGGCACGCCAGCGTGTTCGCGGGCGTCTCGCCGAAGTAGATCGCCTGCTCGGCCTGCACCTTCGCCGACGTCACCCACTGCATCCACCGGTAGGCGCAGTTCGGGTGCGGGGCGTTGGTCGCGAGCATCCAGGTGTCCGCCCAGCCCGTCGCACCCTCGCGCGGGATGGTGTCCGCCACCTTGGCGCCCGCGGCCTTCAAGGTGTTGGTCTGGTACGGCCACGCCGCCCCGACGACCACCTCGCCGTTCTGGAACAGCGAGATCTCCTGGCTCGCGAGGTCCCAGTACTTCTTGATCAGCGGGTGCTCTGCCTTCAAGAGGTTGACCGCCGCGTTGAACTGCGTCGAGTCGAGCTCGTACGGGTCCGTGATCTTCAAGCTGGGCTTGGTCTTCGAGAGGTACAGGGCGGCGTCGGCGATCTGGATCGGGTTGTCCGGGATCGTGACCTTGCCCCGGTACTTCGAGGAGTAGATGACGGACCACGACGCCGGCGCCTTCGGGAACGACTTGGTCGAGTACAAAAGGACGTTCGGGCCGAACTCGTAGCTGATGCCGTAGTGGTGCCCGTTGATCGTGTTGAACGCCGGCGACCGCAAGAACGGGTGGAAGTTCTTCCACGCCGTCATCAGCCGGATGTTGACCGGCCGGACGTTGCCGCCGTAGATGAGCCGGAGGTCGGCGTCGCCGGACGCGGAGACGAGGTCGTACTGGTGGCCCCCGCCGTTGGCCATGAGGGACACCATCTCGCTGGAGGAGCCCGCGTACTTGACGCTGACGTGGCAGCCCGTCGCCTTCTGGAACGGGCTCACCCAGGTGGGTTGCGCGTAGCCCTCCCACGCGATCAGGTTCAGGGCGCCCTCGCCCTTGCCGACCGACGTCAGGACCGGGTCACCCTGCGTCGGCGGCGTCCCGTTCGACGCGCCGGCCGTGGATCCGAGCGGCAGGGCCGCGAAGCTGACCAGCACCGCCGCCGCGCAGGGCGCGAGCAGCTTTGCCCAAGTTGTCCTTTTCATCGTGCTCCTTTGGTCGTGAGTCCGAGCTGGGTCGCAGGCTCGGACGGTTGGGTGAGAACGAAGGCCTCGGACGGGTCCCACGAGATGGTGACGGCATCACCGGGCTGGATCGCGTCGTGCGCGCCACCGCGGGCGAGGTTCTGGCGGACGCCCGTCATCTCGGCGCCGTCCGTGAGCCGCACCGTGATCCGCGTCACCATGCCGAGGTAGGCGACGTCGACGACGACACCCGTCGCCGAGTCGTGGCCGGAGCGGACCTCGCCGGAGGAGAAGTGCAGGCGCTCCGGACGCAGGATCGCGGGGCCGGCGTCCGTCGTGATCACGTTGGAGGTGCCGACGAAGGACGCGACGAACCGCGTCGCCGGTTGCTCGTAGACGTCGATGGGGAGGCCGACCTGCTCGATCCGACCGTCCTTGAACACCGCCAGCCGGTCGCTCATCGTGAGCGCCTCTTCCTGGTCGTGGGTGACGTAGACGAACGTGATCCCGACCTCCCGCTGGATCCGCTTGAGCTCGACCTGCATCTCTTGGCGGAGCTTGAGGTCGAGCGCGCCGAGCGGCTCGTCGAGCAGGAGCACCTTCGGCTCGTTGACGATGGCGCGCGCCAAGGCGACGCGCTGGCGCTGGCCGCCGGAGAGCTGCGACGGCTTCCGGCCGCCGAACTGGCCGAGGTGCACCATCTCGAGGGACGCGGCCACCCGTTCGCGGCGACGCGCCCTTGCGACGTGGCGGACCCGAAGCCCGTACTCGACGTTCTCCATGACCGTGAGGTGCGGGAACAAGGCGTAGTCCTGGAAGACGGTGTTCACCTCGCGCTGGTACGGGGGCAGGCCCGACACGTCGCGGCCGTGCAGCGCGATCCGGCCGGCGTCGAGGCGCTCGAAGCCCGCGATGAGGCGGAGCAGCGTGGTCTTGCCCGACCCCGAAGGCCCGAGCAGCGTGAAGAACTCCCCGCCCTCGATCACGAGGTCGACCCCGTCCACCGCGGCCTGGTCGCCGAACCGCTTCGTCACTCCCTGCAGCTCGACGCCGGGCGCATGGTCACCTTCGACCGGGACTTCGGTCTCCACCCCTGCGAGCACACCGCGACTATACGTTCGGCCTCTTCACGCCAGGGACCTTGCCAGGGGCTGCCCAGCAAGTGATCGCCGTCACGTCGCGGACTCGGCGACGGCTCGCCGCGCGCGGCGCAGTTGCACTCGGCGCAGATGCGTCCTCTCGTCCGATGGCACCGGCTGGCGCGCGCTGCGAGAATCGTGCCGGTCGACAAGGAGGACGTGCGATGGGCGGTGACGAGGGCGACGGCCCGGAGGCTGCGGAGCAGCGACTGCTCGACGGGGAAGAGAGCAAGATCGGCTACACGGGCGGTCGCGGCCTTGGGCACATGTCCGGCGGGCTTCCGCCGCCGGCCGACGAGATCATCTCCGCCAACCGAGAGTACGAGGCCGAGCACGAGTCTGAGGTGGACGAGCACTACGACGCCATGACGCCCGAGCAGCGGGACAAGGCGTACGTCGATCGCTCGCTGTGGACGCGGATCAAGCAGTTCTGGGTGGGGGTGTAGCACCTCGCGCGCACGAGCAGTGAGCTTGCGAGGGGCTCATCGACGGCGTCGGCGAATCATCCACGTCGGGCCGAAGGCAGGCGCCTCGCGACGAACCGCGTCCCGTCGGATGTCCACAGCGACGCGCCGGGCGTAAAGGCGACCGCACCGTGCGGACCAGCCGGGGCGATGGTCTCCCAGCTCTGTCCAGTGCTCTGGTGCAGGTACCGCCACGAGTTGCCAGCGTTGGCGCTCACCATCACACCGCCCGGTGCGAACCCGAGGAGACCCCACACCAGCCTGCCGTCGTTGCTCGAGCTGAGCGCCGCGGCGGAGTCCGGCAGGCCGCCGAAGGTGTGCACGGCGTTCCCCATGTTGCCGACGGCAACCTCGTTCCAGGTGACGCCCTCGTCGTTGCTCCGCCACATCTCGGAGAGCCCCTGCGTCATCCCTTCGCCCAGGAAGCAAGAGGTCAGCCACGACCCTCCCCGGACCACCGTCACCGGCGACGCCTGGGTCCTCCCACGACACGGTGAGCTCGCGCGAGCCCACGTCGCGCCACCGGTGTGCGAGACGTACAGCGCTGCCCTGTGATGCCACCACGACCCTTCGGTGAACGTGAGCACCCCGGGCGAGGGGCTCGTGACGAACAACGGCGTGCCGTACCAGAGCGGGACCGCCGGAGGGGTGAGGACGCGTGCCGCCCTCGCTCGACCGAGTGCAAAGGTCGCGAGGAGCGGCCGACAGCGCAGCCGTCCGCAGCGCTGTCCGAGCAGGACGAGGCTCCTGCCCACGACGGCGAAGCTTGGAGCGGGCAACCAGCTGGACCCCGCAAGGAATGCCGGCTGGTTTCCGGGCACGACCAAGGGTCGCCAGGACCTGCCGCCGTCCCGTGTGACGTAGACCGCCTGGGTGAGCCCGGACTCGACGTAGCCGAGAGAGGGGCTGAGAAAACCGACCGCGGGGACGAAGAAGTACCGGCGCATCGAGAAGGGTGTGACCCCGCGGATGATCCAGTGTTCGCCTGCATCACTCGTCGAGACGATGTAGCCCGTGCCAGAGATCGGACTGCCCGCGACGGCGAACCCCGTCGTGGCCGAGAGCATCGATCCGGCGACGACGGTCGTCCCGACTCCCAGCGACGACGACGTCAGCTCTTGGCCCAGCGCCGCAGTGCTCGCGGCGGGGGGAGGGGTGCGGACGCCCCCACTTCGGCGATGACCACCCGATCCTCCGACGGTGAGCGTCAGCGCAACGATCGACGATGCGACGACCACCACGACGGCGATGACCCCGATGGTCCAGCGACGTCGACGGAGATGGCGTGCCTCCTCGATGAGCAGCTCGACGTCGGGTGCCGGCGCGGGAGGGCGCGTGAGGAGGGCCATCCGTCTGCCTAGGACACGCCCTCGATGAGCTCGATGACCTCATCGGAGCGGTAGCCGTGCTTCTTGGCGTAGTCGAGCAGCTCGTGGACCTTGGTCAGCACCGCGCCACGTTCGAGGGTGCCGGCGACCGTGATGCCGCGTCCTCTCCGGAACTCGAGCAGGCCCTCGTCGCGAAGCTGGTGCAGTGCGCGCAGCACGGTGTTCGTGTTCACGCCGAGGACCTTGGCCAGGTCCTTCGCCAGCGGGAGCCGCTCGCCGGGCTTCGCCTCGCCGTCGGCGATCGCCCTGCGGATGTCGGCCGCCACCTGCTCGAAGAGCGGCACCTTGGGCTCAGGCTCGAGCTTGCTCAGATCCATTGTGCCGGTTAACTTAGCACCATCGAATCAGCGGGGAGGCGAGGCGTCGTGACGCTTCTGGCGGAGGAGCAGCATCGTCACATCCCCGACGCGAACCCCGGCGACGCCGAGGCGCTGATCAAGGAAGCACGGCGCCGCCGTCGGCGCAGGTGGTTGGTATCGACGTGCGTCGCCTTGGGCGCGGTCGGGGCGGTTGGCGGACTCGCCCTCACGAGTTCGTCTCCGACACCACGGGGACCTCCTTCGCGACCACACGCCACACCGCCGCGGGTGTCTCCCTCACCTGCCGAGGTGGCGTTCGTTCGCCTCGTCGCTCGCGGCAGCAGCGGGACGTTCCAGGCCACCTACGAGGTGCGGGGTGACCTCGTGCCCTATTGGGGACCGCGCTGGATCGTGTCGGTGGCGCACGAAGGGTGGGGACCCGGCGGCGGGTCGCTTGGCAGGTGGTCGTACCTGCTCAGGTCGAGCGTCGCGGGCACCGTCCAGTGGATCGAGAGGGGCAACCGATACGTCGACTGCTACCGGCACAACCGGGCCGCGGTGGGCCAGCTGTCGGTGTCGAGCAGCTGGCGATGTGGCGCGGGGACGAACTGGGCGTCGATTGGGTTCTCCTACCTCGGCCTGCCGTTCGTCCCAGAGCAGGTCGTACGCGACCTGCAAGCGGCCATCGACAACCAGGGATGGGATCCGAGCGGTCGCCGCTTCAGCTCCGTGGTGCTGATCTCTCGGACAAGTCCGAGCCTCGGTCGTGAGTCGTGCCTCCGCAGCACGGTTCGAGTGGGCCGAATCGGGGTCGCGCTCGGCGGCGTTCAGTCCATCTCGACGTGGTGCCACAACGCGAGGGGTCTTCCCGTCTTCTTCCACAGCAGTGGGCACGATCGAGGAACGCTCTGGAACGACGTGCGACTCCTCTCGTTCGGTACGGCCCCGTCGGCGCAGCTACTGAACCCGATCGCAGCACCGCGAGCTGCGGTGCCCCTGCCGGCGATGTGAGCTCGAGGAGCGCGGCGAAGCGCCCGGGCCAACTGCCCCCACGTCCCGAGCTGGGACGCCGTCGTGCTCGATCCCACGCTTCGCATCGGTTCGGGTCGCCGGCCGACGCGGACTCCGGTAGGCCGCCACCGGCGAAGACGGGCGTTTGGGTCCGTGCCTGTCACCGTTCCCGAGCGGGTGACGGTGCACGGAGAGCGGGTGACGGGAATCGAACCCGCATGACCAGCTTGGAAGGCTGGAGCTCTGCCATTGAGCTACACCCGCGCGGCGGCGAGTCTACGGCCACCTAACTTTGAGATGTGACGACGCCGTCGCTGTATGACCGCGTCGGCGGAGCACCGTTCTTCGTCGAGCTCATCGACCGTTTCTACGACGGCGTCGCCGCCGACCCGTTGCTCCGCCCGATGTACCCCGACGACCTCACCGACTCGCGACGGCACCTGGCGCTGTTCCTCATGCAGTACTGGGGCGGCCCCACCACCTACAGCGAGGAGCGGGGCCACCCGCGGCTCCGACGCCGCCACGCCCCACACGTCGTCGACGTCGCTGCACGCGACGCGTGGCTCACGCACATGCGCGCGGCCCTGGCGGCCATGCCGCTCGAGCCCGCGGACCTCGACGAGCTCTCGGACTACCTGGAGACGACGGCCAACCAGCTCCGCAACGCGTGAGCTTCAGTCGTCGGGGCGACGCAACCAGGGAAGTGACGCGCCACGTGCCTGCCAGTGGTACACGACGCAGGTGCCGGCCGCGAGGTCGTGGAGGGTGCGGCGGTCCGCTCGGACCTCGATCTCGACGAGGCAGAGGAACCAGAAGGCGATCGAGAACGGCAAGACGAGCGTCCGGATGTTCGCCGCACGGCCCTTGATGGCGTGGCCCTCGGAGGTCACCACGTGTGCACCGAGGATCGCCATGCCGATCGTGCGCCCCGACAGCGTCCACTGCACGGTGAAGTACAAGAAGCCCCAGACGACGACGGCGATGATGCCGACGAGCCGGTGGCTCTCCACGTTGTAGCTGTTACCCGAGAACAGCTTCACCGCCTGCTCGACCCCCGCGGAGAGCAGGAGGAACAGGCCCCAGATCGCGCCGATGTCCGCGAGGAAGGCCAAGAGCCGGGTGACCCCGCCGGCGTACTGGCCCTCGCGGGTCGAGCCGCTCGGCGGAGGCGCGGACTGGGGCGGCCGCTTCGGACGGCCTTCGGTGCGGCGCTTGAAGAGCGTGACGGTGTCGAGGAGGTCGTCGAGGGAGACGACCTCGCGCCGCAGGAACCCGAGGAACTCGCCGAGCATGCCGGTCGTCGACTGCGCGACGATCTCTCCGAGGTTCGCCTTGGCGACGATCGCGTCGATGTCGATCTTGTCAGCGATGGCGTTGACGTCGATGCGCGCGACGATGCGATCGATGTCGATGCGATCCACGATCTCGTTGGCGTCCACCCGTGCGATGATCGCGTCGACGTCGACGTTGGCCATTAGGGCGTTGAGATCGACACGCTGCACGATCGCGTTCACGTCGACCTGCCGGATGATCTCGTCGACGTCGATCAGCTCGATGATCCGACGCACGACCTGCTCGGCGACGGCCTGGGGGAGCCGCTCGAGGGGTCCAAGTCGGCGTGGCGTCACGGCCCGGCGCCAACGTGAGCGTGCACGCGGACATCATGGCACCGCACGGGGCCCCGCTTCGCAGGAACGCCACACGGTGCACGATGACGATGACCGCTACCCTTCCCGAGTGGTCGCGCACCGCCGTCGCGCCTGCGCGAACCGCGCGCCGTGCGCGCGCCCCCCGTCGCTGCACTGTCTGCGGACCACGGACGACGGCGATGGCGGTGCGGACGCGATCGTGCGCGGCGTCCGCGCGCTCGTTCTTCGGCCAGGACACCAGGGTCGCGGCGACCGACGTCGGCACCATGACACGGGCAGGACGTGACGAGGCGGCTCACCCCCGAGGAGGCCGCCGCCGTGCTCGCCTCGGCGACGCCCATCTCCCCGGGACGCGTGCCGTCGCGCGCGGTGCGCACGACGCTCGTCGGTGAGGACGAGACCGGCAGAGCGAGCCAGCGCTCGTTCAACGGCCCGACGCTCGTGGTCTTCCTGTCGACGACCTGTGACGGCTGCAGGGACCTG
The DNA here is from genome assembly GCA_035937595.1 of Acidimicrobiales bacterium. Lineage (GTDB taxonomy): Bacteria > Actinomycetota > Acidimicrobiia > Acidimicrobiales > RAAP-2 > Palsa-459. The sequence continues at coordinate 91,984 of DASZHS010000045.1, forward strand.
GCCGAGCTGGTGCGCCGAGGTCGTGGCGCCACCGAGGTCCTGGGCGTCCTGCGGCGACCGGTCTCCGGGCTGCCCGATGCGGCGGTCGACGCGTTCGTGGGTCGGAGCGGCGCGTGGCTGCTCGGCGACGACGCCTTCGACGCGCTCGACGTGCGATCGGCGCCCTACTTCTGCCTTGTCGACGCGACGGGCACGGTCCTCATCGAGGGCGTCGCCTTCGGCAGCGCCCACGTCGAGGACCACGTCGCCCGCGCTCTCGCGGGCCGCCCCGCGCCCGACGTCGTGCGCCTCACGCCCGAGGCCACCTGAGATGTCACAGGGCACCGTCACGCTCTCCTCATGGCGCACGACCGACTCGAGCTACGGCCGCGGGACACCGGCGACGACGACGAAGACGTCGCGATCACGATCGAGTGCGACCGCTGCGCGCTGCAGGGGTCCTCGGCCTGCAGGGGCTGCCTCGTCAGCTTCGTCCTCGACCGGGCACCTGGGGACGCCGTCATCATCGACGCCGACGAGGCGCGGGCGCTGCGCGTGCTCACCGACGCCGGCCTCCTGCCCGCGTCACGGTTCGAGGCCAGCGCCTCCTAGGCGCGCGCGTCCCAGCCGCTCGCCGGCGCCCGCGCGGGCGGACCGACGCGAGTTCCTGTGACGACGACGCTCCTCGTCACGAACGACTTCCCGCCGAAGCTGGGCGGGATCCAGAGCTACCTCGAAGAGCTGTGGCGCCGGCTCGATCCCGCGAGCGTCGCGGTGCTCACCGCGAACTCGCACGCCGACGCCGACGCCTACGACGCACGAGCTCACGCCGAGGGCCGCCACGTCGTCCGGCGCGACGGCTCGACGCTGTACCTCCCGACGCCGTCCGTGCGTCGCGCCATCGACCGCGAGGTCGACCGCGTACGGCCCGACCTCGTGCTCTACGACCCGTACGTCCCGCTCGGGCTCGCCGGCGCGCGTCGCGGGTGCCCCTACGGCGTGGTGCTGCACGGCGCGGAGGTGGCGATCCCCGCGCGCCTCCCGGCCGTCCGCCTCGCGGCGCGCAAGGTGCTCCGCGACGCCGCCGTCGTCGTGAGCGCCGGCTCGTACCCCGAGGACGAGGCACGCCGGCTCGCCGGTGCGCGGCTCCCGCCGGTCGTCCGCGTGCCGCCGGGCGTCGACGCGACCCGGTTCGTGCCCCTCGCACCCGACGCGCGACGCGCGGCGCGCGCGCGACTCGACCTCCCCGAAGAGGGGCACCTGATCGTCTCGGTGGGACGGCTGGTCCCGCGCAAGGGCATCGACGTGCTCATCGAGGCGGTCGCACGCCTGGGCGCCGTGGGTCGCACCACCTTGGCGGTGGCGGGCGACGGCCGCGACGCGGCTCGGCTCCGGCGCCTCGCGCGTCGCGGTGGCGTGCCCGCGCGCTTCCTCGGACGGGTGAGCGAGACCGACAAGGCGGACCTCCTCGCAGCGGCCGACGTCTTCGCCCAGCCGTGCCGGTCGCGGTGGGGCGGGCTCGAGCAGGAGGGGTTCGGCATCGTCTTCCTCGAGGCGGCCGCGTGCGGCGTCCCCCAGGTCGCGGGACGCTCGGGCGGCTCCTCTGAGGCCGTCGTGTCGGGCACGACCGGGCTCGTCGTCGACGAGCCGCGCGATCCCCGCGCCGTCGCCGACGCACTCGCCGCGCTCCTCACTGACGCGCCACGGCGCGCGGCGATGGGCGACGCCGCGCGGCACCGGGCCGTGGCGGAGTTCGACTACGACGTGCTGACGCGGCGGCTCGCCGAGGGCCTCGCCGCCGCGGTCGGTGGCCGCGCTGCGGCCGCGTCGTAGGCTTCTGGCGCCATGGAGAGGGGACGCACACCGTGACCGAGCGCGCCACCGAGACCATCGTCGTCGCCGCGGACCCGGGCACGGTGTTCTCCGTGGCCGTAGACCTGGAGGACTACCCCGAGTGGGTCGCGGACCTCAAGAGCGTGGCGGTGTCCGAGCGCGACGGCGAGGGTCGCCCGCTCGTCGCGACGTTCCGCGCGGCGGCCTTCGGCCGCTCGTCGACCTACACCTTGCGCTACGACTACGCGGGCGCCCCGACGCTGCTCTCGTGGGTGATGGTCGAGGGCGACCTCACGTCCAAGCTCGACGGCTCCTACCGCTTCGAGCCGACGGACGGGGGCACGCTCGTGACCTACCAGCTCGAGGTCGAGCTGCGCGTGCCGATCCCGGGGTTCGTCAAGCAGCGTGCGGCGCAGCGGATCCAGGGCACCGCCCTTCGCGAGCTCAAGGCCCGGGCAGAGTCCATGGCGTGAGCGGGCCGTCCGTCGGCGTCGACGTCGGCGGCACCAAGATCCTCGCCGTGCTCACGGACGCCGACGGCGCCCTGCACGCCGAGGCGCGCCGCTCGACACCTCCAGACGCCGACGCGCCGGGGGTCGTCGTCGCCGACACGATCGCGGACCTCGTCGCCGACCTCGCCGCGGCCGTCGGCCGGGACCTCTCCGAGCTCCCGCTCGGCGTCGGCGTCCCCGGGATGCTCTCCCTCGACGGGGTGCTCGTCGCCTCGCCGAATCTTCAGAGCGCCTCGGGCGCGGACCTCTCGAGCGTGCTCGCCGCGCGGCTCGGGGGTCGCCGGTTCCTCCTCGCGAACGACGCGGACGCGGCGGCGGTCGCCGAGCATCGACTGGGGGCCGCACGGGGCGTCGACGACTTCGTGCTCGTGACGCTCGGGACCGGGATCGGCGGCGGCGTGGTGGCGAACGGCCGCCTCGTGCGCGGGCGCGGCGGGTTCGCCGGCGAGATCGGCCACGTCGTCGTCGACCCCGCCGGCCCACGCTGCCCCTGCGGGAAGCGCGGCTGCTGGGAGCGCTACGCGTCGGGTGCGGGGGTCGCCCGGCTCTCGCGGGAGGCCGCGGTCGCCGGGCGGCTGACCGAGCTCGTGGCGCGCGTGGGCGACGCCGAGGCGGTCCGCGGCGAGGACGTCACGCACGCCGCGGCGACGGGGGACCGCGAGGCGCTCGCGGTCCTCGAGGAGGTGGGGTGGTGGCTCGCCCTCGGCCTCGCGAACCTGGCGGCGGTCCTCGACCCGGCCCGCTTCGTCCTGGGCGGCGGGCTCGTAGAGGCGAGCGCCCTGCTGCTGCCCCCCACCCGGCGACAGCTCGTCGGGCTGCTCCAGGCCGGCGAGCAGCGCCCGCCCATTGAGGTGGTCGCCGCCGAGCTCGGCAGCCGCGCGGGCGCCATCGGTGCGGCGCTGCTCGCGGCGGAGGCGGCCTAGTTGCGCCTCGGCATCCTGCTCCCGACGTTCCGCACCTCGCCCCGCGACGCGCTCGACGCCGCCGAGGACGCGGCGCGCCACGGGCTGGACGGCGTCTTCGCCTACGACCACCTCTGGCCGATGGGCTCGCCGGAGCGCCCGGCCATCGCCCCCTTCGAGGTCCTCGCCGCGGTGGCCGAGCGGCAGCCCTCGCTCGTGGTCGGCCCGCTCGTGGCGAGGGTCGGGCTCGTCGGGAACGAGACGCTGCTCGGCCAGTGCCGGGCGCTGCGGATGGTCGCGAGCGATCGTGTCGTGATCGCGCTCGGGACCGGCGACCGCCTCTCGCGCGCGGAGAACCTCGCCTACGGCGTACCTCTCGCGCCGCCCGACGAACGCCGCGCCGCGCTGCGCGAGGTGGCGGCGTCGCTCGACGGCGAGGGCGTCGAGGTCTGGATCGGCGACGGGGCGCCGGCGACCCGGGCGATCGCCTCGGAGCTCGGCTGCACCCTCAACCTGTGGGACGCCGACCCCGAGGTCGTGGGACGGGCCGCGGCGACGGCCGCGGTGAGCTGGGCGGGGCCGCCCCCCCTGCGCGACGACGCGGTGGACGAGGCGGCGACCGCTGCGCTGCTCGCCGCACTCGCGGCCGTGGGGTCCACGTGGGCCGTGTTCGCACCCCAGCTGCCCATCGAGCTCCTCGCGCGGCTGCGGGGCTGACGTCGATGCGCGTCAGGGGCGACCGGCGCCGGGGACGGCGACCTCGACCGACTCGACCTGCCCGTCGCGCGCGGCCGACGCGAGCTTCGGCGTCGAGGTCGGCGCGGTCATCAGGTACAGCGTGGTGCGGTCCTCACCGCCGAGCATGCACGCGTAGCAGTTCTTCTGCGTCGTGACGGTGGCCGTCACCTCGCCGCCCTCGGCGACACGGAGGCACTGCGGTGCCATGGCGTTCGCGACCCAGACCTGACCCTCTCGGTCGAGGCAGATGCCGTCGGGGGCGACGCCCTGAAGCGTCGCGAACACGCGGTGGTTGGCGAGCTTCCCGTCGGTCGCGACGTCGAAGGCGGAGAGCTGGCCGCCCGTCGTCTCGGCCACGACGAGCGTCCGGCCGTCCTCGGTGAGGACCATGCCGTTGGGGAACTTGAGGTCGCCCGCCACCTGGAGGACCGACCCGTCCGGGTCGACCACGATGAGCGCCGTGGTCCGAGGGGAGCAGCGCGGCTCGCCCTCCGGCGGCGGGTCCGCGAGCTGCTCCAGCCACCGGTCGATGTCGAAGCCGAAGTTCGCGACGTAGGCGGTGCCGTCGGCGGCGACGACCATGTCGTTCGCCCAGTACCCGCAGTGCTCAGAGACGTCGGCGTACGCGCGCGGCACCCCGTCGGCGCCGACGGCCAGGATCACCTGGTCGGTCATCGAGACGATGAGCAGCGTGCCGTCGGCGCGCCAGCCGAGCCCCGAGGGCTGGCCGTGCACGCCGACCTCGAGCCGCTCGCCGTCGTCGCCGAGCGAGAACACGCCGTGGCGGAAGAAGTCGCTGTACCAGAGACGCCCGTCGTGCCAGCGCGGCCCCTCGCCGAAGGCGAGGCCGGTGTGGCGCACCGTCGTCGTGTACGTCGTCACCACCGTCGGTCCTCCCCTCGCACGGGCACGCACGCTACCGAGCACGCCGCGCACGGACCAGCGCCCGGCGGGACCAGGTCCGCGCGGTCGGGCGGCAGTACGTTGCGAGCGTGGGGTACTGGCTGCTGAAGGTCGTGCTCACGCCGGTCCTCCTCGTCGCCTACCGCGTCCGCTGCCCCGGGCGCTCCCAGGTCCCCGCGCGAGGCGGGGCCATCCTCGCCGCCAACCACCAGAGCTTCTGCGACTCGATCTTCCTGCCGCTGTGCGTGCGGCGGCGGGTCACCTACCTCGCCAAGGCCGAGTACTTCGACTCGTGGCGCACGCGGTGGTTCTTCTCGGCGGTCGGCCAGATCCCCATCCACCGCGGCGGCGGCTCGGCGTCCGAGCGCGCGCTCGCAACGGCGCGCGAGGTGCTCGCCGACGGCCGGCTGGTGGCCCTCTACCCGGAGGGCACGCGTGCCGGCGACGGGTGCACGCACCGCGGCCGCACCGGGGTCGCCCGCCTCTCGCTCGACGGCGGGGTCCCCGTGATCCCCGTCGGGATCTCGGGCACGGCCGGGGTGCAGCCGATCGGCCGACGCGTGCCGCGGCCCTTCCGCCGCGTGACGGTCGCCTTCGGGGCGCCGAGGACCCTCACCCCCGAGGGGGTGGCCGAGTCGGGCGAGGAGGGGCTGCGCCGCTTCACCGACGAGCTGATGGCCGAGATCGCGGCGTTGTCGGGCCGCCCCTACGTGGACTCCTACGTCGCGCGAAGGGGCTGAGCCGCGAGCGCGCGCACGCGGCGGACCGCGTCGAGCCACGCGTCGTAGGCGGCGTCGAGCGCAGGGGCGATCTGCGGGTCGAAGCGGGCGTCGGCCTCCCAAGCCTCGTCGAGCCCCTCGAGGGTGACCGCACCGACGGCGAGCCCGGCGACCGTGGCCGCCCCGACGGCCGTCGCCTCCACGGACCGGGGGCGCCGCACGACGAGGCGCGCCCCGTCGGCCAGCGACTGGCACAGCGGGTCCATGGTCGACGCGCCGCCGTCGACGCGCAGCTCGGCGAGGGCCTCGCCGCCCTCGCGCATCGCGTCGAGCATCGCGCGGCCCTGGAAGCCGAGCGAGTCGACGACCGCGCGGGCGACGTGCGCGCGCGTGACGCCGCGAGAGAGCCCCATCAGGGTCCCGCGCGCGTCGGGGTCCCACCAGGGGCTCCCGAGCCCGGTGAGCGCCGGGACGAAGATCGCGCCGTTCGCGTCCTCGACGCTGCGGGCGAGCCGGCCGACCTCCCGCGACGACGACGCAAGGCCGAGCTCGTCGCGGTACCACTGGATCGCCGCCCCGGCGACGAACGCGGCGCCCTCGAGCGCGAAGGTCGCGGGCCCGTGCGCACCGAGGTCCCAGGCGACGGTCGTGACGAGCCCGTCGACGTCGTGGGGTCGGACCTCACCGGCATTGGCGAGAAGGAACGCACCGGTGCCGAAGGTCGCCTTCACCATGCCGCGCGCGGTGCAGCGCTGTCCGAAGAGCGCCGCCTGCTGGTCGCCGAGGATGCCGGCGACGACCACGCCCCCGAGCCCGGGGACGAGCTCCTCGGGGAGCCGGCCGAGCACCCCGCACGAGGGGTGCAGCTCGGCGAGGGCACCACGGGGGACGCCCAGCAGCCCGCAGAGCTCGTCGCTCCAGCCGGCCGCGTCGAGGTCGTAGAGCATCGTGCGCGAGGCGTTCGACGCGTCGGTCGCGAACACGCCGCCCTCTGGCCCGCCCGTCAGATGCCAGCACACGAGCGAGTCGATCGTGCACAGCCCGAGGTCCTGCGCGTCGTCGAGGAGGCCCGAGTCGAGCAGCCAGCGCATCTTCGTCGCCGAGAAGTACGGGTCGAGTGTCAGACCGGTGCGCGCGCGGATGAGGGGTTCGAGCCCACGGTCACGGAGCTCGGCGCACGCCGGTGCGGTCCGTCGGTCCTGCCACACGATCGCCGGCGCGAGGACGCGACCGTCGGCGCGATCCACCGCCACGGTCGTCTCGCGCTGGTTGGTGATGCCGATCACCGCCACGTCGTCGCCGGCGAGGTGGACGCGGAAGGCGAGCTCCTCGAGCGTCTCGTCGACGAGCGCGAGGATCTCGCCGGCGTCGTGCTCGACCCAGCCGGGGGCGGGGAAGTGCTGGGTCAGCTCGCGCTGCGCGACGTCGACCACCCGGCCGTCGAGGTCCGTCGCGAGCGCCCGAACGCTCGTCGTGCCGGCATCGACGGCGACGAGTCGGAGCACCGCTGGAGGCTACCGACGGACACCACGTGCGCTCAGTGGTCGCCGCAGCACCGGGTGCTGCCGAGTGACGTCGCGCGAGTCGCGCGCCCGTGCAGACCCGCCCGGGCCGCCCGCCCGGACCACGTCCCCACGGACCCGACGCGCCCCCTGCGTCGCGCGCGGCCGACCCCGCCGTGCCTGGGCCTGGCCGGTGACCGGGGGGCACCCGCGGGCGATGCCTGGGTCGCCCGGGAGGTCGGAATCGCCACTGGATACGGGCAAACAAACCATTGACAAGCCCGTAGTTACCGTGCTGTAGTTACCACTGCATCTTGCGGCGGGTGTTGGGGAAACCACAACATCTTGTGTCGGAGGGCCGGGAACTACGCTCCCGAGCCGGGGCACTCGGACCGTTGCGGGCGCACGGGACGGACGGGTGCGGGGAACCACCGAGAGGAGACACGGGGATGGCTATCGCTCCACAGAGGGTCGGCATCGGGCTGCGGCGTCACTTCACGACGAGCGGTCTGCACCCGTACGACGAGGTCGGCTGGGAGCGGCGCGACGCGCGCATCACCAACTACCGCGACAACACCATCGCCTTCGAGCAGATCGGCGTCGAGGTGCCCGCCACGTGGAGCGTGAACGCGACCAACATCCTCGCCCAGAAGTACTTCCGTGGGACGGTCGGCACGCGGGAGCGTGAGACCTCGCTGCGCCAGGTCGCCGACCGCATCGTCGACACGATCGTCGAGTGGGGCGTGAAGGACGGCTACTTCGTCGACGACGACGAGGCCGAGACGTTCCGCGCCGAGCTCAAGCACCTCATCGTGCACCAGAAGGCGGCGTTCAACTCGCCCGTGTGGTTCAACATCGGGGTGAAGGGCGTCCCGCAGCAGGCGAGCGCGTGCTTCATCCTGCAGGTCAACGACGCGATGGACTCGATCCTCAACTGGTACACCGAGGAGGGCATCATCTTCAAGGGCGGCTCGGGGGCGGGGGTCAACCTCTCGCGGATCCGCGCCAGCCAGGAGCTGCTCGCGGGCGGCGGCACCGCGTCCGGACCCGTCAGCTTCATGCGTGGCGCGGACGCCTCGGCCGGCACCATCAAGTCGGGGGGCAAGACACGCCGCGCCGCGAAGATGGTCATCTTGGACGTCGACCACCCCGACATCGAGGAGTTCGTGTGGTGCAAGGCGAACGAGGAGCGCAAGGCGCGGGTGCTGCGTGACGCGGGCTTCGACATGGACCTCGACGGCAAGGACATCCACTCGGTCCAGTACCAGAACGCGAACAACTCGGTTCGGGTCTCGGACGACTTCATGCGCGCGGTGCTCGAGGACCGCGACTGGACGCTGACGGCGCGCACGGACGGGGCCGCCGTGGCCACGGTGCGGGCCCGGGACCTGTGGCGCCAGGTCGCGCGGGCAGCGTGGGAGTGCGCCGACCCCGGGCTGCAGTTCGACACGACGATCAACGACTGGCACACCGCGTCGAATACGGCGCGGATCAACGCCTCGAACCCGTGCAGCGAGTACATGCACATCGACAACTCCGCGTGCAACCTCGCGAGCCTCAACCTCATGACGTTCCTCAACGACGACGGGAGCTTCGACGTCGACGGGTTCACCGCGGCGATCGAGGTCGTCTTCACG
>DASZHS010000046.1:0-3480 GCA_035937595.1 Acidimicrobiales bacterium
CGTCCCTGCTCCCGGGCGACGGCCGCTTCGGGTGCGGGCCGTCCAAGGTGCGGCCGGAGGCGCTCGCGGATCTGGCGGCGACGGGGCGCACGTTCCTCGGGACGAGCCACCGTCAGGCGGGTGTCAGATCGGTCGTCGGCGAGATCCGCGCCGGGCTACGCGCGCTGTTCGCGGCGCCCGACGGATACGACGTCGTGCTGGGCACGGGCGGATCGACGGCCTTCTGGGACGCGGCCAGCTTCGGGCTGGTCGAGCGCCGCAGCCAGCACCTGGCGTTCGGCGAGTTCGGCGCCAAGTTCGCCGAGGCGGTCGCGGCGGCGCCGTTCCTCGATGAGCCGGAGGTCATCGAGTCGACGGCGGGCACCCACGGCGAGCTGGTCGGTCGCCCGGGGATCGATCTGTACGCCCATCCGCACAACGAGACCTCGACCGGCGTCTCCGTCGCGCCCCGCCGTCCCGAAGGCGCCGAGCCGGGTGCCCTCGTGTGCATCGACGCGACGAGCGGGGCCGGTGGCCTCCGCTTCGACGCGCGCGAGGTCGACGTCTATTACTTCGCGCCCCAGAAGTGCTTCGCCAGCGAGGGAGGGCTGTGGCTCGCGCTGTGCTCTCCTCGCGCGCTCGAGCGGATCGCCGCCATCAAGGCGTCGAAGCGATGGATGCCCGCGTCGCTCGATCTGTCGATCGCGGTCGACAACTCGTCCAAGGACCAGACCTACAACACGCCGGCGCTGTCGACGCTCTTCCTCTTCCGGCACCAGCTGCGGTGGATGCTCGCCAACGGGGGAATGGAATGGTCGGCGTCTCGCTGCGACCGGTCGGCCGAGATCCTCTACGGATGGGCCGAGAGCAGCGCCTACGCCGCGCCGTTCGTCGCCAAGCGCGACGAGCGCAGCCACGTCGTCGGCACCGTCGATCTCGACCCCTCGGTGCCCCACGAGACGGTGTGCCGGGTGCTGCGGGCCAACGGCGTGGTCGACACCGAGCCCTACCGGAAGCTCGGGCGCAACCAGCTGCGGGTGGGCATGTTCCCCGCCATCGAGCCCGACGACATCGAAGCGCTCACCGCCTGCGTCGACTACATCGTCGCCCGCCTCTGAGGGAGGGCGGTCGCCGCGGGGCCACATTCCCCGTCGTCCCTCCCCGTATCGCTACTGGACGGTGATCGCGGTCACGACGATCACCGCGCCGACGAGCGCCGCCAGGGCGAGCACGCCGATGAGGATCACGATCACGACGTTGCGCGCCTCCATGGCGAGCCGCCAGTACCAGGCGTCGCGTCCTCGGTCGGTCACCGCCGAGTGACGCCCGACCGGCCGGGCGCCGCCCGGGGATCGGTGCACGACCGGAGGCGCTTCGCCGCCGTCGTTCACGAGACGAGCCGCTCCACCTGTGCCGCGTTGGCCTCGCCGTCGTAGGCGAGCTCTCCGTCGCGGAGCCCGAGACAGCGGTTGGCGACCTCGGCGAACTCGAGGGCGTGGGTCGCGACGATCACCGTTGCGCCGAGCTCGTAGGCGTCGACGAGCAACTCGGTCAGCGCCCGCTTGCCCGGCTGGTCGAGGCCCACGAAGGGCTCGTCGACGAGGAGCACGCTGAACGGACGGATGAGGCCGATGGCGATGCTCGTCTTCTGACGCAGCCCCCGGCTGAAGGTCACGGGCAGATCATCGGCGCGGTTGCTCAGATTGAAGCGGTCCATCAGCGCGGCGCCCCGCTCGTCGAGCTCCTCGGCCGGCACGCTGTGGAGCCGGCCGATGAAGTGAAGGTGCTCCACCAGGCTGAGATCGTCGTAGAGCACCGGGTTGTCCGGCAGGTAGGACAGCGCGGCGCGGGCGTCGAGCGACCCGGCGGGGAAGCCGTCGATGGCGACGGTGCCCGCGGTCGGCTCGAGCAGCCCGGCGGCCATCCGGAGCAGCGTGGTCTTGCCCGACCCGTTGGGGCCGACAAGCATGACCAGCTCACCGGCGTCGATCACCAGATCGAGCGGTTCGAGCGCGGGATGGATCCCGTAGGACTTCGCGAGTCCGACCGTCTCGAGCGCCGGTGCCAGATCGGGTTCGGTCACGCGGGCTCGCCCGGCTTCTTCGCGGCGGCGGCGCTCATCGAGAAGTACTCGTGGACGTCCTCCCGGAAGCGCAACCACGCGATACCGAGGACGCCCACCATCACCGGCAGCACGCTCCCCGAGAGCGCGGCCGGCCCGGGCGCGAGGTGGCGGTGGAGGGCGCTGCGCGCCACGAGCAGCGGGGTGAGTCCGACGAGGACGAGCGCCGGCGACCACAGGGCGCGCAGCACGACCTTCACGCCCGCGATCTCAGCGGGGAGGAAGTCGCCGCCCCCTGCGGGCGGCTCCATCACGACCGACGCGACCGCGCCGACGAGGCCGAGCAGCGACGCGGGGAGGAGGAGCGCGGCGCCGACGGTGACGGCGAGGTGGAGCGAGAACGCGCCGGCGGCGGCCATGAGCACCGTCGTGGCCCACCCGACGAGCACCACGAAGACCATGACGACGAACGGCACCGGCGCGTGCGCGAGGCGGAGCTCGCCGGCGACCGTCGGCGTGCTGGCGGGCAGGTCCGGGTGGTCGATGTCCTGCGCGAGCGGCTCGAGCGCCTCGAGCCCGGCGAGGAACAGCGCGAGCGCGCCGATGATGATGAGCGGGGTCGTGCCCGCGAACGCGCCGGCGAGCGCGGCTCCCGCGATCGCGCCGAGACCGACGAGCCGCACCACACGCACCGCGGGCCAGCGGGCGACGCCGCGCACGTCGCGGCGCCACACCACGCGACGACCGGCCGACAGCGGGCCGAGCGTGAACCACGGGCGCGGGCGCGACTGCTCCTGGGTGAGTTGGCGGCGCAGCAGCACGACGGTGCGCAGGTCCTGCAACGTGAGGGCGAACCGGATCTGGCTTGCGAGGGTGGCGCGGCGCTCGGCCTGCTCGAGCGAGATGCCCCCGACGCCGAGGACGCCGACGACCACCGCGGCGATGATGACCGCGACGACGCCGACCGATCCCGGGTGGAACCGCAGCGGGATGAGGGCGGCCTCGCCGATGAGACCCATCGGGGAGGTGACCCGCCCGAGGATCACGTCGAGTCCGGACCAGGCGATGACCGCGACCGCCAGTCCGAGCCCCATCCACGGTCGGACCCGCCGGCCCGAGCACACCAGACCGAGTCCGGCCGCGCTCGCACCCGTCGCCCCGCCCACCGCCGCGCCGACCGGCGCCCACGCGGGGACGCCGCCCCCACCGAGCCGGTGTGAGGCGACCACGCTGAGGCCGGCACCGACGATCACCCCGACGAACGCCGAGAACCGGACCTGGCGCTCCGCCGGCCCCCGCAACGCACGGTCGCGCGCGATCGGGGCCAGCAGCACGTGACGGACGTCCGCTGCGGGCAGGACGAGCGGACCGCCGCGTGACCCCGAACGGATGGCGACCGCCCACACGAGGGCGACCCCGAGGCCGATGACGCCCGGACC
>DASZHS010000047.1:0-10495 GCA_035937595.1 Acidimicrobiales bacterium
GGGCGAGCTCGCCGCGGGCCGCGACCACGACGACGCTCACGAGCGGGTGGCGCTCGAGGTAGGCGAGCGCGGCCGCCCGCGAGCGCAGCTGGGAGGGGCCCGGGAGGGCGTGGGCGTAGTACTGGCGGTAGCGGCGGGTGCCGTAGGTCGGGACCGGCTGTCCCCGCCGCCGAAGCCACAGCAGGCCCTCGGTGAGCTTGCCGCTCCACCGGCGTCGGCGCGTCCCGGTCGGCGCGAAGCGGCCGAAGACCTGGGACATCATCCTCGCCACGATCACCGAGCGGCTCTCGGCGATGCCCTGGACGTGGACGCGCCAGTGGTACGACTCGCGACGCGCCTCGGCGAGCTGCAGGCGGAGCCGGTGGTTCTCCGCGACGAGCTCCTCGTCGGTCGTCACCTCGGAGGGCATCGCCGCGTCGGGGTGCACGGCGCAGGAGCGTAGCGACGCGCGCCGTCGACTCGGTGTGTCACGCCGCCGACGACGCGGCGGGCTCGTCGAGCCCCAGGTCGCCGGCCGCCGCGCGGACCCGGTCCCAGGTGAGGACCCACGCCGCGCGCGCGTCGGCCATGCGGCCGATCTCGACCGTGCGGACCCGGGCCACGGTGGCGGCCCGACCCGTGTCGGCGCCCTCCCCGTCCAGCCACAGGCTCACCCTCGAGCCGTCGTTGAGGTCCCCGAGGTCGTCGCAGAGCTCGGTCACGCGCTTCGCGAACCTGGTGCAGCGCGGACCGAGGACCTGGCCCCCCGCCTCGGCCGCGTAGCGCGTCGGCTTGGCAAGGATCCGCACCGCGTGCAGCTCGGCGTCGAGCGGCGCAGGCGGAAGCGCGGCGATCGCGGCGTCGAGCGTCCGGTACCGCGTCGAGATCGCCTCGAGCAGGAAGGTGTCGGCGGGCAACCCCGCGGTGCGCCGGAACGGCGGCGCCGCCACGCTCGCCGCCAGCCGCTCGAGCAGCACCCGGTACCGCGTCGACCCGAGGACCGCGTCGAGGCCCGCAGTCGCCACCTGGCGCTCCTCGTCGGCTCGCTGCAGCAGCGCGAGGCCGTCGTCTCGCGCCAGCGGGTCGATCGCCCGCACGGCGTGAGCGAGGCGCTCCCGCAGGACGTCCAGGTCGCGGACCGACCCGAGGGTCCGGCCGAGCCATCGCAGCTCCTTGGCGAGGCGCGCCGCCGGTCGCTCCCGCAGCACGTCGGCGAAGGTCGAGAGGTGCGAGCGCAGCCGGCGCGTGGCGACACGCGCCTGGTGGACGCCCTCGGTGTCCTCGCCGTGCCTCGCGACGGGATCGCTCGAGATGAGGCGCGCGACGTCGGTGCCGAGGCAGCGTCGGACGACCACGCCGGCGCTCAGCCCCGGGTGCGGCGGGACGGCCCGAGCCCGATCCGCGCCCTCGTCCAGCGGACCGCCGAGATCGGCAGCGGGGACCGTCACAGCGAGGTGAAGGTCGCCAACGGGAGGCCGCGTCGGCGACGTCGCAGCGCTCCCAGGTGCGTCACCGTGCCACCGTAACGAGCGCCCTGCGCCACCGCAACCGCGGGCGAGACGTCATCGCACGTGCGCCCGGGCGGCGCGTGCCCGCGGGCGACTCGGTCGTCAGAGCGTCGCGGTGCTGAAGGCGACGCTGGTCAGGTCGCTCGCCGCGCAGGTGTCGGGCGCGACGCACGTCACGGCGCCGATCGCCCCGAGCGGGCCGGTGCGATCCGGCGCGGACCAGGTGCCCCCGTCGTAGGCGACCGTGCCACCGTTGTCGTCGGTCGCGAGGCAGTAGCCGTTCGACGTGCACGACACCGCCGTCAGGCGATAGGGGTCGACGCGCTTGGGGTGCGACCAGGTCAGTGTGGTCCCCGAGACCGAGAACGTGACCTCGCGACCCTGCTCGTCGACGGCGATGCAGAGCGAGCTCGTCGCACAGGAGATGGCCGTGAGCGGCACGAAGGGGGTGTCGGCCTGATAGAGGATCGGCGTCGCCGAGGAGCCGAAGAACATCTCGCTCCCGTCCGTATCGACGGCGACGCAGAACGAGGGCTTGACGCACGAGACGGCGGTGTAGCCGCGGACCTGGTTCTGTGGGACGCCCTCGTTCGTCGGCTTGCTCCACGTCAACCCGTTGAAGATGACGACCTGGTTCGAGGCGTCCGTCGCCGCACAGAACGTGGGCGACACGCACGACACCGCCGTGAGCGGGCTCCAGTCGATCCGGACGGGCTTGCGCCAGACGCCCGCGTAGTACTCGATGATCCGGCCGTTCACGCTGACCGCGATGCAGAACCGGCCGGCGCACGAGATCCCGCTCGCGGCGGGGAGGCCCGTCGCGGTCGGCGCGGACCACGTGGCGCCGTTCCACATCATCACGTTCCCAGCGTCGTCGACGGCGGCGCAGAACGTCGCCAGGCCGCAGGAGACGCCCGTCACGTTGCCGGGCCTCGGGTCGTTCACGGTCGGCGTGCCCCAGCTCACGGCTCGGACCACCACGGTGCCGTCGTAGGCGGCGGCGGTGCAGTCCGCGAAGGGCGCGCACGAGATGGCGACGCCGCCGTCGCCCCGGAACGCTGGCGTCGCGCGGGCCCACGAGGTGCCCTTCGACGTCGTGGAGGCGTTCGTGAAGCCGAGCGCCACGCAGCGTGCCGTCGAGGCGCACGAGACGGACGCGACGCCGAGGGCGAGCGCGTTGGGGTGCGACGTCCAGGTGCCGGCGTCGTCGCGGTAGAGCGTCCCGGCGTCGTCCCCCGCGACGCAGAGCGTCGTCGACGGGCAGGTGACGGCGGTGAGCGACATGGTGCCGAGGCCGGTCGTGGACCACGTCCCGGTGTAGGTGTGGGCGTGCCCGCCGTCGTCGACGGCGACACAGAAGTGCGTCGTGGCGCACGACACGGCCGTCAGGGGGCTCGTCGCGACGGGGTTCGGTGCCGTCCACGTCCCGGCGCTGAAGGTGAGCGCGTGACCGGCGACGTCGACGGCGACGCACGTCGTCGACCCCACCACGCAGGAGATCGCACTCATCGGCACCGAGTCCACCCCGGCGGTCACCTTCCAGGTCGTGCCGTCGAAGCGCAAGGCGTTCCCCGCCTCGTCCAGGGCGACGCAGAGCGTCGCGGACGCGCACGACACCGCGGTCAGCCCGACGGCGTCGACGTTGACGGGTGCCGACCACGTCCCGGCGGTCTCGGTGAGCACGTCACCGGCGAGGTCGACCTCGACGCAGAAGCTCGACGTCGGACAGGAGACCGACGTCGGGTGGCCACCGGACGGCTCCAGTCGATGCGCGGGGCCCCAGGCGAGCGTCGGGGCGTGCGACGACGAGAGCGGTCGGCGCGCGCCGTAGAGGGTGGCGGCCTGGACCGGGAGGTTCGGCGTGCGCGCGAAGCACTCGGCGATCGCGGCCTCCGACGTCGTGCCCAAGAAGCCGTAGATGTTCGAGGACTGGTTCTCCCTCGGGGTGAAGTGGTTGAAGTTGATGGCGTAGTAGTAGATCCCCTGGAGGTGCAGCTGGTAGAAGGCGTTGCACGCGCCCACGAACCAGTCGGTCTGGACGGGTCGGTCGACGCGCGTGCCGCGCGGGTACCGGAACTGGCTCGGCCGCAGGTACGCGTGACGCTGCGCGGGGATGCCCACCTCCTCGAGCGTGAGGTCCGAGGGCGGCGCCTGCATCTCGGGGACCTGGAGGTTGTGCTCGAAGCCGCGCGTGAAGGCGGCCACCGAGACGTCCTTCGGGCTCGGGATCGTGATCGGCTGGTAAGCGTCGTACCCGCGGGCGGTCAACGGGAGTGTGACCTGGGGCAGATGCTGCTGGGAGTAGATGATCTGCCCGGAGAACAGGGACTTCGACTGCTGCACGAGCGACGTCCACAGCGCGAGGTGCGGCAGCAAGGAGCGCAGCTCGAGCGCGATGCTGAAGCTGTACGCACCCGAGAGGTTCGCCGCCTCGAGGTAGGGCTGCAGGAACACCCAGTAGTTCTGGATCCACAGCTTGGTGTCCGTCGGCTGGATCGAGTTGTGCGAGCGGCTCGGCCACAGGTCGGGCTCGAACAGGTACGGCCGCCACTGCACGGCCAGGTGGAAGCGGTGCGCGACGGCGGTGATGGCCATCAGTCGCTGCGGCGACGGCGTGAGGAACGTGCGCTTCGGGTCGTTCGAGGTGGCCGACGACTGCCAGTAGGCGAAGTTCAGCTGGACGGCGTTCGCGTGGAGCTTGTAGGCGATCATCGAGAAGAGCTGGGTCGCGATGATCATCGCCCTCGCGTCGGTGATCAGGTTCGGGTAGCCGAGCGTCACCGCGACGCCCTTCACCGGTCCCGTTGTCCTCGCGGTGTGCGGAGCGACCGCCGCCGTTGTGCGTGCGTTGGCACCCGCTGGACCGGCGACGAGTGCAGGTGCCACCGTGATGACGCTGAGCGAGAGGGCTGCGGCCAGCACCGCGGAAAGTGGGCGCCGCATGGCGCGGAACAATACTCGTGGCCTGTCGGGCCCGCCCCACTGCAATTGACGAATCATTGGATCATTGACACATCGACGTGTGACCTGCTGCGCCGTGCGCGGATGCATCGAAGCGTCCACGCGTCGCGGTGATGCACCTGTCGTCGGGTCGTGAGCGTCGTCGATGCAACGCGCCCTTCTGAACAAACCTCCACCCGACAGAAACACGGTCGCCGACCGCAGTCTCCAATGGCGACTGGCAGCGCATCGGCACGACGTCGTGACGTGTGGACCGCGGGGCGCATCGCGACGTCGTCAAACCCGACGAGCACCGCCTCGCCGACCGGGCACCCCCTGCCGAGGCGGAAGGACCCCTCGAACGCCGAACACGCGGGCCATCAGATGGCTCCCCGGTCGGTGCCGCAGGACCCTGACGCTGCGGCGGCCTGCGGGTGGTTGACTCGACGGCGGTGACGGCAACGAGGCGGCTCCTGGTCTGCGTGGTCGTGGCGGCGGGGCTCGCCGGCTGCGGCTCCGCCGCGGCGACGACGGGGTCCTCGACGACCTCCACGACGACGTCCACGACGACGACCTCGTCGTCAACCACGACGACGATGCCCACGACGACCACCACGACGGTCCGTCCGGCCCGGCCCCTCACCGGCGTCGTCGTCGGGCTCGATCCCGGGCACAACGGCGGCAACTGGCGGGATCCCGCCTTCATCGATCGAACGGTGTCCAACGGCATCTCGACGGAGCCGTGCGACACGACGGGCACCGCGACGGACGCTGGCTACACCGAGGCCAGGTTCAACTGGAACGTCGCGATCGACGTGCGTCGCGACCTCGCGGTGCTCGGCGCGCACGTCGTGCTCACGAGGCCGTCGAACAACGGCGTCGGACCGTGCATCACGACGCGCGCGCTCCTGCTCGATCGAGCCAACGTCGACGTCGCCTTCGACATCCACGCCGACGGCGGCCCACCGGGCGGACGCGGCTTCGCCATCCTCGTCCCCGTGCGGGACCGGTGGAACCACCGCGTCGTGCACGAGTCCCTCCGTCTCGCCCACGTGCTCCGCGCGACGTTCCGGGCGATCACCAAGATGCCGTGGAGCACCTACGACGGCGTGGACGCCATCCAGCCGCGCAACGACCTGGCGGGGCTCAACCTGACCACGGTCCCGAAGGTCCTCATCGAGTGCGGGAACATGCGCAATCCCACCGATGCGGCCCTCCTCGCCTCGCCGGCCTTCCAGCGACTCGCGGCGCGTGCCATCACCGACTCGGTCCTCGTGTTCCTCGGGCGGCGCGTGACCGCCTGACCGCGACCGTCAGGCGGTCACCCCGACCTTGTCCGCACCGCCGCTCGGTGCGGTCACGAGCCATGCACCGCGAACGGCGAGCACGGCACCGGCGACGAGGAGCACCTCGGGTGCCAGCACGTAGGGCCACTGCGAGGTGAGCGCAGCGGCGTGCGGGCCGAGGACCGGGATGAGGAAGCCCCGTGCGTCGACGGCGACCGCGGCCAGCCACAGCCCCGCGGCGAGGGTCACCCCGACCACGCACAGCGAGAGCAGGCGTGCGACGAGCGCGACCGACCTCGCGCCGTGCGCCGGGACCACCCCGCGCAACGCGGCGCTGGCGACCCTCGTCCACGCGGCGAGCGCTGCCGTGACGAGGACCGCGAGGCCGACCACCGACGTGTCGTAGCCGGGGCTGCCGCCGACCCGTTGGGCGAGGGTCAGCCCATGCGCCCACAGCACGATCCAGACGAGGTAGCCGGCCGCGAGGCACGAGAGCACGACGGCGAGGGCGAGGGCGCCCCCGAGACGGCGTCGCGCGACGCGTCCACCGTGGGCGAGCGCCACCAGGACCGCCGGCGCGACGAGCAGCGAGAGGCACACGGCGCCCATCGCCGCGACCCACTGGACCGCGGCGTAGGACGCGGCGGCGACGGCGAACCCGCTCGGCACGCCGAGCGGGCGGAACCGCGCCGTCCAGAAGTGCTCGGCGAGCTTGGCGAACCCGATGCCGCCGACCATGCAGCAACACCACCCCCAGGCGAGCAGACGCAGCCCCCGCGTCGCGTCGAGGTCCGTGGGCGACGCGGCGACGTCGAAGGCGCCGCGCGACCGCTCGACCGCCGCGGCGACGGCGAGGTCGAGCACGGTCCGGACCGGCAGCCGTGTGGTGCCCCACTCGTCGTCGAGGTGCCCGAGCACCTCGTCCCCGTAGCGCCGCCGCCATCGTGCGGGGTACAGCGCGATCAGCGAGCGCCGCGTGCGCGACGACGTCATCACGCCCACCCGAGCCCGCGCGCGGCCGTGACGCCCAGGCGCCGGCCGGCGGCCACCACCCGCTCGTCGCCCGCGGCAGCCAGCCGCCGCAGCTCTCGGACGCCCTCGTCGAGCGCGGCCAGCCCGGCGCCCGTGAGCCGATACGGACGCCGTCGTCCCTCCTCGGCCAGCGGCTCGATCAGCCCCCGCTCCTCGAGCCGGGTGATCGCGCCGTAGAGCGTCCCGGGGCCGAGCCGTACCCCCGCCACCTCGGCGATGTCCACGGCGAGCGCGTGACCGTGTTTGTCGCCCTCGGCCAGGCTGAGCAGGATCAAGAGCGAGGGGTCGTTCTGGCGAACCCGGCGGCCGCGTCGCTCGATGGGTGCCGCCGGCATGGGCTCGAGACTACTACGTAGCGCGTAGTAGTCAACCCGGCCCTCAGGGCTGGACGACCCCGAGCACCCGATAGCCGTTGACGCGGGACGTCGCCCCGACGAAGGGCCCCCAGCGCCACACGCCGACGCCGTAGTGGGGGAAGTCGCCGCCGGAGTTCCCGGAGACGACGTCGATGTACCTGCCGAGCACCGAGACGATGATCGCCACGTGGGTGCCGTAGAGCGGCGAGCGCTGGCCCCACACGATCGCGTCGCCGACGCGGGCGTCGAATCGTGTGCCGAGCTGGACGCGGTGGTGCTTCCTCCCCCACGTCACGAACGTCGCGCTCCACCCCGTGATCCCGCTCGTGGGCACACCGGCCTGCCGCCAGACGTACTGCGCGAAGTCCGAGCACCAGGCCTCCGCGGCGTTGCCCGGCGGGCACCCGCCGGACGACCCGCGTCCGAACGACGCCGTGAACGGGTTGCAGTCCGAGCCGCTGGGCGTCGTCTGGAACCCGCGGTGCTGCTGGTCGTAGGCGGTCGCGGCGAGCACGATGCGACGCTCGAGCGGCGTGGCGGCGATCGGCCCGCCATCCGCGGCGACCGCCACGACCGCGCCGTTCACCCTCGCGGCACCGGCGTCGGAGGCGACGAGCTCGGCGCTGTGGGGCTCGAACGACAGGTCGGCGACCGATGTCGCCGTTCCGATCGAGGCGGCCAGGAGGTCACCGGTCATCGTGCGCTCGAGGACCGAGGTGCCCCCCGGGACGTCCACGACGGTGGGCGCCGCGCCGGCGGCGCCTACGACGTCGGACCCCCTCGTGAGGTCCAGCGTCGTGAAGCCGCCGCCGGGGGCCGACGTCAGCCCCGAGGTGAGGGCGAGGGCGACGACGTCGCTCCCCCACGTCGTGTACGCAGCGGTCGGCGACGTACCGTCGATCGCGCTGATCGGCCCGCTGACCTGCGGGGCGCCGAGGGCGGTCAGGTCCGTCGCGTGCCACGGGCCGACACCGGCGGGCGGGCCGGCGAGCTCGTCGGACAGCTCCACCAGGTCACCGCTCGCCGACGCCGCGAGGAGCACCGTCGCCTGGGTCAGGTCCGGCGCGTGCAGCACGGCGAGGTTCCCGCGGAGCGGTGGCGAGACCGGGAGGCCGTTGGTGGGGTCCGACTCGGTCCACACGGGCATGGACGCCGTCGGCGGCGAGAACCGGGCGATCCCGCCGAGCTGGGTGATCGCGTAGGCCGCCACGGACCTCGCGCCGGTCGCGACGACCGTGGGGTCCCCCGCCAGCGACGGCGCGCCGATCGTGGTCGTGACGTCGGTCACGGTCCACGGTCCACCGCGGGCGGCCTGGGTGGCGACCACGAGGTCGCCGAGCGCCGATCGGTACCACACGCTGCCGATCCCCGCCGAGGTGACCCACGCCGTGGGCCGCCCCGCCGTCGTCGGCGCGCCGGCGGCGGTGGTCAGGTCCACCGACGAGAACGGGCCGAACGTCGAGCCCACCGCGACGGTGACGTCGCCGGTCGGCGTGCGCTGCGCGACGAGGACCACGCCGCCCCTTGAGGCGGCGACCGACGGCGCACCTTGCCCGGCCACGGCGCCGACGACGGCGTGCGAGGACCAGCCGCCGCCCCGGGCGGGGTGCACGAAGAGCTCGAGCCCGATCGGCGCCGCGCCGCGCCGCACCTCGGCGGCACCACCGGTCACCGGCGCCGCGCCGAGCGCGACGGCGAGGACGCCCGCCGCGACCAGGAGCCGATGCGCGCGCGCGGTGCGCCGCGCGGCACGAGGCGCGACCGCAGCCGCGTGCTCCGCTGGGATCAGCCCGTCCTCGGGGGGAGGATCACCGTCGATGCGTCTCGACGGCCGGCCACCGCGGCGAGGAGCCGGCCGAGGACGGCGAACGCGACGAGCAGCACGCCCTCGACGAAGGCCGCGACGAAGCCGCCCACGATCGCGAGCACGAAGCCTCGCCACAGGCCGCCGAGGAACCCGGCACGGATGAACTCCGACGCGAAGGCGAAGGGCACGACGACGACCCACGCGAGGAGCGGCGCGACGAACGCGGTGCCGGTCCGGTGGTTCCACCCGAGCCAGAAGCCGACGAGGGCCGTGAGCACGCCGGCGAGCACGTAGGCGAGATCGCTCATGGACGTCGAGATGCCGACGTGGTGGTCCGTCCACCCGACGAACACGCAGACCCCGACGACGATCGCCCAGGCCACGACGCCGAGCCCGACGCGTCGAGGGTTGATCCGGCGCACCACGATCACGGTTCGATGCTATCCAGCGAGGCGGCGCGCCAGCCCGGCAACGAGACGGCGCACCTCGATCAGCCCTCGCGCGCCGTCATCGCCGACTCATGGGCGGGGAAGCCCTCGTGGCGCGCGAGGGCGACGACCGAGGGGGCCAGCCGGCGTCGCGCGGCGTCGTCCATGCGCGCCACCGCCGTGCGCTTGCGGAAGGTGTGTGCGGTGACGCCGCTCGAGACCTTCGCGAACCCGCTCGTGGGCAGCGACGCCGGACAGCCGAGGACGTAGTTCGCCGCCGCGAACGGGGTCTGCTGGCCCACGAGGATCTCGCCCGCGTTGACGAGACGATCGAGGACGCGTGCCTCGTCGCGGACCACGAGCTGGAGGTGCTCGGGGGCGAACGCGTTCGCGACCGCGGCCGCCTCGTCGACATCGTCGACGAGGACCGCGCCGCCTCGGACACCGAGGGCGTCGCTCGCGTAGGTCCGGCGAGGCTCGGGCAGGGCCGCGAGCCGGCGTGCGACCTCGCGCTGGACCGCCACGAGCAGCGAGGTCGAGGTGGTTACGAGCAGGGTCGTCGAGTCGCTGCCGTGCTCGGCCTCGTTGAGGAGGTCGGCGGCGAGGAGCGCGACGTCGGCGGTGTCGTCGGCGACCACGAGCGACTCGGTCGGACCGAGCACCATCGTGGTCACGGTCCCGAACCGCTGGACCTCGAGCTGCGCGCAGGTCACCGCGGGACCGCCAGGACCCACGACGAGGCGGACCTTCGGGATCGACTCGGTCCCAAAGGCCATCGCGGCGATGCCCGCGGGCCCGTTCACGCGGAAGACGTCGGTCAGCCCGAGCAGGCGGCACGCCGCGAGCACGGCGGGATCGATCGCGCCACCGCCACCGGGGAGCGGAGGCACGCAGACCACGATCGTCTCGACGCCGGCGACGATCGCGGGCACGGCGAGCTGGACGACGACCGAGGGGAACGAGCCCTTGCCGCTCGGCACGAACAGCCCTGCGGACTCGATCGGCGTGACTCGCTCGCCAACGACGAGCCCCGGGTCGCTCTCGAAGGTCCAGTCCCCTTGCTCGCAGAGCCTCTCGTTGAAGCGACGCAGGTGAGCGATCGCGTCGGTGAGGGCATCGACGACCTCGCTGGAGGTCCCCTCGAGACCATCGTCGAGCT
>DASZHS010000048.1:0-2311 GCA_035937595.1 Acidimicrobiales bacterium
GACCACGACCTCGACGACCATCGCCGCGCGGACGACCGCCGCGGCTCCGCCCACGAGCCAACCGCCCACGACCGCACCCCCGCCGCCCCCATCTCCGTCGCCGGCTCCGGTTGCCGCGGTGGCCCCGACGGCGTCCCTGCCGGCGCCAGGTGCGTTCACGGTGGCGCCGTACACCGGCCTCGGCACCTGGATCGACGTGTACGACTGGTCCGAGACGTACGGCGGGGGCGCCGTCGACCTGCCCGATATCGACCGGATGGCCTCGCTGGGCGTGCAGACGCTGTACGTGCAGGCGACCCGTTGGGACGCGGCGACGTTGATCCTCGAACCCGAGCGCCTCCTCACGCTGATCAACCGCGCCCGCAAGGACGGCATGCGCGTCGTCGCCTGGTACCTGCCAGATCTCGGCGACCTGTCGAACGACATGCAGCGGCTTGCGGCAATCGCGCAGCTCCCAGTGGACGGGCTGGCCATCGACATCGAGTCGCGCAGCGTCGAGGACGTGAACGACCGCAACCAACGGGTGATCGCGTTGAGCTCGTGGTTGCGCCAACAATTGCCTGGCCAGGTGCTCTCGGCCATCGTTTTGCCGCCGGTGGTGATGGAGGACGTGAATCCGAACTACTGGCCCGACTATCCCTGGGCGGCGATGGCGTCGTACTACGACGTGTGGCAGCCGATGGCGTACTGGACGAACCGCGTCGACGGCTGGCGCGACGCGTATACGTACAGCGCCACCAACATCGACCGCGTCCGCCAGCACGTCGGCAACGCGGATGCGGTGGTCCACCCGATCGGCGGGATCGGCGACGAGACGACGCCCGACGACGTCGCCGGCCTCCAGCGCGCGGCCGCCGAACGCGGCTGCATCGGCGCCAGCCTCTACGACTACCGCACCACCGGCGACGACCTGTGGCCGGGGTTGCAGGCGTTCCGGGCGTAACTACCGGCGGTCGGTGAGGCGGATCGCCCGAGCGACGTCCTCGGGCCCCGTCACGATGAGAACGGGGTGATTGTGGGCGCGGGCCGTGAGGTTGCGCTCGGCCTGGAACCGGTCGATGCCGTTCGCCGGGTCCGGCACGTCGAGCAATAGGTTGCGCAGCAGTACGCCGTACATACCGTCGTCGCCCGCCCGTTGCTTGTGGATGTAGCGCAAGCCTTTGTTCTCGAGCCACTGACCGGTGACGCGAAACGGCCCGAGCTCGAGTCGATCGGCGAGGGCGAGCAGCAGTCCGTGCTGGCGGCGGGTGTGGTCATCGCAGTGCTCGGCGACTGTCGCGCCATCGATCGGTTCGAGGGCGCGCTCGAGCAGCGCCACCGCCGGCTTGTAGACGCGCGCCCTCGTGCCGCTCCGCGCCTTCTGCACCGCGCGGCCACTGGGGCGTGACTTGCTCACCGCGGCGAGGGTGCGGTGCTCGAGCGCGCGTATCGCGCGAGTTCCGTTGAACCGCGCTCGGCGGATGGTGTCGTCGTCGCCGTGCGAGTGCCCGGTCGGGTCGGCGTCGCGCGCCGAGTCGCGGATCCGGGTGAGCGCGTGGCGCAGCACGCGGTTCTCGTCGGTGTCGTAGGCCTTGACCGGCGACGCGCACACGAACACGCCGCCGGCACCGGGGCTCGACGCCCTCGCGGCCATCGTCTCGCTCCACAGGATCGGCCCGCGGACCTCGCCCTCGCACCGAACCGGGCTGTCGGTCGTGGCGATCGCGAGCGAGCGCACGATCTCGTGCATCTTGTCGAGGAGGACGTCGGCCTCGCGTGACGTCGCCAGGCGCATCCCGACGATCTGGCGCACGTTGGTGATGTGCAAGCCGGTCAACGCCTCGACGGCGGACGCCGCGTCGAACGGCCGCGACAGACGGCGCCAGAGCTCGAGGGTGGCATCGGCGTTGATCACTCGTCGCCGCCTACGGGATCACGTCGACGCCGAGCACTTCCATGATCGTGCGCTGGGCCTCGGACTGCTCGGGCGGATCGAGCACTTGCGCGACGACTCGGTACAGGGCGGATGCACGGGCGTCGTCCATCCCCTCGAACTGCGGGAGGAAGAACGCGTAGAACGTCTCGTACAGCACGCGCGACTCGGTGGCGCCGTCCTCGTTGCGGCGCGCGGCGAACTTGGCCGCATCGAGGTACACGGCGGGACCGAGATCGCGGAACGAGCGCAACGGCAGCAGCTGGCGCACGAGGGCGCCCGGCCCCTCGAGAAGCCGCTCGAACACGTCGGGCGCCGGCGAGGTGACCTCGACGAACGCGAAACGACGCATCAAGGCGTACGACATCTCGAACAGCAGGTTCTTGTCGAACACGTTCA
>DASZHS010000049.1:0-27721 GCA_035937595.1 Acidimicrobiales bacterium
CGCCGACGACGCGCTCGAGGGCCGCGCCGCGGCGGTGCGCCGCACCGCGCCGCACGCCGTGGCCCGCGCCGGCACCCGGCTGTCGGCGTGCTCGAGGCGGCTCGCCCCGCTGGCCGAGCACCGACTCGTCGCGGCGGCGGAGACGCTCGCGTCGCGGCGGGCGCTCCTCGCGGCCTACGACCCCACGCGGCTCCTCTCGAGAGGCTGGTCGATGACGACGGATGCGAGCGGGGGCGTCGTGCGCACCGTCGACGACCTCCACGTCGGCTCGGTGCTCGTGACACGGCTCGCCGACGGCGTGGCACGATCGTCGGTCACCGACGTCGACGCGACGCCGGCGGGGGAGGCACCGTGACCGACGTGGGCGAGCTCACCTGGGAGCAGGCGAGCCAGGAGCTCGACGAGATCGTGACGTTCCTCGAGTCGGCCGACGTCGACGTCGACCAGCTCGTCGAGCGCCTCCGACGCGCAGCCGCGCTCGTGGACGAGCTCGACCGCCGCCTCCTCGAGACGCGCACCCAGGTCGACGAGCTGCTCCCGAGGCTCCAGCGTGCGGCGGAGCGCGTCGATCCCGAGACCGGGGAGGTCCTCGAGGACTGATGGCGATCTACTTCCGACAGTGGCTTTCAGGGACGTCGTTCGCCGAGCGCGACCCGGTCGCAGGCCAGATGGTCAACTTCGCCTACGCGATCGGCGACGCCTCGACCCGCGAGGCCGTCCTCGTCGACCCCGCCTACGACGTGGGCGCGCTCTTGGCGCTGCTCGCCGCCGACGAGATGACCTGCGTCGGGGTCGTCGCCACGCACTACCACGCCGACCACGTGGGCGGCTCGCTGTTCGGCGTGACGATCGAGGGGATCGCCACGCTGCTGCGCGGCCTCGACGTGCCGATCCATGTGCAGGCCGACGAGGCGCCGTGGATCGAGCGGACGACCGGCGTCGACGACGCGCTCGTGCGCCATCGCTCTGGCGACGTCGTCACGGTGGGCGACGTCGGCATCGAGCTGCTGCACACGCCGGGGCACACCCCCGGGAGCCAGTGCCTGCTCGTCGACGGCCGCCTCGTGACGGGGGACACCCTGTTCCTGGACGGGTGCGGTCGGACAGACCTCCCGGGCTCGGACCCCGCCGAGATGTACGAGACGCTGACGCGGCGCCTCTCCCGCATCGACGCGGCGACGATGGTCTTCCCCGGGCACCGCTACTCGCCGGAGCCGTCGCTCCCGATGGGCGAGGTCCGCGCGCGCAACGTCGCGCTCGCGCCGCGGTCCGCCGACGAGTGGCTCGCCGCGTTCAGCTGATGCCGCCGCCCGCGCCGGACGTACCGCTCGACAAGGAGGGCTCGGTCGTCGTCGTCGGCGCCGGCCTCGGGGGGCTCCGCAGCGCCGAGATGCTGCGGCTCCACGGGCACCGCGGTCCGATCGCGCTCGTGGGCGACGAGCCCCACCCCCCCTACGACCGCCCGCCCCTCACCAAGCAGTTCCTCGCGGGCACCTGGGACGAGGCGCGGATCTCGCTCGTGAAGGACGACCGACTGGGAGACCTCGGCATCGAGCTCGTCACGGGCGCCGCGGCGTCCCTCGACGTCGCGGGCCGCGCCGTCACGCTCGCAGACGGGCGGCGACTCGCCGGCGACGCCGTCGTGCTCGCGACGGGCGCCTCGCCGCGCTGGCTGCCCGGCACCGAGGGGGCCCGTGGCGTCCACGTGATCCGCACCCTCGAGCAGAGCCGCGCGGTGCGCGCCGAGCTCGACGCGACCGGAGGCGACGGGTCGGTCGTCGTCATCGGCGCGGGGTTCATCGGCTCGGAGGTCGCCTCGACCGCCGCGGCGCGCGGGCTCACCGTGACCCTGCTCGAGGCGCTCGAGATCCCCCTCAGCCCGATCGTCGGCGACGAGGTCGGGACCTGGCTCACCGAGCTGCACCGCCGCGCGGGCGTGGAGGTGCGCGCAGGCGTCGAGATCACCTCGGTCACGCCCCGGACCGAGACCGAGCGGCCGACCGTCGAGCTCGCGACGGGGGAGCGGCTCGAGGCCGATCTCGTGGTGGTGGGCATCGGCGTGCGCCCGGCGACCGGGTGGCTGGACGACGCCGGATTGTCGCTCGACGACGGCGTGGTCACCGACGCCGCCCTGTTCGCGGCCGACGGCGTCGTCGCGGTCGGCGACCTCGCGCGCTTCACGTGGCACCACGGAGGTCAGACCGAGCAGGTCCGCATCGAGCACTGGGAGGTCACCGCCCAGCTCGCGACGCACGCCGCGCACGCGCTCCTCGCGGGCCGCCGCGACGCGTTGCCGATCGCGATCGTGCCGTACTTCTGGAGCGACCAGCACGGTCGCAAGATCCAGATGCTGGGCCGCCCGTCGGGGTCCGACGACGCGACCCGCGTGGCCGGCTCCCTCGACGAGGCGAGGTTCACCTTCCTCTACCACCGCGGCGGCCGCGTCACGGGCGTGCTCGGCGTCGGATCGCCTCGCCACGTGATGATCAGCCGGACCCACGTCGACGAGGGCGCACCGATCGCCGAGGCGCTCGCGCTGTTCGCCTGAGGCCGCCGAGCGGTCAGGCGAGGCCGAAGGACGTGACCTCGAAGCCGTAGACGCGGCTCGGCGCGGGCAGGGCTGCAGCGCCGAGGGCCGGCGCCGCGGTCTCGGCGAAGCGCCGCGCGTCGTCCTGGGACCCCCAGACCTCGATCGCGCGCGCCCCGCGCTCGTCGATGCCGACGATGCGCACGAGCCGACCGTCCGCCGGCGCGTCGCCGCCGGACGTCACCTGCTCGAACGCGGCCCTCGGGCCGGGTCCGTCCCACTCGAACTCGACGACGGTGCAGTACGGCACGTCGGCTCCCCTCTCCTCGCGGGCAAACGCCGCGGCGGAGGAATCGAACCACACCGGCTGGCGACGCACCCGAGGTGCCGCTCAGGTGAACGACACGTCCGACAGCGAGGGGATGGTCCGCAGCGCCTGGGCCTTGGCGCGGAGCCAGCGCTCGCGGTCGTCGTCGCGCGTGGCGTCGTCGACGACCGGGTCCACCGTCCGCGACGGCCGCCACGTGGCCGCGATCGACGCCTCGTCGTCGAGCAGCCCGATGCCGAGGCACCCGAGCAGCCCCGCGCCGCGCGTCGTCGCCTCGAGGACGGGGGCGACCTCGACGGGGCGCCCCGTCGCGTCGGCGAGCAGCTGGACGAAGGTGGCGTTCGCGGACATCCCGCCGTCGACGCGCAGCGCCGCCATCGCGAGCGCGTCGCGCTCGGCGGCCTCGATGAGGTCGCGCCCGCGCTCGGCGATGCCGGCGAGCACCGCGCGCGCGAGGTGCGCCCGGGTTGCGCCGCGGGTGAGCCCGAAGAACCCGCCACGAGCACCGAAGTCCCACTCTGGCGTGCCGATGCCGAGGAGGGCGGGCACGAACGAGACCCCCGCGGTGTCGAGGACCGACGCGGCCAGCGCGTCGGTCTCCGCCGCGGTCGCGACGAGCTCGAGGTCGTCGCGGAGCCACTCGATGCAGCCGCCGGCCGTGAGCATGACCGCCTCCACGCCCCACGTCTTCTGGCCGTGGCGCTGCCGCGCGACGATGGGGAAGCACCCCGCGGTCCCGCGGCTGGCGAACGTCGGGCGCGCGCCCGAGACCTGGTCGAGCATCCCGCCCGTGCCGAACGTGAGCTTCCCCTGGCCGGGGTCGACGCAGCCCTGCCCGGCGAGCGACGCCTGCTGGTCGCCGACGAGCGCGCACAGGGTGGGGGCGCCGCGCAGCGCGCTCGCGGCGCCGAGCTCGCCGCAGGTGTCGACGATCGTGGGCAGGAGCGAGGGGTCGAGGCCGAGCGCCGCCAGCACGTCGGGGTCCCAGCCAGCGCCGTCGGCGGTGACGAGGCCCGTGACCCCCGCGTTGGAAGCGTCCGTGAGGTGCAGCTCGCCGTTCGAGAGCACGCTCGCCACCCAGGTGTCGATGGTGCCGAAGCGCAGCGAGCCGCCCGCGACGAGGGCGGGGTCGGCGTGCTGGACGAGCCAGCGCAGCTTGGTCGCCGACGCGTTGGGCGCCACGCGCACGCCCTCGGACTGCAACGTGAGGCAGTCGATGACGGTGCGCAGGTCCTGCCAACCGATGCCGGGGCCGACCGGGCGGCCACTGGCCGCGTCCCAGACGACCGTCGTCGCCCGCTGGTTCGTGACGGCGACGCCGGCGACGTCCCCGGCCTGGTCGAGGACCGCGGCCGCCGTGGCGAGCACTCCCTCAGCGATCGCGTCGGCGTCGACCTCGACGACCCCTGGCGCGGGGCTGGCCGGCAGCACGGGGACCTGGCGGGTGGCGCGGACCGCCCCGTCGGGCTCGACGAGGCTCGCGCGCACCGAGCTCGTGCCGACGTCGAGGACGAGGACCGACTCGGTCATCCGCCGCTCTCCTCCCTCGTGTCGAGGACCGACGGGTTGAAGAGCCGGTCCGGGTCGAGGGCGGCTCGGATCGCGGCCAGCACCTGGGCGCCGTTGCCGAGCGCCTCGCGGACGAACGGGGAGCGGTTGCGCCCGACGCCGTGGTGGTGGCTGAGCGAGGCGCCGGCCGCGAGGGCCGCTCGCGTGGCGTCGCGCCAGACCGCTCGGTAGTAGGCGTCCGCGTCGGTCGGGCGTCCCGCGAAGGTGAAGTAGAGGCAGGCGCCGTCGAGGTAGGCGTGGGACTGGTGCACCGTCGCGACCGAGGTCCCCTCGACCGCGAGGATCGCCTGGGACACGTCGTGGTGCACGCGCTCGAGCGCACCCCACGGACCGGCGGTCTCCAGCGTGTCGACGACGACGCCGCGCTCCCACAGCGCCCCGAGCGCGCGCACGTCGTTGCGCCGCTCGAGCCACCCCGCGACGAGGGCGTCGTCCTCGCGCCGGGCCGCGCCGCACTCGTCGTCGAGCACCGCCATCGTCGCGGTGACGAGCAGCGGATCCGCCTCGTCGAGCACGATGAGCACGCAGCGGTCGACGTCGAAGTGGCGCGCGGACTCCTGGGCGTCGTAGAGGCGGAGCACCGCCGGGGTCGCGCCGCGCTGCAGCACCCGCCGGCAGGCCGCCATGCCCTCGGCGAACGTCGCGAACGACCAGGCGCGACGCGCCGCGCCGTCGGGCACGGGGCGCACGACGAGCTCGACCTCGCAGATGACCCCCAGGGTCCCCTCCGAGCCCACGAAGAGCTGGGTGAGGTCGGGGCCGGACGCCTCTCGCGGGCCGCGGCCGCCCGTCGTCACCACCGAGCCGTCGGCGAGGACGACGGTCAGCCCGCGGACGAGGTCCTCGACCTTGCCGTAGCGCGTCGAGTACTGCCCGGCGCCTCGGCACGCGACCCAGCCCCCGACCGTCGAGAGCTCGAAGGACTGCGGGAAGTGCCCGAGCGTGCAGCCGCGGTCGCGTAGCCACGCCTCGAGCTCGGGGCCGAACGTGCCGGCGCGCACCCGCACCCGCAGCGACGTCTCGTCGAGGCCGACGAGGCCGCGCAGCGCCGTCAGGTCGAGGCCGAGCCCGCCCGGCTCGGGGACCGCGCCCCCGCACACGCCCGAGCGACCGCCCTGCGTGGTGACGGGGACGCCGGCGCGCGCGCACGTCGCGACCACGCTCGCCACCTCCTCGACCGTCGTCGGCATCGCCACGAGCGACGGGCGTGCGTACAGCTCGCCGTGCGCGGCCCAGCCGATCGAGACGGGCCACCAGTCACGCGCGTGGTCGTCGAGCGTGGCGGCGTCCGTCCGCCACGCGACGCCGGCGCGCTCGAGGGCCATGGTGAGCGGGGTCACGTCGCGGTCCGGCGCGACGCAGCGCGTGGTCGCCGTCCCCGGCGCGCCCGCGAGCGACGTCGGGAGGCTCGGCTCGGTCATCGCACCTCGGAGGGGCCGAGCACGCCCGCGGCGTCGAGCTCCGCCGCGCAGCGCGACCGGTACTCGGCCACCTCGGCCGTGACGCGCGCGTCGTCCCAGCCGAGCTCGCCCGCGACGATCCGCGCGGCGTGCTCCGCGTGGGTGAACGCGGCCCGAGCGTCGATGAGGTGCGCGCGGGTCCGGCGGCACAGCAGGTCGCTCAGGGTGACGGCCAGCTCGCTGCGCGCCGCGTAGACGAGCTCGGCACCCACGTAGGGGAGCGGCTCGCAGAACGGGTCGAGCAGCGAGGGGTCGTGGGTGGCCACGCCCACGACCGCGGCGGCCTCGGTGCCGTAGCGGGACGCGAGGTGCTCGGCCAAAGAGGCGCCGATGCCGGGCACCGCGACGCGCTCCGTGCCCGTCGGTGCGCCGAGGAGCGGCAGCGCCTTGGTGCGGCACCGCGGCGTGCCCTTGAGCTGGCGGGCGACCTCGTCGACGGTGTCCTCCGCCATGAGCCGGCAGGTCGTCCACTTGCCGCCGGTCACGTGGACGACGCCGTCCTCGGCGGTGCGCACGCGATGCCGGCGCGAGAGGTCCGCGGTGCGCTCGGTGTGGTGATGGTCGTCGTCGTCGGCCAGGAGCGGGCGGAGCCCCGCCCACACGCCGGTCACGTCGGCCCTCGTGAGGTTCGCCGACGTCGACGCGTTGACGGCGCCCAAGAGGTAGTCCACGTCCTCGGGGAGGCACCTCGGGTCGTCGAGGGGGCCGTCGTAGGCGGTGTCGGTCGTGCCGATGTAGGTGTAGGGCGCGTCCTCCCACGGCACGACGAAGACCGTGCGCCGATCGCCGGGCACGGGCAGGACCGCGGCCGAGCGGCAGGCGAGCCGCGCGGCGGGCACCGTCACGTGCACGCCCTTGGCCGGCGTCAGCGTGCGCACCTCGCGGCCCTCGTCGAGCGAGGTGACCTCGTCGGACCACACGCCCGTCGCGTTGACGACGACGCGGGCCGGCACCTCGAAGGGGGTCTGGTCCTCACCCGGTGCCCGCGGCGTGACCCGCACGCCCGCGGCGCGGCCGTCCGCGTGGTGCGAGATGCCGGTCACCTCGGCGCGGGTGGCGATCACGGCCCCGAACCGCACCGCGGCGGTGCGGGCCTGGACGAGGGCGATCCTCGCGTCGTCGCCCCGGGCATCCCAGTAGCGGAACCCCGCGACGAGGCGGTCGACGTCGAGGCTGGGGACGTCGGCGAGCACCTCGTCCTTCGAGAGCCGCTCGTGCCGCTTGCCGATCCGCACGCCGCCCGTCGCGTCGTACAGCCACAGGGCGCTGCGGTAGCCACGGGCGACGGCCTTGGCGACGACCCCGTCGGTCCCGAAGAGCGGGATGAGGAAGGGGAGCGGTCGAACGAGGTGCGGGGCGTTCTCCAAGAGCCGCTGGCGCTCGTGGAGGTTCTCGTAGACGAGCCGGAACTCACGCTGACGGAGGTACCGGATGCCGCCGTGGGCCATCTTGGAGGACTTGGAGCTCGTCCCCTCGGCGAGGTCCCCGCGCTCGAGGAGCGCGACGCGCAAGCCGCGGCTCGCGGCGTCGAGCGCGGTGCTGGTGCCGGTCATCCCGCCGCCGACGACGACGACGTCGAAGGACCCCGACCGCAGCGCGCTCATCTGGTCGGCGCGCACGAGCCGTGTCACCGAACCAGCCTCTCACAGGGTCACCGCACCGCTCACCGCCGCCACTGCGTCCCGTGGGTTCGCGACGCACGGTGGGGCGCGTCGGTCGGTGACGGGCGTGGTGGTGCCATGGACGAGCGTCGCTCGTCGTCGAGACGATGGTGCACGTCGTGCCGAGCGCCCTCCGGCGATGGGGCGCCACACCGCAGGCGGTGGTGAGCTCCCGTCGACGCCACGCCGGCGCCCCTGACCGCCGGGTTGAGGGCGACGGCGGGCGCACACCTTGTGGGCACGGGCGCTTGGCTACCGTGACGCGATGGACTTCGAGCTGTCTGAGGAACTGACCGCGTTGCGCGACACCGTGCGGCGACTCGCCGTGGACAAGATCAAGCCCCGCGCGCGTGAGGTGGACCGCTCCGGCGAGTACCCCCAGGACTTCTTCGACGTGTTCCGCGACGCGGGGCTGCTCGGGCTCTGCATCCCCGTGGAGTACGGCGGCTCCGGCGCGGGGATCATGGGCCTCACCATCGCGATCGAGGAGGTCACCAAGTACTCCAACGTCGCGGGGCTCATGTTGCTGCTCACCCGGCTGCCGACCGGACCGGTCATGATCGCGGGCACCGAGGCGCAGAAGCGCCGCTATCTGCCGGGGATCGCCGACGGGACCGCGCGCAGCGCCTTCGGCCTCTCCGAGCCGCAGGCTGGCAGCGACGTGGTCGGGATGCGGACGAAGGCCACCCCCGATGCGGACACCGAGGGCGGCTGGGTCCTCAGCGGCACCAAGTGCTGGATGTCCGGGGTGCGCCAGGCCGACTGGTACACGGTGTTCGCGAAGACGGGCGACCCCGCCTCGCGCGAGCACACCTCGATCACCGCGTTCCTGGTGGACCGCACCGCCGAGGGGCTCTCTACGCCGAGGGTGGACAAGAAGATGGGCGTGCGAGGGGTCGACACGGGCGAGCTGGTCCTCGACGGGGTGCGCGTCGGTCCCGAGAACGTGATCGGCGAGGTCGGCGGGTTCCGCCTGGCGATGCTCGGCCTCAACTCGATGCGCCCGATCGTGGCGGCACGGGGCATCGGGCTCGCCGAGGGCGCGCTCATGTACGCGACGGAGTACGTCCAGCAGCGAGCGGCGTTCGGCACGACGATCTCGCAGTTCCAGGGGATCCAGTGGGAGATCGCCAAGCTCGCGACGGAGATCGAGGCCGCGCGGCTGCTCACCTACCGCGCGGCGTGGCTCGCCGACCAGGGCAAGTTCACCCGGCCCTACGTGCCGTACCTGTCGATGGCGAAGTACCACGCGACCGAGGTCGCCGTGCGCGCGTCGGGGCTCGCCGTGCAGCTGCTCGGGGCCGCGGGGTACATGGAGGACCACCCCACCGAGCAGTGGTACCGCGACGCGCGGCAGCTGACGATCGTCGAGGGCACGAGCCAGGTGCAGCTCGGCCTCATCGCGAGGGGCGTCTTGGACCACGACCTGTGGTGGGACTGACGCGGTGAGTGCGTCGCTCGCCGACACCATCGGCGAGCTCGTCGAGGGTCGCTCGATCGGTGCGGACGGCGCCGCCGCGGCGCTCGCCGAGCTGCTCTCCGGCGCCAGCCCCCCCGAGCAGGTCGCGGGCTTCCTCGTCGCTCTCGCCGCCAAGGGCCCGACCACCGCCGAGCTCGTCGGGCTGCTCGACACGATGACCGCCCTCGGCGTCCCGCTCGAGCTGCCCGCCGACCTGCACCGCCGGGCGGTCGACGTGGTCGGCACGGGCGGCGACCGACTGGCGTCGGTGAACGTGTCCACGATGGCGGCCCTCGTCGTCGCCGGTTCGGGCGTCCCGGTCGTCAAGCACGGCAGCCGCAAGGCGAGCTCGACGGTCGGCTCCGCCGACCTCCTCGAGGCCCTCGGCGTCACCATCGCACCCGGCCCTGAGCGCGTCGTCCGCTGCGTGGCCGAGGCGGGGTTCGGCTTCTGCTTCGCGCCGGCGTTCCACCCGGCGTTGGCGGCGGTCGCGCCGGTCCGACAAGCGCTCGGGATCCGCACCGTGTTCAACTTCCTCGGCCCGATGGCCAACCCCGCGCGCGTGCGCTACCTGCTGCTGGGCGTCTCGGACCCGGTGCTGCACGACGTGATGGCCGTCGTCGTGGGGGAGCGCGGCGTGCGCCACGCCCTCGTCGTCCGTGGTGAGGACGGCCTCGACGAGGTGTCGGTCTCGGGACGCACCCGCGTGCTCGACGTCTCGAGCGACGCGGCGGGCGACGTCAAAGTGAGCGAGCAGTGGCTCGACCCGGCCAACCACGGGGTGCCGGTCGCGCCGCTCGAGGCGATCCAGGGCGGCGACGCGCAGCGCAACGCGGCCGCGGTGCACGAGGTCCTGGGCGGTGCGACCGGCCCGCTGCGCGACGTCGTGGTGCTGAACGCCGCGGTCGCGCTCGTCGCTGCCGAGCAGTCCGACGCGGTCGACGAGGGGCTGGCCCTCGCCGCCGAGAGCGTCGACAGCGGCGCGGCGGCGCGCGTCCTCGCGCGGGTCGTCGAGCTCAGCGCGCCCCGCTGACGGACGCCCCGGCGCCTCCCGTGAGTCGGGAACCCCACCGACCGGGTGGGACGACGTCGGCGTCCGGGTCGTGCGCGACGAGCAGGCACCCACCGAACCCCGCGCCCGTCAGCCGAACGCCGACGACGCCGGGGAGTGTGGCGAGCTCGGCGCGGGCTGCCTCGACGCTCGGGGTCGACGCGTCGAAGTCGTCGCGCAGCGACGCGTGCCCCTCGTCGAGGAGACGGCCGAGCCAGCCCAGGTCGCCGGCACGAAGCGCGTCACGCGCCGCGTCGACGCGTGTGCACTCGGACACGACGTGCCGGGCGCGTCGTGCGAGCACCGGGTCGGCGAGCCGGTCGAGGTCCGCGAGCCTCGCGAGGCCGAGCGGGCCGATCACCGCCGCCGCGGCGGCGCACTCCGCGCGTCGGGCCGCGTAGGCGGAGGTGGCGACGAGGCGTCGCTCGCCCGAGTCGACGACGCTGAGGCCGATGGCGGCGTGGAGGTCGAGCACGTCGACGACCGGACCCGCGAAGTCGAGGTCGACGAAGGACCCCGTGTGTGCCGAGAGGATCACGAGCTGGTCGAGGAGCCCCACGTCGCTGCCCGTGGCCCGCTCGGCTGCCTGGCAGGCGCGCGCCACGTCGAGCGGCGTGCCCTCGATGCCGAGCGCGAGCGCCACGGCGACGGCGTAGGACGCCGACGACGAGAGGCCCGCACCGACCGGGAGGTCGCCGTCGGCGGTGAGTCGCACGCCGTCGACCCCGGCGGCGCGGGCGAGCGACGCCGCCAGCACGACGAACGCCTCGCCCGAGGGGTGCGCGACCGACGTCGACGCCGTCCCGCACGACGAGGAGACGACCTCGACCGTGCCGGGCGCGCCGTCCTCGACGACGACGACGGTGCGCTGCTCGGTCGCGACGCCGATTGAGCGGCCCCGGTTGTAGTCGGTGTGCTCGCCGAGGATCGTCACACGACCCGGCGCTTGGGCTTGCCTCGGGTCCCGCCGCACCACCGGCCACCGTAGGAGAGACCGGGCACGGGTCCTCGACGCCGCGCCCCGTGCCACGATGAGGGCGAGGAGGTGCGGTGGCCGGACCGCTCAGCGGCGTGAAGGTGATCGAGCTCGCGGGCATCGGGCCGTCGCCGTACGCGTGCATGCTGCTCGCCGACGCGGGCGCGGACGTGCTGCGCCTCGAGCGACCCGCCGGCGAGCCGTCCGACGCGCCGGGCTGGGATCTCCTCACCCGCTCGCGCCCCTCCGTCGGGGTCGACCTCAAGCACCCCGATGCGGTCGCGCTCGTCCTCGACCTCGTGGCGAGCGCCGACGTGCTCATCGAGGGGATGCGCCCGGGGGTCACCGAGCGGCTCGGGCTGGGTCCGGACGCGTGCTGGCAGCGCAACCCGAGGCTCGTCTACGGGCGGATGACCGGCTGGGGCCAGGACGGGCCGCTGGCGGACGTCGTCGGCCACGACATCGACTACATCGCGGTGTCCGGGACGCTCTGGGCGATCGGCCGGGCGGGCGAGCGTCCGGTCCCGCCGCTCAACCTCGTCGGCGACTTCGGCGGTGGCGGGATGCTGCTCGCCTTCGGGGTCGTCGCCGCCCTCGTCGAGGCCAGGTCCTCGGGCACGGGCCAGGTGGTCGACGCGGCGATGACGGACGGCTCGGCGTCGCTCATGACGATGGCGCACGCCTTCCTCGCGGCGGGCGTGTCCACCGAGTCGCGAGGGACGAACCTGCTCGACACGGGCGCGCACTTCTACGAGGTCTACGAGACCTCCGACGGACGGTTCGTCGCGGTCGGCGCGATCGAGCCCCGCTTCTATGCCGCCCTGCTCACGGGGCTCGGTCTCGACCCTGCCGAGCTCCCGTCGCAGATGGACCGGGCGTCGTGGCCCAAGATGAAGGAGCGGCTGGCCGCGCGGTTCGCGACGAAGACCCGTGACGAGTGGGCGGCGCACTTCGAGGGGACCGAGGCGTGCGTCGCGCCGGTGCTCTCACCCTCAGAGGCGATGGACCACCCGCACAACGTGGCGCGGGGCACCTTCGTCGAGGTCGGCGGCGTCCGCCAGCCAGGCCCCGCCCCGCGGTTCTCGAGATCGCGGAGCTCGATCGCGTCGCCACCCGAGCCGCCCGGTGGATCCACGACGACGGCGCTGCGCCGATGGGGGGTCGACGCGGCGCGGATCGACGCGCTGCTCGCCGCCGGCGCGCTGGGCGGCCGCTGAGTCGACGTCGCGCCGGTCGCTACTCCCGGCTCCAGCGCTTGCCCATGTGCCACCCGTTGCACAGCTCGCAGCGGTACGTGTCCAGCTCGACCTTGTCGAGCACCCAGCGCAGGTGCGCGGCGTCCGCGGCTTCCCGCTCGCTCGCGTAGCGGGTCTTCGGCGCGCCGTCTCGACGGAAGTGTCCGGGCGCAGGCGGCGGCGGCGTGCTCGGGCGTCGCTGGCGACGCTTCGGCATGACCACAGTCTGCCGGACGCCCCAGGACCCGCTCGCTACGCTCGGACGATGACCGACACGAGCGGCGTGCTCGAAGCGACCTCGACGACCGTCACCGAGGACGGCGACCACGAGCGCTTCACCCACATCGTGCTCGAGGGGTTCAACGTGAGCGAGGACGAGTTCGTGGCGACGGGCAACTCGGTGGTCGCCGGCATGGTGAACGCGACACCGGTCGTGGCGCTGTGCGGCAAGACCTGGGTGCCGGGCCGGGACCCTGCGCGCTACCCGATCTGCCCGACCTGCAAGGACATCGCGCAGTCGATGGGCTGGAAGCTGCCGGGCTGAGCTACGCGGTTGCCGCCGCAGCACGAAGGATCTCGACGTCGCCGCTCACCGAGTGCGCGGTCACCCGGACGACGGTGCCGTCGCCGGCGTCACCGCCGCGGTCCCCGTCGAGATCGATCTCGCTGCTGAGGTCGCCGGACATCGAGCGGGCATCGACCGACACCCCGCGGCCGGGCGGGATGCCGACGACGACGTCCCCGCTGACCGTGGCGACGCGCACCGAGCCGGACCAGGCGCGGCGAACGGTCACGTCCCCGGAGGTCGACTTGACCGAGGCGCCCGCGTGCGCGTCCGTGATCGTCACGTCGCCGCTGACCGACGTCAGGTCGACGTGGTCCTTCGCCGTGGTGATGCTCACGTCCCCGGACACCAAGGTGATGGACGCGTCGTCGTTGAGCGTGTCGATCGACACGTCGCCGCTCACCGATCGGACCTTGACGGGTCCGTCGACAGCATCGACCTCGAGATCACCCGATGCGGTCTTGACCCCGAGCGAGCCCGACACGGACTGCGCCGACACGTCGGCACTCGGCAGCGCGATGTCGACGTCGCCCATCGTGCCCCGCAGCCGAATCTGCCCTGCGCCCCGCGCGAACGACATGATCGATCGCTCTGAGCCCGCGGTGCTGACGACGACGTCGACGCCCTCCGGAGCGGTGACCAGCACGTCGAGGCTGCTGCGCCGCTTCACAAACGAGCGCTGCCCCGGCAGGATCACCGAGACGACGGACACGCCGTTCGCCTCGGTGCAGGTGACCACGGTCTCGGCTTCGATCGCCTCGCCGTCCTGGCCCCGGGGGGCGAGGTCGACCGTCGTCGTCCCGCTGCCTTGGGCGAGGATCTCGACGTCACCCACAGGGTTCGTCACGATGACCCGCGTCTTGGTGGGGGTGGTGAAGGTCTGCACGTGTCCTCCTCTCAGGCGTGCCCGAAGCCCGAGAGGCGACGGTTGCGGGGCGAGTGGGGAGCGCCACGCCCGACGGCGGCCTCAAGGGAGCGGACGATCCAGGTGTTGGTGGAGATCCCCTCGGCGTTGGCCCTCGAGTCGATCCGGGCCTTCAGGTCGTCGGGCAGTCGCAGCGAGAACCTCGCCTGCTCGGCGCTCGGATCGGCGGTGCGCGGCTCCGCGGTCGCCTCGGCGGGGACGAAGGTGACGTCGTCGCCGCTCACGCGGAGGTCGATCCGCTCGATGCCGAGGGCGCCCGAGAGCTCCGTCAGCGCCATCGACATGGCCTCGAGCATCCGGGCCTTCGCGAGCGGGAGCGCGACCGTGATCATTCGGTCCGCCACCTTCATGGCCTTGTCGGACCCCATGGAGCCCACGGCCTCGAGGTCGGAGCGGAGCGTCTCTGTGAACCATGACGTTTGCATGGCGTCATCCTAACGTTGTCGTGGAGCAGGGGACGGAATCACCGCGCGTGCCTAGAGAAACCGGCGCCGCACCCGTCGCCAGGGGGAGGGCTTGGCGGAGGCGTAGGGACGGGTTCGCTGCGCGGACCAGAGTCGGAGCTGCTCGGGGGA
Source organism: Acidimicrobiales bacterium (assembly GCA_035937595.1). GTDB lineage: Bacteria > Actinomycetota > Acidimicrobiia > Acidimicrobiales > RAAP-2 > Palsa-459. The sequence continues at coordinate 14,332 of DASZHS010000049.1, forward strand.
CGTTATCCGTGAAGTCATCATGGCGTCACTATAACGCCAATCTGGCACCTGTCAACCCTCTTTCTCAAGAACTCGGGACCCGGCGCTCCGGCGCCCGAAGCCCGGGGGCGCGAGCGGCGGGTGGTCGCGCCCCCGGGCATGCCGCGTCCCTCCCGCCGCGCAGGCAGGCCGGACGAGCCGTGAAGGGCGACGGTGCCAACGAACAGCACGCTCTGAGCGGTGCCCGGACCGCCGCCGAGCGCGCCCGCGTCCACAGGACCGTCAGTCCTCGATGACCTCGATCGCGAACTCCGGGCAGTTGGCGGCCGCGAGACGCGCCGCCTCTTCGCGGTCGTGCGGAACCGTGCCGTCGCCGCGGACGGCCGACTGGCCGTAGTCGTCGACGTCGAAGAGATCCGGTGCGAGCGCGTAGCACCGGGCGTGGCCCTGGCAGCGCGCGGCGTCGACGCGCACCTTCACCGAAGCACCACCGGGATCGATCGCGGGCCCCGGACCTGGCCGCCGGCCCAGAGCACCGGGGCGCCCTCGGCGAGGTGGAACGACGGGATGCGCGCGAGCCACTCCTCGAGCGAGACGCGAAGCTCCATGCGCGCGAGGTTCGAGCCGGCGCAGCGGTGGATGCCCGAGCCGAAGGCGACGTGACGGTTCGCCTCGCGATCGAGGACCACCTCGTTCGGCCGGTCGAAGGCGGTGGGGTCGCGGTTGGCCGCGGGGAAGCTGAGCAGCACCTTGTCGCCGGCCTGCATCGGGCAGCCCGCGACCTCGGTGTCGATGGTGACCTCGCGCGCCATCGTCACTGGGGCGTAGGCCCGAAGGAGCTCTTCGACCGCCGTGTCCATGAGGCCGGGGTCCGCCACGAGGCGGGCGCGGTCCTCGTCGTGGGTCGCGAGGTGCCACAGCGAGGCTCCGATCGCGCTCCAGGTGGTGTCGATCCCGGCGATCATCGTGAGCATCGCCATGCCGAGCACGATCGAGTCCTCGACGGGCTCCCCGTCCACCCTCGCGGCGAGCAGTCCGCTCACGAGGTCGTCGCCGGGCTCGAGCTTGCGCTCCTGGACCTTCTGCCAGAGGAACTCGCCGATGCCGAAGTTGCCGCGCCGGCGGCGCTCCGGGTCGTCGACGAACTCCAGGGAGTCGCGGACCCAGCCGGTGAAGGTGTCCGACATCTCCTCGGGCACCCCCAGGATGTGCGCGATGACCCGGACGGGGATCTGCTGGGCGTAGTCGGCGGCGGCGTCGGCGTGGTCCGCGCCGTCGAGCTCGTCGATGAGCGTCGTGCAGACCTTCCTCGTCAGCGCCTCGTACTCCTCGACGCGGCGGTGCGAGAACCACGGCAGCAAGAGCCGGCGGGTCCAGGTGTGCAGCGGAGGGTCCGAGGTGATCGGCGGCAGGCCGTAGGGGAGGATGTCCTCTTCCTCTTCCTCGTGGACCGCGACCACGCCGACCTCGCGCGAGCTGAACGTCGTCGTGTCGTGCGCGATCGCGGTCACGTCGGCGTACCGCGTCGGCAGCCAGGCACGACCCCGTCGCGTCGTCGCCGCGACGGGGCACGACGCGCGCAGCTCGTCCCAGATCGGGAACGGATCCTCGATGTAGCCCTCGTCGAGGACGTCGAAGTCGGTGGTCCAGTCGGTGACCGGCTCGGTCCGTGGCACTGTCGCCTCCCGCCCTGCGGCAGGCGCGCGCCTGCGCTCGCGAGCGTAGTTCGATGCCTGTTCGCCGCGGTGGTGCGCGTCGCGCCCGCTACGCGAGCGAGGCGGGGTCGATCCCCACGCCGCCGCGCGCGCTGCTCGCCTGGATCGCGAGCGCGACGCGCAGCACCTCGATCGCCTCCTCGGGGCCCCAGCACGCCGGTCCGGTGCCGGTGCGCAGGAGCTGGATCCAGTGTCGACCCGACGCGACGAAGCTGCTCGCCCAGTCGTCGTCGAGGGCGTGGTACTGGCGCAGCTCGCCGTCGCGGTAGACCTCGAGGCTCGGCTGCTGCAGCCCCCGCGACGTGCACCGGTTGACCCGGGCGAACCCGCCGCGGCACGTGACCTCCCACCGCTCGTCGTTCGTGTAGAAGTCCGAGCGCAGGTACAGGTCGATCGCCACGGTCGCGTCCCACACGCCGCGCACCCCGCTCTCGTGCTCCCAGGCGACCGTGGAGGGCGCGTCGACGACGTGGCCCGGGAGCACCTCGGTGGCGCCGACCCAGGCCCGGACCTCGCGGATCGGCCCGAAGAGCCACAGCGCGGTCGAGATCTTGTGCCAGCCGTCGTCGAAGAGCAGGACGCCGCGGTCCTTCGCGGTCAGGGCGAACTGGGCGAGGTAGTTCTCCCAGGGGACCTCCCAGCCACCGCGGCCGCTCGCCACCATCTTCAGGTGGTAGCCGACGACCTCGCCGAGCTGGCCCTCGTCGAGGAGCGCCTTCAGCCGACGGAGTGGCTCGTAGAAGAGGTAGTTCTCCATCACCCGGAGGCGCACGCCCGCGTCTCGCGCGGCGGCCGCCATCGCGACGGCCTCGTCGAGGTCGAGGGCCATCGGCTTTTGGAGGTTCACGTGCCAGCCGTGGCCGACGAGCTCGGCGACCCCACGGGCGTGCTCGGTGATGGGCAGCAGCGCCTCGACGGCGTCGACCTCGACGCCGCTCTTGGCGAGCGCGTCGATGGAGGGGAAGGTCGGCACGCCCGGCCACGCGGCACCTCGCTCGACGCGGCGCTCCTCTCGCGGGTCGACGAGGGCGACGACCTCGACGTCGGGGTGGTCCACGAACGCCCGCGCGTTGAGGTCGAAGACCCGGCCGAGACCGACGACCGCGACGCGGACCGGGCGACCCACCACGAGGCCCCCCGAGTCCCTCGCCGGTGCGGTCACGCGGGGAGCACGCCGAGCTTGGCCGCGAGGAACCCGAGGACCTGACCGAGGGCCGCGAGCGTGGGGGAGCCCGCACGGTCGACGAGGTCCTCGGTCAGCACCGAGTGCGCCCCTGTGCGGTGGCCGTAGGGATTGCCGGGCGACGAGTCCAGCTCGACGGCGAGGAACCCGTCGCCCAGCTCGCGGCGCAGCGTCTCGAACCGCGCGGGCTTGACGGCGGGGTCGTTGGTGAACCGCAGGCCCAGGACCTGGGCGCCGCCGGCGACCTTCTCCTTGACGGCGGTCAGCTCGGCGGCCGAGCACCCGACGTCGGCGGCGCGGCGCGTGCCGAGCGAGAAGGGGAGCGAGGGCTGGGAGAGCACGGGGGCGACGACCGGCGCGTCGGCCATCATCGCGAGGGCGAACCCGCCGGTGAAGCACATGCCGACGACCCCGACCCCCGGCCCGCCGCACCGCTCGTGCGCGTGGCGCGCGAGGGCGCGAAGCCAGGCGACGACGGGGCTCGACCGACCGGTCGCCATGACGGTGAACTCGCGCGAGACGCACGCCCTCGCGAGCGAGCGCAGCACGTACCCGCCGGTGGGCGCCCGCCCGTCCTCGCCGAACAGGTGCGGCATGGCGACGGTCATGCCGTGCGCCAGGACCTTCCTCGCGAACCCCGCGACCTCCGGCGTGATCCCGGGGAGCTCGGAGATGACGAGGACCGCCGGCCCCGTCCCCGCCCACCACACGTCGCGGGTCGCGCCGAGGGCGTCGAACGGCTCGCGCTCGAAGCCCGCGAGCACGCCAGGTGTCGAGGTCACGTCGCCTCCCGTCGTCGACTCCGCACGGTTCTAGCCGACCGCACTCGTACCCCTGGTGCCCGTGACCACGAGCCGTAGGCTTCGTTGGTGACCGACGTCGCGCCGCGCCGGCGAAGGGCCCTGTTCCTCCGCCACCACGGCGAGGACGACCCGGGCCTGGTCGGCGCCGCGCTCGAGCGTCGCGGGTTCGTCGTCGAGGTGGTGCTCGTCGACGACGACACGGCCCGCGTCGAGCTCGACGGGGTCGACGTGCTCGCGGTCCTCGGGTCCAAGTGGTCCGTCTACGACCACGACCAGGTGGGGGCCTGGCTCGACGTCGAGCTGGACGCGATCCGCGACGCGGACCGCCGCGGCGTGGCCGTCCTCGGCATCTGCTTCGGCGCCCAGGCGCTGTGCGTCGCCATGGGCGGTCGCGTCGAGCCGGCGCCCTCGCTCGAGCTCGGCTGGATCGCCCTCGACGGCGCACCCGCCGAGGGCGTCCCCGAGGGCCCCTGGTTCCAGTTCCACGCCGACCAGTGCCTGCCCCCGACGACCGCGTCCGTGCTCGCCCGCAACGAGGTCTGCGTCCAGGCCTTCCGGGTGGGTCGGCACCTCGGGGTCCAGTTCCACCCCGAGCTCGATGCGGACCAGCTGTCGCGGTGGTTCGCCGCGGGTGCCGACGTGGTCGCCGAGACGGCGGGCGTCCGCCCCGCCGAGCTGCTCGCGACGACGGCGTCGCTCGAGCAGGCGGCCGCGGCGCGCGTGGACCGGCTCGTCGAGGGCTTCCTCGCCCGCGCTGCCTGAGCACCGCGGCGCGGTCTGTCACAGTGTCCGCCGTGCCGGCGATCGAGGTCGAGGGGCTGCGCCGCAGCTACGGGGAGCTCACCGCCGTCGACGGCGTGAGCTTCTCGATCACCGAGGGCACGTGCACGGCGCTGCTCGGGCCGAACGGCGCGGGCAAGACGACGACCGTCGAGATCCTCGAGGGCTACCGCCGCCGCGACGCCGGTGCGGTCCGCGTGCTCGGCGAGGACCCGGTGCGGGCTGGCCGTGGCTGGCGGGAGCGGCTCGGGATCGTGCCCCAGGACTGCAGCGACCTGCTCGAGCTCACCGTCGCCGAGTGCGTCGGGTACTTCTCGACGCTCTACCCGCGGCCGCGCGGCGCCGACGCGGTGATCGCGCTCGTCGGGCTCACCGAGAAGGCCCACGCCCGCGTGAAGACCCTCTCCGGTGGGCAGCGGCGACGGCTCGACGTGGGGCTCGGGATCGTGGGCGACCCCGACATCCTCTTCCTCGACGAGCCGACCACGGGGTTCGATCCCGAGGCGCGTCGCGCGTTCTGGCAGCTGATCGGCGTGCTCAAGTCCGAGGGGACGACGATCCTGCTCACGACGCACTACATGGAGGAGGCCGACGCCCTCGCGGACCGGGTCATCGTGGTCAACCGCGGCAGGGTCGTCGCCGACGCGCCCCCCAAGGAGCTGGGCGCGCGAGGAGACGACGAGTCGATCGTCCGATGGTTCGAGCACGGCGCGGCGATCGAGCGCACCACCTCGTCGCCCACGTCGCTCATCGTCGAGCTGTACCGCCAGCGCGGCGGGGAGCTCGACGGCCTCGAGGTGCGACGACCGTCGCTCGAGGACGTGTACCTCCGGCTCGTCGACGAGGAGCCCCCGACGTGAGGGGCCTCCTCCGCGCGTGGTGGGCGCGGATCCGCCTCGAGGTCGTGCTGATCTTCCGCGACCGCACGACCATCACCTTCACGATCGTCCTCCCCTTCATCCTGCTGCTCACGCTCTCGTCGCTGATCCACAGCCACGGGCTCCCACAGGGTGTCTCCTTCGCCCAGTACCTGACCGCCGGCATGGTCGCCTCCGGCCTCGTCTACGGCGGGTTCCAGGGGCTGTCGACGGCGCTGCCCGACGAGCGGACCAACGGCACGCTCAAGCGGCTCTACGGCTCGCCGATGCCCCCGTCGGCCTACTTCGCCGGGAAGGTCGGCGGCGTGCTCGTCATCTACGTGTGCCAGATGGCGCTCATGCTCACCCTCGGCGGCGTCGCGTTCCACGTCCACCTGCCCACCGGCCAGGGCCAGCTCGTCACGTTCCTCTGGCTCAGCGCCCTCGCGCTCGTCACGTTCACCTCGCTCGGCATCGCGTTCTCGTCGCTCGCCAAGACCGGCCAGGCCGCGGCCGCGATCGCGACGCCCCTCGTCTTGTTCTTGCAGTTCTCCTCGGGCGTCTTCTTCATCTACTCCCAGGAGCCGGCGTGGATGCGCTTCATCGCCTCGCTCTTCCCGCTGCGCTGGCTCTGCCAGGGGATGCGCTCGGTGTTCCTGCCCGCGAGCTACGGCTCCCACGAGGTGGCGGGCGGGTTCCACCTGCCCCAGGTCGCCCTCGTCATGGCGGCGTGGTCGATCGGCGGGCTCATCCTGTGCCGACGCACGTTCCGCTGGCTGCCCATCGGCGAGGGCTGAGCCGCCGCTTGACGGGTCGGGTGCGGCGCGCCAGCCTTCGGCCGTGCTCGAGACCGACGCCGAGCTGGTCGCGCTCGACGCGCTCCTCGAGCGGTCGTTCGCCGCGGCCGGCCCGCACCTGACCGGCATCATCGCGCCCCAGCGCCGGCTCACCGCGCGCCAGCTGGCCGCGTACCTCGTCGGCGTCCAGCACTTCGTCGTGGCCACGACGACGGCGAGCGGCGAGCCGCGCTGCTCGGCCGTCGACACGTTGTTCGTGCACGGCCGCATCTGGTTCTCGACGTCGGGGACCTCGGCCAAGGCTCGGCACCTCGAGCGGCGGCCCGCCCTGAGCGCGGCCCACGTCGTCGGTGACGACGTCGGCATCTTCGTCCACGGCACCGCCCGCGTCGTGCGCGGCGCGACCGAGGAGGCCGCGACGCTCGCCCCGCACTGGCGCGAGGTCTACGGCGGCACGCCCGAGGACTGGGTCGAGCAGCCCGAGGACGCGCGGTACGTCGAGATCGTCCCCGCGTCGATGTACACCTACGCGTTCGACCAGGGGCGGTTCGAGGCCCTGCTCGCGGAGCGACGCCCAGCGACCTGAGCGCCATGCTGCACGCGACGGTGTGGGAGGGTCCGGCGGTGGCACCCATCGAGCTCGTCCTGGGCGCGCCGGCGGCCGGCGGTGGCTTCGTCGCGCGGGGTCCCGACGGCCGCGTCGTGTTCGTCCGGCACGGGCTGCCGGGCGAGCGCGTGCTCGCCGAGATCGTGGAGGAGCACGCGACGTGGGCCCGCGCCGACGTCGTCGAGGTCCTCGAGGCGTCGCAGGACCGCGTCGCCGCCCCCTGCCCCTACGCGGGGGCGGGCCGCTGCGGGGGCTGCGACTACCAGCACGTCGCCCTCCCCGCGCAGCGCGCCCTCAAGGCCGAGCGGCTGGCCGACCAGCTGCGCGCGATCGCCGGGCTCGACGTCGCGGTGGACGTCGCCGCGGTCGGCGGCGCGGTCGGTGGCGCCGCCGGGCTCGGCACCCGCACGAGGGTGCGGTTCGCCGTCGACGCGCGGGGCCGGCTCGCCATGCGCCAGCACCACCGCCACGACCTCGTCCCCGTCGAGGCCTGCGCGCTCGGGGTCGAGGCGATCCAGGCGCTCCGGCTCGCGGCGCGGTCGTTCCCGCCCGGCGCAGAGGTCGAGGCCGCCGCCCTGGACGGCGCTCCCGAGGCGACGGTGGCCGTCAGGACGCCGCCGCCGAAGGGCGCTCGGGGCTCGGGGCACCGGACCCGGCTGCTCGACGGCCCCGGGCTCGCCGCGGTGCAGGCCACGTCGGTCGGCGGGGCACGCTTCACGGTCAGCCCCGGCGTCTTCTGGCAGGTGCACGCCAACGGGCCACAACGACTCTGCGAGGAGGTGCTCGAGGGCCTGTCCCTCAGCGCGGGTGACCGGGTCGTCGACCTCTACTGCGGCGCCGGGCTCTTCAGCGCCGTCACGGCCCAAGCCGTCGGGCCCACGGGATGGGTCCTCGGCGTCGACGCGTCGGTGGCCGCGACCGAGGACGCCCGGCGCAACCTCGCCGATCTCCCCTGGGCGCGCGTCGTCACCGCGCGCGTCGACGGCCGGATCGTGCGCGACGAGGCCGAGGGCTGCACCCACGCAGTCCTCGACCCGCCTCGCCGAGGGGCGGACCGAGGCGCGCTCGACACGCTCGGCTCGCTCGCGTCGCTGCGGCGCGTCGTGTCGGTGTCCTGCGATCCCTCCACGTTCGCGCGCGACCTCCGCGTGCTGCTCGACGGCGGCTGGCGTCTCGCCGCGGTGCGCGCGCTCGACCTGTTCGAGATGACCGAGCACGTCGAGTGCGTCGCGGTGCTCGAGCGGTAGCCGCCTCGAGCGCCGCGCCGTGCTCGCGCGGCGCTGGCCTCAGTCCGTCACAGCCGCGCGACCGCCGTGCCGGCCCGCCCCGCTCGCGAAGCGGGCCGCGCCCTCGAGCGTCTCGCCCGAGCGCAGCACGGCGAGACCGTGGTCGACCTCGTTCACGATCGCGTCCGGCTCGGACAGGTCCCACTGCTCGAGCGCGGAGAGCCGGTCGTGCCGGAGGGCGCCCTGGGGCAGCGCGCTCAGCTCCTCGGCGAGCGCGAGCGCGGCGTCGAGCGCCGCACCGTCCGAGACGACACGGCTCACGAGGCCCATCGAGAGCGCCTCGGGCGCCGCCACGCCGCGTCCCGTGAGGATCAGGTCCATGGCGCGGGCGTGTCCGACGAGCCGGGGGAGCCGGATCGTCCCGAGGTCGACGAGCGGGACGCCGAAGCGACGGCAGAAGACACCGAGGACCGCGTGCTCGCCGGCGACGCGCAGGTCGCACCAGAGGGCCAGCTCGAGGCCGCCGGCGACGGCGTACCCCTCGATCGCGGCGATCACCGGCTTGGAGAGCCGCAGCCGCGACGGACCCATCGGCGCGTCCCCGGCCGCCTCGACCCGGTTGCCCGAACCCCCGGCGATGGCCTGGAGGTCCGCCCCGGCGCAGAACACGCCGTCGGCCCCGGTGAGGATCGCGACGTCGACGGCGTCGTCGGCATCGAAGCCGCGGAAGGCGTCGGCGAGCAGCGCCGCCGTCGGCCCGTCGACGGCGTTGCGCCGGGCGGGCCGGTTGATCGTGACGACGCGCGTCCGCTGCACCGTGCGCACCTCGACGTCGGCCATCGCCCTCCCTCTCGCGCGGAACCTATCGCGGCCTTTGGGGCGTGACCCCGCTCAGTCGTCCTCGGCCGCGCGGTCCGCGAGCCACCCCGAGAGGGGCTCGAGCAACCCGGTCCATCCCTTGTAGGCCGCGACGTCCGCCGCCACGGTTGCGAGCGTCCCGCCCAGCGCCGGGGCGAAGCCGGGCGTCGAGGCGACGACGTCGCCAAGCGGCTGCACGGTGGTTCGTATCGTGAAGACGATGGCGTCCGACGACGGCAGTCGTCGGAGCGTCTGGCGCTCGACGCGGAACCAGAGCCGCGCGCCGAGGTCCTCGTCGCCCGCGTCAGTGGCGCGCCGCCGCGCGGCAGGGGAGGGCAGGTGCAGCTCGGGCGTGTCGAGGAGCGTCCAGTTCCGGCGCCACACGGGCCGGGTCGGGCTCAGCCGGTCGAAGAACGTCGCGGCCGGCGAGGCCAGGGTGTCGTCGAACCCCGGGACGGGACCGTGGATCTCCGCCAAGGAGGCGCCGAGCTTCGCGCGCAGCGACCACCGGCTCGGAAAGCAGACGCACGCGGCGACGAGCCGCCACGCGTCGTCACGGACGAGCACGCAGAGGTCCTCTTGGACGAGGAGCGAGGCCGCCTCTATCGGGTGGCGATGGGCGGGGTCGATGGTCGTCCCCGTCGTGCGATCGACGATCGCGGCGCCCGTGGTGTCGAGGACGTCGTGCTCCGCGACGAGGTACGCGACCACGAGGTCGAGCAGCTCTCGGCTCGGCGCCTCGCCGGCCGGGAGCGTGACGAGCACCGTCTCCCGGGCGACCTCGAGCAGGCGCGCCTTCTCACGGAGCTCGGCGTCGCGATCGTCGTCGACCTCGAGCCACTCCCGCTCGTCGAGTCGATGGAGGCCCATCGACAGGCGCCAGGGCGAGCCGTCGACCAGCGAGAGCGGCGACGCGGTCACCGGACGCGTCACGGCGAGCCCGGGGATTCCCTGTGGCGCTCGCGCACCTCGACTGGCGTGGGTCCCACGACGGTGCATCATCGCAGGCGGCCTCCTGAAACGGGGTCGGCCAACGATCGCGGCCAAACTACCGGGGCGTCACGCCCTGTCGGCAAGGAGAACGACATCTCGTCCGCCGTCGACTTCACCACCGTCTCGACCGAGGGCCTCGAGTCGTCGCCGGTCGCGGCCGCGCTCGCTGGCCTGCGGGCGCACGAGGCCCGCTACTTCAAGAACAAGTACGACCACGTCTTCACGGTGGCGCCCGCGAGCGACGCGCGGGCGACCATCAAGTGGGTGCACCGGATCCTCAAGGAGGAGCGCGACATCGTCATCGCGGCTCGTCCGCTCGAGGCGTCGGGCTTCCAGATCGAGGGCATCCGGGTCGCCTACGTCTTCTACGAGAGCGGGCTCTCGATCAACGTGATGTACACCATCGACGACGCCGGGCAGCGGGCGGTCGGGTTCAAGCTCTCCGACGGGATGGAGGTCCCCGCCGAGCTCGCCTCGCGGTTCAAGTTCGCGAGCGCGAGATCGAAACTGGCCGGGACCATCCGTGGCTCCTACTTCGCCTTCAGGAACGAGTACTGACCACAGCGCCAACCAAACGACCGACCCGGGCCATCGCTGGCCCGGGTCGGCGGTTGGACCGGTAGACGGCCCCTCCGGTGGAGGTGGCGGGTATCGAACCCGCGTCCGCTGGGTTCTCCGTAGGCCTTCTCCGAGCGCAGTCGGCGGTGAGTTGTCGGGGGCGGAGCTGCTGCCGACGGCGTCACTGCCCCGTATCCGACTTAGTTGTCCTGTGCGCCTCGTCGGCGTGTGCGCGCAGTAAGCCCTACTTCATGATGCCCAGGTGCTGGTCCGTAGGGCTGGGACCAGGTGGACATCGCTGCTCTAGGCAGCGAGCGCGAGCTGAGGCTCGGCGTCTATTTTTTGTTCCGGCTCTTTAACGTGGCTCCGGAGACCACGGCTCGCTTCTCCCACATCGACGACCAACGTCGAGACCATTCACCCCCGTGTCGTGCGGCTCCTCGCCGCGCCTCGATCGTACCAGCGCGCCACGCCGTGCTTGCCGGCGGCACGCGGCAGGGCCGGCGGAGAGCGTCGTGCGCACGACGCGGTTCGCCACGTGCGCGGCCGAGCGCCGGCCGCCGGTGCGTCAGCCGAGGCGCTCGGCGCCTCGGCGGTCCAGGCGGAGGCAAAGGGGCCGTAGAATGGACAGACGGTCAGAGCGACCGTGCGAAATACCCATACATGGGGGTGATTGGCTTCGACTTCGGTCGTCAAGGTAGGAGAAGCGAGCCGTGGTCTCCGGAGCCACGTTAAAGAGCCGGAACCAAAAACAAACGCCGAGCAACCACAGCTCGCGCTCGCTGCTTAGGTAGCGACGTCCACCCGGTCCCCGCCCTACGGATCGGATCACGGGCGTCATTCAGTAGGGCTTACTCAGTGCTTCACACCAACTGAACACTGAGGACACATTCGTTGGTTACGGGGCGGCATTGCCGCCGGCAGTTGTGCCGCCCCCGACAATCTCCTGCCGGCTGCGCTCGGAGAAGGCCTATTGCGGCTCCGGAGGACGCGGGTTCGATTCCCGCCACCTCCAAGAACGGCTTGGTTGTGAAGCTGCAGACCAGGACGTTGTTGGAGGTGCGCCGACGCCTCACCCGATATGGATCGGACATACGCGAGTTGGGTATCTGCGAACCGCGACGCGCAGGTGACTCTCCCGGAACACTGAGGTGAACCGCCCCGTGGCATTGGTGAAACCCGCGCCGATGTCGGAGCTAAGCCGCCCTGGAGCTCTCCCGCGCCCACCAGGAAGGTGGAGAAGTTGTTCGCTATCGAGCCCTTGTTCACAACTAGCAGTGAGGTCCCGACTGTGCGGAAGCTGCCGCTCGTCCCAACGCCTCCGAGAATGCCGTAGGCGAGGCCAGCTTCACGGCGAAGATCAGACATCTCCGGGGATGATGGCCGCCATTCGCACGCAACTCCCAGTACGAACGCGTCAACCGCACGCGTTCGTCTGCGTCACAGGCGTGACGCCGCCGCCCGTTGGGAGATAGGTATCGGGCCAAGATCCACCTTCGAATCGATCGCCCATCCATGTGAGAACATCCTCGATCGTCGAGGAAGATCCCCATGACCCGTCGCCGTTGCCGTTGGCATTCATTGCGCCTTCGTTCCCGACCACGGTGAAATGGGTTAGGCCCGAGTACAACCACCGTTCCAGTGGTTGCGGAGGGTTGAGTGAGCAGAGCTGCTCAGCCAGATTGGCACTCAACGACTGGTCGACGAGGGTGTCGGCATCACCCTGCACGAGCAAGATCGGAGCCGATCCCGCCCCAGTGAAGCTCTCCGGATCGTTCTCGGCCAGAAGGGACTGCCAGGCGCTCGGGAGAGGCCCACTGGCGAAGACTTGACTGGCCGAATGTTGGCCCGAGAGCGTTGAAATGACCCCGGTGATGCATTGCGGCTCGACGTTAAGGGACTTCGCCAGTGTCTTACCGAGTGATGTCAGAACCTCCCCCCAAGGGGCAACCACGCCACCGTATGTCTTCTTGAACCCCTCAATGATCATCAGGTCCAGCGGCCACCACTCGCTGTTGCTTCCTAGGTTCTGGTAAAGGGTCTCGAGCGGTGAACCAAAGGCGGACGCGACCGAGCCGACGAGGGTTAGCTCAGGGGCATACTGGCTGCTGATGTGATCAACCCAGAGTGCGGTGTCCGCCCCTTCGGACCATCCCCACACCCCGTATTGCGAGCTGGCGTCCGCAAGAGAGCCCATGCTACGAGCCGCCCTGACGATGTCGATCGTATTGCGGGCGGCTTCAGCTCCGACTAAGTAAGGCAAGACACTCGTCGAGTCGGGCAGGAAGGCATTTTCGTTCAGGTAGTCAGTTGCGACGACCTCCCAACCTTGCGCCAGAAGGCTATTGGCATAAGGCACGTCGGTGTTTGCCGTTAGTGAAGGAGCACAATTGGAAGTCATCCCGTCGGTCGGGTGGGCCCAAGACACGACCGGCCATCCGCCAGTGGGCGGTGTCCCGTTGGGTACGATCACCAATCCGCTGACCTTTACGGGCTCGTCCGCCGGGACCGACTCGGACCAGTACTTAACTTCGTAGGCAGTGCCGTTTATGCCGGGCGCGGACACGACCCGAGCTTTGATGAGGGTGCCGGGTGCCTTGATCGTCTCCGCCACTGTGGTGGCCGCGTTCGCCGCCGTCGAGGTCTCGCTGAGTATTGCTGCGGGCATGATCAAGGTCGAGAAAGACGTCAGAACTGCCAGCACCACTCCAAACCGCCGCGGAGAACCTTCCATTGAACAACCTCCTCGTCCGTGGGTGGGCGTGAAACGTAGTGCAGACCCGCGATCCGTGCCCGAGATCTCTGACCTGAGATCCTCCGAGGATCTGCATCGATGCGTCACATAGCTCACAACGGGGCGAGGGAGAGCAGGTCGGAGCGAACGCGCACCGACCTCGCATCCCCGGTCCGGTGTGAGCGAATAGGAGTCCGACAAGGCCTCCCGCGACACGAAAAGACACGAAATTGCGGTGATTGACGGTCAGTACGGTGATGTATTGATATAACGATGTCCCTGCTCAGACGCAAGAAGTGG
>DASZHS010000050.1:0-13686 GCA_035937595.1 Acidimicrobiales bacterium
CACGGGCCAGTACACCGAGACGGTGGTCACCGGTCGCCCGACGGGGTGCGTGATGCTCGTCCGACGCGCGGCGGTGCAGGCCGCCGGAGCGATGGACGCGTCGTACTTCTTGTACTGGGAAGACGTCGAGTGGGCGATGCGCTTCCGTTCGCACGGCCTCACGTCGCTGTTCGTCCCCGGTGCGAGAGCCCTTCACGACGTCAGCTCCGCGACGGGCGGGCCGACGTCGAAGGTGTACGAGTACTACTACCTGCGGAACCGGCTCCGCCTCGTCCACGACACCTCGGGACTGTCGCGACGTCAGCTCGTCGACGCGAACTGGCGTGGCTCCGCACGGACCATCGCCACGGCCCTCCGCACGCGCGGGGTCCGAGAGGGCCTCGGCGCGGCCAGGGCGATCGCGCTCGCCTACGTGGACTTCGCGCGTGGGCGGACCGGGCGTCGCGAGCGGTTGTGAGACGGCACGACCGCGGTCGGACGTTGCGCGGGCGCCGTGGGTGTGCGCGCGAAGCGGGAGCCTGAGATGGACGAGCTCGCCGACGTCCCCGAACCGCCAGCAGCGGAGCGGACGACCGAGGACGCAGCGCCGGGCGCGATCCCGCCGGGCACCGAGCGGCGACGTGTCTTGCTCTCCACGTCCTCGGTCATGACCAGCACCCTCATCGTCGCGGCGCTGGGAGGGATCGCCCTCGCGTTCATGACCCGGCGGCTCGGCAAGTCCGGCTACGGCGAGTTCGTCGTGGCCATCACCTTCGTCTCGACGGCCACGCTCGTCACCGACCTCGGATTGAACGCCCTCACCGGACGCGAGATCGCGCGGACCCCGGAGCGGGCCCGCGAGATCCTCGGGCACACCTTGGGGCTCCGGGTCAGCCTGAGCGTGCTCGTGATCCCGATCGTCGCGCTCATCGCGCACTTCGCCTACGGCGCGTCGAACTCCGTGCTCTTCCTCAGCGTCGTGATCGCGTCGCTCGCGGTCCCGTTCGACGCGCTGCGGAGCGTCTCGCTCAGCTACTTCGTCGCGAGCATCCGCAACCACATCGGCGCGGTGCTCGCCATCCTCCAGCAGGTGCTCTTCGTCGGCGGTGTCGTGCTCATCCTCGGGCTCGGGCGCGGCAAGGCGACGATGCCCGCGCACGACCTCCGTCCCGTGTGGTGCGTGAGCGCGTACGTCGCGTCCACGGTGATCTCCAGCATCTGCGCCTACGTCTGGGTCGTGCGCGAGGTCCCCTTCCGGCCGAGGTACGGCGCCGCGCAGTGGCGTCGGATGGTCACGGGCTCGATCGGGATCGGCGTCATCCAGCTCATCAACGTCCTCTACCTCCGTGCCGACACCCTCATCCTGAGCGTCATGACGACGCCCGCGCAGGTCGGCATCTACGGCGTGGCCTACGCGATCATCGCCTTCTACGGCGCGTTCGCCTCCATCGTCATGACGAGCCTCCTGCCGATCCTCACCCGCGCGAACGACGACGAGCTCGGCGGCATCGTGGTCCGCGCGGTGCGGCACCTGATCACGATCTCGGTCATGCTGGCGATGCTCACCTGGTGCTTCGGCCCCATCGCCATCCGCCTCGTGGCGGGGACGAAGTACGCGGCGGCCTACCTCCCGCTCGCGATCCTCGCCACGGCGATGGTGTTCACCTACCTCCACGTGGCGCTCGGCGTCTCGAGCGTGGCGCGCAACCGCCACCACCGCATCGTCTACGTGAGCCTCGCCTGCCTCGTGCTCAACGTCGTGGGTAACGTCCTGGCGATCCCGCGGTGGGGCATCGACGGGTCCGCCACGGTGACCCTCATCTCCGAGGCCGTCGCCCTGCTCGGCGTCGCCTACGTCTTCCGCCACGACGTGGGCCCGCGCATCCCGTGGGCCACGGTGCTCCCGAAGCCGGTGCTCGTCGGTGCGGCGCTCACCGTCGTCTTCTACTTCCCGCTGCACTCGACGACACGGGGGGTCGTGCTCAGCGGGGCGCTCGGGGTGTGTCAGCTCGCCGCCTACCTCGCCGTGCTGCTCGCCGTCTCGGGTCTCCCCGACGAGTATCGGAGCGCGATCACGCGGGTGCGACGGCAGATCACGCGAACCCACGCCGAGTAGCGAATCGACGCGTGACGCACCGAGGACGGTGCGCTCACGGCGACGGTGCCCGCCGCGTCGCTCCTTCACGACGCGGCCCTCCTCTAACATCGCGGCATCCAACCCGAGGGACGAACGGTCGACGCAACGCCGCAGGCCGACGTTCGTCTTCCCGTCGCGGACGCACCGCCGTGGCAGCGCCTGGCACGGGCCGTCGCCACCCGGGTGGCCGCCCTCGCGATCTTCGTCCTCGCGTGGCAGCTGGTCGTCTGGTCGAACTGGAAGCCGCAGTACCTCCTCCCCAGCCCCTTCACGGTCTTCGACGCGATGTGGCAGCACCCCGGGGCGTTCAGCCACAACGCCGGCATCACGCTCGGCCACGCGGCGATCGGGCTGGCGGCGGCGATCGCCGTCGGTGGCGCGATCGGCGTGGTGGCGGCGGCCATCGGGCCGCTCCGCGCCCCCGTGCGCTCGATCGTCGCGGGCCTCGAGACGCTGCCCGCCGTCGTGTGGTACCCCGCGGCGCTGATCGTCGTCGGGACGTCGTGGTACTCGATCCTGTTCGTGATCGTGATCGCCGCGGCGCCGCCGATCGCCCGGGGCATCCTCGACGGGGTCGGCCGGACGTCGAGGCGACGAGGCGACGCCGGTGCGTCGGCGCCACGCGGGTGGGTCCGGCTGCGCACCGTCGTGCTGCCGGGATCGGCAGTCGACGTGCTGGCAGGCGTCCGGCGCGGCTGGCTTTTGTGCTGGACGGCCCTGCTCACCGGGGAGATCCTCCTCACCCTGCCCAGCCTCGGCCTCGGCGGCCAGCTCGCCTTCGAGCGAGGGCTCAACGACAACGTGGCGGTCTACGAGGTGATGGTCGTGATCTTCGTCCTCGGCGTGCTCGTCGACGGCGTCATCTTCGGCACGGCGTCCAAGGCGCTGCAGCGACGCCGCGCGGTGTCGGGCTGACCGCGGGGGCCGACCCGAGGCGGTCGACGCGCGGTCAGTCGAGCTCGTCGATGGCGCGGCGCAGCAGGTCGAGCGCGCTGATCGTGGCGTAGTCCCGGATCCGCTGGCGGTCGCCGGGCAGCCGGAGGCGCACGGATCGCGGCGGCGCCTCGCCGATCGCGAGCCCGACGAACACCGTGCCGACCTCGACGCCCTCGTCGGGATCGGGGCCGGCCACGCCGCTGAGCGCGAGGCCCACGTCGCTGCGCAGCGACGCGCGCACCCCCGCGGCCATCGCCGCGGCGGCCTCGGCGGTCACCACCGGGCCCTCCGGCACCCCGAGCAGGCGGTGCTTCACGTCCGCGGCGTAGCTCACGATGCCGCCGCGGAACCATCGGCTCGCCCCCTCGACGCCGACGAGCCGACTTGCGACGAGGCCGCCGGTGAGCGACTCGGCGACGGCGAGCGTGAGCGACCGATCGAGGAGCCGCCGCGCGACGGCGCGCTCCATCGTCTCGTCGTCGGTGCCGAAGACGACGTCGCCGACGCGCTCGGCGAGGATCGCGCGCAGGTTGGACTCCTCCTCGGCGAGTGCGGCCTGCGCCTCTGCGTCGGTCGTCGCGCGCACCGTGAGGCGGACCTTCAGCCCCTCGATCCCCGAGGCGAGGAACGCGATGGTCGCCGCCGTGCCCTCCAGGTCGCGCAGCCGGCCGTCGAGCGCCTCGGCCAGCGCCGACTCACTCGTGCCCCAGGTCCGCAGCACCCGCGAGGCGATGACGCCGGTCTGGCCCTCCTCCGCCAGCCGTGCGACGAGGTCCGGGAGCACGGCGCGCTCGAACATCTCCTCGAGCTCGTGGGGGACGCCGGGCACGACGTAGACGACCTTGTTGCCGACTGGGCAGATGAGCCCGGGCGCGGTGCCCCGACGCTGCTCGATGACGGCGGCGCCCTGAGGGACGTCGGCCTGCCGGCGGTTGTTGTCCGGCATCTCGCGACCGCGAGACGAGAACATCGTCTCGATGCGAGCGACGATGGCGGGGTCGCGGACGAGCCCGACACCCATGACCTCGGCGATCGCCTCGCGCGTGATGTCGTCCTGGGTCGGCCCCAAGCCGCCGCACGCGATGACGCCGTCGGCGCGGGCGAGCGCGGTCCGGAGCGCCAGGACGATGCGACCGTGGTTGTCACCGACGTGCTGGTGGAAGTGGCTCGCCACGCCGACGCCGGCGAGCTGCTCGCCCAGCCACTGCGAGTTCGTGTCGGCGATCTGGCCCAGCAGGAGCTCGGAGCCGATCGCGACGACCTCGACCCTCACGCACGCACGGCCACGGTGCGGCCGTCCCTCCAGTACTCGTAGCCCGTGTAGAGGGTGATCGCCGCCGCGAGCCAGATCGTCGTGACCTGGAGCCACCCCAGGTGGGCCGTGGGCGGCAGCACGCACCACGCGATGGAGAGGTCCTGGATGAACGACTTGAGCTTCGCGCTCGAGCGCGCGGGGATCGACAGGCCCGCCTTGGACGCGCGCCACCGGTAGGCGCTCATCCAGACCTCGCGCGCGGTGATGAGGACCACGGGCAGCCACGGGAGCCGGCCGATGGCGCAGAGCGCGTACATCGACGCCAGCACCACGATCTTGTCGGCCAGCGGATCGAGGAAGGCGCCCGAGCGCGTCGTGCCGTGGCGCCGCGCGATGCTGCCGTCGAAGCCGTCCGAGAAGGCGACGATCGCGCCCACGACCGCGGTCAGCCACGACGCACCGCGCGTGACGATCAGCGCGACGAACACCGGCGAGAGGACGAGCCGACCCATCGTGATCGCGTTGGCCGGGGTGACGAGCGCCGTCGGCCCGTACCGGTTGGCCGTGGTCACCGCGGCATCGCCATGAGGTCGGTCCCGAGCGAGCCAGTGATCACGACCTCGTGGAAGCCCCCCGTCCGCAGCTCCGTCGGGACCGCGATGATCCCGTCGATCTCCGGCGCCTCGTGGACGGAGCGCGCGTTGCCGGGGCTGTCGACGAGCACGGTTCGAGTCTGACCGACGAGCGCGTCGCGGCGGCGGCTCGTGATCGCGTCCTGGACCTCGCTGCACTCGGCGAGCCGCTCGAGGGCGAGCGCGCCGGGCACCTGGTCGCCCATCGTGAGCGCGGGCGTGCCCTCCTCGGCGGAGAACGAGAAGAACCCCGCCCAGTCGAGCTGCGCCGCCTCGAGGAACCGCACCAGGTGGCGCTGGTCCTCCTCGGTCTCGCCGGGGTAGCCGAGGATGAACGACGAGCGGAACGTGGCGAAGCTGTCGAGCGCGCGGATCCGCTCGATCCGAGCGAGGAACCGCTCCGCGTCGCCCCAGCGGCGCATGGCGCGGAGCAGCGGCCGTGAGACGTGCTGGAGGGACAGGTCGAAGTAGGGGACCTGCGTGCGCAGGACGGCCTCGATCAGCCCGTCGGTGAGCCCCGAGGGGTAGAGGTAGAGCAGCCGGATCCACGGCACGGTCCCGTCGAGCATCGCGAGGAGGTCGAGGATCGGCTGGGCCGACGGGGCGTCGAGGTCGTTCACGTCCTCCCTGCCGACGCGGCGCCGGTCGCGGCCGTAGCTCACGAGGTCCTGCGCGACGAGCACCACCTCTTGCACGCCCGACGACGCGAGGGCGCCCGCTTCGGCGAGCACGTCGAGCGGGGTCCGCGAGCGCTGGTCGCCGCGGAAGGTGGGGATGGCGCAGAACCCGCATCGCCGGTCGCAGCCCTCTGCCACCTTCAGGTACGCCCAGGGCGCTGTCGACGCGGGGCGCGGCAGCAAGAGGAGGTCGAACGTCGAGGGGATGCGGCGCAGCCCGAGCTCGACGGGGACCATCTCGGGCACCGGTGACTCGCCGAAGCCCGCCACGAGGTCCACCTCGGGCAGGGCGACCTCGAGCTCCTCGCGGTAGCGCTCGGCCATGCACCCGGTGACGACGACCTTGGCGCCGAGCTTGCGGGCGTCGGCGAGCTCGAGGACCACCTCGATCGACTCCGCACGGGCGGACTCGATGAACGCGCAGGTGTTCACGACGATGAGGTCGGCGATCTCGGGACGGTCCGCGGGCTCGAAGCCGCCGTGCTCGATGTGGCCCGAGAGCTTGGCGCTGTCGACCACGTTCTTCGGGCACCCGAGCGTTTCGATCCAGTACGAAGGCATGTGCCATCCTCCGAGGCTGATCCCCGAGCCGCACGGCAGCGGACACGCCAGAACCCCTGTCGCACGAAACCTAGCGGATGGCGCCGCGGCATCGATCGCGTCGCCGCGTGCACGCTCGGCCGGTGCGCCCGGTGCGGCAGGTACGAACGCAACGCGTCGGCCGGTCCGCGCCGACTCGCCAACGCGCGTGACGCTCGCCGGTCCGCGCCGCAGGCGACCGCCTCGTGGGCTCTTTGATCGTCGACCTAGAGTCCCCACGTGTCACCGCGGGCTGACGCTGCGATCGTGGTGATCGCGTACAACGAGGCGTCGACGATCACCGGCTGCGTGCGCGCCCTGCTGTCGCAGCGGACCACGCGGTCGATCGAGGTCGTCGTCGTCGACGACGCCTCGACGGACCGCACCCGAGAGCTCGTCGCCGAGCTGGCGGCGCAGGACCCACGGGTCCGAATGGTCGCGCACCGCCGCAACCTCGGGCGCGGGGCGGCGCGGCGGACGGGCCAGGAGACCGTCGATGCGCCGCTCGTCGGCTACGTCGACGCCGACGTGGTGGTCCCCCCGGACTGGCTCGAGCGGTGCGTCTCGGCGCTCGAGCCCAACGGCGCGGTGTCCGGCATCGCGACGCCCGACGGGGACTGCGTCGTGCTCGCGCGCCTCGTCCACCCGACCACGCGGGTGCGCGCCCACACCCTGGCGATCTCCGGCGGCAACGTCCTGTTCGACGCCGCGGCGCTCCGCGACGTGGGCTTCGAGCCGAGTGAGCGGCTCGGCGAGGACGTCCGGCTCGCCCACCGCATGGGCGTGCGGGGCCACTCGATCGCGGTCGTCCCCGGGCTCGTCGTCCAGCACCGCGAGGCCAAGTCCTATGGGGCGACGGTGCGCTGGATGTGGCTGAACGGCCTCGACGCCGCCCGACTCCCGTTCGAGCTCGGCGTCCTCCGCGTCCCCGACGCGGCGTGGCTCGGATGGATCGTCGTCCTCGTCGTCCTCGTCGTCCTCGCGGCCGTCGGCGCCGTGCCGTGGGTGGCCATCGTCGGCGGCGCCGTCCTCTGCACCGTCGCCGTCGCCGTCGCGCACACCGCGTCGCGCTTCCGGCTCCACCCTCGCACGCTCCGATGGCTCGCCGCCGCGGTGCTCGACGTGCCGTTGATGAGCGCGTACCTCGCGGGCCGCACCGCGGGGTTCCCCGCGGCGCTCGCGTCGGGGCGAACGCCCGCGACCGCCGGCCCTCCCGGCCCAGGACGCACCGCCGCCTAGGAGTGGCGTCCGACCGCTGTGAGGAGTGCCGCCAGGCGCTCAGCAGACGCGTCCCACTCGAGGTCCGCGTGCGCGCGCCAGAAGCTCGATGACACGTCGGCGCGCGCCGCGCCGGCATCCAGCCAGTGCTCGATCGCCGCAGTGAGCGACGCGGGGTCGTCCGGTGGGACCACCGCGCCGGTGACCCCTCCTTCGACCAATCGCGTCGCGTCGTTGCGCGGGTGGTCGACGCACACGACCGGCGTCCCGAGCGCCAGGCTCTCGGCGACGGCCAACCCGAAGCCCTCGCGGTCCGACGGAGCGACGAGCACCCGCGCGCCGCTCACCGCGGCCCACACGTCCTCATCGGCGTCGAGGGTGCCGTCGAACACCACGTGCTCCTCGAGCTCGAGCGCCGCGGCGAGCCGCTCGAGTGGGGCGCGCTCGGGCCCGTCGCCGATGACCGCGAGCGAGACCGATCGTCCGCGCTCGTGCAGCCGTCGCAGCGCCCGGATCGCCTCGTCGACCCGCTTGTGGGCGATGAGCCGGCCCACCGAGACGAGCTCCGGCGCTCCGTCCACCGGCGTCACGGCGTCGAGCCTCGCGCGGTCGATCGCGTTCGGCACGACGACGAGCCGCGCCGGGTCGACGCCGAGCGCCTCGAGCCGTCGACGGACCTCCTCGGACACGGCCACGACCTGGTCCGCGAGGCGCGCACTCGCCCGCTCGAGCGTCGCTGCGAGCGGGCCGGCAGCGCCGAGGTAGGTCCGCCAGTCCTCGCGACCCCAGACCTCGTGCCACTGCACGACGAGCGGGACGCGCTTGATCCAGGCAACGGCTCGAAGCGGGACGAGGTGGACGATGGGCATCTGATCCGCGACGATCACGTCGAACTCCGCGCCCAGCAGCCGGAGCGTGGCGAGCGCGAAGCGGGCGGCGTGCGTGATCGACCGCCGCTCACCGCGGTACATGGGCACGAGGCCGCAGATCGCGGTGTACCGCACGTCTCCGGCGGGCGGGTCCGACCACCACCGCATGGTGAACACCTCGACGTCGAACCCGAGACGCTCGAGACGCGGGAGCAACGCCGCTGCGCGTGACTCGCGCCCCCCCTTGCTCCAAGGACCGACGGCGTCCTGGACGACGGCGACGCGCAGCGTCATCGCGTCGACCTCGTTGTGACGACGCGCCGCAGGGGTCCGACGTGCGCGCGCTGGAGCGCACGCCGCGACGACCACACGCTCGCGACGGTACTGCCGCACCTCGTTGACCACCCTCCATGCCCTCGACGGCGCCCAGTGCTCCGCACCGGCGGTCTGCCACCTCGACGTGCGTGCCGCTCTCCCACCGTCGTCGTCAGGACACCGGGTTCGTCGGGCGCCGTGAGCGACCAGTGGTTAGACGGGACCCCCGAAGCGAGACCGCTCGAGCGGGCCAACGACCGTGACGTTGTTCGAGCTCGAGGTCGAGGTCCGCTGCGAGCGTCGCTCGGATGCGTCGACCTCAAGGTGAACACTGCGTGTCACGGCGCAAAACAAGGAAGTTTTTCACCGCCTGCACTGTGAGCGTCGATCCCCAAGCGCTAGCGTGCACGGACCGGCAACGCGCATTCTGCAGGAGGGTTCGTTCAATGGCGTCCTGGCGTTCCACGGCACTGCCCCTACGGATCGGCGTCGCGGCTCTCGCCGTCGCCGCAGCCACGCTGCCGACGATCGGCGCCGGCGCCTCCGCCAAGGCCGCCCCCGTCCCGCAGCGGGGCATCAACACCTACGTGCAGGACCTGTGCCAGAGCTCCAAGGTGTGGGCCAACGACGCCAAGGGCCAGTTCGGCGTGTTCAAGTCGCTCGGCGCCAACTCCGTGGCCCTCGCCTTCCCGCTCTACACCTACTCGGTGACCTCGAACGCCGTGTTCGGACGGACCACCTGCGGCTCGGTCTACCAGACGCCGTCACCCGGCCGGCTCGCGGTCCTGATCAAGGCCGCGCACGCCCTGCACCTGCGCGTGTTCCTCCGCCCCCTGCTCGATGAGACGGTGCTCCAGAAGCAGGGCGGCTGGCGTGGCTCCATCAAGCCCTCGAACACCCACCTGTGGTTCAAGAGCTACCTGAGCACCCTCACCCCCTATCTCAAGCTGGCGCAGCAGAACCGGGTGGAGTACTTCTCGGTGGCGACGGAGCTCGACAGCATGGCGACCAAGTCGAACTGGACGTCGCTGATCTCGAGCGTGAAGCGCCTCTACCGTGGGCGGCTGAGCTTCACCATCAACTGGGCGGAGACGGCCTCGGGCAAGGTGGGCTGGGCCGGGACCTCGCCGGGGATGGACACCTACCAGTCCGCGGCCCTCCCCAACAACGCCACGCCGTCGGACCTGCTCACCGCGTGGAACAACGCACTCTCGAGCAGCGACAAGGTGCCCTTCTCGCTCGCCGCCGCGTCGATCGACGAGATCGCGATCCTCGCCCAGGACGGGGCGTACTCGCAGCCGTGGGCCTGGAGCCTCCCGCTGTCGACGCACCCGTTCGACCAGAGCATCCAGGCGAACTGGTACTCGATGGCGTGCACCTTCTACAAGAGCCACAACATGCAGGGCATCTACTTCTGGGGTGTCTGGTTCGCCGACGGCTCCCACGCGCTGCCCAAGGGGCCGGACTCGAGCCGCACCCAGGAGATCCAGCCCGCGAGCGCCGCGGTCATCCGGCACTGCTTCACGGGCAAGTAGACGTTCGCACCATCGCGTGAGCGGGCTCACCACGATGTGCTCGGGCGAGCGGCGGCATCACGGAATTTCGCGGTGCTGCAGGGGTGCTTCAGGTGGTGAGCCGGTAGCCTGACCGCGCCGACGTCGTTACTGGAGGTTGCTTCCATGGCGCCACGCCTGCGAGCCCGGGCCCTGCCGGTGTGGATCGCGGTTGCTGGCCTGACCCTCGCGAGCGCCTCGTTCGCGACCCAAGGCGCCGGCGCGTCGCCCAAGGCCGCCTTCAAGCAGCTGGGCTTCAACTCCTACGTCCAGGACCTCTGCCAGAGCGACGCGACGTGGGCCAGCGATGCCAGCGGCCAGTTCTCGACGCTCAAGTCGCTCGGCGGCAACTCCATCGCGCTCGCCTTCCCCCTGTACATGTCGTCGCTCACCGCGAGCAGTGTGGCGGCGAAGCGCACCTGCGGCACGAGCTTCGAGACCCCCTCACCCGCCCGGCTCGCCGTCGCGATCCGGGCGGCGCACGCGCTGCACCTGAAGGTGTTCCTTCGGCCCATGATCGACGAGACCGTGCTCAAGGCGGACGGCGGCTGGCGAGGCGTCATCCGACCCAAGAACGTCAAGGCGTGGTTCCACAGCTACCTTGGCGCCCTGGCGCCGTACCTGCTGCTCGCCCAGCAGCAGCGCGTCGAGTACTTCGCCATCTCGACCGAGCTCGACAGCATGTCGAAGAAGACCCAGTGGCCCTGGCTCATCGCCACCGCGAAGCGGATCTACCACGGCTCGCTCATCTTCACGGTCACGTGGCGACCCAACGAGGGGATCCAGCCGGGCACCTCGCCGGGGATGGACACCTACCAGGCCGTCCAGCTCCCGCCCTCCGCGACGCCCGACCAGCTGCTCGCCGCCTGGAACACCGCGATCACCACCAGCAACAAGGTGCCGTTCGCGCTGTCGTCGGCGTCGATCGACGAGCTCGCGATCAACGCGCAGGACGGCGCGTACCACATCCCGTGGGCGTGGGGGCTGCCGCCGAACCAGTACCCGTTCGACCAGGACATCCAGGCGAACTGGTACTCGATGGCGTGCAGCTTCTTCAAGACGCACAACATGCGGGGCCTGTACTTCTGGGGGATCTGGTACTCGATGGGCGCGAACGCCGTGCTCCAGACACCGAGCCCGGGCCTCGCCCAGGAGATCCAGCCCGCGAGCGCCGCGGTGATCAAGCACTGCTACACCGGCAAGTAGCGGCGCACCAGCGCACGCGGCGCGCACCTCGAACGAGCAGCGCGGCGGTGTCTGACCAAGACGGACCGCCCTCGGCCGACGGATGCGTAAGGTGGCGGCGCGATGCGATCGCGTGACCCACGTGGCGCCTGAGGCGACGGACCCCCGCCCGAGCGTCTCGGTCGTCGTCCTCTCGAAGGACGAGCCGCAGCTCGCGCACACCCTCGACCTCCTGCGTCCGCAGTGCGACGCGATCGACGCGGAGTGCCTCGTCGTGGACGCGTCGATGGGTCGGATGGAGCACGTGCACCGCGACCACGCGTGGGTCGAGTGGATCGACTTCGTTGGCCCGATGTGCGTCAAGGTCACGATCCCCCACCAGCGCAACGCCGGCGTCCGACGGGCGAAGGGGCGCATCGTCGCCTTCTGCGACGCCGGCGGCTCGCCGCAGGAAGGATGGCTCGACGCGCTGATCCAGCCCCTCCTCGCCGGGACCTCCGAGGCGACGTGCGGGCCGATCTTCCCTTTGGGCGGCGGCATGATGGACCCGGCGAACGACCTCGACGACGGCGCGCCCGTCGAGATCGCGATCACCGCGAACATGGCGTTCCTCCGCAGAGCGTTCGACCTGGTCGGCGGGTTCGACGAGCGCTACCGCTACGGCTCGGACACCGACTTCGGGTTCCGGCTGCTGGACGCCGGCTGCCGGATGACCTGCGCCGCGGGCGCGCGCATGGTGATGGACTGGGGCGACACCGATCGCGCGCTCTCCCGGGCGCGGTTCTACGGCGCGGGCAACGTCCTGCTCTTCCTCAACCACCCCCGGCGCGTCCGGACCGTCCTGCGGCTGTGGCCCGACACCGTCGCGTACCCGATCTGGCTGGTCGGCATGGTGCTCTTGGTCCCCTTCGCCGTCGTCGCGCTGTGGCTCCCGCTCGGGTGGCTGGCCCTGCTGGCGGTCCCACTCTGGCGGAACCGCCGCGCGCCCAACCTCGGCGCGCTGCTGCGGGTCAAGCTGCTGCGGGCCGCGAGCTTCCTCACCGGGTGGGTCTCTGTCCCCCTCCGTCGCGACGTCCCGGTGGTCATCGTCCCGGAGAACCACGAGAACCCCTACCTCGACGAGCTGTGCATCGCGCTCCAGGCGTCCGGGGTGACCGCGGACCAGCTGCCGATGGGGGTCACGTCCAGCCAGACGCTGAACGCACTGCTCGTCCTGCCCCGCCTCGCGTGGCGCCGGCTGCGCGGCACCCGGGTCCTCCACGTGCACTGGACGTACCCGTTCGCCTGGCGGTGGGCCGCACGCGTGCCGGTGCTGCGACGCGCGCCGCGCTGGTGGTTCACCGCACTCCTCTCGAGCGCTCGCGTGCTCGGGTTGCGCGTCGTCTACACCGCGCACAACGTGCTCCCGCACACCCCGATCTTCGACGACGATCGCGCCGCACGCCGGGCGCTGCTCGGGCGCGCCGACGAGGTGATCACCCTGACCGACGCCGCGCGGGCGCGGCTGCACCACGAGTTCGGCGTCCCGGCGGCGCGCCTCACCGTGGTCCCCGAGGGCGCGCCGCGGCCCGTGGCCGCGTCGCTGCACGCCGCGAGGTCCGACCGGCCGCTCGCGGTCCTCTTCGGGCACCTCGACGCCTACAAGGGCGTCGAGGTGCTCCTCGACGCCGCGGTCACCGCGGACGAGGACCTCGGTGTCGAGCTCCTGGGCGAGTCGAGCGATCCCGCCTACGCCGAGCTGCTCCACCGGGGCCTCGAGCGGCTCCGCGCCTCGGGCCGCCACGCGGTGTGGGCCGAGCGCCGCTTCACGGACGAAGAGCTCGCGTGCCTCCTCGCGAGGGCGACGATGGCGGTCCTGCCGTTCCGCGAGATCACCAACTCCACCTCGCTGCGCGTGGCCATGACGCATCGCGTGCCGTGCGTGCTCCCGGCACTGCCCGCGCTGTCGGACGTCCCGCGAGCCGCCGCGTGCTGGTTCGCCCCGGCCGACGTGGCGGACCTCGCCCGGGCGTTGCGCGACGTCGCGGCGGCGACCGACGACGAGCGCGAGGCGATGTCCGCTGCCGCGCTCGCCTGGCTCGCCGAGTGGTCCTGGGACCGCGTGGCCGCCGCGACGCGGCAGGTCTACGAGCGGGCCCTGCGCTGAGCATCTCCTGGTGACGCCGGCGGTGACGCCGTCGTCACCGCCACGGCACGTCGCGGCCGAGCGCACCTCGAAGGGACGCGTTGGCCCTCGCCAGCCCCTCGACGACGAGGTAGCCGAGCGCGTCGAGCCCACCGGAGCCGCGCCGGAGCGCCTGCACGAACGCGCTGCGCCGCCAGAGCTCGGCGTCCCACCACCCCTTCCCCCG
>DASZHS010000051.1:0-69846 GCA_035937595.1 Acidimicrobiales bacterium
CGACGGCGAGGTCGAGGCGGTCGAGGGCGTGGAGGGCGTCGAACCCCTCGACGTGCAGCCCGTGCGACCGTGCGGCGGCCTCCGTCCGCGGCGAGGTCGCGACGCAGCGGACGTCGAGACGGCGCGCCGCGAGGGCGTCGAGGAAGTGGGCGACCGTCGAGCCCGTGCCCAGCCCCAGGCGCATGCCGTCCTCGACGAGCGCGGCGGCCGCCTCGCCTGCGGCCTGCTTCTCGCGGTCGGCCCCCATCAGGCCGCAGCGGCGTCGGCGAGCACCACCGATCGCGCGGCGGTCACGCGACCCGCGGGGATCGAGGTGTCCCCCGAGAGCAGCTGCGCGAGCGCGTGGCGCTTCTCCGCCCCCGCGACCAGCCAGACGAGCAGATCCGCGCGCGAGAGCGCCGGGTAGGTGAGGGTCATGCGTCGGTGTGCCTGGTAGGGCTCGGTCACCGCGACGAGGCGGTCGTCGACCTCGAGCACCGGGTCCCCCGGGACCAGCGAGGCCGTGTGGCCGTCCGCGCCGATCCCGAGGTGCACGGCGTCGAACCGCGCGGGGAGCCGCGCCGCGTAGGCCGTGGCCGCGGCGTCGAGGTCGTCGTCGCCCACCGGCATCGCCTCGATGCGCACCGGGAGGTCCGCGAGGCACGTCTCGAGCGTCGTCAGGTTCCTCGCCGGGTCCCCGGCCGGGGCGACCCGCTCGTCGACCTGGTAGATGGTGACGCGGTCCCACGGCACCGCCAGCGTGGCGAGCCGCGTGAACATCGCCGCAGGGGTCGTCCCCCCGCTCACGGCGAGGTCGCAGCGCCCACGCTGGGCGACGGCGTCCGCCGCCGTCGAGGCGAGGAGCACGGCGCCCGCGGCCGCCGTCGCCGCCGCGTCGTCGAGCACCCGGAGGTCGTGGTGCACTACGCCGGCCGCTCTTGGTGCCCCCCGAACTCGGCGCGCATCGCCGAGAGGAGCTTGTTGGCGAAGTCGTCCTCGCCACGCGAGGCGAACCGGGCGAAGAGCGACGCGGTGATGACCGGCGCGGGCACGGACTCGTCGATCGCGGCGAGGACAGTCCAGCGCCCCTCCCCCGAGTCAGAGACGCGGCCCGAGAACTCCCCGAGCGTGGGTGAGCGAGCGAGCGCGTCGGCGGTGAGGTCGACGAGCCACGACCCGATCACCGAGCCGCGACGCCACAGCTCGGCCACCTCGGCGACGTCGAGGTCGTAGGCGTAGGCCTGCGGATCGCGCAAGGGGGCGGTCTCCGCGTCGGCCGTCTGGGGCTTCGTGCCGACGTCGGCGTGCTCGAGGATGCTGAGCCCCTCCGCGATCGCGGCCATCATCCCGTACTCGATCCCGTTGTGGACCATCTTCACGAAGTGCCCCGCGCCGCTCGGGCCGCAGTGCAGGTAGCCGAGCGGCGCGGTCGAGTCGGTCCGCGTGCGGCTCGGCGTCGGTGGCACCCCCGCCTCGCCGGGTGCGATCGAGGCGAAGATCGGGCCGAGTCGCTCCACGACGTCGGTCTCCCCGCCGATCATGAGGCAGTAGCCACGCTCGAGCCCGAACACCCCGCCGCTCGTCCCGCAGTCGACGAAGTGCAGGCCGCGCTCGGCGAGCGTCGCGGCTCGGGCGATGTCGTCGCGGTAGTACGAGTTGCCGCCGTCGATGACGACGTCGTCGGCGTCCAGCAGGGCGCTCAGCTCGTCGAGGGCCCCGCCGGTGACGGCGGCGGGCAGCATGAGCCAGACCGCACGTGGCCGCGGAAGGGCCGCGACCAGCGCGGCGAGCGTCGACGCGCCCTCCACGCCCTCTTGCTCCAGGGCCGCGACGGTCGCAGGGGTGTGGTCGTAGGCGACGCAGCGGTGCCCGTCGCGGGTGAGGCGGCGCACGAGGTTCGCGCCCATCCGGCCGAGGCCAACCATCCCGAGCGCAAGGGGCGTCGTCGTCGTCATGCAGGGTCCTCCGTTCGCATCGACCGGTAGCGGCGGATGAGGGTGTTGGTCGAAGAGTCGTGGTGCAGCGCGGCTGGGCCGCCGGGCCCGAGCTCGGGGGCGATCTGGCTCGCCAGCTGCTTGCCGAGCTCGACGCCCCACTGGTCGAACGAGTCGATCTCCCAGATCGCGCCCTGGGTGAACACCGCGTGCTCGTAGAGCGCGACGAGGGCGCCGAGCGTGCGCGGGGTGAGGCGCTCGGCTAAGAGCACGTTGGTCGGGCGGTTGCCCGGCATCACGCGGTGGGGCACGACGTGCTCCGGCGTCCCCTCCGCGCGCACCTCGTCGGCGGTCTTGCCGAACGCGAGGGCCAGCGACTGGGCGAAGACGTTGGACGTGAGCAGGTCGTGGTGGTCGCCCAGCGGGTTGAGGCCCTGGGCGAAGGCGATGAGGTCGACCGGGACGACCTCGGTCCCTTGGTGGAGCAGCTGGTAGAAGCTGTGCTGTCCGTTCGTCCCCGGCTCGCCCCAGTACACCGCACCCGTCGCGTAGTCGACCGGCTGGCCCGAGGTGGTCACGTGCTTGCCGTTGGACTCCATCGTCAGCTGCTGGAGGTACGCGGGGAACCGCTTCAGGTACTGGTCGTAGGGCATGACGCCGATGGCGTGGAGGTCGCAGCAGTTCACGTACCAGACGGCGAGGAGCCCGAGGAGCACCGGCAGGTTCCGGTCGAGCGGCGCGGTCCGGAAGTGCTCGTCCATCTCGTGGAACCCCCCCAGCAGCTCTGCGAACTGCTCGGGGCCGACCGCGAGCATCGTCGACAGCCCGATCGCGGAGTCCATCGAGTAGCGCCCGCCGACCCAGTCCCAGAAGCCGAACATCTGCTTTGGGTCGATCCCGAACGCCTGCACGCGCTCGGCGTTGGTGGAGACCGCGACGAAGTGCTTGGCGACCGCCTTTGGGTCGCCGAGTGCGTCCACCAACCACGTCCGCGCCGACGTCGCGTTCGTCAGGGTCTCGAGCGTCCCGAACGTCTTGGAGGACACGATGAAGAGCGTGGTCGCAGGGTCGAGGCCGAGGAGCGCCTCGACGAGGTCCGTCGCGTCGACGTTGGACACGAAGCGGAACGTGAGCTCGCGCGTCGCGTAGTGGCGCAGGGCCTCGTAGGCCATCACCGGCCCGAGGTCGGACCCGCCGATACCGATGTTGACCACCGCCTGGATCCGCTGACCCGTATGGCCGACCCACGCACCCGACCGCACGCGCTCGCAGAACGCCGTCATCCGGTCGAGCACCGCGTGGACCTCGGCGACGACGTCGCGGCCGTCGACGACGAGCGTCGCGTCCCTCGGCATCCGCAGCGCCACGTGCAGCGCGGGCCGGTCCTCCGAGACGTTCACGTGCTCGCCCGCGAACATCGCGTCGCGCCGCTCGGGCACGAGGGACTCCCGCGCGAGATCCACCAGCAGCTGGAGCGTCTCGTCGGTGACGAGGTTCTTCGAGTAGTCGAGGTACCACCCCGCGGCCTCGGCGACGAGCCGCTCCCCGCGCGACGGGTCGTCGGCGAACAGCTCGCGCAGCGTCGTCGCCGCGAGCTCGTCGTGGTGCCGCTCCAAGAGGCGGTACGCAGGGCGCCGCCGCAGCGGCTCGGGCGTGCTCGTCGGTCCCCCTCAGCCTCGTCGGGTCACCGTGCGAGCGGGGCGACCATGGCCGCGCCCACGATGCCGGCGTCGTTGTGCAGGACCGCGGGGACCACCGGCGTCCGGCACTCGACGAACGGGAGGAACTTGTCGGCCTGGCGGCTGACGCCGCCGCCGATGACGAACAGGTCGGGCCACAGGAGGGACTCGACGAGCTCGAGGTAGGCCGAGATCCGCTTCCCCCAGGCCTTCCAGGAGAGCTGGTCTCGCTCGCGGGCGGACTCTGCGGCCCAGTCCTCGGCGTCGCCGTGGTGCAGGTGCAGGTGGCCGAGCTCCGCGTTCGGCACGAGCACGCCGTCGAAGAACAGCCCGCTGCCGATCCCCGTCCCCAACGTGATGAGGATCACGGTGCCCCGGTTCCCCTTGCCCGCGCCGAAGCGGACCTCGGCCATGCCTGCGGCGTCCGCGTCGTTGATGACGCCGCAGGGTCGCTCGAGCGCCTCGGAGAAGAGGGCCACGGCGTCGGTCCCGATCCAGGTCGCGTCGATGTTCGACGCGGTCTTGACGACACCCTGGACGACGACGGACGGCAGCGTGATCCCGAACCCACCCGCCGCACCGAGCCGCCCCACGACGCCGCGCACCGAATCGACGATGGCGGTCGGTGTGGCGGGACGCGGCGTCTCGACCCGCTCCCGTTCCGCCGTGAGGGTGCCCCTCACCAGGTCGACGGGGCCAGCCTTGATCCCGGTCCCGCCGATATCGATCCCGACCGGTGACGCGAGCGCCATGTCCCTCCGAGGGTCGCGGCGACCCTACCCGGCGTCGTCAGCAGGGACTCGTTGCGGGTGGCTCCTAGCGCACGATCTCGCGGCGCAGCCCCTCGGTGTCCCACTCAGGATGTTCGGGGATCCGCGTCGCGGCCTTCGCGAAGATGCGCCTCGCGGTCCACAGGAGCGCACCGGCGTCGTAGAGGTGCGGTGTCGGCACCCCGGCGAGCTCGAAGTCGAGGACGCGACGGATGCCCGGGATGCGCTTCTCGAGCAACGCGCGCCGCTCGGCCACGCCCTCCTCGGAGTGCTTGGAGCGCCGCAGCGGCGTGTCGGCGTTGATGACGTAGAAGCTGAGCTCGGGGTGCGCCTCGTAGACGGTGCGCTGCCGGTAGGGCAGCATCTCGGCGGCCACCTCGGCGTAGCGCGGCAAGAGCACGAGGCTCACAGCGTCGAGGCGCTCGTCGAGTCGGACGAGACCCGACTCCACGGTCTCCCGCGTGGGCGCGTTGCGCACCGTCATCGCGCGCCGCCCGAGCAGCCGACGGGCCTCGCGGTCACACGAGCGGCCATCGGCGGGATCGCCCGGGTAGCCGATGGGCGCGTTGAGGGCGATCACCTCGAACTGGGGGCGCTCGTCGAAGACCTCTGCGAACTTGGCGTACACCCGCGGGTCCTCGGGCGCAAACGTCGCGGCGTGCAGCTTGGCCGACGCCACGAGCCACCCGCCCGGGCACGGCGTGACCGCGGCGACGACCGAGTATGGGAGAGGCGGACCGCCTCGGGACGGCACGACGGGTCAGACCGTCGCGGCGACCAAGCCCCGTTGGTCGAGGGCGCGCACGAGCTCCTTCGGACGAGCGGTCACGCTGAGTGCGTCCTCGTAGGTGATGGTGCCGTCCGCGATGAGTGCCACGAGACTCGTCTCCAGGGTCTGCATGCCTTCCTTCGAGTTCGTCATCATGACATTCTGCAACTGGTTGGAGCGGTTCTCGCGGATGAGGTTGCGCACCGGGTTCGTGGCCACGAGCACCTCGAACGCCGCGACCATGCCGCCGCCCGCCCTGGGCACGAGGCGCTGGGCGACGACGCAGGCGAGCGAGGCCGCGAGCTGGACCCTCGTCTGCTCCTGGCGCCAGGCCGGGAAGACGTCGACGATGCGATCGACCGCCTGGGGTGCGTCGTTGGTGTGGAGGGTCCCGAAGACGAGGTGGCCGGTCTCGGCCATGGTGAGCGCGATCTGGATCGACTCGATGTCGCGCATCTCACCGATCAGCAGGACGTCCGGGTCCTCACGGAGGGCGCTGCGGAGCGCGCGATCGAACGAGGGGCTGTCGAGGCCGACCTCGCGCTGGCTGACGGCCGACTTCTTGTGGTTGTGGACGTACTC
Source organism: Acidimicrobiales bacterium (assembly GCA_035937595.1). Taxonomy (GTDB): domain Bacteria; phylum Actinomycetota; class Acidimicrobiia; order Acidimicrobiales; family RAAP-2; genus Palsa-459. The sequence goes on from DASZHS010000051.1 coordinate 5,714, forward strand.
GACCGGGTCCTCGATCGTGAGGATGTGCACGGAGCGCGTCTCGTTTATGCGGTCGATGATGGACGCCAGCGTCGTGGACTTTCCCGAGCCGGTCGGGCCGGTCACCAGCACGAAGCCGCGCGGCAACGTCGCCAGCCAGTCCGCCGCGGTAGGGAGGCCGAGCTCCTCATAGGTGGGGATCCGGGCCGGGATGATCCGGAGCGCCAGAGAGGTCTCACCCCGCTGGGTGAACATGGAGCCTCGAAGCCTCGCCTTGTCCTCCCACGAGAAGGAGAAGTCGACGTCCAACTGCTCTTCGAACGTCCGCTCCTGCTCGGGGTTGAGAAGCGGTCGCGTCAGGGCGTCGATCTGGGCCCCGGTGAGTGGCTCCATGCCCTCGATCGGAAGGAGACGGCCGTTCACGCGGATCCGCGGCGGTGAGCCTCCGGACAGCAGCAGGTCGCTTCCCTGTTGATCCCAGAGGATGCGGACCCAGGAATCGATCGATTCGAAGTTCGTTGCCATGTGATCGCGACCTCCAGTTGGTCTGCTCAGTGTTGGGGTGCCCGGCCCATGCCGGGCACCCCAACCCGTTCACGGAACAGGCACCAGCCTGCTCCGCGTCACTTCGTTAACTAAGTGTCTTGCACGCCGACACCGGGTTGACGGTGGCGTCGTAGGTGTTGCCAGCGTTCGTGCCGGCCGTCGGAGTCACGATCACATCGCCGTTGGTCGTCGGAACGGAGTCGCCGCTCGTGGTGAAGGACGTCGCCGGCGCAACCGTGATGGTGTAGTAGGCAGCGTTGCCAGTCGGCCACGACTGCAGGAACGGCGCCCCCGTCAGCGTGTTGCCGATGAGGTTGGTCTTCCACTGCGCCGACGTGTACGTCGAGAACGACGTCGGATTCTCGGCCTGCAATGCCGCCACGCCAATGCCGACGGTCTTGGCGTCCGACTGGCATGCAGCGGTGGTGCTCTGACCGGTCACGCCGCTCAGGGCGAAGACGACGATCGCGGCGAGGATGCCGAGCACGACGATCACGATGAGAAGTTCGATCAACGTGAAGCCGGAGTCGTCGCCCTCAGACCGCCGCTCGTTCAGCTTGCGAATGCGCTCACTCATTGTGTGGTTCCTGCCTTCTCCTAGGTGCTCGTCGACAATCGACAGAGGTATCCGTACCCTCTCGGGATGCGCAATGGTTACCCAATAGGGATTGAAGACGCAAGTGACTGTCGCCAATTAGAGGGGGTATCGCCAGTATTTTTAATGGTGTGTCGTTGCGTTGTTACGGTATTGAGATTTGTGAGTGTTATCACCTTGACACACTGACACTTGAGGAAAGGACTCGCCGTCGTGAGCCACATCGGCAGTCATCCGTCGCCACATCGGTGGCACGCCGAACATGCGACGGGGTGCCCGGCAAGAGCCGGGCACCCCGTGCACCTCGCGGACCAGGCCGTTGCCTGATCCATTGTCCCTTAGCTAGCTAGCAAGCTTCTGGCACGCCGTCACCGGGTTCACGGTGGCGTCGAATGTCTTGCCAGCGTGGGGGCCAGTAACAGGCGTCACGATCACGTCTCCGTTGGTCGTTGCCACTGCCACTGCATCACCTGTCGTGTTGAAGGACGTAGCGGGTGCGACACTGATCGTGTAGTACGCCGAGTTCCCCGTCGGCCACGACTGGAGGAACGGCGCCCCCGTCAGCGTGTTGCCGATGAGGTTGGTCTGCCACTGCGCCGAGGTGTACGCCGAGTACGACGTCGGGTTCTCGGCCTGCAGAGCTGCAACGCCAATGCCGACGGTCTTGGCGTCGGACTGGCACGCTGCAGTGGTGCTCTGACCAGTGACTCCGCTCAGGGCGAAGACGACGATCGCGGCGAGGATGCCGAGCACGACGATCACGATGAGAAGTTCAATCAACGTGAAGCCGGACTCTTCAGTCTCGCTGGCAGACCGCCGCTCGTTCAGCTTGCGGATGGTCTCTTTCATGTTTAGGTCCTGCCTTCGCTAGGTATTGTCGACTCTCGACAGTGATTTCGACCCCTCTATGGGGATTCGCAATGGTTACTCAATGACCTTTCTAAAAGCAAGCAATAATCGCCAACTCTCGCCCGATTGCGCAGGTTTGTTGCGGCTTTGTGGGTGCGTTGTTTGTCTGTTGTGACTGCCAAATACCCTCTCCGCATGCATCCGTTTGGAGGCGAGCGACGGGGTGGCCAATATCGCTGGGCGCCCTCTTGGAATCGTCGCCTACCTGGTAGGGCATCAATGCGACCCCGTGTGCCTCAGGGGAGGCGCAGAGTCTCGACTGGACGTCACGTGCGGCCGCAACTGGCAATGACGTGAATCGGCCGACGGTTGGCGCAAGCTGACCGTGGATCCACAGCGAGCCCTGCGGCGATGCCGAGCGCTCGAGCGAGGAGCCGCTTACGCCCAGATCCAGCTGTCGACCGTCATCCCCTGGCCGCACCAGTTCCAGTCGGTGCAAGGTCCATCGACGGCGGCCGCCCCACCGGGCGGGTAGTCGTCGTAGGTGACGACGGCCTGGAGGTATGGGCTGGCGGCGCAGCTGGTCGCGGACACCGAGCTCTGGCACGTGGAGAACGTGACGACGCGGGTGTTGCCGCTCGTCGGGTTCCACACCGTGCTGCACCAGACGTTCATCGAGTAGCCGTCGATGTTCGCCACACCCGACGTGGCTCCGACCCCCCAGCAGGCCGTCGGCGGGCTCGCATTCACGGTCGTGGACAGCATCGGGGCGTACCGGATGTTCTGCATGCCCAGCTCCGTCGTGCTCCGTGCCGCGTCCTGGAGCTGGCGCACCGAGGAGAACTTGCCGACCGTGTGCAGGTTCGTGGAGGACCAGCCCGCAAGGGCGAGCACGGTGATGCTGACGGCGGTCAGATAGATGAGGGCGAGGATGAGCACGCTGCCGTCCTCCCGGGTGCCGAGGGCACGAGACCTGCCCTGGCGACGGGTGGCTCCCCCACGCATCGTCGGATCTGGTCGCATTCGTCCTCCTCTCGTCATCGCTAGCTGGCCGGTGCCGAGCTCGGTGGCGACGACGTGGCCTGCAGGTACGCGGTCGACGGCGCGACCGCGGTGATCTCGGCGTAGTAGGTGGTCCCCGACACCAGCCCGGTGACCGTGCCGCCGGAGCTGAAGTTGGTGACCGTGACGCAGCCGGTCGTCATCGCCGCGTTGGTGCACGCAATCGCGGTGTAGCTGGCTGGCGCCGTGCCCGTGGAGGCGGTGAAGCTGACGTTCAGTCGGCCGTGGGCGTTGCCGGTCGACGCCGTGACGCTCGTCGGGGGGCTCAGCTGGCTGGTGTCGGCGTGCGGGCCGGCGACGGTGGACGCCGGGGACACGAGGTAGCCGCTCGAGGCGGTCGCGGTCACCGTCGCCCAGTAGTTGGTGCCCGCGGATCCGACGGTGTAGGCGAGGCCGGCCAGGTTGGCGCCCGAGGTGATCGCACCGCTCACGCAGCCCGTCGTCATAGCGGCGTTGGTGCACGCCGTGGCCGTGTACACCTGGCCGCCGGGGGCGTTCCCCGGGGCGGTGAAGGTGATCGCCACCGAACCCGCCACCGAGCCGTAGTTGAGCGCCACGCTCGAGGGCGCGGTCAGCTGCACCGTCGCGAGCGTGGCCGCGGAGACCGCGGTGGTCGCCGACACGTAGCCCGCCGGCGGCACGGCCGTGATCGTCACGTAGTAGTTCGTCCCCGCGGTGAGCCCCGTGAGCTGGGCGCCCGACACGTAGCTCGTCTTGGTCACACAGCCCGTCGTCATGCCGGGGTTGGTGCAGGCGATCGCGGTGTAGCTGGCCGGCGCGACCCCGGTGGAGGCCGTGAAGGTGGCCGTGATCGCGCCGGCGGTCGTCGTGGACGGGGCCGTCGCGAGCCCGGTCGGCGCGTTGAGCTGGCTGGTCGCGGCCTGCGGCCCCGCGACGGACGACGCCGCGGACACCAGGTACCCGCTCGACGCCGCCGCGGTGACGGTCACGTAGTAGCTCGTACCGGCAGCGCCCTGCGCGTACGCGAGGCCCGTCAGGTTGCCGCCCGAGGTGATCGAGCCGCTCACGCACCCGGTCGTCATGGCCAGGTTGGTGCAGGCGGTGGCGGTGTAGAGCTGGCCGCCTGGGGCGTTCGAGGAGCCGGTGAACGTGACGGCGATCGAGCCGGCGACCGTGCCGTAGGCGAGGGAGACGGCGGTCGGCGAGGTCAGCTGGACCGTGGCGAGGGTGGCGGAGGAGACCGCCGTGGTGGCGGACACGTAACCCGCCGGCGGCACCGCGGTGATCGTCACGTAGTAGTTCGTCCCGGCCGTGAGCCCCGTCAGCTGGGTGCCCGAGACGTAGCTCGTCTTGGTCACGCACCCCGTCGTCATGGCCGCGTTCGTGCAGGCGAGCGCCGTGTAGCTCGTCGGCGCGGTACCCGTTGAGGCGGTGAACGTGGCGGTGATCGCGCCGGCGGTCGTCGTCGACGGCGCCGTCGCAAGCCCGGTCGGCGCGTTCACCTGACTCATCTCGGCCTGGGGCCCTGCGACGCTCGACGGCGAAGAGGCGAGGTAGCCGCTCGACGCGCTCGCGGTGACGGTCACGTAGTAGGCCGTGCCCGCCGACCCCTGCGTGTACGCGAGGCCGGTGAGGTTGCCGCCCGAGGTGATCGCCCCGGTGACGCAGCCCGTCGTCATCCCGGCGTTGGTGCACGCGGTCGCCGTGTACGACTGGCCGCCGGGGGCGTTCGAGGACCCGGTGAACGTGACGGCGACCGAGCCGGCCACCGTGCCCAAGGCGAGCGAGACGGCGGTCGGCGCGTTCAGCTGGATCGTGGCGAGCGTCGGTCCGACGGCGGACGTCGTGACGGGGAGGTACCCCGACGACGCGACGGCGGTGAGGGTCACGTAGTAGTTCGTCCCCGCGCTGAGCCCGGTGAGCTGGGCGCCCGACGCGTAGTTCGTCTGCGTCACGCAGCCAGTCGTCATGCCGACGTTCGTGCAGGCCGTCGCCGTGTAGGACTGTCCACCCGGTGCGTTCGCCGAGCCGGTGTAGGTGATCGTCAGCGCACCGGCCGTGGTCGCCGACGGAGCGACGCTGTTGATCGTCGGCGTGGCGAGCTGCACGGTCGCGAGCGTCGGCCCGAACGCGCTCGAGGTCGAGGCGAGGTACCCGCTCGAGGCGACGGCGGTGATCGTGGCCCAGTAGTTCGTCCCCGGCGTCAGGCCCGTGACGGGCGTGCCCGAGGCGTAGCTGGCCTGGGTGACGCACCCCGTCGTCATCGCGGCGTTCGTGCAGGCGGTCGCCGTGTAGCTCTGGCCACCGGGCGCGTTCGCCGCGCCGGTGAAGTTGATCGTGAGCTGCCCGGCGGTCGTCGAGGACGGCGACACGCTCGTGATGGTCGCGGCGGCGAGCTGCGTCGTAGCGGGCGTCGCGCTCGCCGAGACGGCCGAGGTTGCTGACACGAAGCCCGCGGGTGGCACCGCGATGATCTCGACGTAGTAGCTCGTGCCCTGGGTCAGCCCCGTGAGCTGGGCACCCGAGGTGTAGCTCGTCTGGGTGACGCACCCCGTCGTCATGGCGGCGTTGGTGCAGACGGTCGCCGTGTAGCTCGCCGGGGCGACGCCGCTCGACGCGGTGAAGGTGGACGTGATCGCGCCCGCGGTCGTGGTGGACGGCGCGCCGGTCGGCGTGCCCGGTGCGTTCACCTGGCTGGTGTCAGCCTGCGGTCCGCCGACGCTCGAGGTCGCCGAGCCGACGTACCCGCTCACGGGGTTCGCCGTGGCCGTCACGTAGTAGCTGGTGCCCACCGAGCCCTGGGTGTAGGCGAGTCCCGAGAGCGTCGAGCCGGAGGTGAACGAGGCGTTGGTGACGCACCCCGTCGTCATGCCGGCGTTGGTGCAGGCCTTGACCGTGTAGGTCTCGCCGCCGGGCGCGTTCGACGACGTCGACGTGACCGTGAGGGAGCCCGCGATCGGCCCGTAGGCGAGGACCGGGGTGCTCGGCGTCGCGAGCTGCGTGGTCGCCGCCGCGGCGCTCGCGGAGACCGCCGAGGTGGCCGACACGTAGCCGGCCGGCGGGACCGCGGTGATGGTCACGTAGTAGCTCGTGCCCTGGACGAGCCCGGTGAGCTGGGCGCCCGAGGCGTAGTTGGCCTGGGCGACGCACCCAGCGGTCATGGCCGCGTTGGTGCACGCGGTCGCGGTGTAGCTCGCCGGCGCGACGCCGGTCGACGCGCTGAAGGTGGCCGTGATCGCGCCCGCGGTCGTCGTCGAGGAGGCCGTCACCGGCGTGCCGGGTGCGTTGACCTGGCTCGTCGCGTTCTGCGGGCCGGCCGTCGAGGACGGGGCCGAGACGAGGTACCCGCTCGAGCCGTTGGCCGTGACCGTGACGTAGTAGGCGGTGCCCGCCGAACCCTGCACGTAGGCGAGCCCGGTGAGGTTGGCGCCCGAGGCGAGGTTGGCGTTCGACACGCACCCGGTCGTCATCCCGGCGTTGGTGCAGGCGGTGACCGTGTAGGTCTGGCCGCCCGCCGCGTTCGACGACCCGGTGTAGGAGACGGCGATCGAGCCCGCGACGGTCCCGTAGGCGAGGGAGACGCCGGTTGGGGCGGCGAGCTGGGTCGTCGCGGGTGCCGAGCTGGCCGACACCGCCGACGTGGCCGACACGAAGCCGGCCGGCGGGACCGCGGTGATCGTCACGTAGTAGCTCGTGCCCGGGGTCAGCCCCGTGAGCTGGGTGCCCGAGGCGTAGCTGGCCTGGGTGACGCAGCCCGTGGTCATGGCGGCATTGGTACAGGCGGTCGCCGTGTAGCTCGCCGGGGCGACGCCGGCCGACGCGGTGAAGGTGGCGGTGATCGCGCCCGCCGTCGTTAGCGAGGAGGCGACCGTCGGCGTCCCCGGCGCGCCCACCTGGCTCGTGGCGTTCTGCGGGCCGGCCGTCGAGGACGGGGCCGAGACCAGGTAGCCGCTCGACGCGTTGGCCGTGACCGTGACGTAGTAGGCGGTGCCTGAAGCGCCCTGGGCGTAGGCGAGCCCGGTGAGGTTGGCGCCCGAGGCGAGGTTGGCGTTGGTGACGCACCCGGTCGTCATCCCCGCGTTGGTGCAGGCCTTGACCGTGTAGGTCTGGCCGCCCGGCGCGTTCGACGACCCGGTGTAGGTGACGGCGATCGACCCGGCCACCGTGCCGTAGGCGAGCGAGACGCCCGTCGGTGCAGCGAGCTGGATCGTGGCGAGCGTCGGACCGACCGAGCCGGTCGTCGCCGCCAGGTAGCCGCTGGAAGCGACCGCGGTGATGGTCACCCAGTAGCTCGAGCCCGCCGTCAGTCCGGTGAGCTGGGCGTTCGAGGTGTAGTTCGCCTGGGTGACGCAGCCGGTCGTCATGCCTGCGTTGGTGCAGGCCGTCGCCGTGTAGGTCTGGCCGCCGGGCGCGTTGGCCGAGCCGCTGAACGAGATGGTGAGCGCACCGGCGGTGGTCGCCGACGGCGTGACGCTGTTGATCGTCGGGGTCGCGAGCTGCGTGGTCGCCGCGGCGCTGGCCGAGACCGCCGAGGTGGCCGACACGTAGCCCGCCGGCGGGACCGCGGTGACGGTCACGAAGTAGCTCGTGCCCGGCGTCAGCCCGGCGAGCTGGGCGCCCGAGGCGTAGCTGGCCTGGGTGACGCACCCGGTGGTCATGGCGGCATTGGTGCAGGCCTTGGCCGTGTAGCTCGCGGGCGCGGTGCCAGCAGAGGCCGTGAACGTGGCCGTGATCGCCCCGGCGGTGGTGGTGGACGAGGCGGTCACGGGTGTGCCCGGCACCCCGATCTGGCTCGTCGCGTTCTGGGGACCGGCGACCGCCGAGGGTGGCGAGACTGCGTAGCCGGTCGAGGCGTTGGCCGTGACCGTCACGTAGTAGGCGGTGCCCGGCGCGCCCTGCACGTAGGCGAGCCCGGTGAGGTTGGCGCCCGAGGCGAGGTTGCCGTTCGAGACGCAGCCCGTGGTCATGCCCGCGTTGGTGCACGCGGTGACCGTGTAGGTCTGGCCGCCAGGGGCGTTCGACGACCCGGTGTAGGTGACGGCGATCGAACCCGCGACGGTGCCGTAGGCGAGGGAGACGCCGGTCGGGGCGGTGAGCTGGGTCGAGGCGAGCGCCGAGCTGGCCGACACCGCCGAGGTGGCCGCGATGAAGCCGACCGGCGGGACCGCCGCGACCTGGGCCCAGTAGCTCGAGCCCGGCGTCAGCCCGGTGAGCTGGGCCCCCGAGGTGTAGCTGGCCTGGGTGACGCAGTTCTGCGTCATCGCGGCGTTGGTGCAGGCGGTTGCCGTGTAGCTCGTCGGGGCGACGCCCGGGGACGCGGTGAAGGTGGCCGTGATCGCCCCCGCCGTCGTCGTCGACGAGGCGACCACGGGGGTGCCGGGGGTCCCGATCTGGCTGGTGTCGTTGTGCGGACCGCCAACCGCGGAGGTGGCCGACTGCAGGTACCCACTGGACGGCACCGCCGTCACGGTCACGTAGTAGGCGGTGCCTGCCGAGCCCACCGAGTAGGCGAGGCTGCCGACGTCAGAGCCCGACAGGATCGGCGCGCTCGTCACGCACCCCGTCGTCATCCCCGCGTTGGTGCAGGCCTTCACCGTGTAGGTCTGGCCGGCCGGCGCGTTCGCCGACGAGGTGGTCACGTTGATGGAGCCAGCCGTCGCGCCGTAGGCGAGGACCGTCGTCGTGGGCGTGGCGAGCTGGACGGTCGCGAGCACCGGGCCGGTCGCGGAGGTCGTCGCTGCGAGGTAGCCGTTCGAGGCACCCGCGGTGATCGTGACGTAGTAGGCCGTGCCTGCCCCGAGTCCCGTCAGCTGGCTCCCCGAGACGTAGCCGGGGACCGCGGTGCAGTTCAGCGTCATCGCGACGTCGGTGCAGGCCGTCGCCGTGTAGATCTGGCCACCGGGGGCGTTCGCCGAGCCCGTGTAGGCGATCGTGATGGCGCCGGCCGTGGTCGTCGACGGCGCGACGCCCGTGATCGTCGGGGTCGTGAGCTGCGTGGAGGCCACCGCCGAGCTGGCCGAGACGGCCGAGGTCGCCGACACGAACGCCGTGCTGCCCGGGATCGCGGTGATGGTCACGAAGTAGCTCGTGCCCTCGGCGAGCGGGACGATCTGCGCCCCGGAGGTGTAGTTGGTCTGCGAGAGGCATCCCGAGGTCATCGCGGCGTTCGTGCAGGCCTTGGCCGTGTAGCTCGCGGGCGCGGTGCCGGACGAGGCTGCGAACGTGGCCGTGATCGCGCCGGCGACCGTCGTGGACGAGGCGACGACCGGCGTGCCGGGGGTCCCCAGCTGGCTCGTCGCGTTCTGCGGCCCGGCCGTCGCCGAGGGTGCCGAGGCGAGGTAGCCGCTGGAGGCGTTGGCCGTGACCGTCACGTAGTAGGTGGTGCCCGGCGCGCCCTGGACGTAGGCGAGCCCGGTGAGGTTGGCGCCAGAGGCGAGGTTGCCGTTCGAGACGCAGCCCGTCGTCATGCCCGCGTTGGTGCAGGCGGTCACCGTGTAGGTCTGGCCGCCCGGGGCGTTCGACGACCCGGTGTAGGTGACGGCGATCGAGCCCGCGACGGTGCCGTAGGCGAGGGAGACGCCGGTCGGGGCGACGAGCTGGGACGTGGCGAGCGTCGGTCCCGACGACGCCGTCGTTGCCGCGACGTACGCCGCCGACCCCGAGACCGCCGTGATCGTCGTGTAGTAACCGGTCCCCGCGGTGAGGCCGGTGAGCGAGGTGCCCGAGGTGTCACCCGGGTACGTGGCGCAGCCCGTGGTCATGGCGGCGTTCGTGCAGACCGTGGCCGTGTAGCTCGCCGGCGCGACACCGCTCGAGGCGGTGAAGGTGGCCGTGATCGCCCCGACCGTCGTCGCGGACGGGGTCGTGACGAGGTTCGTCGGCGTTGCGAGCTGGCTCGTGGCGGCGTGCGGTCCACCCACACCTGACGCACCCGAGGTGAGGTAGCCGCTCGACGCCTGCGCGATGGCGGTCACGTAGTAGCTGGTGCCCGCGCTGCCCGCCGCGAAGGCGAGCCCCGTCGCGTTGCCGCCGGACAGCACGTTGGTGTCCGTCACGCAGCCCGAGGACATCGAGACGTTGGTGCAGGCCGTGATCGTGAAGAGCTGGCCGGCCGGCGCGTTCGCCGACGACGTCGTGATCGCCAGCGAGCCGGCGACCGTGCCGTAGGCGAGGGTGGGCGTCGTGGGCGTCGCGAGCTGCACGGTCGCCATCGTCGGGCCCACGGCGGCCGTGGTGGTCGGCAGGTAACCCGTCGAGGCGACGGCGGTGATGGTCACGAAGTACGACGTCCCGGCGGTGAGGCCGGTGAACTGCGACCCCGACGCGTAGCCCAGGTGGGTGACGCAGTTCTGGGTCATGCCCGCGTCGGTGCACGCGATGGCCGTGTAGCTCTGGCCACCGGGCGCGTTCGCGGACCCGCTGAACCCGATCGTGAGCTGCCCGGCGGTCGTCGTCGAGGGGGCGACGCTCGTGATCGTCGGGGTGCTGAGCTGCACGGTGGCCATGACCGAGCTCGACGCGCCCGACGTCGACGCTGCGTAGGCGGCGCTCGAGGAGACGGCCGTGATCGTCACGAAGTACGTGGACCCCTGGGTGAGACCGGTGAACTGGGCGCCCGAGGTGTAGTTGGCCGTGGTGACGCAGTTCTGGGTCATGCCCGCGTTGGTGCACGCGTTCACCGAGTAGCTCGCCACGGTCGGGCCGGACGAGTTCGTGAACGTCGCGGTGATCGCACCCGCGGTGGTCGAAGAGGGCGCGACGGTCGGCGTGCCCGGTGCGTTGAGGAGGCTCGTGTCCGCCTGCGGCCCCGCCACGCCCGAGGTGCCCGAGCCGAGGTAGCCGCTCGACGACTGGGCGGTGACGGTCGCGTAGTAGCTCGAGCCCGGCGAGCCCTGGGTGTAGGCGAGGCCCGTGGCGTTCCCGCCTGACAGCACGTTGGTGGTCGTGACGCAGCCCGTGGTCATCGCCGCGTTGGTGCACGCCTTGACGGTGTACAGCTGTCCGACGGGGCCGTTGGACGTCGTCGCGGTCACCGAGATCGAGCCCGCGACCGAGCCGAAGCCGAGGGTCGGCGTGGCCGGTGTCGCGAGCTGGACCGTGGCCAGGGTCGGACCGACCGGCGCCGTGGTGGCGGCGAGGTAGTTCGCCGAGGAGACCGCGGTGATCGTGACGTAGTAGAGCGTTCCCGGTGTCAACCCCGTGAACTGCGACCCCGACGTGTAGCTCGCGTGCGAGACACAGTTGAGCGTCATGGCGACGTCGGTGCACGCCGTCGCGGTGTAGGTCTGCCCGCCGGGCGCGTTCGATGAGCCCGTGTAGTTGATCGTGAGCTGGCCGGCGGTGCTGTTCGATGGGGCGACCGCGTTGATGGTCGGCGTGTTGAGCTGAGTCGACGCGCCGGTCGGATTGGTCGACACCGGAGACGTGTTCCCCACGTAGCCCGACGGCGGGTTGGACGTCACGGTGACCCAGTAGCTCGAACCCTGGTTGAGCCCGTTCATCGTGCCGCCCGACGTGATGAAGGCGGTCTGGCAGTTCGACGTCATCGAAGAGTTCGTGCACGCCGTCGCCGTGTAGCCGGTGGGCGCCGTGCCGCCCGGCGCGGCGTAGGTGATCACGATCGCGCCCGGGGTGCTCGTCGATGCCACGGCCGTCGGGATGCCCGGTGCGTTGAGCCGGCTGGTGTCCACCTGTGACAGCGGCGAGGTCGAGGCGGAGACGAAGTAGCCCGACGAGGCGTTGGCGGTGACGGTCACGAAGTACGTCGTGCCCGGCGAGCCCTGGGTGAAGCTGAGCCCGGTCAGGTTGCTCCCCGACGTGAGGCTGGCGTTCGACACGCACCCGGTCGTCATGCCGACGTTGGTGCAGGCCCTGGCGGTGTACGTCTGGCCGGGCGCGGCGTTGGAGGACGGGGTGTACGAGACGTTGATCGAGCCCGCCACGGTGCCGTAGGCGAGCGAGACGCCGGTTGGGGCCGCGAGCTGGGTGGTGGCGGGCACGCCCGGGGCGACGGAGGTGCTCGCACCGAGGAACCCCGCCGACGGCGGGTTCGCGAGCAGCTGGACGTAGTAGGTGGTGCCCGCCGTGAGCCCCGTGAGCTGGGTGGTGCCGGGGCTCACCGACTGGGTGGTGCACCCGGCCGTCATCGCGGCGTTGGTGCAGATCGACGCCGTGTACGACGCGGGCACGGTCGGGCCGGCCGACGCCGCGAAGGTGACCGACACCGCGCCCGGTGTCGTCGCCGACGACGCCGTCGAGAACCCCGTCGGCGGGTTCAGCTGGCTCACGTCGGCCTGCGGCGCGGAGACGCCGGAGGCCGCCGAGACGAGGTACCCCGGCGAGGCGTCGGCCGAGACGGTGACGTAGTACGTCGTGCCCGCCGAGCCGGCGCTGTAGGCGAGGCCCGTGAGGTTGCCGCCCGCTGTCACGGCGCCGGTCACGCACCCGCTCGTCATCGCCGCGTTCGTGCAGGCCCTCGCCGTGTAGGTCTGCGTCGGGGACGCCGGGGTCGGCGTCGAGAAGGTGACGGAGAGCGAGCCCGCGACCGTGCCGTAGGCGAGCGTCGGGGTGCCCGGCGCGTTCAGCTGGACCGTCGCCTGGGCGGGTCCGGCCGTCGCAGAGGTGGCCGGCAGGTACAGCGGCGTGGGCGCGTTCGCCGTCACGGTGACGTAGTAGCCCGTCCCCGGCGTGAGCCCCGTGAGGTCCGAGCCAGAGGTGAAGTTGTTCTGGGTCACGCACCCGAAGCCGACACCGGAGTTCGCGCACGCCGTGACGGTGTAGTTCTCGCCACCGGGTGCGTTCGACGAGCCGGTGAACGTGACGTTGACCGCGCCGGCCTGGGTGGTGGAGGGGATCAGCGAGGTGATCACGGGCTGGGTGAGCTGCGTGTAGACGCTGAACGGGGTCGAGATCGCCGGCACGAGTGCGCCGCCGCCCGAGCCCGGGTCCGACGCCGTCAGCTGGTAGTTCAGCCCGGCGAGGTTGATGCTGCAGCCGCTGAAGATGACGACGCCGGAGTTCTCGACGCCCGTGCAGTACTGCGACAGGACCGCACCGCCCGTGCCCGTCCCCGTGGTGATCGTGAGGGTCACGGGCGAGAGGTCCGTCGTGACGACGTGGCCGGAGGAGTCCTCGACGGCGACCGCGGGCTGGGAGGTGAAGGCGACGCCCGCGTCGGCCCCGCTCGGCTGTTGGACGAAGACGAGCTGGTACGCCGGCCCGCCCACGGGGACCGGCGGTGCGTACGGGTTGTCCACGATGAAGTTGTTCGTGTAGCTCTGCCCGGTGGTCGTGCTCGTGATCGTGATCGTGATCCACTGCGGCGAGTTCGGCACGCACTGGCTGATGTTCGAGGAGAACACCGAGCCGGTCCAGTACTGCACGCTCGTGACCTGCGCGCTGTAGCCGCTCGGCAGGTTGAAGACCACCGCGCCCGGACCGCTCTGGTAGTAGGCGAGCGGCGCGCACGACTCGTAGAGCGGGTTGGGCTGCTGCTGGATCTGGGAGATGGCCTGCTGGGAGGCGCTGCGGATCACGGTGTCGAAGGTCGCGAGGCTCCGGTGCACGGCGGACGCCGAGATGGACGCCGCGAACGCGACGAGGAGCGCGACGGAGGCGATCCCGAGGATGGCGATGGCGAAGAGGACCTCGATCAGCGTGTCGCCTGCCTCGTCCGGCGCCCGCCCCGGACCGTCCCGTCCCGTCGCACGACGGACGAGGCCCTGCCAGCCCGTCGTGCGCGACGCAACGCAGCCCACACCGCGTTGAGGCGGTGCGGTCGAGCGAAGCGGGGGACGAGTCGGAGGGCTCATGACAACAGCAGCCCCACGGCGACCGCCTCGAGGCCGGCGCCCTTCATGCCGACCGTCATGGTCGTCGGCGTCAGCGCCTCGACCATCGGCGTGCCCGTCTTCGTGGCCGACGGCTCCTGGCCGCCGGACTGGCAGACGACCTGGGTGGTCCCGAGGCCCTGGGGCCCGTTCCAGCTCGGCAGGTTGTTGCAGGTGTCGCCGTAGGGCGAGCCGGGCGAGTTGGGCAGGAGGTTGAGCGTCTGGTTCGAGGTCCAGGTGATCTGCTCGTTCGAGTCGGTGGTCTCGGCGTCGGCGCTCACCCACTCCCAGCCCGTCGCCGGCGCGCCGGTCGCGGTCGTCACCGTGATGTTGGAGAAGACCAGCGTGTTGGTCGGTCCGAAGCCGCTGTTCGTCTGGTACATGGCGGGCTTGATGCACGACGGCGTGGGATTCCCCTGCCCGTCCTCGGGCGCCGTCGCGTCAGGGCAGCCGAGCCCGGTGTAGAACGGCGAGGAGCTGCCGTCCTGGTTCACGAGCGTGTTGCCCATGAATGCCTCGGGGTACGTGGGCAGGGACGCGGCGAACATCGGCTGGTTGCCCGACTCGCTCATGCAGAAGCTGAGCGTGAAGCCGCCCGGGATGTTCGCGACGAACTCCTGGCACGCGGGCGCCGCCGCGGTCGTGGCGTTGTACGACGACATGTCGACGAAGCAGAGGGTCTTCGCGTAGGTGCCGTTCGAGACCGTGCCACCCTCCGTCACGGCAAAGCCACACGTCGTGTTGGACGCGACCACGATGGGCTGGCCGGCCGTGCTCGGCGGCGAGCTGTTCGCGGGCACCGCCGAGAGGCTGTAGGCGTAGTTGCTCTGCGGCTCGGTGATCGAGAACTTCACGTTCGTCACGGGCTGGGACGCGGTCCATCCGGCGGCTGCGAGCGTGTTCTCGCCGGCCGGCGAGATCGCGGGCGGGAGCTGGCTCGACCCGATGTCGAACGCGACGGTCGACGCGAAGTCGGGGGTCGCCGAGGTCCCGTTGGTGCAGTACTCGCGGCGCAGGAGGTAGATGGATCCCTTCTGCACCCTGCTGTAGGACACGACCGTCTGGTAGGTGTTCGTCACCGTGTTCAGGTTCCAGGCGAGGCCGAGCAGCTGGGTGCCGTCGCCGCACTGCGTGGCGGACGACGACGTCGTGATCTGCAAGGCGCTCTGGACGTCGCGCACGTAGTTGGCCGAGACGACCTGGGCGTCCTGGGAGTCGCCGAGGCGGTGCGAGACGCTGCCTTGGATCGAGAAGACCGCGATCAGCCCCGCCGCGATCCCGGCGATGACGATCGGCAGGACGGCGACGACGATGACGAGCTCGAGCAGGGTGAACCCGTCGTCGGGGCCGCGCCGCCCTGCGGTCCAGCGATGACCGTGTCGCGCGAGCAGGTCGCGCCTGGACCGCCTCGGCCGAAGCCACCCGGATGGGCGCCCACTCACGACACCTTCACCTGGCTGTAGATGCCGTACATCGCCGAGATCAGCGCGACCGCGACGAAGCCGACGACGACGCCCATGAAGATGATGACGGCGGGCTCGAAGAGGCTCGTGAACCGCTTGACCTTCTCGTCGAGCTCGCGGCTGTAGTACTCGGCGGCGACCTGCAGCTGCTGGTCGAGCGTGCCGGTCTCCTCGCCGACGCGGAACATCTGACGGGCGGCACCCGGGAACAAGCCCGTGTCGGCGAGTGGGCCGGCGAGGCCCTTGCCCTCCATCATCTGCTCGCGGATGTGCTCGATGGCGTCGTGGTACACCACGTTGTTCGTGGAGTCGGCGGTGACGGTCAGCGAGCGCGGCAGGTCGACACCGGCCCGGATCATCGACGACAGCACGCGGCAGACGCGCTCGAGCACGGCCGCCTGGATCAGGTCACCGAGGACGGGGACCTTGAGCGCCAGCGCGTCCAGCCGTGCGCGACCCTTGGGCGAGCGCCGCATCGCGATGAACCCGGCGACCATGGCGAGGATGAGGATCCCGATCGCCCACCACCACTTCGACACGAAGGACGAGCACCACAGCAGCATCCGCGTCGGGAGCGGCAGCTTGGCGTTGAGGGACTTGAAGAACGTGACGAACTTGGGGAGGACGAACACGGCCAGGACGAAGACCACGACGATCGACATGACGAAGACGATCGCGGGGTACACCATGGCGGAGACGAACTTGGCCCTGGCCTCGGTGTCGCGGTCGATGTAGTCGGCCAGCTGGTTCAGCGCCGAGTCGAGGTTCCCGGTCATCTCCGCGGACTCGAGGATGCCGACGTAGTAGGGCGGGAAGGCCTCGGGGTGCGAGGCGGCCGCGCCGGCGAAGGTGTCGCCTGCTCGGAGGTCCTCGATCATCTCGGCGAGGACCTTCCGCATCAGCTTCTGCGAGGTCTCGTCAAGGATGACCTCCATGGCCTCCATGATCGGGATGCCGGCGCGCATGAACACCGCGAGCTGTCGGGAGAAGTGTCCGACGTCCTTGCGAGGCACCATCTTCTTGGTGATCTCGAAGCTGAGGACGCTCTTCTTCTCGGTGACCTCGAGCGGCTGGTACCCGCGTTCGAGCAGTGCCAGGTGGGCCGCACCCGACGTCTCAGCGGACTCGATGCCCGAGACCTTCTTGCCTTCGGTGTCGAGCGCCTTGTAGGAGAACTTTGCGAGTGTCTTTTGAGGGCTCATAGCGTGTACATGCTCCTTACGACCTCGTCGACGGACGTGATGTCCTGCGCGACGAGGCTGATGGCCTCCTGGCGCAGGGTTCTCATGCCTTGCTTCTTTGCGAGATTGCGAAGCTCCTCCTGGGTCGCCCAGCCCACGATGAGCCGCTTGATCTCCGGGGTCATGTGCAGCAGCTCGTAGACCCCGATGCGCTCCTTGAAGCCGGTCCCACCACAGAAGTTGCAACCCGTCCCGTGGTAGAAGATCTCCTTCTCGGGCGGGCCGCCACTCTCCTCGTAGAACATCCGCTCCTCGTTGGTGAGCGTGTAGGTCGTCTTGCACGACGGGCAGATCCGGCGCACGAGGCGCTGGGCGACGACCGCGAGCACCGACGACGCGATGAGGAACGACTCGATCCCCATGTCCAAGAATCGGTGCAGCCCGGACACCGAGTCCGTCGCGTGCATGGACGAGATGACGAAGTGTCCCGTCAGCGCGGACTGGGTGGCGACACGGGCAGTCTCGACGTCTCGGATCTCTCCCACCAAGATGACGTCGGGGTCCTGGCGAAGGATGGACTTCAGCCCGGTGGCGAAGGTGATGCCCGCCTGCTCGTTCGTCTGGATCTGGTTGATCGACGGGAAGACGTACTCGACCGGGTCCTCGATGGTCATCACGTTGAGGGTCGGGTTGCTGACCTCGCTCAACGTCGCGTAGAGCGTCGTCGTCTTCCCGCTGCCCGTCGGACCCGCGCAGAGCATCATCCCGAACGGCGCCCGGACGATCTTCGAGTACATCGCGTGGGTGTCGGGGGGCATGCCGAGGTCGCCGAGGCGGAACAGCGAACGTGACTTGTCGAGCACGCGGAGCACGCAGCTCTCTCCGGCGATCGTGGCCACGGTGGCGACGCGGACGTCGACGGCGGTCCCGTCGATCGTCGTCGTGAGCTGTCCGTCCTGGGGACGACGGCGCTCGACGATGTTCATGCCCGCCATGATCTTGATCCGGCTCACGAGCCCGGGTCCCATGACGTCGGGCAGCGTGAGCACCTCCTTCAGGGCGCCGTCCACTCGGAACCGGATGCGCACGCCGCCGTCTCCGGGCTCGATGTGCACGTCGGAGGCGCGGTCGCGGATCGCCTGGGTGAGGATCCGGTCGACGAGCTGGACGACGGGTGCGTCGTCGGACATGAGGTCGGCATCCGGCTGCTCGCCGGCGGTCCGCTTCCTCGTGCCTTCCACCGACACGAAGGCCGCGATGAGGTTGTCGACGCCCCCGATCGCCCGGTAGTTGCTGTCGATCGCCCAGCGGATGTCGCTCATCGGGGCGATCATCATGCGCACCGGGCGTCCGGCCGTCTTTGCGAGCAGGTCCCTCAGCTCTTCGCTCGGCTCCGCCGCGGCGACGTCGAGGCCCTGCTCGCTCACCCGGATCGGAACGGCGTGCTGCTCGCGCGCGAGCTCCTCGGGAACGAGTGCCAGGGCGTCCGCCTCCACGTTCTCCCGACGCAGGTTCGAGACCGGCACGCCGAGGAACTCCGAGAGCGTGTCGACGAGATCGCGGTCGTCGAGGAACCCGAGCGCCACGAGGATCTCGCCGATCTTTCCGCCGGACTCCCGCTGCTGTGCGAGGCCCTGCTCGAGCTGGGCCTCCGTCACCAGGTCGCGCTCGATGAGCAGGTTGCCCAGTCGACCACGGGACACACCTGCGAGCTTCTCTGGCGAGGCGACGATGGGATGCCCGTTCGACGCACCGAGGTCTGCGACGTCCGGCGTGCGCTCGTCGACGGCAACCGCGGTCGACGCGACGGCGCCAACCGGGCCCGGCGACGCGGGTGCGGCGACGGCACCCACCGCCTCTTCGTTCCGAGAGCTCTCCTGCTTACTGCGCTTGAACGGCACGGTCACCTCGACTGAAGTTCGACTTATCGGAGGACATTCTTACACACTGTTTTGGACATTTACCATGGTCTGTTGCGACTTTTTTGACCTTCGGATACCGCAGTAGGCACACGGCAAAATGATTGGCCCTCACGGCCAATCTGCATCGCCCTGTGGACACATTGCATACCGCAAACATCGGTTTGTCATTGTGGCCTTGTGCCTCGAGCGATTGGTTCGTCGTTGCGCTTCGCTCGGACTGTGCTCTCTCACACCTCCGTTTCACACTCCTGTCGGTCGGTGGACGCTCCGGCTCGCTGCGCCCGTTGGAGGACGTCGACGACGCGCCCCGGATGGTCAGGGCTCGGTCGATCCGCCCTGCCGGCGTGCGAGCACGTCCACGTCGCACATCAATCACGCACCTCGCTCGATCAGCGAGTCGTACACGTCCCCGCCGATCACTTCGAAGCCGACGGGCTTGCACGAGAGGAACGAGGCACACGAGACGCCGTTGAAGCCATCTCGAGCGCTCGGGTTGGCGCTGACCGAGGCGGCCCAGCGCTTGCCGGTCCAGTGCTCGACCAGGGTGCGGCTCGACGCGCCGGCCTGGACGCTGCCGACGGCCTCGCAGAACTTGGTGCGAGGACACGTGACGCCCCAGAGCGTGCTGAGCGCGTTCGGGCTGGCGGTCGCGACGGTGGCCCATGTGCGACCGTTCCATCTCTCTGCCAGCGTCTTCGTCGACGCGCCGCTCACCTGGTTGCCGACCGCCTCGCAGAACGACGTCGATGCACAGGCGACGCTGTTGAGGAGGTCCATCGCCCCCGGGTCGCGACTCGCGGCGACCTTCCAGCTGGCGCCGTTCCAGCGCTCGACCAGGGTGCGCGTGAGACCCCTCGACACCCACTCGCCGACGGCGACGCAGAACGACGGCGACACGCACGCCGCTCCCAGCAGATCGTTGTTGGCGGCACCGAGGCTGCGCGATGTCGACGGACTCCAGCGACGGCCGTTCCACCGCTCAATGTAGGTGCGGTGCACGCCGCCCACGACCTCGTCACCGACCGCCATGCAGAACCTCGTCGACGCGCACGACACCGCGTTGAGCGAGTCGGTCGAAGCGAGATCGGTGCTCGGCGTCACGGACCAGGCGCGTCCGTCCCAGCTCTCGATGAGGGACTTCTGTGAGGAGCCCTCACCCTGGGCTCCGACAGCCATGCAGAACGACGAGCTCGTGCACGACACGCCGTCGAGGAAGTTTGACGTGAGCGAAGGGCTGACACTCGGTGACGTCGACCAGCGTGCGCCGTTCCAGCGCTCCACGAGCGTCTTGTCGACGGCCGCGGTGACGTAGAAGCCGACGGACATGCAGAAGCTCGACGACGGGCACGACACGCCGCGCAGCGCGTTCTCCGTCGAGCTCGGGTTGGTGCTCGCATCGACACGGAAGGCGACCTGACCGGTGCTATGCGGCGTCGCGGACGCGCCGGCTGTTGGTGCCTGCACGGTGGTCGTGACGAAGGAACCTGCGACGACGACGGCGCACACAGCTGCGGCGACGCTGACGCGAGGATGGTGCATCGTCACGCTGCGGCGCCGTTCGGAGGTGGTCGCGACATCGGAGGTGTTGCTGATCCGATGGCCGTTGCTGAACATGCGCAACAACCTCACAGTCGAACGTCACGCCATTGTCGACGCCATCACAACTGCACCCCAATTCATGCGCAGGTAGCGAGAAATCTCGCCCATTGGGTCTGTTCACACGGCATGCTTTCCGCATGGCACAGATCACCTCCAATGATTCCGTCTCCGTGCTCGAGCCCGAGCGCACCGCAGAGCACCGTGGTGCGCGTGCACCACGTCACGACGCCCTGGCGCTTGTAACCTCAACGCGTGGACTACGAACGCCGAGGTGGGACGCCAAGCCAATGACAAGGGTCCTGATCGTTGAAGACGACGCGGAGATGGTGTCGATGCTGCGCAGCTACCTCTCGGCTGAGGGCTACGACGTCGACGTCGCCGCGAACTGCGCCGGTGCGCTCGAGAGCGCGTCGGCCACCGCACCGGACCTCGTCCTCCTCGACATCGTCCTCGGCAAGGAGGACGGACGCGACGTGTTCCGCGAGTTGCGGCTCATGAGCGACGTGCCGACGATCTTCCTCACCGGTCGCGGGCTCGAGACGGACCGCATCGCGGGGCTGAAGATGGGTGCCGACGACTACATGGTGAAGCCGTTCTCGCTCGCAGAGGTCTCTGCGCGCATCGAGTCGGTGCTCCGTCGCACGTCGGGCGGCAACGGTCAACGCGACCCCGATGAGCCGTCGATGAACTTCGGACCGCTCCAGATCAACGAGCTCACGCACGAGGTGCGGCTCGATGGCGAGCTCGTGGAGCTGACGTCGAAGGAGTTCGCGCTCCTCGCCTTCCTGGCGGCCTCGCCGCGACGCGTCTACTCGCGTGAGCAGCTGCTCGAGAACGTGTGGCTCTCCTCCCCGGAGTGGCAGGGCGGCGCCACGGTGACCGAGCACATTCGGCGGCTTCGCTCCAAGATCGAGGTCGACCCGGACCGTCCCCGCTGGATCACCACGGTCCGCGGCGTCGGCTACCGCTTCGAGCCTGCGCCGGCGGACCTCGTGCCCAGCGTCGACGACGCCGAGGGCGGCGCGTCCCGGAACTGACCCCGCCGCAGCACGTCTTGCCGGGCGGCGCCGGCGCTCAGCTGGTCGTCGTGGCGCGGTGGCGCCCGAGGAGCTCGGCGATGACGCCGATGAGCTCACTCGGTTTGAACGGCTTTGCGAGGAAGACGCCGGTGCCCTCCGCCACCGACTCGACCACCGCCGAGTCGACGTTGCCCGACACCAGCACCACGAGGACGTCGGGGCGCTCGGCCTGCAGTGTGGCGGCGAGCTCGCCGCCGGACATCCCCAGCATCACGACGTCGCTCACGAGGAGGTCGATGGACCCCTCGAACGCGCGCGCGACGTCGAGCGCCTGCTCGCCGCTCTCGGTCTCGAGGACCTCGAAGCCGTTGTGACGAAGGATCCGTGCCAGGAGCTCACGGATGCCCGCTTCGTCCTCTGCGAGAAGGATCGTGGCGGCGCCGACCGGGGCCGCGGGCGCCGCGGTGGGGGCGGCGTCGGCGGGCACCTCCCCGGCTGCCGGGAAGAGGATCTCGAACGTCGTGCCCACTCCTCGCTCGCTGTGGACCTCGATCGACCCGCCACTCTCCACCACTACCCGGCGCGCGGCGGGGAGCCCGAGCCCGGTGCCCTTCGACGGGCCCTTGGTCGTGAAGAGCGGCTCGAAGCACCGCCGCAGGGTCTCCTCGTCCATGCCCGCGCCCGTGTCGGCGATCTCGATGCGCACGTAGTCCCCTGGCTCGAGCGCCCCGGCGGCGAGGGTCGTCGGCCCGATCGCGATGCGCAGCTCGCCGCCGTCGTCCATGGCGTCTCGAGCGTTCGTGGCGAGGTTCATCACCATCTGCTCGAACTGGTCCACGTCCGCCCTGATCGCGGGCGTCGTTGCGTCGAGGGACAGCGTGAGCGCCACCTCGGCGCCGAGGATCCGGTCGAGCACCTCGGACAGCTCGCGCACCGACGCGACCGGTGAGAAGACGGCCGGCGCGGGCAGCTTGGTCCGTCCCATGGTCAACAGCTTCCCGGTGAGCGTCGACGCCCGCGTCGTGGTGGTCTGGATGTCCCGCGCGAGCTGTGCGGCGCGGCCGTCGTCCCCTGCCTCGAGCTTCAGCAGCTCCGCGTAGCCGGCGATCAGCGTGAGCAGGTTGTTGAAGTCGTGCGCCACGCTGCTCGACAGCTGTCCGATCACGTCCATCCGTTGGGCGTGTCGCAGCTCCTCCATGAGCTGGCGGTGGTCCGTCACGTCCTCGACGACCGTCAGCAGGCTGCCGCGGCGACCGTGGGCGGGGGACACGAGCGCCACGGAGGCCGCGAGCTCACGGCGACGCCCCCCGAGCTCCACGCCGGAGAGGTCGTGCGCGCTCACCGTCTCCCCTGAGGCGGCCGCGGCCCAGAGGGCTCGGAGTGGCACCCGCGCGGCGTCGGGAAACGCGGGCGACGCGGCGTCGCCATGCTCGACGCGCAGGTCGGCCGCGGGCCACCCGAAGAGGTCGGCCGCCGCGCGGTTCCACCACTCGATGCCGCCGTCGAGATCCGTCTCCACGATCCCGATGGGTGCCGTGTCGACGAGCACCCTCAGTCGCTCCTCGCTGCGTTGGATCGTCTGGTGCATCTCGGTGGCGTCGAGCGCCGACGAGGCCGTCTGTGCCAGGAGCGACGCCACCTCGACGTCGTCATCGCTGAACGTCACCTCTGGACTCCGTCGGACGCAGATCGAGCCCCTCGTCGCACCGCGCTGCTCGAGCAGGGGTGCGACCAGCCAGTCGCCGTCGCGCAGCGCGACCGTGCTCACGCCGGCGGAGGAGGGAAGGGCGACGTCCGCCCCTTCGGGATCGGAGAGACGAGAGCCGTCACCGCGTCGGGCGGCGACCTGCAGCGGCGCACCTGGCCCGCGGTCGAGGGTGACCACGGCCTCGTCGGCATCGAACACGCTCCGGGCCCTCGGTGCGATCGCGGCCACGACGTCGCGCTCTCGTTGGATCCCCGCCACCGCGATCGAAGCGGCGATCAGCTGGTGCAGCTGGCTTGCGAGCCGCTGGGATCGGCGCGCGGCATCCCGTGCGCGACGCTGCAGGAGCTCGCGGCCGACCGAGGTGCCCACGAGCCGTCCCACGTCCGCGACGGCGTCCGCCGCATCGGCGTCCAGCACCCGGCCCGGCGTGGTCACGACGCAGGTGATCGTGCCGATCGCGTCGTCGCCGTCCAGGACGCACGCGACGACGCACGAGGTCGCCCCATCCTGGTCGGCACGCCAGACCTCACGCCTCGCGCTCGCAAGGACACGCGCGCGGACCTCCTCGAGGTCTGCGACGCGCAGGGTGAGGTCGGGAGCGTCGCGGGGCGCCGTCGCGACGTGATCGAGGCCGCTCGCGTCCACGAGCCTGATCTCGCTGCCGTCGAGCAGGGTGGGGACGAGCGCGTCGACGAGGCGTCGGAGCCGCACGGAGGTCTCCCCGGCCGGCGCCAGCGCCACCACCGCCGCGGCGCGGACGTCGCTTCCGAACGACGGGACGGGTGTCGGGGCCGGCGCCACTACACGCCCCGCAGGTGCAGGTGGAGCGTGGGATGCACGAAGATCGCGAGGGCCGCCCCGATCGCCAGGAACACGCCGTAGGGGATGGGCTGGTCTCGGCGCATCCTCTTGGCCGCGATCAGCGTCAGGCCGACGACGGCACCGAGGACGTTCGCCGCGAAGAAGCCGAGGAGGACGGTCGTGACCCCCAGCCACCCGAGCCCGAGCCCGAGGACGAGCGCGAGCCGGACGTCGCCGAACCCCAGCAGCCGCTGGTCGAGCCGGTTGATCGCGTAGAACACGAGGAACCACCCCACCGAGCACGCCGCGGCGATCCACAGCGGTCGGTAGTCCCCCGTCCCGATCGCCGCAGCCAGCAGCAGCACGGCCACCATGCCGAGGAGCGGGTAGACGATCTTCCGCGGCAGGAGACGGAGCTCGAGGTCGATGCACGCGAGCGCGAAGAGCCCCGCGAGCAGGACGAGCAGCGCGGGGAGCGCGGCGTCGTAGCCGTAGCGCAGCGCCGCGCCCAAGAAGAGGAGGGACGTCGTCGCCTCGACGACGGGGTAGCGCACGGAGATCGGCCGTCCACACGAACGACACCGACCCCGCAGCGCGAGCCAGGAGATGACCGGCACGTTGTCGCGGTTCAGGATCGGCGTGCCGCAATCGGGACAGGCGGAACCGGGCGACACGATCGACTCGTCCCTCGGCACGCGGTAGATCACGACGTTGAGGAATGAGCCGACCGCCAGGCCGAGGAGCGCGCAGAACGCGGCCAGCACCCCGAGCGGCATGACGCCTCGCTACCGATCCTGCTCACGGTCGGCGGACGCGCAACTCTCGGTCCGTGTCGCCGACGTCGTCAGAGCGGCTTCCCCGAGAAGATCGCGTAGTCCTCGAGGAACCGGTCGATCGCCTCGACCTCGTGGGGAACGGAGAACAAGAAGCCCTGGCCGAGGTCGACGTCTTCGACCAGGAGCTGCAGCCGCTGGTCGTCGTCCTCCACGCCCTGGGCCACCGTGCGGACGTTGAGGGACTTGCCGAGCTGGACGAGCTGGTGCACCCGAGCAGCATCGCCGGTCGTCGTCGAGAGTTCCGTGATGCAGGTGCGGTCGATCTTCACGACGTCGATGGGGAGCGCCGCGACGACGGCCTCCGCCTCGGGCCCGGCGCCGAAGTCGTCGATCGCGAGCTGCACACCGAGCCGCTTGAGCGCGTGCAACGCGGCAACCGCGTCGGCCGAGTTCGAGAGGGCGCGCTCGGAGAACTCGAGGACGAGGTGGCCTCGGTCGAACCGGCTCTCTTCGAGGCTCCGCTCCACGTCGCCAAGGAAGGCGGGGGACGCGAGCTGCCGGGACGACACGTTCACGGACACCGTGAAGCGGTGCCCTCTCGAGTGCCACGCTGCGCCCTGCCGACAGGCCGTGGAGAGGACCCACGCGCCGACCGGGAGGATCGCGCCACTGGACTCGAGGACGGGGAGGAAGGCGTCCGGGCCGAGGACCCCGAGGCGCGGGTGCCGCCACCGCAGGAGCGCCTCGACGCCGACGAAGGCGTTGGACTGCAGGTCGATCGTGGGCTGGTAGAGGAGGAACAACTCGTCGTTCTCGATCGCGTGGTCGAGCTCTCGGCGCTGCCACTGCTCGTCGTGCGTCGCCCGGCTGCCGTCGCGCTCAGTCGCCATCGCTCATCGCTCCCAAGGGCACGCCGTCCACCGGAGCACGTCGCAGACAGCGCCTCTATGTCGATCGTACCATCGGTAACGAAAATTCCTCCCGGCGTCGAGCACGACACACTCTCGCAGGCGAGCGCCGCACCGGCCGACAACCGGCGACGTCGAACGAAGCGCTCGACGGTCGATCCGCGCGCGCTGGCACGCCGCGCGACGACCGTGCGCCACGCGCCGGCGGGCCGCGAGATCGACTCGCAGCGTGACGGTCCCGCGCCGTGACGTGACCATAGATCGCACGATTCCGGTGTCGGTGCGCGCCGGTGACGCGGTTGTCCACTCCCGGAGGTTCCACCGATTTTCTCAGGTGGTGCACTAGTTTTTCACTCAGTCCGAGCGGTCTCCCGAGTGCGCATCGGGATTGAGAGCATGGGTGGTCACCTCAACAATGGGCAACGTCGTTGGTCGCAGGTACCGCTACGGTGCCAGCTTCGTCGACCGCCTCTCGGGTGTCCGCTTCGAGGGCCACCATCCGCTGCTGCGCCCCGATCTGTGGACGCTGTACCTCAACGAGGCCGAGGGGATCTTCCGAGACCACGGCATCGAGGAGATGCCGGGTCGGCGCGAGCTCGAGGAGGGTGACGGGGTCTCCCTCTTCTTCCTCGGCTTCAACGCCGACGACAAGGTCGTCGCCGGGGTCCGCTGCCACGGCCCCCTCGACGGCAGCCACCAGACCGCCATCCTCGAGGAGCTGGCGAGCTCGCCCGAGATAGACCAGATCGCCAGCGTCATCGACAGCCGCGTGGCCCACGGCGTCATCGAGATCAAGGGCGCCTTCTCCAGGGGCCAGAGCGCGACGGGCCACCGCCTGGTCGCGACGATCTCCCGGTCCGTGACGCACGCCATGCAGTGGCTCGGTGCCGAGCACGCGGTCGCGGCCGTCTCCGACACGCTGCTGACCACGGGCGACGAGACCGGCGCTCGACAGATCGGCACGACGTCGGTGCCCTTCCCCGACGCGCGCTACCAAACCGTCGCCGTCGAGTGGGTCCGGGCGCGCAGCCATGAGCGGTGCTCACCGCCCCACCAGCTCGACCTGCGGCTCGAGGCCGAGCAGCTCTCCCGACGCCAGCCGGTGAACGGCCGAGGGCCGGTCGACCCGATCTCTTCGTCGGGCGCGTCGTGGCAGCCCCTGGTGCTCGACGTCCAGACCCGCCAGAGCCGCGAGGTGCTCCAGGTCCTCCGCGAGGATCCCGCCCTGCAGGTCCTCGACCGCTACGCCGAGCAGCGTGCCGAGCTCGACGAGCTACGTCCGCCGCTCGCGGCCTCCCTCCGCGACGAGGGCCAGCGGTGGGTCTACTTCCCGTGGCGCCGGGCCATGGTGCGGCTCCTCGCCCCGAGGAGCTTCTCTGCGCTCCGACTCGACCGGAACCGCAACAAGCTGACGCGCGAGGAGCAGTCCCAGCAGCGCTCGCTGCGCATCGGCATCGTGGGGCTGAGCGCCGGGCACTCCATCGCCCACGTCCTCGCGATGGAGGGGCTGGCCGGCGAGCTGCGGCTCGCGGACTTCGACACCATCGAGCTGTCAAACCTCAACCGCCTGCCGGGCACCGTGCTCGACCTCGGCGTCAACAAGGCGATCGCCGCCGCCCGGCGCATCGCCGAGATCGATCCCTACCTCCGCGTCACCATCGTGCCCGAGGGCATCCGGGAGGACACGCTCGGATCCTTCCTCGACGGGTTGGACCTCGTGATCGAGGAGTGCGACTCGCTCGACATCAAGCTGCTCGTGCGCGAGGCCGCACGCGACCGCCGCATCCCGGTCGTCATGCAGACGAGCGATCGGGGCGTCCTCGACGTCGAGCGCTTCGACGTCGAGCCGGAGCGCCCGATCTTCCACGGGTTGCTGCCGGGCGTCCACTCCTCGGACCTCGCCGGGCTCTCGCTCGAGGCCAAGGCGCCGTACGTGCTGCGGATGATGGGTGCGGCGGACGTCTCGTCGCGGGGCGCCGCGTCGCTCCTCGAGGTCGGCCGGACGATCACGGCATGGCCGCAGCTCGCGAGCGAGGTCACGCTCGGCGGCGCCACGGCAGCGGCCGTCGTGCGCCGCTTCGGGGCGAAGGGCCACCTGCCGTCCGGGCGCGTCCGCATCGACCTCGACGACGCCATCGACGAGCTCAGCCCTGTCCCGCCGCCGGCGGTGATGGGCACGGCGTCCAGCGACGACGAGGGGTCGCAGGCGCTCCCCGAGGAGGCCGACGAGATCGACCGGATCGTCGACGCCGCGCGGCGCGCGCCCTCCGGCGGCAACATCCAGCCCTGGCGGTTCGAGGCGGACAACTCCGAGATCCGCTTCTACCTGGTCCCCGAGCGCACGACGGCGATGGACGTGCGGTTCCGGGCGAGCTACGTGGGCATCGGCGCGGCGCTCTTCAACGCGCGCGTCGCCGCGGCTGCGGAGCGCCGGCTCGGCCCGGTGAAGCTCTTCCCCGAGGGGTACCCGTCGCGGCACGTCGCCACCCTCCGTCTCGGCGACGCGTCGGACTTCGAGGTCGCCCCCCTCCAGGCCAGGATCAGGACGAGGGCAGCCAACCGCAAGATCGCCGAGCCCGGGACGATCGCCGCCTCCACCGTGCAGCTCCTCACGCGTGGCGTCGAGCGCGAGGGCGCCCAGCTGCGCCTCCTCACGGCACGTGACCGCATCGACCGCGTCGCCGAGCTGCTCGCCGAGTCGGATCGGATCCGCTTCCTCACCCCGACGCTGCACCGCGAGATGATGGGCGAGCTGCGCGTCCCGGGTCGCGACACCGTCGACGAGGGCATCGACGTGCGCACGCTCGAGCTCGGTCCCGGCGAGCTGGCAGCGCTTGATCTCCTGCGACGTCCCGAGGTGATGGCACACCTCGCCGAGTGGCGCGCCGGGGAGATGCTCGGCATGCGTTCGCGCGTCGGTGTGGCGATGAGCTCGGCCGTCGCTGCCCTCGTGATCCCCCGTGCCGACCCGATCTCCTACGTGCGCGGCGGCGCGGCGGTCGAGCGGTTCTGGCTGACCGCGGAGGTCCACGGCCTCGCGATCCACCCGGTGTCGCCCGTGTTCCTGTTCGCCGTTGACGCCGAGGAGCGCCTTGGCCTCGTCGGGGAGCGCAACGTTGACGCACTCACGGAACTGACCGAGCGGTTCGGTGAGCTCTTCGAGCTCGGCGACGGCGAGCACGTTGCACTCCTGCTGCGCGTCACGCACGCGACGCCACCAAGCATGCTGAGCGCGAGGCTCCCGCTGTCGCATCTATTGAGTCGGCAGCGCGAGCACACACCGGCAATGGCCGCGGTCCAACCTTGGCAAAACGGTGCGAGTGCAGGGGCCGGAGAGTTGAGGAATTAGGGGTTCCCACTGGTTGCGTTGTGTGGGAGTATGTGAGCTCCATAGAGATCGATCAACGCAGTAACCCCCGTCGCACTGGATCCTGACAATGTCGGTGAAGGCAGGTCGCCTGTGACAACTACACCTCACATGCCATCGGGACTCGCCGGCGAGCAGCTTCGTCTCGTCATCGACACGATCGTTTAGGCGGTCCCGGGCACCGAGGTCGTCGACGTCGTCGCGCGATCCGGTGTCACCATCCTCGGCTTCGACGAGGCGTCCTTCGCCGCCCCGGGCACCGAGGTCGTGCACGCGCGCATCCGCGACCGTGTGCTCGGCCAGCTCTCGGGCAGTGCACCGATCGGTTCGTTCTCCTGCACGGTCGCGGGTGTCGTCTGGGGCGCGCTCGTCGAGCCGATCCAGATCCAGGGCGGCGGCGTGAAGGGCGCGCTGGTCGTCGCGCGCGAAGGGCGTGCGTGGTCGAGTCGCGAGCGCGCGCTCGCGAAGACCCTCGGCGCCCTGCTGAGCCACGTCGCCACGCTCGCGACACGTGAGAGCTCGCTCCTCCACCAGCAGCGGCTCGACGAGCTGGTGAGCCAGGTGGCCGAGCGCCTCATGTCCGGCTCGTCGCGCACGCGCCAGGACGTGCTCAGCTGGGTGACGCGCGTGCTCGCCGAGTTTCTCGGCGCCGACGTCGCGTTCCTGCGCCGCAACGACCACGGCCGGGGCCTCAGCGTGCTCGAGGCCGAGTGGCCCATCCGCGAGATCGTCGAGCCCGACCCGCTCGGCGAGGTGCCGTTCGACGCCGACCCCGTCTTCGCCGCGATGCGGGACCTCCGCGAGCCGTACCTACCGGAGCCCGACCGGACGCCCGACCAGTACCTCGAGCGTGTGGAGGCCGGCTCGGGCGTGAAGATGGTGGGCGGCGCCGCCGTGCCCCTCCTCATGGCCGACCAGACCTGGGGCATCCTCGGCTTCCTGCACTTCGGGCTCCACGCCTGGAGCCCCGCCGAGATCAACGCGCTCCAGGCGGTCGCCTCGATGCTCGTCCAGCTGCAGGCGCGCCTCGACGCCGAGGAGCAGACCGAGTACAACGCCTACCACGACGACCTCACCGGCCTCGCCAATCGCCGAGCGCTGCTGCGCGAGCTGAAGGAGCGGCTGTCGGCGCACCGCACGACGGCGGTCCTCGTGTTCGACCTCGACCGGTTCAAGGTCATGAACGACTTCCTCGGCCACGCGAACGGCGACCGGCTCCTCACGACGATCGCGGACCGGATCCGCACGTCCATCCGCGCAAACGACTTCGCCGCCCGCCTCGGCGGCGACGAGTTCGTGATCCTGGTCGACAACGCCGCGAGCGAGATGGAGGTGCTGGCCAGCGCCTACCGGATCCTCGACGTCGTCGGCGGTCCCATCGAGATCGCCGGCCAGCTCGTGAGCCACACCGCCAGCATCGGCGTGGTCATCGCCAAGCGCGGCGCGCAGAACGGCATGGACCTGCTCGGACAGGCCGATGTCGCCCTGTACGCCGCGAAGGCCCAGGGCCGCAACCAGGCCGTGATCTTCGACCAGGTGCTGCGCGAGTCGGTCGACGAGCGGTCGCGCACCGAGCTGGGGCTGCGCGAAGCGATCGAGACCGAGGGGCTCCGGCTGCACTTCCAGCCCGAGGTCGACCTGCGCACCGGCCAGCTGCTCGCGGTCGAGGCGCTCGTGCGCTGGCAGCACCCGACCCGCGGCCTGCTGCCCGCCGCCGCGTTCATCACCGTCGCCGAGGAGACGGGCCTCGTCGTCGACATGGGCCGTTGGGTGTTCGCCGACGCGTGTCGCCAGCTCGCGGCGTGGCGTCGGCAGTTCCCGAAGCTGCGGCTCGTCGTGCGGGTGAACATGTCGCCCGCCCAGTTCGCCACCGACGAGATCGTCGACTTCGTCGAGACCTGCATGCGCGTCCACGACGTGCCCGGCGACCGCCTCTGCATCGAAATGACCGAGCACGCGGTCATGGCCGAGCCCGAGAAGACCGCGCGCATCCTCCGGGGCTTCCAGTCCCTGGGCGTCGAGATCGCGCTCGATGACTTCGGCACGGGCTACTCGTCGATGACGGAGCTCAAGCGCCTCCCCGTCAACCTGCTGAAGCTCGACACGAGCTTCGTCCAGGGCATCTCGTCGGACAAGCGCGACCGCGCCATCGTCGAGGCCATCATCCGCCTCGGCAAGGCGCTCGACCTCGAGGTGGTCGCCGAGGGGATCGAGACGTCGGCGACCATCGACAAACTGCTGGAGCTCGGCTGCCACCGCGGACAGGGCTACCTTCTCTCCATGCCCATCGCCCCCGAGGAGCTCACCTCCCTCATGGAGGCAGGCGGCATCAGCCTTCCCGCTCTCCGCGCTGCGCGGACCATGTCCCTGCAGCCGGAGGGCAGGCCCGTGTGAGGGTGGACGACCTCGACGCGCCCGAAGACGACGGCACCCTCGAGCACGTCTACGAGCCCTGGCTGTTCCTCCGGATGCTCGACGAGCTGGCCGGGACCGACCTCGGGATCGGCTTCGTGTACTCGGTGCTCGACGTCCTGGCCGAGCGCTACGAGCTGACCGACGCCACCATCGTCCTGCACGATGAGGCGCTCGGCACCCAGGCCTTCCGGCTTGGCCGACGCCAGGTCGACCCCGAGACACTCGAGGAGGTCAGCGCGACGGCCGGGGTCTACGCGGAGCCCGACGTGGTGCCAGAGGTCGTCCGCGACGCGGTGCGCAGCGTCTGCCAGCTCTCGCTCTCCCTGCACCTGGCGCGCTACAGCGCCGCGCACGACTCGCTGACCAACATCTCGAACCGCCGATCCTTCGACGCCGCCCTCCAGACGGCCGCGGTGCAGAGCTCGCGGTACGGGTGGGCGTTCACCCTCGTGATCGCCGACCTCAACGAGCTGAAGTCCATCAACGACCAGTCCGGTCACGCGGCCGGCGACGACGTGCTGCGGCTCTTCGGGTTCGCCCTTCGCCGCTCCGTCCGCGCCGGCGACACCGCCGCGCGGATCGGCGGCGACGAGTTCGCCGTCATCCTGGCCAACGCCGACGGCTCGGAGGTCGAGAGCTTCCTCGAGCGTCTCCGGGCCACGCTCGTCCCCTCGGGTATCGTGATCTCGTTCGCGGTGGGGACCGCGACGGCACCACGCGAGTCCACGGACCCAGCCGAGCTGTACCGCATTGCAGACGCGCGTCTCTACGAGAAGAAGGGCATGATCAAGCGATGATGACCCCGAGCGAAGAGGACTTCGAGCTCGAGCTGCGGTCGCTCCCCGGCGTGCTCAGCGTCGGCGTCGACCACCTCGACAACGGCGAGGTCGACGCCGTCACGCTCTTCGTCCGCGGCCAGGACCCTGAGTCCGTGCGCCACGTCGCCCTCCAGGTCGCGAGCCTCTACTACCCCACGGCGGCGGTCACCGTCGAGGACGCCACCCGGGCCCCGTCGTCGCGACGCGCCGCCGAAGGACGCGTCGCGCTCGTACGGACCGACTTCAACGTCCACGAGGGCGTGAGCGAGGTCGAGCTCAGCTTCGCGGGGCGCGTCGGCATCGGGCGCTCCGGGAGCGGCGCCCTCATCGGCGGCGCCGAAGCGACCCTCTCCGCCCTGCGCGAGGTCGGCTACGAAGTCCCGTTCTTCCTCGTGGCCGTGAACAGCATCGCGACGGTGCGGGGCTGGCCGGTGATCGTGACGCTGCGCTCGCTCTCCGACGAGGTTGACCGGATCGGCATCGCGCAGTCCAACGGCGACCTCGAGTCCGCCGCGCGGGCGACGCTCGATGCGCTCAACCGCTACCTGTCGGCGCTCGAGCTCAACGGGGTCTGACCGCTCGCACCGACGGTCGAGCCAAGCGACGCCACCCGTTCGTGGGGCGCTGCAGGGACACGCTCGGTGACAGCACGCGGGACTCGATTCGGCAGCCGTCGCTCGCGCAGATCAAGCGCGGTTCGCCGATGGACTCAGTGACGGGGGATCGTTGCAGCACCGCGCGGACCATCCGTGGCCAAGAGTTGTGATGGTGTTGGGGGAAAGGTCGAAGAGCACCTTCAAGCGGGTCGAGTCGTGCGAGAGACTTTCGTTGTGTCGCCCAGCGGGACCGTCACGCTCCTAGATACACGGCTCATCACGGGGAGCGCTACGCCACATCTCGTGTCGGGCGCAGTGACCGGATCGGAGCGAGCGCTCGACGCCGTCATGGCCGCGTCGGTCGGCCGCCAGGGCGGCACGCTCCTCGCGAGTGTCCCCGGCCAACGGTTGGCTGCCTTCGCCACGGCTGCCGCCGCGGCGCGCGCTGCGGCGGCGTGCCAGAGGGCGTTGATGTCCGATCATGGCGTGCCCCTCCGCGTGCGCATGGCGATGCACACCGGTACGTGCACCGAGCGCCTCGGCACCCCCGTCGGCCCCGCCGTCCGCCGAGCGCGCCACCTCGCGAACATGGCCTACGGCGGCCAGGTGCTCGTCTCGGCCACGTCGTCGGTGCTCCTGTTCGAGGGCGGTGAGAGCTTCGCGCTGCGTGATCTGGGCCTCCACCGGCTGAAGGACCTTGGCCCTCCTGAGCACGTCTTCCAACTGGAACTCCCGGATCTGCGCACGGACTTCCCGCCCCTTCGATCGCTCGACCATCCGGACCTCCCGAACAATCTCCCCACGATGGTCGCCCCGCTCGTCGGGCGTGTGGAGGAGCTCGAGCACGTGCTCGGCCTGCTCGACGAGGCACGACTGGTGACCCTCGCGGGGCCGGGCGGGGCGGGCAAGACGCGCCTCGCGGTGCACGCCGCGGCCGAGGCCCTCGACGGAGCGGGGAGCGGGGGCGCCTGGCTCGTCGAGCTGGCTCCGGTCAGCGACGAGCAGCAGGTGCCCTTCGCGATCGTCACGGCACTCGACATCCCTGAGTCCGACACGGACTCGCTGGAGCTCCTCGTTCGCGCACTGGCGACCCAGGAGACGCTGCTCGTGCTCGACAACTGCGAGCACGTCATCGATCGTGTGGCGAAGATCGCGGACACCCTCCTGCGGGAGTGCGCGGGCGTCCGCATCCTCGCCACCTCTCGGGAGCCACTGGGTGTGGATGGAGAGCTGGTGTATCGAGTGCCCTCGCTGTCGCTCCCCGAGGAGGACGTGAGCTCGTTGACCGAGTCGGCCGGCTCCGATGCCGTCGACCTCTTCCTCGGGCGGGCATCGATGGTAGGTGCGGTGATCGCCGACAGCGATGGTCCGCTGGTGGCGTCAGTGTGTCGCCGCCTCGATGGCATTCCGCTCGCGATCGAGCTCGCCGCGGCCAGGCTGACCTCGCTCTCGCTTGCGGAGCTGTCGGAACGACTCGACGAGCGGTTCCGGCTCCTGACGGGTGGCGCGCGCAGTGCCATGGCCCGACAGCAGACGCTGCAGGCACTCGTCGATTGGTCCTACGAGCTGCTCAATCCACCCGAGCGATCCGCCCTGCAGCGCCTCTCTGTGTTCTCGGGGCCGTTCGACCTCGACGCGGCGCAGACGGTCTGCGCCGGTGACGACCTGGACGACCTCGACGTCGTCAACCTGCTGCACTCGCTGGTGCAGAAGAGCCTTGTGATCGCCCAGCAGGACGCGGAGGCCACGCGATACCGACTCCTCGAGACGATCCGCCAGTACGGAGCGATCGAGCTTCTTCGAGACAGCGGGTCCACGGGCGTCCTCGACGTGCGCGATCGGCACGCCGACTACTACCTCGCCACGGCGCGCGCGGCCGCACCTGGTCTGCAGGGACCTGACGTTGGGGCATGGATCGCCGCTCTCGATCGGGACGCGGACAACCTTCGAGCGGCGATCACGCACCTCGCCGACCTGCGTCCCAGAGACGTGCTCGAGCTCATCGGGTGCATCG
Source organism: Acidimicrobiales bacterium (assembly GCA_035937595.1). Taxonomy (GTDB): domain Bacteria; phylum Actinomycetota; class Acidimicrobiia; order Acidimicrobiales; family RAAP-2; genus Palsa-459. The sequence continues at coordinate 40,122 of DASZHS010000051.1, forward strand.
AGCGCTACTTCACGCTCAAGGCGGCGGTCGACATCATCCCGCCCACGCTCCGGGCGGTCTCGAAGGTCGATCACAACGATCCTCGTACCGCCGAGGTCGTGGCAGCCGCCCTTCTGGCGGTGTGCCGGATGACCGCGTGGCACCTGATCGGGCGGCCCGCCGAGGTCGAAGCCTCCGAGAGGTACGCCCTTCGTGCAGAGGAGCTCGCGAGCCGCACCCGCCGGTTCGACCTCGAAGCGAGGGCGCTCGTCTACCGGATGCAGGTCGCTCTCTACCGGGGTGACCGCGGCGGAGCGGTGGCGCACCTGGGAGCGGCCGAGGAGATTGCTCGCCGCTGCCGACTTGACTCGATCCTCTCGGAGGTCATCCTGTCGTCGCTGCACCCAGCCCTGGTGGAGCACCAGGGCCTCACCGTCGAGCAATGGCACGCTCGAGCCGCCGAGGCGCTGCAAGCGGCGGAACGCGCCGGAGATCTGACGATGGTGAGCCAGGTGAAGTTCTGGTACGCGACGCAGGCGCTGCGAGAGGGACGACTGGTCGAGTCACGACGCCTCTTCGAGGAGACGATCGATCTCGCGCACCGGATCGGCGCTCATGACGGCGCGGCACTCAACAACTTCCTCATCGTGTGCCTTGTCCAGGCTGACTACGACGCTGCGGTGTCCCCCCTTCGCAAGTGCCTGCGCAGGATGCGGCGGTCGGGTTTCCGGACGAACCCGGGCGACCTCATCGCCGCGAGCGCCTGCATTGCAACCTGGCGGGGTGACCCCGTCGAGGGCGCTCAGCTCCACGGTGCCGCCGACGAGATCCGCAAGCCCGCCTATGAGACCAGCGAGCTGTTCCGAACCGCATCCGACGTCGCCATGGAGGAGGCGAGCGCGGCGCGAGGTCGAGCCGCGATGGGCGATGTGGAGTACGTCAAGGCGTATGAGGAGGGAGCGAGGTTCTCGGTGGGACAAGCCTGCGACCTTGCACTCGCCATTCTCCAGTGACACCGGGACGCCTCCAGCCGACGGCCTGAGCCACCGCGTGCCGGCGAGATCCATGCGAGCCTTCGTCGCTGCGCCACGTCGCAGCATCTGGCTCGCCGGTGAGGCACCGTCCGTCGGCGGCGGACGCCTTTGTACTGTGTCGACGTGTGCACGGAGCCGGCAGGTCGCGGGTGTGGTGCGGAACCAGTGGCGGGCTGCTGCGGGTTCCGAGGAGAGCGACCTACGCGATGAGACCGGTGCCGGAGACCACGAACGGCGGGACGATCCGACCATTCCGGCAGGTGGACGTCTTCGGCACCACCCCGTACCTCGGTAACGCCGTGGCGGTGGTGCACGACGCGGACAGGGTCACCAGCGACGAGATGCAGCAGATCGCGTTGTGGACCAACCTGTCCGAGACGACGTTCCTCGCCGCGCCGTCCAACCCGGGTGCGGACTACGGCGTCCGCATCTTCACCCCCACCCGAGAGCTCCCCTTCGCTGGCCACCCGACGCTCGGAAGCGCCCACGCGTGGCTCGAAGCGGGCGGCGTGTCCCAGCACCCCGACCGCGTCATCCAAGAGTGTGGGATCGGCTTGGTGCCGCTGCAGCGGACACCAAGTGGGCTCGCCTTCGCGGCTCCCCCGCTGCGTCGCGCGGGGCCCGCGAGCGAGGAGCTTCGTGGACGGGTCATCGAGATGCTGGGCGTCGACCCGTCCCGTGCGGAGGCGGTGGAGTGGGTCGACAACGGACCTGGCTGGATCGGCGTGCTCGTCGACTCCGCCGAGACGGTGCTCGCCCTACGGCCAGGCGCCGTCGACCGCCCGATCGGGGTCGTCGGCCCGCATCCCGCGGGTGCGGCCGCACAGTTCGAGGTCCGAGCGTTCGTTCCCTCGAGCGGCTCGACGGCCGAGGATCCGGTGACGGGGAGTCTCAACGCCTCGCTCGCCCTCTGGTTGCTCGGCTCAGGTCGGGCCCACGCGCCCTACGTCGCGAGCCAAGGAGCGGCGATCGGGCACTCGGGCCACGTCCACGTGACGCGGGATGCAGCGGGTGAGGTCTGGATCGCCGGCAGCACGAGGACGCTCGTCGAGGGCGCGATCGACGTCTCGACGATGCCGAGCCGCTGATCTCGGTCTTCGGTTCGTCGCACCGTGGTCGCAAGCACGTGGCCGCTCGATCGGGGGATCCTTGAGTGAGCCGGTACCATTCGGGCGCCGCTTCACGGCGACGACCGACGGCCGCGAGCCGCGGGATCGCCGGAGAAGTGGCGGGGAGGGATGCGAGAGTGGCCGAATCGGACGGTCTCGAAAACCGTTGTACCTTCTGGGTACCGTGGGTTCGAATCCCACTCCCTCCGCTCAGCGTCACGATCAGCGGCGCGCGGCGCTGCCGGCTGAGGGGAGCGCGATGACGCTGACGAGGACCGAGCAGGCCGAGGGCGCCGCCCGGACCGAGCACGTCGACGTGCTCATCGTCGGGGCGGGCATCTCGGGGATCGGTGCGGCGCACCACCTCCAAGAGCAGTGCCCGGAGAAGTCCTTCGTGATCCTGGAGAAGATGGAGAGCTTCGGCGGGACCTGGTGGACCCACCGCTACCCGGGGGCCCGCTCGGACAGCGACCTGTACACCTTCGGCTACCGCTTCAAGCCCTGGACGGGGCCCCCCATCGCGACCGCCGGTGAGATCCGCACCTACCTCGACGAGGTGATCGCCGAGGACGGCCTGGCCGAGAGCATCCGCTACCTCCACCGGATCACCGCGGCGTCGTGGTCGAGCGACGAGCGGTGCTGGACCGTCGAGGCCATCCGCCTCGACACCGGCGAGGCGCTCCGGTTCACGACGGGCTTCCTGTGGATGTGCCAGGGCTACTACCGCCAAGAGGACGCCTACACGCCCGAGTGGCCGGGGTTCGAGCGGTTCGGGGGCACCGTCGTGCACCCCCAGCAGTGGCCCGAGGGCTTCGACGTCACGGACAAGCGGGTCGTCGTCATCGGGTCGGGGGCGACGGCGGCAACCTTGATCCCCAACATCGCCGACGATGCCGCGCACGTGACGATGCTGCAGCGCTCCCCCACCTTCTTCTTCATCGCGCCGAACCAGAACGAGACCGCCAACATGCTCCGCGACCTCGAAATCCCGGAGGAGTGGATCCACGAGATCGTCCGACGCCAACTGATCCAGCTGCAGGGGATGCTGTCCACGCTCGGGCGCGACGAGCCCGAGTTCCTGCGCGAGGAGCTCCTCCGGCCGGTCCGCGAGATACTCGGCGACGACTTCGACGTCGAGCGGCACTTCAGCCCCACCTACCGCCCCTGGCAGCAGCGCATCGCCATCGTCCCCGACGGCGACTTCTTCCACGCGATCCGCGCGGGCAAGGCGTCCGTCGTCACCGATCAGATCGAGTCGTTCACCGAGCACGGCATCGTGCTCGCCTCGGGTGCGTCGCTCGATGCCGACGTGATCGTGACGGCGACGGGCTTCAACCTCACCCAGCTCGGCGACGTCGCCATCACGATCGACGACGCCCCCCTCGACCTCGCCTCCACGGTGACCTGGCGCGGGATGATGTTCACGGGCGTCCCGAACCTGCTCTGGGTGTTCGGTTACCTCCGCTTCAGCTGGACCCTGCGCGTCGACCTCCTTGGGGACCTCGTGTGCCGGCTGCTCGCGCACATGGGCGAGCTCGGTGCGAGCGTCGTGGTCCCAGAGCTGCGCGAGGACGAGGCGACCATGGAGCGGCGCCCGTGGATCGACCCGGAGAACTTCAACGCCGGGTACATCACGCGCAACCTGCACCTCATGCCGCAGCAGGGCACCCACACCCCGTGGCAGCACGTCCAGGACTACGTGACCGACCTTCGCGAGCTCCCCGACGCGGACCTCGACGACGGCTCGCTCGTCTATAAGTGACGAGGACCGCCACCGTCGCTCCCGCGTAGCCTCTGGTGCACAAGGAGGTCCGTCGATGACACCCGACCGCATCGAGCAGCGTCGCCTGCTCGTCACCCAGCTCCCCGGTCCGCGCTCCAAGGAGCTCCACGACCGGCGCACCGACGCGGTGTCGGCGGGTCTCTCGGTCGGCTTCCCCGTCTACATCGAGCGGGGGATGGGCGCGATCCTCGTGGACGTCGACGGCAACCAGCTCATCGACCTCGGGGCCGGCATCGCGGTCACCTCGGTGGGCCACGCCGTCCCCGAGGTGGTCGACGCCGTGGCGGCGCAGGTGGCCCGCATGACCCACACCTGCTTCATGGTCACGCCCTACGAGGGGTACGTCGAGGTCTGCGAGGCGCTCAACCGCCTCACCCCCGGCGACCACGACAAGCGCAGCGCGCTCTTCAACTCTGGTGCCGAGGCGATCGAGAACGCCGTGAAGATCGCGAGGCTCGCGACGGGGCGACCGGCCGTCGTCGTCTTCGAGCACGCCTACCACGGGCGCACGAACCTGACGATGGCCCTGACCGCGAAGAACATGCCCTACAAGGACCGGTTCGGCCCCTTCGCCCCGGAGGTCTACCGCGTGCCCACGAGCTACCCGTTCCGCGACGGGCGCTCGGGCCCGGAGGCCGCGGCGCTCGCGCTCGGCCAGATCGAGTCCGACGTGGGCGCGAGCAACGTGGCGGCCGTCCTCATCGAGCCCATCCAGGGCGAGGGGGGCTTCGTCGTACCGGCCGAGGGGTTCCTCCCCGCGCTCTCGGAATGGTGCGCGACGTCGGGCGCGCTCTTCATCGCCGACGAGATCCAGACCGGGTTCTGTCGCACCGGTGCGTGGTTCGCGTGCGAGCACGAGGGCGTGGTCCCCGACCTCGTCGCCACGGCCAAGGGCATCGCCGCGGGGATGCCGCTCGCCGCAGTGACCGGACGCCAAGCGGTCATGGACGCGGTCCACGAGGGCGGGCTCGGCGGCACCTACGGGGGGAACCCGGTCGCCTGCGCCGCCGCGATCGCCGCGATCGAGGTCATGCGGCGCGACGACCTCGCCGCGCGCGCGCGCCGGATCGAGGCGCTCGTCCGCCCGCGCCTCGAGGCCCTCGCGTCGGCGACGCCGACCGTCGGCGAGGTCCGCGGCCGAGGGGCGATGCTGGCCATGGAGTTCGTCCAGCCCGGCACGACCACGCCGAACGCCGCGGCGGTGAAGGCCGTCCTCGCCGCGTGCCACGCCGAGGGCGTCGTCGCGCTCTCGTGCGGCACCTACGGCAACGTCGTGCGGCTGCTGCCCCCGCTCACGATCGGCGAGGAGCTGCTGGACGAGGGCGTCGCCGTCCTCGAGTCGGCGGTCCGCGGGCTCGACGCGTCCTAGTCGCGCGGCGCCGCCGCGCTGGCCGTCAGCCGGGGTGCGGGGCGTGGGGCTCGCGCGTCTCGAAGAACCGCCGGAGCCCAGCGGCGTTCGAGTGGACGCCCGAGAGGACCTCGGCCTTCTCGAGATGCTCTCGCGGGACGCCGGTGAGCTCGAAGGCCATGCCCAGGGCCTCGGCGATGTCCTCGCCGCCGCGCCAGGCGGCCTCGGCGACCTCCGCCCAGTGCACGAGCACCTCGTCGGCCTCGGCGAGGAGGGCCGCCGGGTCGTCCAGCAGGCCGTAGTGGGCGAGCGCCACCGCGCTCGGTCGCCGCTCGGCGAACCGCCGCAGCGAGTCGCGCGCCTGGTGCAGGTCGAAGTCCGGCGGGGGCGTCGCCGGCCGGAGCACCCCGACGTCGGGCAGCCGGACACCGACCGCGTCGCCCGCGAACAGGATGCCCGAGGAGGAGTCGTGCAGCCCCAGGTGGTGCTTGGCGTGCCCGGGCGAGTCGATGGCGGTGAGCGTCCTGCCGTCACCGAGGTCGATCGCCTCGAGGTCCGCGAGCACGTGGAGCCGGTCCGGTGGCGTCGGCGTGAGCCGCCCGTAGAGGGCGTCGAGCAGGTCGCCGTAGACGAGCGCCGCCGACGAGATGAGCCGGGTCGGGTCCGCGAGGTGGCGCGCGCCCTTCTCGTGCACGTACACCGTGGCGTTCGGGAACGCGGCCGCGACGTCGCCCACGCCGCCGGCGTGGTCCAGGTGGATGTGCGTCACGACCACGCCCGCGAGGTCGTCGGCGCCCACGCCGAGCGCGGCGAGGGCGCCCAGCAACGTGGGCACCGAGGACTGCGAGCCCGTCTCGACGAGCACGGGCCGTGGGCCCTCGAGCAGGTAGCCCGCCGTCACGCGCGACCAGCCGCCGAGCATCGTGTCGAGCTCGAGCACCCCGTCGGCGAGCCGTGTCGGCGCGACCGGCGCCGCGGTGGTGTCGGCGGCCGCATCGGGCGGCGGGCCGTGGTGGTGCGGCCGGGTCGGCATCGCCGCGTCGTCGTCGTGGTGGTCGTCCATGTCGCTCCTCAGCCGGGGGTGCACGCCCCGGACGTCGTCGTGCCCGTCGCGTGCGTGGCGCGAGCCACCTCGGGCGCCAGGGCGGATCCCCTGATCGCGTAGGCGAGCCCCGCCTGGGACAGGGACCGCGAGAACACCATGCCGAGCGCGGCGTTCCCTGAGACCAGCGGGCTGCCCGAGTTGCCGGGCAGCACCGAGGCGGTGACGGCGTAGATGGCCCGGCTCGCGAGACCGCCCCCGTAGATGTCACGGCCCTGGGCGGTGAGCGACCCGGCCACCCCCGCCGGCGTGTCGGTCCTCGGGCCGCCGCCGGGGAACCCGATCACCGCCGCCTCGGTCCCGGTCGGGGCGATCCTCACGTCGAGCGGCACCGGGCGCGCCGTGAGGCCGGGGACGCGCAGGACCGCGACGTCGAGCGACGGGTCGAACACGACGAGCGACGCCTTGGTCGTACGGTCCGTGCTGCGCACCGTGACGACGGGCTCGCCCGCGACGACGTGTGCGTTCGTGACCACGAGACCCGGGGCGACGACGAAGGACGTCCCGACCCGGGTCACGCCGCAGCCGCCCGATGCGGTGACCTTCAGCACCGACGGCGCCGTGCGCGCCGCGAGCGCCGTCGTCACAGACGGGGTCGGCAGCGGCACGCTCGTCGTCGAGGGCTGGGTCACCGCGGCGAACGCGAGCGGGAAGACCTCGTTGGACACGAAGGCCTGGGCGCGCGCGATGACCGAGGGCACCGGCGGCATCACCGCGTCGAGCGCGGTCAGCACGGACGAGTGCTGGATCGGTCGCGCGAGCCAGCCCACCGAGGACTGGGTGAAGAGCCCCGCGACGAGCCATGCGCTCAGGAGAGCGCCGAGCGCGGCGACCGCCGCGCCCGCGATCGCGTCGACCGTCCCGAGGTGCAGCCGTCGCATCGTGACGTTGGCCCACTTGCCGAGGGTGTTGCCGCCGATCGCGCCGAGCACCGCGATGCCGAGCACGACGCCCACGGTGACGACGGTGCGCGCCACGTCGACGTGCAGGTGCCCCGCGATGGGCACGGCGACGACCGCGCCGATCGCGAGCCCGGCGACGAAGCCGACGAGCGCGAGCAGCTGGGTGAGCGCGCCGAGGGCGCGACCCCGCAGCGCGGCGAGCGCGACCCACACCACGATCACGATGTCGACCCAGCTCACCGCCCGGAGGGTAGACCGGGTGCACGCCGCGACGCGCCTACCATCGGCAGCCGTGAGCGCACGGGTCCTCGTCGTCGTGCTGCTCGCCGGGACGCTGCTCGCGGGGTGCGGCACGTCCACGGCGCCGCCGCCCGACGGCACGGGCGCACCGGCGATCTCACAGACCGTGACGCTCTCCGCGCTCGCCTGCGAGCCGCTCGCCTGGTGCGTCGCGGCGGGCACCGACCCGGCCTCGACGTCGGGCGTCGCGTCGATCGAGGTGTCCGCCGGCGGCCGCGGCCGGTGGGCACCGTCGGCCACGCCGCCGCTGCCGTCGACCACGCTCTCGACCGCGGCGTGCTGGACGTCGGGGTGCCTCCTCGGTGGGGCCGGCCCGTCGGGCTCGGTGGTCGTCATCGTCAACCCCGCGCGCAAGGTCGCGTCGATCACGTCGGCGCACCCGCCAGGCTCGGGCATCGCCGCGCTGACCTGCACGGCACCCGCACGCTGCCTCGCGCTCGTGACCGCGACGACCGACACGGCGGTGTTCGCGACGACCGACAGCGGTGCGTCCTGGACCCAGCGCGCGTCGCTGCCCGCGGGGCTCGCCGTCGCGACCGCGGCGTCGTGCGCCAACCCGGCGGACTGCGTGGCGGTGGGCACCGGACCGGGCGGCTCGGCCGCCGCGGCGCGGTCCGTCGACGGGGGCGTGCGGTGGCGACTCGCGATCACCCCCCGCGGGCTGCAGACCTACACGTCGGTCACCTGCGGCTCGCCTCGGTGGTGCCTCGCGACGGCGCGCCGGCCCAACGGCACGGCGATCCTGCTCGCGAGCACCGACGGCGGCCTCGTGTGGTCCGCGATGGCGACGACGATCCCGAGCCCTGCAGCGGTCACGTGCGCCAACGTGCCCACCTGCGTGGTCGCCGGCGGCGGCGCTGCCGGCGGCGAGATCACCGTCGGCGTGCGCACCGCGCACGCGCGTCCGCTGACGCTCGTCTACGTCCCCGACCAGATCGTCGCGGTCGGGTGTGCGACGCCGGTCAAGTGCGCCGCCATCACGCCGGCCAGCACGGTGTCGTTCGTCGGATAGCTCAGCGGAGGGCAGCGACGAGCCCGGGCAGCCGGGTCGCGGCAGGGTCGAGCACGAAGGCCACGAACTTGTGCGGGAGCCGTACGGCGGCCCGCGAGGTGGCGAAGGTGGGCGGGACCGGGCTCGCGCGGAAGGGGCCGGTGACCACGGACTTCTGGGGCCGGTCGAACATCAGGGCGTTGCCGACGACGCCGGTGCCCGACTGGATGTCCGTCGCGGGGTGGCCGGGGAACGCGCCCCAGGTCGTGGTCGCGAACGCGTAGGCCATCGCGTGCCACAGGTTGAGACCGATCGCGCCGTAGCGGAGCGTGGCGACCGCCGCGTCGATGCGACCGCCGACGAGCGGGTCCTCGAGCTGCTCGGGGTGCGCGAGGATCGTCGCGGACAGCGACCCCCAGACGACGTCGTTACACAGCTCGACGGCGGCGTCGACGAACTGGTCCGGTGTCACCGTGTCGATCGCGGTCTCGGCCATGAGGCTGCAGAACGCCTCCACGTTGAGCGCGAGGTCGCCGTGGTCCTTGGCGTCGATCCCTCGCACCACGGTCCACGGGAGCCGGCCTGCGTCGTCATCGCCGAGCAGGTGCGCGGCGGGGTGCGCCGCGAGGAAGCGCGCGTGCCGCTCATGGGCGCCGGGATAGTACGCGCGGCGCGTCGGGATCGCGGAGAGCACGCACTCGAGCTCGTTCAAGAACGCCTCGCGCTGCGGCCAGTGCCGCCACGTGACGAGGAGCCTCGGGGTGAGGCAGTTGAACCCGGCGTTGTTGACGAGCATGGACGCGACGTGCGCGGCCTGGTACGAGAGGTCCCTCGCCGACCAGGTGCCGGGGACGACGATGACCGGTGACACGTTGCCGAGCTCGGCGGTCACGGGCTTGGTGACGAGCCGCACGTTCGCTGCCTTTCGGCGCGCGCCCTCGTCGCCCGGCCCGAAGACGATCGACTCGTAGGTCTTGTCCGAGCCGGTCACGTGGACCTCGTCGACGAGGGAGTGCGCGACGAGGTGGCTGCCCGCGGTGGCGCCGCCGCGCACGATGCGCAGGACGCCCTCGTCGACCAGGACGCGCAGCGCCCGCTCCCAGTGCTCCACGAGGTAGTCGTTGACGGGGTTGGCCTTGAGCACGACCGCCTTGCCGTCGACGAACAGCTTGTGGAGCACGTCGTTCGGGCCGAGGGAGCCGACGTTGCCGGCCGCGAGCACGAGGGCGACGCCCCGGTGGCCGTCGGGGTCGCGGTAGGCGGCGGCCTGGCCGGCACGCACCTCTTCGGGGGAGATCCCCGGCTGCATCCAGACCTCGCCGCGCTGCCCGGCGAGCAGCACGCGGTCGTAGCGGCCGCGGGGCACCACGCCCGCCACGACCCGACCGCCCGGGGCGTGGCGGATGGGACCGGGGATCCGCGGTCGCCCGCCGCGGCTGATCTCGGTGAGCGAGCGGCGCAGCTCCTGGGCGAGCCGCCCGATCACCCCGACGCTCGAGAGCAGCTCCTCGCCCGCCTCGTAGCCCGAGGGGTCGAGGCCCTTCGCCTCGCACGCCGCCTCCAGCCAGTCGGGTGCGGCGACGGCGAGATCGGCGATGACCTGCGCGAGGAGTGCCTCGCGCGCCGACGCCGAGGTCGACGCCCACCGGTCGACGTTCGAGGCGACGGTGAGGACCGCCGCGTCGAGCCCGCCGGTGTCGACGCGCTCGTCGCCGGCCTCGGCGGCCGCGGCTCCTCGGGTGCTCACCGTCACGCGCGCCTCCTCGATGCGGTCGAGGCTACCGGCGACGCGACGAGGTGCTAGGCATCGCAGGGATGGCCGATCACGCCGACGACCCGGCGGCATCGTCGCCATCGGTCCCGCCCGTCGGGTGGTACCCCGACCCGAGCGGCGACGCGCAGTGGCGTCGGTGGGACGGCACCTCATGGGGCGAGGCGACGATGCCCTACGGGCCGCCACCGCCCGACGCCGTCTCGCTGCAGACGGAGCGCCGGGCGTGGCTGCTCCTTCGCGGCGTCGCGCCGTTGGGGCTGTTGGCGCCGGCGCTGTTCGCGATCGCGCTCGCGGCGGACAGCGCGACGTTCGGGCCGCTGCGCCGCTACGTCCGGGAGTGGTGGAACGCCGACCTCCACCACCGCCCGTTGCCGCCGGTGCCGGCGACGGGGTCCTCGTCGGCCGTGGTCTCGCTCACCTACGTCACCGTGTGGCTCGTCTCGATCGTCGGCATCGGCGCGTGGCTGCGCTTCACGCTCGCCTCCTCGCGCGTCGTGGCGGCGGCGCGCTACCCCAGCCGCCAGCACGCGGGGTGGACCTGCGTCTCGTTCTTCATCCCGGTCCTCGGACCCCTGATCGCCCGCTCGGCCAGCCGCGCGTGGCTCCCCGACGGCCATGAGGCGCGCCGGTCGCTCGGCGTCGGCTGGTCGCTCGTCGCGGCGGGCGAGCTCGCCGTCACCGCGCTGTGGGCGACGACGCTGTCCACGTCGTCGCTCGCCGCGGCGTGGTGCCTGGCCGTCGTGGCGGCGGCCGTCTGGGTCCTCGCGGCCATCGAGCTGCCGAGGGGCCTCGAGGCCATCGCCGAGGACCACGCGTCGCTCGGCGTGCGTCGCGCCCCCACTCGCTCGTAGGCTGCGCGCCGTCCGCACCGACGGGGGCGACGGAGGGAGCGAGTGCAGATGGGCTACGAACAGTGGGGTCCCCTGGGTGGGCTCGTCGGCACGTGGGAGGGCGACCAGGGCCTCGACGTCTCGTTCCACAACGAGCTCGGCAAGGTCGCCGAGACCGAGTACCGGGAGAAGACGTCGTTCAAGCCGTTCGGCCCGGTCGACAACGGCCCGCAGATCCTCTTCGGCCTCGACTACCGCACCGCGGCGTGGCGCGGCGACGAGGAGAACCCGTTCCACACCGAGGTCGGCTACTGGCTGTGGGACGCGAGGGACTCCCAGGTCATGCGCTGCTTCATGGTGCCGCGCGGCTCGACGGTCATCGCAGGGGCCACCTCCTCGCCCGACGCGACGTCCTTCGTGCTCGAGGCGGACCTCGGGTCCACGACCTACGGCATCCTGTCGAACGCCTACCTCGACCAGTTCGCACGGACGACGCACTTCGACGCGACGATCACGATCGACGGGGCGACCTTCCGCTACGACGAGACGACGACGGTCGAGCACTCGAAGAGCTCGGACCTCATCTTGCACACGGACCGCAACACGCTCACGCGCGTCTCGCTCGAGGGCTAGGCGGTGTACGAGTGGTCTGAGGAGCACCTGGCCATCGCCGAGGCCGTCCGGCGCTTCGTCGACGACGAGATCCGCCCGGTGCTCGACGACCTCGAGTTCGGCGACCTCGCCCCCTACGGGATCCTCCGGTCGATGTTCAAGACGTTCGGGATGGACCAGCTGGCCCGCGAGGGCTTCAAGCGCCAGCTCGAGCGCAAGGTGGCCGGCGAGGCGGCGCCCGCGGGCCAGCGGCGCGACGGGACGGCGGGGCTCACGCTCATCCCCATCATCGAGCTGTCGAAGGTGAGCCCCGGGCTCGTCACCGCCCTCGGGGTCTCGACCGCGCTCGCGGGCGGCACGATCATGAAGCTCGGCACCCCCGAGCAGATGGAGCGCTTCGCGCTCGACCTGCTCACCTTGGAGAAGATCGGCGCCTGGGCGATCACCGAGCCCGACAGCGGCTCGGACGCCCTCGGCGGCATGCGGACGACCGCGCGGCGCGACGGCGACGAGTACGTGCTCAACGGCCAGAAGACCTGGATCACGAACGGCCCCTTCGCCGACACGATCGTCTGCTACGCCAAGCTCGACGACGGCTCGGGGCTCGACCCGCGCCGACGCCCGGTCGTCACCTTCATCCTGTCCTCGGACATGGCGGGGCTCGAGCGCTCCGCACCGCTGCGCAAGATGGGCCAGCACGCCTCGCCCACCGGCCAGCTGTTCTTCTCCGACGTGCGCGTCGGGCGCGACCGCCTGCTCGGCGGCACCGAGACACCCCGGGGCGGCGGGCGCGAGAGCGCCAAGGACAACTTCGTGACCGAGCGCGCCGGGGTCGCCGCGATGGCGCTCGGGATCATCGAGGAGTGCCTGCGGCTCTCCGTCGCCTACGCGAAGTCGAGGACGCTGTGGGAGCGGCCCATCTCGGAGTACCAGCTCATCCAGCTCAAGCTGGCGCGGATGGAGGTGGCGCGGGTGAACACCCAGAACCTGGTCTTCGCGCACCTCGAGCGGTCCGCGGCGGGCGCCGTGCCGACGCTCGCCGAGGCGAGCGCCATGAAGCTGTACGCCGCGCGGGCGGCCTTCGAGGTTGCCGACGAGGCGATCCAGCTGTTCGGCGGCAACGGGTACGTCTCGGAGTACCGCGTCGAGCAGCTCGCCCGCGACGCTCGCGTGCTGCAGATCTACGCGGGCACCGACGAGATGCAGGTCGTCGCCATCGCGAAGGACCTGCTCAGCCGCTGAGCCGGAGCCGGCGAAGGAGGGAGGCGCGGTGGGGCCGCTCGAGACCGTGGAGGCGTTCGGTGCGGCCTGGGGGGCGCACGACCTCGAGGCCACCCTTGCGCTCGTCACCGACGACGTCGTCTTCGAGTCGACCGGCCCGGCACCCGACGGCGTGCGGCACGTCGGCACCGACGACGTCCGACGCGCGTGGTCGCCCATCTTCGAGGACGCCGCCTCGGTCTTCGAGGTCGAAGAGACCGTGGCCGCGGGCGACCGGGTGGTGCAGCGGTGGCGCTACGCGTGGGCGGACGGCCACGTCCGCGGCGTCGACCTCTTCTTGGTCCGCGACGGCCGCGTCGCAGAGAAGCTCTCGTACGTGAAGGGCTGAGCCAGCCGGCGCGCTCGGCTACCGGATGGGTGCGGCGCTCGATCGACAGCGCTGGACGAACCGTCGCGTCGAGGGCGAGCTCGGCGTGGCGCCGGTGCGACGCGTGGCGCCCGCGGCGCGCGGACTAGCCGTCCTGCGGCGGCTCGTGCGCCGAGGTCGAGGGGCGGTCCCACCCCGCACGCTCGGGGTAGCTGAGGGCGGCTCGGCGCAGGACCGTGTCGTCGTCCGCCACCAGTGCCGGGGCCTCGCCGGGCCACGGTCCGAGCCGCTCCGCGGTCCACGACGACGCGTCGCTCGAGTCCGCGAGGGCGCGTCGGAGCTGGCGCAGCGCCGCAATCTCCGACGGCGTCCGGCGAGTGAGGGTCACGTCGGCGTCCCCCGGACAAGCCGCACCTGGCCGACCCCGGCCTCCGCGACGAGGTCCAGCTGGGGATGCGCCGCGGCGGAACCGCTCGCGCTGACCCTCTCGGGACCCGAGAACGTCTGGAGGTCGCCGGGCTGCGCGACGACGTTGCCGAAACCGCTGTGCGCGCTGACGTCGACGACGACCCCGGGCGGCACCTCGACGGTGAGGAGGCCGACGGCGACGGACGCGGTGACGCGCGTCGTCCTGCTCGTGAAGTGCACGCGACGGAGGTCGACGGTGAGGTTCCCGATCGCCGTGCGGTAGGTCGGCTGGACCTGGGCGAGCGACGTCGGCTGGTACACGCGGTCACCGATGCCGCCGGTGAAGGGCACGCCCGTGGACGCGACGAGCGCGAAGAACGCGCCGGTGGCGACGATCGCGAGGGTGACGGCGCCGACGCCGAGGATCACGATCGCCCGGAGGAGGATCGCACCGCGGGGTGCCCGCGCCGTGACCCCCGACCCGGCGCGCAACGCCGACTGGGACGGGCGGCGTACGGCGATGAGGACGACGACACCCAGCAGCACGACCCAGAGGAGCCCGAACCCGGTGCCCCAGCGTGGGCCCCGCCACCAGGTCGTCACGACGAGGAGGCCGAAGACGAGCACGCCGGCGAGCAGCAGCGCGGCGAGCCACGGCGACGTCGACTCGCCCTCGAGCTCGCCTCGGGTCCCCGGCGCGTCGGACGAGGGCTCGACGGGCACCAGCGCCCACAGGGCGAGGTACACGACGACGCCGAGCCCCCACGCGCAGGCCAGGACGACGAAGGCCACCCGGACGAGGCTGACGTCCACGTCCAAGCGGTCGGCGATCCCCCCGGCCACGCCCGCCAGCATCCTGCGCGACCGGCTGCGCTGGAGGTGGGCGCCTCCAGGCGGTGGGTCCGGAGCGGGCGGCGGGTCGATCAGCGTGGCGTCGTCGTTCAGTGTCATGTCCGCCACTCTCTGCTCCACGCGCACCCCCGGCAATCCGGCACGACCCCCACGGCCACCCACGACCCTCAGCTCGGCGTCAGGGTTCCCCCGTATCGCGCTGCACGGTCGTCCCTGCAAGGATTCAGGGATCACACCGAGCACCGCTGAGCACCTTGAGCACGCAGAGGACGTGGCGGGTCGGCCGGGCGTACCGGTGGCGCGCCGCCCGGAGCGACCGCTCCGCCGCAGCGCCGACGACGCCGTCCTCGGCGGCGTGTGCGGGGGGCTCGCGCGGCGCCTGGGTGTCTCGCCCCGGCTCCTGCGGGCGCTCGCGGTCCTGTCGGTCATCCCTGCGGGGCTCGGCCTGCTCTTCTACATGGCGTGCTGGACGCTCATCCCCCGCGCCGGCGAGACGCGATCCGTCGCCACACGGGTGTGCGACGACCGTCGCCAGCTGCAGATCGTCCTCGCCGTCGCGACCGTCGCCCTCGCCGCCCTCGTCATGCTCCAGGCGCTCGGCCTGCAGGGACCCGGGATCTTCGCCTGGCCGCTGCTGCTGAGCCTGGTCGGCGCGCTGTGCGTCTGGCGCGGCGCCTCCGACGAGGAGCGCGCACAGCTCCAGGAGCGGCTCGACGCCGCGCCGCTCGTGAACGCGACGACCTCGACCGGCTGGCGAACGATCGCGCTCCGCGCGTGCGTCGGCGCGGTGCTCCTGCTCGTCGGCGCCGTGCTCCTCTCGAAGATCGGCACCCTGCGGGGCGCGGCGATCGGGGTGTTCTTCGGCGCCGTGGCCGTGTGCGCCGGGTTCTTGGTGCTCTTCGCGCCCTGGTGGCTCCGCACCCTGCGCGACCTGTCGAGCGAGCGCCGCGAGCGGGTCCGTGCCCAGGAGCGCGCCAACGTCGCCGCGCACCTGCATGACTCGGTGCTCCAGACGCTCCTTTTGATCCAGAAGTCCGCCGCGGAGCCCACCGAGGTCATCCGGCTCGCCCGGAACCAGGAGCGCGAGCTGCGTCACTGGCTCTTCGACCCGCGCGCCGCCCGGGTCGCGGGCGGCGCGGAGACGTTCGCGTCCCTCGCCGAGGCGATCGAGCGCGACGTAGAGGACGCCTACGGCGTCGGCGTCGAGCTCGTCGTCGTGGGCGACTGCGACGTCGACGACGCCGTGCTCGGCATCCTTGGCGCTGGGCGCGAGGCGGCCGTCAACGCCGCGAAGTGGTCCGGCACCGCCAACTTCTCGATGTTCGCCGAGGTGGAGCCGGAGCGGGTGTCGATCTTCGTGCGGGACCTCGGCGCCGGGTTCGACCCCGCGGACGTGCCGTCGGACCGTCGCGGGATCGAGTGCTCGATCAACGAGCGCATGACCCGCGTCGGCGGCCGGGCGATCGTCCGCAGCACCCCGGGGACGGGGACCGAGGTCGAGCTCGTGCTGCCTCGCGACGCGACGAGTCGATGACCGGGCCCGCGACCACGCGGGTCTTCCTCGTCGACGACCACGCGCTCATCCGCTCCGGCATCCGCGCGGAGCTCGCCGACGCGGTCACGATCGTCGGTGAGGCGGACGAGGTCGACGCGGCGATCGAGCTCATCGTCGAGCGCCAACCCGACGTCGTCCTGCTCGACGTCCACATGCCCGGCGGTGGGGGCCTCGCGGTGCTCGAAGCCATCGGGAAGCGATGCCCCGACACGCGCTTCCTTGCCCTTTCGGTCTCGGACGCGGCAGAGGACGTCATCGCGCTGATCCGCGCGGGTGCGCGCGGCTACGTCACGAAGAACATCTCGGGGCCCGACCTCATCGACGCCGTCCGCACGGTGGCGGACGGCGACGCCGTGTTCTCGCCACGGCTCGCCGGCTTCGTGCTCGACGCCTACACCGAGGGCGCGGCGCGGACGCTCGGGTCCGGCGACGACGAGCTCGACCAGCTCACCCCGAGGGAGCGCCAGGTGCTGCGGATGATCGCGCGCGGCTACACCTACAAGGAGATCGCACGCGAGCTCGCGATCGCCACGAAGACCGTCGAGTCCCACGTCTCGGCCGTCCTGCGCAAGCTCCAGCTGTCGAATCGGCACCAGCTCACGAGCTGGGCGAACGAGCGGCGGCTCGTGTAGCGGACTGTCAGCCCAACGCCACCACGAAGGAGCGGTCCTCGAGGCGACCCATTGCGAAGGGGCCGTAGTAGCCCGAGAACATGGCCCGGGTGCGCTCGGCCCACGCGACGGCGT
The DNA here is from genome assembly GCA_035937595.1 of Acidimicrobiales bacterium. Taxonomy (GTDB): domain Bacteria; phylum Actinomycetota; class Acidimicrobiia; order Acidimicrobiales; family RAAP-2; genus Palsa-459. The sequence continues at coordinate 57,035 of DASZHS010000051.1, forward strand.
CGGGTGCCTGGGCACGGTGGAACACCTGGGCGATGCCGCGCTCGTAGACGCGGTACTCCGCCCACGCCCCCGGGAAGTCCTTCACGCACGCCACCTCGACGAAGGGGATGCCGCCGAGTCGCTGGCAGCGGTTGCGGTGCGTGTGGCCCGCGAGGTAGCAGACGAGCGACGGCCGGCGCCCGAGCACCTCGACGAGCCGTGCCGAGTCGGTCGCGGCGATCGCGAGGTACGCGTCGTGGTCGCGGCCGGGGATCCACACCGGGTGGTGCCCGAGGACGACCACGGGCTGGTCCGTGCTCGCGCCAAGCTCGTCGAGCCACTCGAGCTGGTCGTCGTCGACGAAGCCACCGACCTCGAAGGGCCGGGTCGTGTCGAGGAGGGCGAGCGTCACGCCGGCGAGCCGGCGCGCCTGCCAGGGCCAGGCGGCGAAGCCCTGGCCCCGGTAGGCGTCGTGGTTGCCGCGGACGTGCAGGAGCCGGTCCCCGAACGCGCCGCCCCACACCTCCAAGAAACGGTCGTAGTCCCCGTCCTCGCCGTCGTTGGTGAGGTCGCCTTTGACCACGACCGCCGCCGGCTCGCAGGTGGCGACGTCGGCGACGACCGCGGTGCTCATCATCTCGGGGTACGGGGGCGCTCCCTCGGCAGCGCTGAACACCTCGTGGCCCGCGCCGTCGCCTAGCTGGCCGCACACGGTCTCGCCGAAGTGCACGTCGTTGCCCGTCGCGAACGTGCACAGGTGCTCACCGAGCGCCGGCATCGTCGTGCACGCGACGCCGTCGAGCACGTAGTCGCGCGCCGGCGCGAGGCCCGAGACCCGCACGACACGGCCATCGACGAACAGCTCCGCGCCGTCGGGGGCGACCGCGACGAGCTCGCGCACCGCGCCAACACTACGCACCGACCGAACGGATCTGTTCGGCGCGCACGGGCGGGCCGGGCCGGCCGACACGCGCTCGTCACGTCCGCGGCGAGGCCCTGCAGTAGGTTGCGGCTCGGCGGACCTCGAAGGAGGGCGGGGTGGGCACGAGGAGGACGCTCGGTCGCTTCGGGAGCGCCGCCGCCGCGATGGCGATCGTGGCGAGCGCCACCGTCGTCGCGCAGGGCATGTCGTCCGCGCACGCGCCCGCGAACTTCTCGATCCCGACCTGCCGCGCCAGGCCCTGGACCAACGCCGCCTTCCAGCGGACCTCGACGCCGCCGAAGCTCGCGGCCATGGTGCTGTCCTGCCTCAAGCTGCGCTACGCCGCGTCGTTCCGCCACGACGAGGTGGGCATCGTGGCGCTGAACGCCTTCGCGTGGTTCCAGAACGTCAACGAGTTCGGGCTCTCGTCGAGCGTGCAGAAGCAGCTCGCCTCGCTCGGCATGCCGCCGATCACCCTCGAGGACGGGCCTGGCGGGCTCATCACCCGGACCACCCCGAGCCCCACGCTCTTGCCCAACGAGCTCGCGCTCGGCGCCACGTTCGACCCGGCCATGGCCACGAGGTACGGGACCGTGCTCGGCACCCAGGCCCACCAGATGGGCTACGACGGCGTCCAGGCGCCCGACCTCAACCTCGTGCGGGTGCCCGCCTGGGGCCGCGCGATGGAGTCCTTCGGCGAGTCGCCGGTCCTCGCCGGCGTGATGGGCGCGAACGAGGCCGCCGCGATCGCCGCACGCGGCGAGATCCCGATCCTCAAGCACTTCGGGCCGTACTCCCAGGAGACCGACCGCCGCCTCGTCAACCAGGTCGTGACTGAGCGGGCCTACCAGGAGGTCTACATCCGCCCGTTCACCTTCGCGCTCCGAGCGCTGCTCCCTCAGCTCGAGGCGGGCGGCCATGCCGTCGGGATCATGTGCTCGTACGGCAACGTCAACGCGACGAAGGCCTGCCGCTCGAAGGAGCTCTCCTTCGAGCTCGGCGCGCTCGGCGTCAACGCGCTCGTGCGCAGCGATCTCGACGTGCACGTGAACCCGACCCAGCTGCTGCTCAACGGGGTGGACCTCATCAAGCCGATGGACGCGGTGCAGCTCGAGGGCGCGCTCAAGGAGCACGCCGTCGACACTGCCCTCGACGCCGCGGTGCTCGAGGTGTTTGCGACCCTGTTCGCCGACGGCAAGGTCAATGGGAAGGTGACCTCCGCGGTCCACCATCCGCTGTCTCGGATCAACTGGTACGTCGGCCAGCTCGACACCCAGCAGATCGAGGAGCGCGCCGCGGTGCTGCTCAAGGACCAGGGCGTCCTGCCGCTCGGCCGTGGCCCCGGGCGCGTCGCCGTCGTCGGCGACGCCATCGTGCAGAACACGTGCCGGAACCTCGCGGCCGCCCTCGCGCACGCGCTCGCCACGGCGTCCACGTGCACGGACCCTCACCTCAAGCCCACCAAGTACGTCCTGTTCCAGCACGAGCCGGTCGCGCACAAGGGCGCGGAGCGGACCGTGACGTTCACCGCACCGGTGAGCGGCGCCTACGTGCTCTCGCTCACCACGCTCGGCGGCACGACGCTCTCGATGGACGGCACGAACGTCATCGTCGCCCACGGGCTCGCCGAGTTCGCAGTGGAACGAACCGCGCTCGTCCGGCTGGTGAAGGGCACGCCGGTCACGTTCCACGTCGTGTGGCGCGGCGCCCCGCCGATGGCGTGGCTGGTGCAGGAGGCCCCCTACCTCGCGGCCACTGTTAGCGGGGTGCGCGGGGCCCGGGTGGCGATCGTCGTCGCCTACGACCAGCCGCGCGAGGGGATGGACCGCAGCTCGCTCAACCTGCCGAACGGCCAGGACGCGATCATCTCGGCCGTGGCCCAGCGGGTGCCGACGATCGTCGTGCTCGCGACCTCGGGGGCGGTGGTGATGCCGTGGCTGAGCCAGGTCAAGGGCGTGCTCGAGGTGTGGAACCCGACCGGCGTGGTCCAGATCGATCGCACGCTCTCGGGCTTCGTCCCGGCGTACGCGTCGCTGCTCGACGGTCGGTCGGACCCGAGCGGACGGCTGCCCGTCACGTTCCCGGCCGCCCAGGCGACGAGCCCGATGGCCGACCAGGCGTTCTGGCCGGGGATCGCGGCCACGGTCAACCTCGGCCTCGCACCGGACGGCGGGGTCGGCATCGGCTACGACTGGTACCGCCAGGCCGGCTGGCCCGTCCTCTTCCCGTTCGGCTTCGGCCTCAGCTACACGACGTTCCAGCTCGGTGGCGGCACGGTGACCGACGGCCCCGCAGGGCTGCGGGCGTGGGTCGCCGTGCGCGACACGGGCGACGTCGCGGGCATCGAGCCCGTGCAGATCTACGCCGACTGGCCGAACGCCCTCGGCGAGCCCAAGACCCAGCTCGTCGGGTTCGGCACCGTGGCCTTCACGAAGGCCCAGGCGCAGGCCGGCGCCGTCGAGCACGCGCTCATCACCATCTCGCCCGACGCGCTCTCGGTGTTCCAGGGCGGCTCGATGCACGTCGTCAAGGGCACCTACTGCCTCGAGGCCTCGACCTACGACGGCGACCCGCACAGCTGGACGACCGGGCCGATCACGCTGGCACCGGGCGCCGGCGGCACGGTGGCCGGGCCGACGGGCTCGCCGCTCAGTGCGGGGAGCTGCCCGTCCTGAGCCCGCGACGCGAGCCGGCGTCGTCGAACGCGCCGTAGTCTCGGCGCGTGCCCGAGCCGCTGACGCACCGTGCGCTCGCCGCCGAGGCGTTCAACGCGAGCTGGGCGCTGCTCGAGCGCGATCGCACCGACGACGAGGACCTCGAGCTCTTGGAGGACGCGCTCGCGTCGCGGCACCACTGGCGCGCCGTGGGCGGCCGCCAGCAGATCGCGATCTCGGACTGGATGGTGTCGCGATGCTTCGCCGAGCTCGGCCACGGCGGTCTGGCGCTGCGCTTCGCGTCCGCCGCGCTCCGCGCGCAACCCGACGACGCCCCGGCGTGGCTGCGCGCCTCGCTCCTCGAGGGGCTCGCCCGTGCCCACGCGGCGAACGGCGACCAGGCCGCCCGCGACGCGGCCGTGGTGCGCGCCGCGACGGCGCTCGCCGAGGAGCGGGACCAAGAGGACCGCGAGCTCATCGCCGACCAGCTCGCCTCGGTGCCGCCGGCGCGGGGGTAGGGCACCGCAGCGCGGCAAGGATGAGGGGGTGGTCCTGCCCCCAACGGTCGACGGCCACGTCGACGTGCGGTTCGGCCAGGTGAAGGACGCGTTCGTCGAGAACTTCGTCCGGCACGACGAGCTCGGTGGCGGCGTCTGCGTCGTCGTCGACGGCCGCGTCGTCTGCGACCTGTGGGGCGGGCACCGCGACCTCGACGGCCGCCGTCGCTGGGCCCGCGACACCTTGGTCGACGTGTTCTCGGTCGGCAAGGCGCTCCTCGCCACGGCGGTGGCGCGACTCGTCGGGCAGGGTGCGCTCGACCTCGACGCACCCGTCGCGGCGGTCTGGCCCGAGTTCGCGGCGAACGGCAAGGACGCCGTCACGCTCCGCCAGCTGGTCTCCCACCGCGCGGGCGTGCCGGCGGTGCGCCACCGCCTGGCGCCCGGCGCCATGCTCGCGCCGTCGACGATGCGCGCGGCGCTCGCCGCCGAGGCGCCGTGGTGGGAGCCGGGCACGGCCCACGGCTACCACGTCAACACCTACGGCTTCCTCGTGGGGGCCGTGATCGAGCGCGTCGTGGGCCGCTCCGTCGGTGCGTACCTGCGCGACGAGGTGTGCGCGCCGATCGGCGCGGACGTCCACGTCGGCCTCGCCGCGCCCGACCTCGACCGCGTGGCGGCGTTCCGCTGGCCGATGGCCCCGCCGCCGGAGGCCGACCCCGAGGGCCTCGAGGGGCTCGCGCTCATGCGGTACAACACCTACTGGAACCCCTCGGGGCTCTCGGGCGCCGGCGTCGTCAACACCGAGGCCTGGCGCACCGCCGAGCACCCGTCGACGAACGCGCACGCGACCGCCCGCGGCGTGGCCCGTCTCTACGCATCGCTCGTCGCCGGCGGGCGCCTCGACGGCTACGAGGTCGTCGACCGCGCCGTGCTCGATGCGGCGACGACCGAGGCCTCCTCGGGCGAGGACCTCGTCTTGGAGCGTCCGAGCCGCTTCGGCCTCGGCTTCCAGCTCACCATGCCCGAGCGCCCGATCGGACGGTCGCCGCGCGGCTTCGGGCACTTCGGGGCCGGTGGCGCACTGGGGTTCTGCGACCCCGACGCCGGGGTCGCCTTCGGGTACGTGACGAGCGACATGGGGCCGCGCTGGCAGAACCCGAGGAACCGCGCCCTCGTCGAGGCCGTGTTCGCCTCGCTCTGAGCGCCCGCCGCCCGACGCTCCTACCGGTGCGCGGTCAGCGAGCCGAGACGTACTCGAGCAGCTCCTTGCGGTCCCGCTCGAGCTGGTCGACCCGCGACTTCACGACGTCGCCGATCGAGACGATGCCGACGAGCCGCCCGGCCTCGACGACCGGGAGGTGCCGGATGCGCCGCTCGGTCATCCGCGACATGAGCGAGGTCACCTCGTCGTCCGGCGCGCTCGTCGTCACCGGCGTGGACATCTCGTCGGCGACCCGGCGGCCCAGCGCGCCGTCGCCGTGGGTGCCGAGGACCCGGACCACGTCGCGCTCGGAGATGATCCCGTCGACGGTGCCGGTCGTGCCCGTGACGACGAGCGCACCGATCCCGAGCCGGGTGAGCCGCTCGACCACGTCACGAATCGTGGCGTCCGCGGCGATCGTCTCCACGGCGTCGCCCTTGGTGGCGAGCAGGTCTCTGATCTTCATGGCGCCTCCTCCGAGGCCCCAGGACCGCCACCCGGCCCGATGGACCTCGACCAGATCGTAGGCCCCATCGCTCCGAAGCTGCCCAGGGCCCCTCCGGGCCGTCGGCGGTACCCTCATGGGCTCGGAGCTCCAGCGAATCGAGGTGGACATGGCCCTAGCCGCCGTCACCACGCACCGGACCAGGACCGTTGCGCTTGTCGGGCATGCCGGCGCCGGAAAGACGACGCTCATCGAGCGACTGCTCGCGACGACCGGGGCGATCCCGAGGGCCGGCTCGGTCCTCGAGGGCACGACGGTGTGCGACACCGAGCCCGAGGAGGTCGCCCGCCGCCACTCGCTGTCGATGACGATCGCCCCCATCACGCTCGGCGAGGAGCGGATCGACCTGATCGACACCCCCGGGGTCGCCGACTTCGTCGTCGAGGTGGAGCGCGCGCTCGCCGTCGCTGACGTCGCGGTCATCGTCGTGAGCGCGACCGACGGGGTCGAGGTCCAGACCGAGGTGGTCTGGCGCCTCGCCGGGCGCGAGGGCATCCCCCGCGTGATCGTCGTGACCAAGCTCGACCGCGAGGGCGCGCGGTACGAGCCGGTGCTCGCGTCCCTGCGCGACACCTTCGGCAAGGGCGTGGCGCCCGTCGAGCTCCCGATCGGCGAGGGCCCCGCGTTCCGAGGCGTGGCCGACCTGCTCGCCGACGCGGCGATCACCTACGACGGGGGCGCGCCGAAGACCGAGCCCGTGCCGGACGAGATCGCAGAGGAAGAGCACCGGGTGCGCGAGCAGCTCGTCGAGGGCATCGTGCTCGCCGACGACGATCTCACGGCGCGCTACCTCGAGGGCGACGCGCTCTCGATGGAGGAGCTCGAGGCCGCGCTCAGCATCGGGCTCGCCGACGGCTCGGTCGTCCCGGTCGTCTGCGTCTCGGGCGAGACCGGCATCGGCGTGGACCGGCTCGCGTCGCTGCTGAGCGAGCTCTCCCCGAGCCGCGGCGTGCAGGGCACGCGCGGTGGCGAGATGCTGGAGCTGCCGCGCGACCCGGCGGGGCCGCCGGTCCTGCGCGCCTTCAAGACCGTGCTCGATCCCTTCGTCGGGCGGATCACCTGGCTCGAGGTCATCTCGGGCACCGTGCGTCCCGACGACACGCTCGTCAACTCTCGCTCGCGCACCGACGAGCGGCTCCGCTCCCTCCAGGTGCCGAGGGGCAAGGAGCTCGTGGCCGTGGCCGAGGTGACCGCGGGCGACCTCGTCGCGGTGCCGAAGCTCGCCGACACGATCGCCGGCGACGTGCTCGCCCCGAAGGGCTTCGACGTCGAGCTCCCCCTGCCCGCCGGCGCCGCCCCCACCCACGAGGTGGCCGTCCTCGCGCGCAAGCAGGGCGACGAGGACAAGCTGATGGTGGGGCTGCACCGCCTGGAGGAAGAGGATCCCGGCCTGCGCGTGCGCCAGGACGACGAGGCGCACCAGACCGTGCTCACCGTCATGGGCGACACGCACCTCGCGGTGGTGCTCGAGCGGCTCAAGCGCAAGTACGGCGTCGAGGTCGACGTCGAGGAGCGTCGGCACTCCTACCGGCGCACGATCCTCAAGCCCGCCGCCGCCGAGGGTCGCCACAAGAAGCAGACCGGCGGCCACGGGCAGTTCGCCGTCGCGCACCTGCGCCTCGAGCCGCTGCCGCGGGGGACGGGCTTCGAGTTCGTCGACCAGGTCGTCGGCGGGGCGATCCCGCGCCAGTTCATCCCGGCGGTCCAGCACGGCGTCGAGAAGGCGATGGCGACCGGCGGCAACCAGGGGATCCCGTTCGTCGACATCAGGGTCATCTGCGACGACGGCAAGCACCACAGCGTCGACTCCTCCGAGGCCGCCTTCCAGATGGCCGGCTCCATCGCGTTCCAAGACGCCGTCGCTGCGGCCGGCGCGGTCATCCTCGAGCCCATCAGCCACGTGGAGGTCGACGTGCCCACGCGGTTCCTGGGCGACGTGCTGAGCGACCTCAACTCGCGGCGGGGCCGCGTGGTGTCCTCGGACCCGACCGACGACGGACAGACGCGCGTCGTGGCGCTGGTCCCGACGACCGAGCTCTCGCGGTATACGACGGACCTGCGCGGGATCGCCGGCGGGCACGGCACGTTCACGACGAGCTTCGACCACTTCGCCGAGCTCCCCGCGAACCTCGCCGCCAAGGTCGCCGCCGGCTGACCCATCTCGTGCGCTCGGCGGGCGCGCGTGGATCGCCACGGCGTCGTGCAGGACGCGGCGGTCAGCTCGTCGCGGCCGACCGCGGTGGCCCGTCGGGGCCGTCCAGCCACGCGGCGAACGTCGGCCCTACCAAGGTAGCGTCCGGTGCGGGGAGCAGCGCGCCCTCGCGAGAGGCGCGGCGCAGCGGGCCGGCGAGCGGCACGGCGAGCACCTTCGCGCGCGAGCCGCGGTGCGCGAGCACGGCCGTGGCGAGCGCGGGCAGCTCGGCGGGCGGGCCCGGGCCGGCGACGTCGGGGAGGCGCCCGCGCTGGGACGGCCCGACGGCGGCGTCGACGAGTACCTCGGCGACCGATCGAGCCGCCACGCTCTGGACGCGCAGCGCCGGGATCAGGGTCACCCGGCCGCCGAGCGTCGAGCGCGCGGCGATCTGACCGGGGAACTCGTGGAACTGCGTCGCGCGCACGATCGTCGCGTCCACCGGTCCGGCGAGGTGGTGGCGCTCCTGGGTGAGCTTGGCGTCGTAGTACCCGTACGCGCGGACCCGGTCGATGCCGACGATCGAGACGACGACGATGTGGGCGACGCCGGCGCGGTCGCAGGCGGCCTGCAGGTGCTTGGCCGTCGCCTCGAAGAACGCCCGCGCCGGCCCGCGGCGGACCGCGAACTTGTTGGCGGCGTCGATCGCCGCCGCGCACCCGTCGAGCGCGCCGTCGAGCCCGCGTCCCGTGACGAGGTCGACGCCCGTCGTCCGCGACAGCGCCACGGGCTCGTGGCCCCGTCCGAGGGCGACGTCCACGACGAGGCGCCCGAGCACACCGGTGCCCCCGAGTACGGCGATGCGCACGCTGCCTCCCCGCGCCCGCTGGCGCGGTGCGACCTTAGGCCGCGACGGTGTCGGCGCCGAGGTCGCGGTCGGGCTGAGAAGTGGGCGCGCCGCCGGTCGTCACCCCGTCGCGAGGCGTGCCGGCGCGGAGCACCGGTGTCGCCGTGAGCGCGAGGGCGACCACCGAGGCAACGCCGCCCGCGATGATGATGGGCCGGGGCGCGAACGCGAAGAGGAGGAGGCCGCCGATCGACAGCGCCACGATCTGGGCCGCCGAGACGGTCCCGTTGATCGCGGCGAACACGCGGCCGCGGACCTCGTCGGTCGAGTTGGTGGTGAGCAGGACCATCGCGTTCACGTTCACGAGGGCGTTGCCCACGCCCACGAAGAAGACGAGCGTGCACGCCTCCCACAGCGAGGTCGTGAGCCCGAACGCGGTGATGCCGACGCACAGCCCCGCGCAGCCGGCCACGAACAGGCGCTCCGGCCGGTGGAAGCGCCGGGCAATCCTCCCGGAGAGGGCCGCCGTCACGAGCATGCCGACGCCCATCGACATTCCGAGCAGCCCGTAGCCGAACGCTCCTTGGTGCAGCGCCGTCGTGATGAAGTAGATCTCCACGACGTTGATCGCGCCGATGGCGAGGATGAAGAACACGACGAGCGCGACCAGCGAGCGAAGCATCGGGCTCGCGAGGATCAGCCGCACGCCGGCGAACGCCTCGGACCTCGTGCTCGTCCGCTCCGCCGCGCCCGAGGGGACGCGGTCGACGCGCAGCGCCACCGGGACCGCGGCGAGGACGAGGAAGGACGCCGCGTCGACGAGCAGCGGCACGTGGAACCCGTAGGTCGCGACGAGGAGACCGCCCACGAACGGTCCGGCGATGCCCGCGAGCGCCTGGACGCTCTGCAGGAGCCCCATCGCGCTCGACAGCTGCGACTCGGCGACGAGCGTCGGGACGAGGGCCTGCCAGGCGGGCACCGCGACGGCGGTGCCGCAGGCGAGGAGGGCGATCAGCGGCACGAGCAGCACCGACGGCGCGTACGCGAGGGCGACGCAGAGCCCCGCCTGGGCGAGGGTCGCGCTGACGAGGAGCGGGCGCGTGCGCACGCGGTCGACGAGCAGGCCCGCAAAGGGGGCGAGCAGCAGCAGCGGCAGCGCGCCGGCGATCAGGATCGACGCCACGCCGAAGTGGCCGAGCTCGCTTTTCGCGCGGAAGGCCATCGTGAGGAGCGCGACCTCGTCGCCGAGGAAGGAGATCCCGCGGCCCACACCGATCGCGAGGACCGACCGGGGCAGCCGGGCCGTCGGCGGCGAGGTTGCGGCGTCCGCAGATGTGAAGGACATCTTGCGAAGTATATCTTTCAGAATAGGTGGGTCAAGGGCTAGGGTGCCAGATCGTGCCGGACGTCCCCCCCGACGCGGTCGAGCTCACCGACCCGAGGGCGATCCGAGCGATCGCCCACCCCGCCCGGCTCGTCGTCATCGAGGCCCTCTACGACCAGGGCCGAGAGCTCACCGCCACCCAGGCCGCGCAGCTCGCCGGCACGACGCCGAGCGCGATGAGCTACCACCTGCGCGCCCTCGAGCGGTACGGCATCGTGCGGCGCATCGCGTCGGCGGGTGACGCACGCGAGCGCCCGTGGGCGAGGGCCGCACGGGACCTCAAGATCCGCCCACCCATCGCGGCCTCGTCGCGCGCGTTGACGCTCGCGACGAGCGCGGTGCTGTCGACGGCGATGGACGTGACGCGGGAACGGCTGCTCACCGCGCTCGAGCGCGTCGCCGACAAGGACCTCCCCAACGGCCCGCTCGACGACGCCATCGGCTACCTCCACACCTCGGTGCTCGTCACACCCGAGGAGGCAAAGGCGCTCCTCAAGTCGATCAACGAGCTCGCAGAGCCCCTCCAGTTCGAGCACCGCACCGACGCGCCGGAGGGTGCCGCGCGGCTCACGCTCGTGATCGCGTCGGTCCCCGGCGTCGAGGACCCCGCGGAGCACACCGACGAGGCAAGGGGCTGAGCCGTGCGTTTCAGCGTCTGGCCCGACCCGAGCCGCCCGTTCGAGGACGTGGCGGCGATCGCGACGACGTGCGAGCGCCTGGGCTTCCACGCTGCGTACGTCGCGGACCACTTCATGCCGAACGCGCCCGACGCGACCCCGCTCCGCGGCGACACGCTCGAGGCCCTGGCCGTCCTCGCCGGGCTCGCCGCGAGGACGTCGCGGCTCCGGCTCGGGACCCTCGTCGCGTCGGCGACCTACCGGCACCCCGCGGTCTTCGCGAAGGCGATGACGGCGATCGACCAGATCAGCCAGGGTCGCGCCATCTGCGGGATGGGCGCAGGCTGGCAGGAGAACGAGCACGCGAGCTACGGCATCGAGCTCGGCTCGATCACCGAGCGCATCGACCGCTTCGACGAGTTCGTGTCCGTCGTGCACTCGATGCTCACCGAGGCGACGACCACGTTCGACGGTGCGTACTTCTCGGTGCGTGACGCGCCGAACGACCCCCGCCCCGTGCAGGCGCCCATGCCGATCCTCCTCGGCGTGCGCGGGCGTCGCCGGACGATGGCGATCGCCGCCCGGCACGCGTCGGTCTGGAACGCCTGGACGTCCCCGGAGGACCTCGCGGCGTGCAACCGGGTCCTCGACGAGCACTGCGCCACGATCGGCCGGGACCCCGCGACGATCGAGCGGTCCACCCAGGCGCTCGTGTTCCTCAGCACCGACGAGGCGTGGCTTGCGAAGCACCGCGACGGCGCGGGGAGAGCCTCGATCGTGGGGACGCCCGCCGAGGTCGTCGAGATCGTCGGGCGCTACGTGGCTGCCGGCTGCGACGAGCTCATCGTCCCGTGCTTCACGCTCGGCGCCCTCGAGCGCTGCCTCGAGACGCTCGAGCTCTTCAGCCGGGACGTCGCGCACCACTTCACCGGCTGACGCGCGTCGTTAACGATCTGTTGACGAGGCCGCGTCGACGTTGAGGCTTCGCTAACGCCGCGGCGAGCACGCTGGTCGCATGGCACAACTCGCGGCGATCGCCGGACTGGTGGGGGCGACGGCCGTCATGCTCGGCGTCATCTGGGCGCTGGACAAGCTGTGAGCCTCGCCCAGGGGCTCCTGCTCTCCCTCAGCATCCTGCTCTTCGTGTACCTGGGCTACGCCATGGTCAAGCCGGAGCGCTTCTAGTGCAGTTCGCGCTCACCCTCCTCGCGCTCATCGTCTGCCTCGCGCTGTGCTGGCGGTACCTCGGGTCGTACCTGGTCTCGGTGTTCTCGGGCCGGGTCCGGTTCCTCTGGGTGATCGAGCGACCGATCTACCGGCTGCTCGGCACCGACCCGGAGGCCGAGCAGTCCTGGCAGCGCTACGCCGGCTCGCTCGTCATCTTCTCGGGCGTCGTCGTCCTGGTCACCTACGGCTTCCTCGTGCTCCAGGGGCACCTCCCCCTGAACCCCACCCACCTCCCAGGGGTGACGCCGGCGCTCGCGTTCAACACCGCGATCAGCTTCCTCACGAACACCAACTGGCAGAACTACGCAGGCGAGACGACGATGTCGTTCACCTCTCAGCTGCTGGGCCTCGAGTTCCAGCAGTTCATCTCGGCCGCCGTCGGCCTCGCGCTCGCCATCGCGGTGATCCGCGGCTTCGCGAACCGGGGCCGCCCGACCATCGGCAACTTTTGGGTCGACGTCGTCCGCGCCACGCTCTACATCCTCATCCCCTTCGCCTTCCTCTCGGGCATCGTCTTCGTCGCGCAGGGCGGGATCGAGACGTTCAACGCGCCCGTCCACATCCACAACGCCCTGACCGGCGTCCGCCAGACGATCGCGGTCGGCCCCTACGCCTTCATGGAGTCCATCAAGCAGCTCGGCACCAACGGCGGCGGCTCGCTCAACGCCAACTCCGCCCACCCCTTCGAGAGCCCCACGGGGATCACGAACTTCCTCTCCATCGTGCTCCTGCTCTCGATCCCGTTCGCCCTCACCTACACGTTCGGCAAGATGGTGGGCCAGCTGCGCCAGGGCGTCGCCGTCCTCGCGGTGATGGTCATCCTCTTCGGCGCGTGGGTCGGCATC